>JBBDSA010000065.1:0-101072 GCA_040905165.1 Cyclobacteriaceae bacterium | reverse complement strand
TGACTAAATATTTCATCCTTAACAATTCCCCCACACTCCAAGCTTGTGAAATGGCACCTTTCGGTCTGTGAGGTGGATCTCCATCATAAATTTCTGCCACAGTCCCTATCCCATATTGGGTCATGACATCATCAAAACTACTTATCATATTTTCAACTAATTTTTTACCTGGTTTACCATGGAGTTTTAGGTAAGCTTCTGCAAAATGGCCCAAAAGCCATGGCCAGGCGGTACCTTGATGGTAAGCATTATCCCTTTCATATTGGTCTCCCTGATAATATCCCCGGTACCTGGGATCACTGGGTGCAAGTGTTCTAAGCCCTCTATGCGTGAACAAATTCACCTTTACCACATCCAGAATTTGGTCTTTTTGATCATTGTCCAAAGGGCTATAGGGTAAGGAGGTGGCGAAAACCATATTGGGCCTGATGGACCAATCTTTTTTGTCTTCATTGATTACATCCGCCAAATAACCTTTTTTCTCATCCCAAAAGTTTTCCACAAAGGACCTGGCTACTTTCTCTGCCAATTCCTTAATTTGCTTATCACCGGTAAGCTCATGGTAGAAACAAAGGGCGTTATACCATAAAGCATTGATTTCCACCGGACAACCCATCCTGGGGGTTACGGGCCCATCTTTAGTCACTGCATCCATCCAGGTAAGGGCCTTCCCCTCTTCCCCACCAAATAAAAGACCATTTTCAAGGACGTGGATATTAAATTCGGTTCCCTTAATCAGGCCCTCAATTATTCCTTTACATTTTTCCAAATACCTGGAAACGATGGTTTCCTTATCCCCTGTAAAAATTATATATTGCTGTAAAGCCCAAAAATACCACAATGGAGCGTCTATGGAATTCATGTTGGTCATCACACCACTTCCCACATTTGGAAAAAGAGCGGCTTTAAGGTCTTTGGACATGGAATCCATCACCCCTAAAAAGGTATCGGTATCGTTCATGGTCAAAGTCAAACCCGGCAAGGCTATAAAAGTATCCCTGCCCCACCATCCAAACCATGGGTATCCTGCAATTACCCTTGTTTCTCCATCTCTCCGGCTTATAAACTGTCCTGCTGAATTTTTCAGGCAATTTTCAAAATTATCCCTCGGTATCCTTCTGCTTATTTCTTTCTCAAAAGACACCTTTAACTTCTCAGGATCTGCTTCTTTTAAGCCAGCAGATAGGATCACAGCTTCGCCTTTTTCCAAATCGACCTCAAAATAACCAGGTACAAACAAGTCCTCCTGATAATCATACCCTCTTTCGATTTCGCGAATGTATTCGATGTTATAATACCAATCTGGTGCTGCTATAAATTGATTTTCTTTGGAGATCTGAAGAGATAATGGGTCATAAGACTCATAAAGCTGGAACTGCATCCCTTGACTGATTTTTTTGAACTTCTTATTAACATAGGTGTTGGCCTTTGACAGGGTATGATAGCCCCTGAAGGCTAAAAAAGGACTAATCCTCAATTTAGTCGGAATCATAGCATCCAATAGGGTGTATTTGACCATTACCCTATCTGCATTGGAATCCAGAATGATCTCTTTTTCCAGCAGCACTCCACCAACCCTGTAAGTCAATTTAGGAATAGGCTCTGAATCAAAATCTTCCAAATATTTGTGGCCCCGGGGATAGTAACACCCAGGGAATTTGCTGATTCCTAAATTAAAAAGCGTGTCTTTTTGGGCAATGGTTTCATGTACATTGGACAACAAAACATGTAACTGGCCGTCTATTTTAGGCTGTGGGGCGACCAACAGTCCATGGTATTTTCTGGTATTACAGCCAATGATGGTAGTACTCGTATAACAGCCAGACCGGTTGGATCGAATAATCTCCTTTTCCAAAGAATAATTAAGGTTGATCAGTTGGGTCTTATCGAAATGTATATAGCTCATCTAAACAAAAGGTTGTGGTTTTTATAAAAATACTCCAATAGATCGTAAAGAAAAATAAAAGAAATGAAAACTAATAAAATTAAGATGGAAAACATTATTTTGGGTAGGGGTATATTCAAAATAAAATCAGGAAAAAACTGTGAAATCCAAAACCTGAATGACCTAAAAGGGTGGCTAACCAGATAAAGATTTTACCAAAGTGATCCTGATTTTCTGAAGTTCCTTAAAATTTTTTTTGAAAAAAAGAAATATGGCAAACTTATTCCGTTCTATCTCAGGTAACAAATATGGAAGTATTCCCACAAAATCATGAAAAATAATCGTTTTTGGAAAGATTCTTAAAGTAAACGGCGGCGCGCTCAATGATTACAATTCCGTTAAGTATGGGGCCAAAGTAAATGCAGCCTATGCCAAGGTGATTTTGGTAAAATATTATTTTTCCGGTATATTGAAAGCGGGTTTTTTTAATTGGGGAAATGAGGGTAAATTCTTTAAAGGAATTCATGTTTTTTTAAGCTGGACCTGGCAAACTGGGGGTTTTTTCCCTTCGGTCCGATGGCTAACATAAAAAAGGTGGTGGTATTTCATGGAGTTCAGAAATGCTAGGCTGTGGTCGAACCTATGATTATTATAAAAAGAGAAAAGAAATGATATCGACGTATAATCAAATAATTAGTTTCGGAAAATATGGATAACCTATTCACAACCTGCAAAATTAAGCCAATAATGACTTTAAAGTAATAAGAATAACAAGCTGGCAATAACTATGACTGACTTGAATGCGACAATTGGAAATAAGTGAAAAATCATAATTTTAAAATTTGTAACTTTGCTTTAAATGGAAATTGTAACGGACTTAAATAAGATACGTAGTTTGTCAAAAATAATTTCGCCATCTAACTTCAAAAAGATTGTGAGAGAAGACAACTATTATTCTACTTTTTACAAGTTGAAAAAATATACAAAAATTTCTGATACAACAACAAATCTTGAGGCCATTAATGTTATTTATAATTCACTTTTAAAGAATTATAAAAATGAATATGTATATAAAAACATACTTACGAATAAATTACTACTAAAGAAATATAGTTTAAAAAACACAGTTGCTTTAAATGAATTTAAATTAGGAAAGTCTATTGCGGATTTTGTTTTGTTAAATGGAGAGGCAAGAGTTTATGAAATAAAAACAGAACTTGACAATCTTGAAAAATTAGATAAGCAAATTGTAGATTATTGTCAATTTGGAGATAAAGTTTATATAGTAACTAGTTCAAAGTACGTAAACAAGTTAATTGAACTTTATAATAAATCTACAATTGGAATAGTTGAATTAACAACAAGAAACGCTTTGAAAACATTAAAAGAAGCAAAAAGTAATGTGACTTCATTTAACTATGAAGCTTTATTTAAAACCTTAAGAAAAAAAGAGTATATAGAGTTAATTAATGAATATTTTAACTTTGTACCTGAAGTTTCTAATACAAAAATATTTAAAGAATGTTTATCCCTAGCAAAAAAGATTGAAATTTCATTATTTCAAAAAATGGTGGTTAACAAACTGAAATCTCGAAATATTTCTAACCAAAAAAAAATCCAAGAAAAAGCAATTCCAGAGTGTCTAAAACATATTTGCTATACATTGGATTTTTCAAAAAATGAGTATGAAAAATTAAACATATTTCTTAATAAAAACAGCAAAATATGTATTTCCCATATTTAAGAGGCAAACAATTTGAATTAATTGCCTTAAGAGATTTATGTGCCCTATTTCCACAAGAATTAAATAAAATTTCACCTATTATTGAACCTGTCAAACCTTCAACCACTTTAAATTCTACTTTAGCTGAATTAGCAAACCGCAACGCAAATTTTAACTTATTGAATAAGGCACTTATCAAATAAAGGCTTTGTATGGATAAGGTGGTTTTGCCACCATCCTTTGCATTAGATTCTCAAAAATCCCTTCTTTCATTTTATGGCGGTTGTACCTGTACGTATACTCGTTGATGTAGGGTTGAAGGTTTCTAACAGAATGGTGAGTCCCCCTCAGCCAGGCTTTGAACATCATAATTACCCGATGCATCTGCTTGAAGTTCTCTCCCTTCTTTCCTGATTTTCACGAACCAGTTTCGGGAAATGGGCCTCCATACCCTTATAGCCACCCCAGCAGTCAGTCTTTACCTGTGCGTCCATATCGATGTGATCTTTCATAAAGCCTCCAAGATTGACCTTTGAGGCGGTTTCTATAACTCTTCCGTACCAACGGGAAACACCACCAAATCCCCTTTCTATGCCCACCACCATGATTTTCTTTTTCCCCTCGTTTCTTCCTAATGCTTTGTCGTCCTGACCGCCCACATAGGATTCGTCCACTTCTACTTTCCCCATCATGGGGAAGTTTTGGCTGCTTTCCATCGCCTTCATCACTTTCTGTTTAAAAAGCCAGCAGGTCTTTTGCCTGAGCTCAAGCCTGCGGCTCAGTTCGCAGCTACTGACACCATTCTTGTCGGTAGAAAGATAATAGACGATATAAAATGCCTTAAGAAGAAGGAATTTACAGTTGTGAAAAAGGGTGCCTGCCTTTGGAGACTCAAGCCGACCACATTTGGTGCACTGTCTGTCAAATTCATTAATCCCCTTGCAATAATGAGTATGACTACACTTTTTACAAACATATCCATCCTTCCACTTCATGTTTGCCAAATATTCATAACATGATCTATCATCCGGGAACCGATCCTGAAATTCAAATATTGACAGACTCTTATACCTTTTTTCCATAAATTCCGCGTTTACTGGCAATATAGCCCTATTTATATCATTTAAAAAACGCCTTATTCAATTCTGTAAATCTTGCAGAAGGCTACAAACCAATAGACATCCGTTCACCAAGAGAACTATTGACATATGAAGACTAAAGGAGAAAACAAGAAAAAGACGTTTGACGCGGTTAAATTTATGCGAGAGCAGAGAGACAGGATTTCAAAGGATATTATGGATTTAAGCCCTGAGGAAATTGTTGCCTATTTCGAAAAAAAGACTAAAGGAGAAAAGTGAAAACCAAGTGCTCACTCGAGTAGGTAAAGGGGAATTCCACCCCTAAACCTCTTAAAGAATATTCCGGAAGGCTCAATTCACCTCCGTACGTGAACCCTTACCATTGATATGGCTCTAAATATGCAGTCGGCAACTCCAAATAGATTAAACCAAATTCATCATGGGAATTGTTCTTGAAGTATTTGGAAGACTTGGAGAAAAACCAGGCCATCTCAGCAGAACTTACGGCAAAAATTAAACTGTAGAACCAAAAACTGAAATACATCATGCCATTTAACCCTAAGATCCATCATCGCAGATCTGTGCGATTAAAAGGCTACGATTATTCGCAGGCAGAATTGTATTTTATTACCATCTGTTGTGATAAAAGGAGGTGTTTATTTGGTGAAATATCGGTTTGGAAAATGATGTTGAATCAGGCCGGGAAAATTGCAGACGCATTTTGGATGGAAATACCCCAACATTTTCCGAATGCCGTATTGCACGAATATATTGTAATGCCGAATCATATTCATGAAATTGTGGAATTAAAAACGGATGTCAATGCCGTAGATGTAGGGGCAGAACTATTCTTAGAACAAAAAACTTTAAAGCGGTTGTATTACTTAAACTCTAACCCTAATCAATTTCATTTTTTAATGAGCCCCTCTGTCAGTTTATTCAAAGCCTCAACTTTATATTCAAAATCCCCTTTCAGGGTATCCCGGTAGAGGTGAATGTTTTCGACCATCTCATTGATGTCTTCTGGAATGATTTCTTCCAGTAACTGCCTCAGTCTTTTGGCCGTGGTAGGGCTTTTGCCATTGGTACTGATGGCAATTTTTACATTGCCTTTGGTCACAATACCACCCAGATAAAAATCGCAATATGTGGGCGTATCCGCTACATTCACCAACAAATACCTGTCTTTGGCATCTCTGTAAATCTGCTTGTTGACTTCCTTGTCATCCGTAGCTGCAATGACCAAATGTTTTTGTTCAAGGAATTGGTTGCTGTAGCCATCTTGAATCAAGTGGATGTTTGAATTATTGGCTGCCATTATTTTTATTTCCTCCGAAATTTCAAGGGCTACCACGGTGACTTTTGCCTGTGGACTGGATTTTAAGAGAAAGGTTAATTTCTCCAAGCCCACAAAGCCGGCACCTATCAATAGCGTGTTTAATTGATGTACTTTAAGGAAAACCGGATAGAGTTCATTCATTTTTGGTCATTTATTTTATGCCAATTTTGAGGCATAAGCTACTTCTCTGTAAACCTCCAATAATTGAGGGCTTTCCCTTACTACCTCTCCCACAATGATAACGGCAGGAGAGCTTATTCCACTTTCATAGGACTTCATTTCAATATCCCTCATCGTGCCAGCGATCACTTTTTCATCTTTGGTTGTTCCGCTTTGAATGATGGCGATGGGTTTTTCTTCTTGATTTTGATCTTTATATATCTTGACGATTTCCGGAAGCTTTCTGGTACCCATCAGCAATACAACCGTGGCTGTGGACCGGGATGCCAGCAAAAGGTCCCTGGATAGTTCTCCTGAAGAGGTGGTTCCGGTGATGACCCAGAAACTTTCTGAAATACTTCTTTTGGTGACAGGAATTCCTGCTGAAGCAGGTACCGCAAGGGCCGATGAAATCCCGGGAATTACTTCTGTGGGGATCTCAAATTGATGGATATAATCCAATTCTTCCGCTCCCCGTCCAAAGACAAAAGGATCTCCCCCCTTCAATCGCACCACATGCCCAAATTTTTTGGCATAATAAACACACAGTTGATTGGTTTCATCCTGGGGATTTTCCTTACTCCCGTTTCTTTTTCCAACAAATATCTTAAGTGCCTTTTTCGGCGCATGGTTAAGCAAGACCGGGTCGACCAAGGCATCATACAAGACGACATCCGCCTTGTTCAATGCCAAAACTCCCTTCAGAGTGATCAACTCAGGATCTCCCGGCCCTGCTCCTACTAAACTCACCTTTGGCTTAATGGCCATCATCATGCTGTAACTTCTTTGGATCTGAATTCACTGATCGTTTCAAATACTTTCTCAGCAGTTTTATAATAAGCACCTGCAAAATTTTCTGAGGGTTCATGGGTTCTGATCTGATAAACCAAATCAGAAAATTGAGCATTCATATCCATTTTGCCACTCTCAATAAAGTGTTTTTCAAATTCACTGATGATACTTGCATAACTATTGGTATTGATGCCTTCTGCAGTCAGAATGGCCTTAGCTGCGTTAACCATGCTGGTATATGACTGGTAAATACCATCGGCCCATCTTTTATCTCTTAGACTGTCCTCCGCATCGGCCAGTTTTTCTCTTGCTTCCAAAAGCAAAGTGGAGACCAAATCTATCACCACTCCAGCGCATTCACCTACACCTATGGCTTTGACATAGGGATCTTCATTTCCCCAATCAATAAAATCATCTTCCACAATATCCTCTGTATTAGCCAGGGGCTTCAACATTTCATAAAAATACATCTGTCCCTGCCTGTCATAATAACTTTCATATTTTTCGCCCTGCTCGGCATTTTTGCCAAAATCATCCAACAATGCCCTCAAAGCCTGAGGTCCTCTTTTGCTGGGTATTTTTACCACTTTATCGGCAAATCTCCCGCTTCCATTGCCTAAAGTAGCGCCACCCAACAACACCTGCAAAGCCGGCAATACGGATTTGCCTGATTTGATGGACATACCCTGAAAACCTATAGAGGCCATATTATGCTGACCACAGGCATTCATACATCCGGAAATTTTAATGGTCAAGTTTTTATCCAACAAATACTGTGGATATTCATCCAAAATGACTTTTTCCATGACTACAGCAGCACCCGTGCTGCTGGCAATGCCCAGGTTACAGGTATCTGTGCCCGGGCATGCAGTAATATCACCCACCGCATCGTATCCATATTGGGCCAATCCAAGTTTTTTCAGCTCCTGGTAGAAAAAAGGAACCAACTCTTCCTTCACATCCCTGATAAGGAAATTCTGCCTTAGGGTAAACCTCATTTCATTTCCGGCATAGGTTTTAATCAAATCGGCCAATTTGCGAGCCACTTCAGTTCGGAAATCACCCAGATGGACTTTTACCCCGATGGCTACATAACCTTCCTGTTTTTGGGGCAGGATATTGGTCAGTTTCCAGCGGTGGAAGTCCTGGTCTTCATCGAAGGTTAATGTTGGAATTTCAGGGTTGGGCAGGGTCTGAGCTGCCTCATATTCCTCATATTCGATAGGATAGGATTTATTCTTTAATGCAGATTTTTCTTCCTCCACCAATTTCAGGAAATTTTCTACTCCCATGCTGTTGATGAGAAACTTCATCCTTGCCTTCATTCTTTTAGCCCGTTCTCCATGCCGGTCAAATACCCTCAACACACCCTCAATAAAAGGGATCAACTGATCTGCAGGCAAAAATTCATAAACAATATCACCATGTCTTGGCTGAGAACCCAGGCCTCCACCGAGCAGCACCTTGAAGCCCCTGGTAGCTTTTGGGCCGACTGTTTCTATTTTGGGAATGAAACCCAGGTCATGAAGGTAGGAAAGGGCAGTATCCTCATCGCTGGAAGAAAAACTGATCTTGAATTTTCTTCCCATTTCCTGACAGATGGGATTCCTTAACAGATACTTAAAAGTGGCATCCGCATAAGGCGTGACATCAAAGGGTTCATGGGGATCTATGCCAGCTGTTTCGGATGCCGTCACATTCCTGACCGTATTGCCACAAGCCTCCCGGATGGTGACATCGTCTTTATCCAACTCAGCCCATAGTTCCGGGGTGCGGTCCAAACTAACATAGTGAATCTGAATATCCTGCCGGGTGGTGATGTGTAACCTCCCTGTGGAATATTTATCAGACACTTCACTGATCCGCTTCAATTGCTCAGAAGAAACCCTCCCATAGGGCAATTTTATTCGAATCATCTGCACACCTTCCTGCCTTTGCCCATAGATACCTCTTGCTAACCGAAGACTCCTGAACTTTTCTTCATCAATTTTCCCGTTACGGAACAAAGAGATTTTTTTCTCCAATTCCAATATATCTTTTTCTACTACCGGATTTTCTATTTCTGTTCTGAAACTTTGCATTATGTTTTCTTATTTAACGGAATTAAATCTTTTAAATGCCTTTATTAGGACTTGCTGATGACAGTGGCATTTTCATGCAGTCCACATTCTTTGTGGGAAGCTTCCCACCACCACCTTCCCGCACGTGGATCTTCACCCGGCTCAATGGCACGGGTACATGGGGCACATCCTATGCTGACAAAACCTTTATCATGTAAAGGGTTATAGGGGATTTTATGTTCCCCAATATAATTCAACATCCTTTCGGTGTCCCAATCCAGTATAGGATTGTATTTTAGGATCTGATTTCCCTCATCCCATTCAAGGATTTTCATGCTTTTCCTATTGGGACTCTGCTCCGCTCTTAGACCCGTCACCCAGACACGCTTTCCGCTTAATGCCCTTTTTAAAGGTTCCACTTTTCTGATAAAACAACAGGATTTCCTGTTTTCAACGGATTCATAAAACCCATTGATTCCTTTTTCCCTCACAAAACCCTCTACGGAGGATGTCCTGGGATAATATGTTTTAATATCCAGGTTGTATTTGATGATGGTCTTGGCCAATAAATCATAGGTCTCGTAAAACAGCCGACCTGTATCCAGGGTGAATATTTCAATTGGAATTTGATTGGCCGCAATGATCTGGGTGATGATTTGGTCCTCCTGTCCTAAAGAGGTGGAAAACACCACTTTATCCGGAAATAAATCACAAAGCAAAGCCATCGCTTTCGCGATATCCAAGTGCTCTATTCTTCGGGTTAAATCTTTGATTTCACTAGCTTCAATCATTATCTGTAGGTTTTGATCATGTTGTATTATAGCAAAAGGCTACCATGAACTCCAAGGCCATTTATAGTAATGGCCATAGGGTTACAATTACAAAAGTACATAAAACCTACAAATTTTATAGACTTAATGGAAAAAAATTTATTCGTTTTCCAAAATATCCTTTAATGTTTTCATTTCCAAAATCTTAAGGGTCTCATCCCTTACTTTTATCATGACTCTGTTAAGGCCACATTGAGCTTGGTTTTCACATTCATCACAGGGTTCATAATAGTTGAGACTGACACAGGGCAATAAAGCAATGGGTCCATCCAATAGCCGGATGATTCTGGAAAGCGGGATTTCAGTTGGTTCTTTGATCAGATAATATCCCCCTCCTTTACCTTTTTTACTGCCCAGGAACCCTGCTTTTTTTAGCTCCAAAAGGATATTTTCTAAAAATTTATGAGAAATGCCGTGTTTCTCTGAAATCTCCTGGATCAAAATGGCTCCTTTGTCTTTGTGTTTTCCCAAATAGGTCAAAGCATGAAAAGCATATTTTGTTTTTTTTGATAGCATTAGATTACAAAAATTTCAATTTTCAATAAAGATAAACTTTTTCATTTTAAAAAAAAGATTCATCGAAGTCTAATTCCAACCTGGATTTGGAATTAACTTCCCTTACCAAAACCCGATTAACCCTGCGAACTCGTTTCTTTCCTTTCCTGATTTCGGCTCTGGGGCACCCAAATCTAAAAAGTTACCAATCTTTCATTTATAACTTATTTTGGTTCATTTCAAATATTTTAAACTAGGGGCTGAGGAATGGGAACTGGATTAGCCTCCGATAGGCCTAATGGACATATTTAACCCTTGTTCTTTTTGCTGCAGGTATTCCCTGACGGAGTCAGTGGTCAAAAAGAACCAACCTGTCCTGATTTTTCAGGGAAACCCCGTTCCGCCTCTGCGGACACGCGCTATCTGTGCATCTTCAAATCCGGACACTTCCCTCACACTTGTGCGCCGTGGCGCAGAGGCAAACTCCTCAAGGTTTTGGGAGAAGGGGGTTTTAAAAGTGAAACTTTATTTCCCAAAACCCTTCGTCATACTCTGCCCTTTCCACCGCACTGTCCAGATTTCTTCACGCCAAAACCTGCCAAGTGAATATTTGTTTTGATAGATTATTAAAAAAATTTAAAATCAAAGCAAACAATCTCCTTTCGCTACGAACAGCGCGTTAGCCCGTAAAAAATTCCTCCAATAAAAAGGGGCTGAAATCCTAAATTCCAGCCCCTTTTTCTAATTTTTACAGTTGACCTTAAATCATGTCTACACTTCTTTTAACAAATGCGGTAAGCTCCTTACCTGTCAACAGCCCCTGCGAAAGCAAAGCCAGGTCAAAAGCCTGCTTGGCCAGTTTCTGCTGTTCTCCCTCTTCTTCGGTTTTCAGAATTTTGTCTATAATGGGATGGTTTCCATTCACACCCACTTTATAATTATCGGGCATTACACCATAGAATCCCATTCCTCCACCATTTTTTGCCATATCCTTCATCCGGCGCATGAACTCGTCCATGGTGACCGTCACTGGCAATTCTTCAGGGCTGGAACCTTCTACTTCCACATTATATGACTGGTTGGAAATGGCTTTTTCAAATATTTCCTTTACCTTTTTGGATTGATCCTCCGTAAGAAGGTTTTCGTATCCACCTTCTTTCTCAATAAGTTTATCCGCTACATCTGCGTCCACCCGTTTCAAACTGGTGTTTTCCAATTTACCCTCCAGGTTTTGAATAAAATGGCTGTCGATGGGAGAATCCATCAGAAGCACATCATAATCCTTTTTGTTGGCAGACTGGATGAAACCATCCTGCTTATTGGCATCTGTAGCATACAGGTAAACTACCTTATCATCTTTACCGATTTGAAAAGGCTTCACTTTTTCTTTGTATTCATCCAGGGTATAATACTCCCCTTTCGTATTGGTCAATAAGGCAAAATCTTTGGCTTTCTCGTAGAATTTATCCTCTGAAATCATACCATATTTGACAAAAAGGCCGATATCCTTCCATTTAGCTTCATATACCTTCCGGTCCTTCTTATAAAGTTCCCCCAGTTTATCGGCCACTTTTTTGGTGATGTAATTATTGATTTTTTTCACGTTGCTGTCTGACTGCAGAAAACTACGGGACACGTTCAAGGGAATATCCGGTGAATCAATCACCCCATGCAATAACATCAGAAATTCAGGAACGATGTCTTTTACTTCGTCGGTAATGAATACCTGCCTGCTGAAAAGTTTGATTTTATTTTTTTGTAATTCAAAATCATTTTTGATTTTAGGAAAATAAAGCACACCGGTAAGATTAAAAGGATAATCCACATTGAGGTGAATCCAAAACAAGGGATCTTCACTCATGGGATAAAGTTCCTTATAAAATTTCAGGTAATCCTCGTCCTTCAACTCATTGGGGGGAAGGGTCCATATTGGGGTAGTATCGTTTATGATATTATCCACTTCCACTGACTTCCATTTCTTTTCTCCCTTCTCATCTACACCATCCTCCACACTTTCTGTCTTGGTTTCAAATTTTATTGGTACCGGCAGAAATTTGGCATACTTGTCCAAAATCTCCTGTAGTTTCCATTTGTCCAGGAATTCTTCTGATTCGCTGTTGATATGAAGGATGACATCGGTTCCCCTTTCGGTTTTCTCTCCCGGGCTGATTTCGAATTCGGTACTTCCGTCACAGATCCATTTGGCAGCTTCTGCTCCTTCCTGATAAGAAAGGGTATGGATTTCTACCGTATCGGCCACCATAAAAGTGGAATAAAAACCCAAGCCGAATTTACCAATGATTTCATTGGCATCTTTGGCTTCTTTAAATTTTTCAACGAATTCAGAAGCACCGGAAAAGGCAATCTGATTAATGTACTTTTTGATTTCCTCAGCGGTCATTCCCAACCCCTTATCAGATACTTTGATGGTTTTTTTCTCTTTGTCAAAGCTGACATCGATGGTCAAATCACCCAATTCTCCTTTATATTGGCCCAATGTCGCTAAGCGCTTTACTTTTTGGCTAGCATCCACCGCATTGGAAACCAGTTCCCTAAGAAAAATCTCATTATCAGAATAGAGGAATTTCTTGATAATGGGGAATATGTTTTCGGTATGTATAGAAATCGTACCTTTTTCCTGCATGGTCATTTTATTTTATTAAAACAATGTCTCTTAAATGTCTAAAGCCTTGAACTCAAGTCTTGTTCCAAACTCATTTTAATGTCAAATTGTCAGTCCATGATCATGATTTAATCATCCACTATCCATTTTGCGAGAAGCGTGATTTTCTTTCTTTTCCAAGGTTCCTATTTAGAAAATTCCTAAACAATTCAGAATATTTTGGTATTATGCGAAATCATTAAATCCTACCAAAAATGCGACATCAGCTACTGCTACTATTCATCAGCATTACACCGTTTGCTGGCAACTGCCAAACCTTAGGGAATGTTGAAAGCCCATCACCAAAGATGGAACTTTGGTATACTTCCCCTGCCGATGAGTGGCTGGTAGCCCTTCCCATTGGCAATGGGAGGTTAGGTGCCATGGTTTATGGAGGTGTGCAGCATGAACAAATTCATCTCAATGAGGAAAGCCTTTGGGCCGGTATGCCGGAGGACCCCTACCCTGAAGACGTGCGCAAGCACTACGCTGAATTTCAGCGATTAAATCTGGAAGGAAAATACCAGGAGGCGCTGAACTATGCCATGGAATATTTGGCCGTCTCCCCTACCTCCATACGGTCCTATGAGCCTTTGGGTGAATTGCATATTTCTTTTGACCATCAAAAATCGCCAGAGAATTACCGAAGGTCACTTGACATGGAAACTGGACTGGTCACTTCAACCTATACTATCGACGGAAAAAGATACCGCAGAGAGGCCTTTTCCTCCAACAAATACAATGTGCTGTTTTATCGCTTTGAGAGTTTGGATGGCGAGCCTGTAAGCAGCGCTATCCGTTTTGAACGGGAAAAAGACATTGTTCAAAGTATAGGAGAAGAGCAAATTCTTTTCGTGGACGGGCAGGTATTTGATGACCCTGATGGTTACGAGGATAATGCCGGTGGTTCTGGAAAACCGGGGCTCCACATGAAATTTTCTTCCCAAATCACAGCGGCTTTGGACAATGGAACGATACGCGGAAATGAAAAAACGCTTACCATCGAAAACAGTACCGGATATACCGTGATCCTAAGCGCAGCAACGGTTTATAATTTAGCAGAGCTGAATTTTGACAGAAACATTAACGCTAAAAATAATGCTTTAAAAATTCTAAAAGAAGCAAAAGCAATAAGCTACGAAACCGCTAAAGAAGCCCATATTTCAGAACACAGTAGGCTATTTAATCGGGTAGTGCTTTCTTTAGGCAGTCCGCATCAAGACACCATACCGACTGATAAACGGCTGGAGCAGGTGCGACAAGGAATAAATGACAACCACATTACGGAATTGTTTTTTCAATACGGAAGGTACCTCCTGATGGGAAGTTCTGTCAACAGGGCCATTCTTCCGGCCAACTTACAAGGCATCTGGAACAAGGAAATGTGGGCTCCCTGGGAATCTGATTTTCACCTGAACATCAATTTACAGATGAATTATTGGCCTGCTGACCTGACCAATTTATCAGAGTCCTTTGTTCCACTGTCCAATTTTATGGTAAAATTGGCGGAAAACGGTAGCACTACAGCAAAAAATTTCATTGGCTCTTCTGGTTGGATGGCACATCATGTAAGCAATCCTTTTGGAAGAACTACTCCATCAGGTTCTACCAAGGCCTCTCAAGTCACCAATGGCTATTCCAATCCGCTTGCAGGTGCCTGGATGTCCCTCTCCTTATGGAGGCATTATGAATTTACCCAAGATCAAGACTATTTAAAAGAAACCGCCTACCCGGTCATTGCAGGTGCAGCACAATTTATTTTGGACTTCCTGAAGGAGAATGAAAAAGGTGAACTGGTCACTTCCCCCTCCTACTCACCGGAGAACGCTTATATTGATCCCCATACAGGCAAGCCTACGAGAAACACTACTGCTGCCACCATGGACATAGAAATCATCAATGATATTTTCAAAGCCTGCCTGAAAGCGGAGGAAATAATTGGAGACCAGAAACTAACAGCGGCCATAAGAAAAGCATCCAGTAAATTACCGCCGATTAAAATTGGCAAAGACGGCACCATTCAGGAGTGGTACGAAGATTATGAAGAGGCGGAGCCAGGACATCGGCACATGTCTCACCTTTATGCGTTGTACCCCTCCAATCAAATCACTGTAGCCACACCCGAATTGTTTAGGGCTGCCGAAAAAACCATCGAAAAGCGATTGGAATTCGGTGGTGCCGGACAAACTGGCTGGAGCAGGGCCTGGATTATCAACTTTTTTGCTCGCTTACAAAAAGGAGAAGAGGGGCTTTACCATATCCATCAAATGATGGCCACACAGCTGGCAGCCAACATGTTTGACTTGCTGGGAGGTATTTTTCAAATTGAAGGAAACTTCGGGGCTACAGCAGGTATCGCCGAAATGCTTTTACAGTCGCATGAAGAAGGAATCATCCGGTTATTACCAGCAGTACCTGCAGCATGGTCTACGGGCAAAGTAACCGGACTGAAAGCAAGGGGGAATTTTGAGGTAAGTATGGAATGGGAAGGTGGCAACCTTAATAAAGCAACTATTCTGGCGCTAAGCGGGGGGAAAACCAAGGTGCTTTATAAGGGTAAGGAATGGCTTATAGACCTAAGAAAAGGGGAGTCACAGTCGCTCTTTTAACCCGGATTCGCGGGCCTGGGAAAAGTAACGGTAGGTAAGTAAGTTGATACGACAGTCGGCCATCGATCACCCTTTGGTTCACAATACTATTCTTTAGTCAATGCATCAAGTCTTTCCTGAAAGTTGGGGAACGAGGGATTGCTCATTTCAATTTTTCGATTGCCCTTTACCAAAAACAAAATAAAAGATACCTCCCCGATATCGTTCGATTTATAAAATTCCTTATTTGGGTCGTGAAGGACAGGGTGCGAAAAATTGTTTTCTTTCAATTGCCTGATCATTTTGGAAGTGTCTTTTTCTGAGATATAGAAGAGGAAGGCTACCTCCTTGTTGTTTGAAATCGCAGGTTGCCAGTCTAGGTTCGTTATGGATCGGCCGACTTTATTCATATATACAGCGACTTTATATTTACTGTCAAACCAACTTTTATCAAATTTAACGGAATCGCTTACCTCAATTACGTTTAAATCAGTGGGGAAAATCATTTCTTTTCCGGATTTATTGGAATTACAACCTGTAGTACTGATCAGTAGGTAGCAAAAACAAAAGAGATTTACTATAAAGTAGTTGGTTTTCATTGGTTATTAGTTTTAGTCCCTGAATTGTAAGTCGGAATAGATTAAAACAGGATTATCCTGATTTTCAAGTTTTTTTAAGGCGACTGATACAATTTTGCTTTCGTCAATAGTTTCCAAATTTCGGATTAAATTAATGGGATGGGCTGAAAAAACGATTTTGTCTGAATCTGTTATTGCAACAGGATTCTTAAAAATATCACCCCAGCCTTCCTCCAGTTTATTTTTTATTGGTTTATTTGAATTCCTATGCATAAGCAGGTGATAAGATTGGCTATTATTCTCTTTTTGGAAATGGACCCCGGTCAGGGAAATAGCTTTGTTTTCAAAATGATGGCGAATACTAAAGAAACCATCAGCATTTAACTGTTCAAAAGTAACCATAATGTCTCTCTCTAATAGGTCTTCAAAGAAATTATAGCTGCCAAAATCAAGAATATATTTGCATTTTAGTTGTTCTGTCGTAAGTTCATATATTCGGTTATTAAAAGACTCAACAAGAAATACCGTTTCATCCATCCCATAAAGATTCCTTTCAATCATGGGCACCATTTTTCCGGAATAATCATTCTTTAAAAAACCTTCTATTGTATTCCCTTCCAAATCTATTTTCGAAACCCGGTATTCGGCATGCGGATAGTTGTAACTTGAGTAAACGAAATAATTGCCATTAATATTTTTTTCAAATGAAAAACCTATAACATCCAGCCTGAGGGTATCAATGATCCTTTTATCCGCTATAGAAACAACCACAACCTCTGAATAGGAACCTTTACCCACCAGAATTTCTACTCCTTTTTCAGATACCGTAAAGTCATAAATTCGATTGACTTTTCCCGGGCCTTCTCCTACGCTGATTATTTCACCCACATACTTGCCACTATGATCAAATTGATGCACGGCATCTCTGATTTCTTCATCAAAAACAAAAATAAAATCAGAAGTAACCTTAATTTTTAAATTATCTGATAAAAAATTGTTTTCCGTCGTCTCCAGCGGAACTATTTTATCAATTTTATAAGGGTATGAATTTAATTCAATGTCATTAAATGCAATTTTTAGGCTTTCGTTGTCTCCAACTTTATATGCGACAGGCTTATCACAAGCGGAAAAAATAAGGGAAAATACAAGAACGCGGTAAAATCGATTTTTCATAGTAAGCACTTTTAAAGTGAATCGCTCCTGATTATGGACGATTAACTCATATTTTAACAGTCTTTAGAATAGTATTTGGAGCAAGCTCATGCCATATAGTCCGAAATACAATTATATGCAGTCATTTGACCTTGACATCTTCTCATCGCTTGATAATAACCGTAACCTGAACCTGCTATTGGATTTTCCAAAGTCATTTCTTTATCCGAAAAGTCTTCATCCGTTACACTAACACCAAAATTCCAGTAGATTACTAACATACATACGACCGCTCCCAGAACTGCCATTCCTTTTTGTGAATTTTTCAACCATGTTTTAGAACATTTAAACTAAAAAAAAGAAACGATAATTAAAACTATTTTATTAATAATTGGAAAAAAAATGAAACCACTTCTTTTTTAAGAATAAACGGTGGTTTTACGTTAATTCCAGTTAATGAAATACCATATCCTGACGCTAAACCTCTAGTTAAAAGAAAAAAAGCCATGAGCTGACTGATTTTGAAGTGATCCCATCACGGGTTAGGATGGTTATTACCAATTTCAAGCTCCAGATTAAACCTAAAAAAAATGCCTGACTGCTCAGTCAGGCATTTTTTTATAGCATGTGCACTCTTGAAATCTTACTTTCCATCCACGATTTCGCCAATAGGCTGACCAGAAGCACCATTCGGAAGCCTGGTTTTCAACAATATGGACAAGGTAGGGGCAATATCGGTAATGGTGGCATACCGGCTGCTGCTACCTGGTTTCACTCCCCAGCCATAAAATATAATCGGTACATGGGTATCATAGGTGTAACCCGTGCCATGGGTGGTACCCCGAACGGAATTGGATAGCCAGGCCGCTTCAAGAATAACCATTACATCTCCTGAGGCTTTGTGGTTAAACCCCATTTGCAAGAGGTGTTTTTTCCCATGGTTGTATTCCAATCTTGCCAGGTCCATGCCTGTATAGGTCTCCTTAATACCATCAAAGCGCATCAAGAAGCGAGCAATATCCTGCTGCACTTGTTCAAGGTCCAGCCCGTTTTCTTCAATCAAAGGTCGATTTAGGAAAACCTGCTCATTGGAATAATTGGAAATCCATTCCCCTTCCCCATATTTCTGGTTGGTAAACCCTTTTAGCTGTGTTAATACAAAACGGGTATCCAGACTGCCAGCCGATACCCCTTCACTTTGCATATAACTCACCACATCAGCCACACCATGGTCTGCAGTAAGAAAAACCAGGTACTCTCCTTTCCCGATTTCCTGGTCCAGGTGCTCAAAAAATTTTGCCAATTCCCTGTCCAAACGCAGGTAATTGTCCTCTACTTCCACAGAGGAAGGACCAAATCGGTGACCTATATAATCAGGTGAAGAAAAACTCACCGCCAAAAAGTCCGTTTCTCCACGCTGCCCAAGCTGCTCACCTTCCATGGCTGCATAAGCCATATCGAGGGTCAGGGTATTGCCATATGGGGTGGTGCTGATCAACCCAAAACCACCGTTGTTCTCCATTAAAGCTTCCAGATCATAAGGGAAAGTGGGCGTTTCCATACCTATAAACGGGGATTCAAATTCATTGTCATCCGGAGCACCTTGCACATAGGTTTCTATGGGAAATAAGGTTTCCCAGGATTGGGACAAATATTTTTCCGGTAATTTTTTGTCGTTAAACGCCTTCACCCAATCCGGCAATGTGTCGTAATAATAAGTCGAAGTCATGAACTCTCCGGTACCGCCATCATACCAGTAGGCGTCCCCCATGGCTCCCGCAGGCAAAGCTGCTCCCCTATCCTTGATGGCGATTCCTACCACCTTGGAACGTTTCCCTGTGGCAAACTTCAATTCGTCAGTGATGGTACTGGTCAATAAGTTCTTAGGTGATATTTCACCACTCCCTGCACTTCCTCCCACTGCTGCTACCAAGCTGTCTTCGGCACAATAAATACTTCTGCCCAGAGAGCGGATAAACCAGTTGTTCCCAATAATCCCATGGTTTGCCGGCGTGGTTCCCGTATAAACAGATGCATGACCTGGACCAGTATAGGTAGGGATATAATTGTAGTGACCATTCGTCATCATAAAACCGTCATGCATGAGTCTGTTAAACCCTCCTTCACCGTACCTTTCCTTAAATCTGTAAAAATACTCCTGCCGCATCTGATCTACTACAATACCTATAACCAATTTGGGTCTTTTATTCCCTTCTGAGGATGGGATTTGGGCTGGGCTAAGATGGGTGATGATCAAAAACCCCAACAATAAAATTCTTTTTATCATTTAAACTTCAACATTTTGTTAATAATTGCAAATATAGGGAATACTCTAATTGGTTGGAGAACAAATACATTACCGGTTGATTTGGCGAATGAATAAATCACCAATCAATCCCGATTTTTAAGGTCTCCATCCTTAATGGACTTGATAAATTGGGCCCAGGCAAAAGGATTAAGCAGGGGAAGTGGGCGGGGTCCATACCGGTCCATCGTCTGTTGGGTTTGCTGGTTGGAAAATTGTCTGAAGTTTTCATTGCCGGAAGCCGGCATTTCTTCGGCCCATTTTAATAATAGCTGGGGACTGAGATTCCCCCTGTTCAGCGGAGGTTCAAGGTCCACATTGAATGCCAATATGGCATTTTTAAATTCTTCTTCCGTGGGATAGGGCATCACCTGTACTTCCTGTAGCGCTATTTCATCCTGAATCATCGTAAGAATGTAGCTGATTTTATCCACTTTAATGTCTTCTGGAATCTTAATGCTTTGTCTTTTCAACCCGATGAATGAAAAAACCACACTGTCTCCTGCCACCACGGGCATGGAAAAATAACCAAAACGGTTACTGCTTGTTCCCCGGCCTTTTTTGGGAACGTAAATATTTACACCGGGAATGGCCACCGTACTATCCTGGTTAAGTATTACACCTGAAATCTGGACGATTTTCCTGTCCGGATCGGTCTGCGCCCAGCTTTGATCCGGCAAGCTGAAAAAACCTAATAGAATGATGAGATATATGGTTAACTTTTGATTCACTATTTTTCCTTTTACCACTGCTCTGGGATATCTTTTTACGCAATTGGTCTTCTGAGAGTTACCCCTTAAGATTTGCGATTATACATTAAATCTATTTGAAATTATTAACTTCAACTGGTTTTAATTGTTAAAGTTAATTAAATGCGTTTAAAAAACATAAGTTTGAACTATGGAATGAGGGTTTTTAAAGCCTTATCAGAAGAACCACGTGTCCGGGTACTTCATTTATTAATATTAAATAAGGAACTAAGTATTTCTGATTTGGAACTTATCCTGGAATTCACCCAAACCAAAACCAGCAGGCACCTGACCTACCTTAAAAATACCGGATTGGTAGGAAACAGAAAAATTGACCAATGGACTTTTTATTATATTTTGGATGAAGCCAATGAAATTATTCAGCAAATTTTCAAGTTTATACAAAAGGACCCCAATTTAATCCGGGATCAGGAAATTTACAATATCCTTCTTTCCAACAGAGAACTGGCCATCAATAAAATACAAAATAACCCCTACCGAAAATAATTCCTGAATTGGCAAATTACAAACATCTTTTATTTGATTTGGATCACACATTATGGGATTACGACCAAAATGTGCGGGAATCTTTATCAGAAATATTTCACCTTCACAAGATCCATGCCTTGGGGAAGGTCAGTTTTGAAAGGTTTTATGAAGCTTTTCAGGAAGTAAACCATCTTCTTTGGCACCAATTCAATTTGGGGAAAATTGATAAGGAGGGTTTACGCACTGAACGGTTCATCAATATTTTTAATTTGGTCCAATTGCCTATAAATGCTATTCCCAAATCCTTGGAAGCGGATTTTGTCTTCACAACTTCCTCAAAACCTAGGGTCATTCCCTTTGCCTTTGAGGTGCTGACATCCTTGAAGGAAAGGTATGCGATGCATATCATTACGAATGGATTCAATGAAAGTCAGTTCAATAAACTCACCCATTCCGGGCTCATTAAATATTTTGACATGGTCGTTACCTCCGAAAACTCCGGTTTTCGGAAGCCGGACAAAAGAATATTCCAACATGCCATGATCAAATTGAATGCTACTCCTTCCGAATGCCTAATGATAGGAGATAATCCACACGCTGATATCATGGGAGCACGAAATGCCAGTATAGATCAAGTCCTCTATAATCCCAATGCCGTAAAACACGGGGTAAAAGCCACCCATACCATTCAAAATCTCAAAGAGTTGTTGGATTTCCTGTAATCCTCGTCAATCGGGGAAACAAATCATAATTTGTATATTTGCATGAAACCAATTCATGAATCAACCATACCATCAAATTATGTTAAAAGGCTTTTTTAATGTACCGGAACCAAAAAACGAACCTGTTAAAAGTTATGCCCCTGCCTCAAGTGAACGCAAATCCCTCCAAGAGGCCTTAAAGGAAGCAAGGTCCAGGGTGTTGGACATTCCCATGCATATAGGCAGTGAGGAGGTAAGGACGGGACAGCAAAACCCCCTATCTCCCCCCCATGACCACCACCATTTATTAGCGCATTTTCATATAGGAGATGCAGGCCATGTAAAACAGGCCATTAATGCGGCCCTGGGTGCCAAACCTGCATGGGAAAACATGCAATGGGAACAACGTGCTTCCATATTTTTGAAAATGGCAGACCTGCTTGCCGGACCGTACCGGGATAAAATCAATGCCGCTACCATGTTGGGGCAATCCAAGAATGCGTACCAGGCAGAGATTGATGCCGCCTGTGAATTGATCGATTTCCTAAGGTTCAATGTAAAATTCATGAGCGAAATTTATGGGCAGCAACCACCTATCAGTGGGGATGGGGTTTGGAACCGATTGGAACAAAGGCCACTGGAGGGATTTATTTTTGCCCTTACCCCTTTTAATTTTACCGCCATTGCTGGCAACCTCCCAACGGCACCTGCCATGATGGGCAATACCGTGGTATGGAAACCCGCCCATACCCAAATATATGCTGCCAATGTGCTGATGGAAGTTTTCAAATTGGCAGGATTGCCAGATGGGGTAATTAATCTGATTTTCGTGGATGGCCCTGAGGCCGGTAAAGTGATTTTCAGCCACCCTGATTTTGCAGGCCTTCATTTCACAGGATCTACCGGGGTTTTTCAGACTTTATGGAAAACCATTGGAGAAAACATCGCCAATTACAAAACCTACCCCCGAATTGTAGGAGAAACGGGAGGAAAGGATTTTGTCATCGCTCACAAAACCGCTCCTGCCAAAGAGGTGGCCACTGCCCTTTCCAGAGGAGCATTTGAATTCCAGGGTCAGAAATGCAGTGCTGCTTCCAGGGCCTATATTCCCAGCAATATCTGGGAGAAAGTGAAAGGTTATTTGTTGGAGGATCTTGCTTCCATGAATATGGGAGGGACAGAAGATTTTGGTAATTTCATCAATGCGGTAATTGACGAAGCAGCTTTCGACAAAATAAAAAGCTATATTGAGGAGGCTAAAATGGATGAGCGGGCCACCATTATTGCAGGTGGTCATACAGATAAATCCAAGGGTTATTTTATTCAACCTACGGTCATTCTAGTAGAAGACCCGATGTATAAAACGATGGTGGAAGAAATATTTGGACCCGTGCTGACCATTTATGTTTATCATGCCGAACATTTTGAGGAGGCTTTGGAGCTGGTGGATCAGACCTCTCCTTATGCCCTGACAGGGGCCATATTCTCCAGAGACAGGTACGCCATTGAGTTGGCTACTTCCAAATTAAGGCATGCAGCCGGTAATTTTTACATCAATGACAAACCTACGGGTGCGGTTGTGGGTCAACAGCCCTTTGGAGGATCAAGGGCTTCAGGAACGAATGATAAGGCAGGTTCTTTGATCAATCTCCTCCGGTGGGTATCTCCCAGAACCATCAAAGAAACCTTTGTCAGTGCCAAGGATTACCGGTATCCTTTCCTGGAAGAAGAACAATAGCAGATATACGAAAAAAAACGCAGGTAAGGGGACATGATTAAACCTATGCCTGCGTTTCTTCTTCCTCCAATTCGGTCACTCCCAGCAAGACAATCCTAAAGGTGGTCCCTCTCCCTAACTCGGAAGATTCGACGAATATGCGCCCTTTATGGTATCCTTCTATGATCCTTTTGGCCAAAGTCAATCCTAGGCCCCAGCCTCTCTGCCGGGTGGTAAAGCCAGGATTAAAAACTTTTTTGAACATCTTTTTTTCAATTCCCCTGCCGGAATCCTGAATGTCCACAAAAACATATTTCTCACTTTCTTTTACAATATTGATCTTGATCGCGCCCTGTCCTTTCATGGCATCTACGGCATTCTTACAGATATTTTCAATCACCCATTCAAATAATGACCTGTTCATCTTGGCATAGATATTCTCCGCATGGGAGTTTACCTCAATGGTTACTTTACTGGAAATTCTGGGCCTGAGGTAATTAATGGTATCTCCTACCACCTGGTAAACATTTTCTGGTTTAATGATTGGCGTACTTCCAATATTACTGAATCTTTCCGTCACCATTCTTAGTTTCACAATATCCTTATCCAGCTCAAGGATCACCTCCTTATTTTCTTCATAAACCGGAGAGTTTTTTAAATAATCAATCCAGGCCATCAATGATGCCAAAGGGGTTCCCAACTGGTGCGCTGTTTCTTTGGTCAGTCCTGCCCACAAACGATTTTGTTCTGCGACTTTGGATTGGTTAAAAAAGGCATAAGCCAAAATACCAAAAACCAAAATCACGGAAAGTTGCACATAAGGATAATATTGTAACCTGGTAAGCAATTCGGAATTTTTGTAATAAATATAGGCATCATCGGAAAGCCGGATAGGTTCATACAAGCCTTTCATTTCTTCAAATTCGGCCAACAAATGGAGCTGTTTTTCTTCCTCAGTACTGTTTTTCTTAAATTGGATGTTTTTATGTTCTATGGGGTTACCATCACCATCGGTGGTGATAACAGGGATAGACCTGTTTTCCTGAATAATTACCTGAAAAACAAAAGTCAGGTTGTCGGAATTGGTGGAAGCATATTCAAGGGCTTTGGCATAAAGGTCTATTTGTCTTTTTTCCCTTGTTTTGAGTTCTTCCACCAAGGTATTGGTATAATAGATAGAACCCAATCCGATGATGAAAGAAAATATAAAAACCCCCCATTTCACTTTCCCTCTGTTTTGGTACAGGTCCATGGATGTTAAATCATGAATTTGTTTTTTCATTCCTTGTAGGTATTCCCGAACTTAATCATGTTCCAAATAGAAACAACAATCTCAATTTAATATTGTATGGACAGGGATTAATCAAAATAGAAATTTTCATTTAATTTTAAACCAGGCATAAACTTCCTCTTTAATTTTCCTTTAACCATTTCCACAATACCTTATAGCTTACCTTGGTACCATGCACCAATATCCCGATTCTGTAAATTTTACCGGCCATCCAAGTAGTGAATAAAAAACCGCTGATCAATAGAAAAACAGAAAGGGCCAATTGTTCCCAGGGTACCCCAAAACTTACCCTTCCCATCATGGCGACAGGTGAGGTGAGGGGAATGATGGACAACCAATAGGAAACCCGGCTATTGGGATCATCCAAAACAAAGATAAATAGCCCCATATAGGCGATTAACAAGGGGATGGTTACCGGAAACATGAACTGCTGTGCATCTGAGGGGCTGTCAACAGCGGCTCCAATAGCCGCAAAGAATGCACCATATAATAGGTATCCACCCACAAAATAAATCAGAAAAGTAATCACCAATTCAAAAAAATCAATGTTTTGAATCATTTGAAAGATTTGAATAAAATTTTCACTTTCCTCTCCCAAAAAAGGGTTTTCCTGCCCGGACATTTCCAGGATTTGTTGTTGTGGCATTTGCATGCCAAAATAGCCCATAACCAAAGAGGACACGGCGCTGATTAAAAAAATCCAAATCAAAAACTGGGTAAGACCCACTGCCCCTATGCCAATGATTTTTCCCATCATCAACTGGAAAGGTTTCAGGGATGACACCAAAATTTCAATGATTCTACTGGATTTTTCTTCAATGACGCCCTGCATGATCTGGTTGCCATACACAAATATAAAGGTATATATCAGTATCCCTGCCAAAAATCCAATCCCGTAATTCACGACAGAATTGGATACCCTTTCCCCTCCCTGCTGCCCAAGGATGATGGTACGGATATTTACCTTCGTCTTTAATGATGATATAATTTCAGGATCAATTCCCGAAGAAAACAATTTGATTTCTTCCAATTTCATTTTCAAAGAGGATTCCAAACTACTCTTTACTGACATTCCCGGAATTTCATCCGAATAAAAAGTGATGCCTGCCGGCTGATCGATATCCAATACTGGAATATGTAATAAACCATATCTTTCCCCGCTTTGCACCATGTCTTTCGCCTCTTCCACGCTCAATCCCAAGTAGGAAAAATTATATAAATTACTGCTTTCCAAAAAATAGGCATAGTTATCATCAACTACCTCAATGACATTTTTTGCATCTCCGGTTAAGTCACTCATAGCGATCCAGAGGAAAAGACCCAGGATGGTAGGGAAAATCAGGGGGGTGATGATGGTTGCCAGCAGAAATGATCTTTTCTTCACCCGGGCCAGGTATTCTCTTTTGACCACCAGCAAAATCTTATTTGCCATGACTCTCGTTTATTTTTTGAATAAAAATCTCTTCAATACTCGGGATAATTTCTTCGAAGCCAAAAACTTCCCCGTATTGCATCAGGCTTTTTAATAAATGATTGGGGTTTTGTCCGTTTAAAGAAAGCTTAAAACTGATGTGGTTTTCATGTTTTTCAACGTCTCCCCATGGAGGGATGGAGTCATGATCCTCCAAAACCATTTTTATTTGAAACAAATTGGCTTTCGCTTGTTCTTTAATGGTTTTTACGGGTCCATCCAGGATTTTTTGTGATTTGTTGATCAGAGCAATATTATCACAAAGCAATTCTACTGACTCCATCCTGTGTGTAGATAAGATGATGGTGGTGCCTTGATTTTTAAGTTCTAAAATCTCGTTTTTTATGATTTCGGCATTCACAGGGTCAAATCCGGAAAAGGGTTCATCCAGAATAAGTAAATCTGGGTGGTGAATCACGGTGGCAATAAACTGTACTTTTTGGGCCATTCCTTTGGATAAATCCTGGATCCTGTTGTCCTGCCACTGTTTCAAATCGAGCTTTTCCAACCAAAGGGAAATTTTTTGTTGAGCATCTTTTTTTTTCAGGCCTTTGATTTGAGCAAAATATAATAATTGCTCCCTGACTTTCATGGTTTTATAAAGGCCTCTTTCCTCAGGCAGATACCCAATATTCCTGACATGGTGCATCCGAAGCGGCTCATTTTTGATATTTATCTCCCCTGAATCTTTGTCGATGATTTGGTTGACAATTCTAATCAGCGTGGTCTTTCCTGCTCCATTAGGCCCCAAAAGGCCGAAAACAACTCCCTGTTCCACTGATAAATTAAAATCTTTGAGGGCGATATGATTACCATATGCTTTATAAAGTGACTGGACTTTTAAAATTTCCAAGAATTATAAAATATTTAAAATTGATATTATAAAGAAGACCTTTCATCCAAAAGCCCTTGAGCTATTGGCTTGCTATTCCAAAGATACAGAACCAACAGAAACATCTATCATAAAGGTCATGAGATTTTTTGCATCATTTCTGTACCCTTTACTTACGTAAGTTTTTGTATCAATTTCTTTCAGGTAGCTTGGTATTTTGGTTCTGCACATGGCAGTAGAATTGATTTTAATAATATAAGGAAGATCTTCAGGAGGAAGTTTTATGTTGACAGATCCGGCACCAACCATGGTCCTGATATTGCTAGGGGAGGCCATCAAATCATTAAACGACAAGTTTATACTTCCATAGTTGACGTCCAACATTAATTCCCTGGCATTTGAAAAATGAAGTTCCTCTGCATATAAAGATCCCATATTTATCGATACCTGCAGGGAATCCATAGCCACTGAATTAGGAGTATTTTTGGAATAGTTCAGATAAACATCAGCAGAGGCCGTTTTAATGATACAGTTGGAGATGGACAAATTGGAAAAATCCAATCTGGCCCTACCGATTCCAAAATGAAGATTCAGGTTGTATAAAAAATTGGCATCGAGCCCAACCTGCCACTTATGGTCATAATCACTATCTTCACTTGAGAAAAATCGATAAGAAAGATTTTTACTTAAACTTTCCGATTCAACATTTTTATGCTCTAAATCAGCGCTCAAAACCCCATCTTTTATATAATGGGTGAAAGTAGGTAAAATGTTCACTTTCCCCAGATCTGCCTGGGCATTCAAGGGTATTCCCAAATAATCCCTCTTAACATCAGTGACTCCTTTGTAACAGGAAAAACTGAGATTGACCAAAGCGATCCCATTATTTTCATTTACCTCAAAATGCCTTGTTATTTGGGCTTCAGAAGCGATCCCTAGGCCAATTATGAAACAAACAGCAAAGTTGAATCCCTTAAACATACGGATTTAATACGACGGAGGTATGAAAAGGTTTCGCTGAAATAAAATAAGCCGGGATACCCGGCTTATCTATCAAAAGAATTCTTTCACTTTGTCAAAAATACTTTTCTCGGATTTTCCAGGATTAGGAATAAAGTTTGGAGAATTTCTTAGGGATTCGAGTATTTCCTTTTCCTCAATGGAAACCTGTTTGGGTGTCCAAACATTAACATGAATCAATTGATCCCCTTTTCCATAACCATTCAGCTCTTTAATTCCTTTTCCTTTTAACCTTAAAATTTTTCCGGCCTGTGTACCGGGTTCAATTTTTATTTTTACTTTACCATCAATGGTGGGAACTTCCAGGGAGGCGCCCAAGGCCACGTCAACAAAACTGACATATAAATCGTAAATCACATTGTTACCATCCCTAACCAGCATTTCATCCTCCATCTCTTCGATAAGGATCAAAAGATCGCCCGGTACTCCACCAGGGGTTTCATTACCTTTTCCGGATAAGCTCAGCTGCATCCCATCTGCAACACCTGCAGGAATATTAATGGGAATAACCTCTTCCTTAATGATCAAACCCCTATCATCTGCATTGGATGGTTTTCGGTCTACGATCTGCCCACTTCCTCCACAGGAAGGACAGGTGCTCGCAGACACCATCTGACCCAACATGGTATTGACCACTTTTTTTACCTGGCCACTTCCCTGACAGGTAGAACAATTTTTAAAAGTAACACCATCCGCAATCATGTGGCGTTTTACCTTAATTTTCTTTTCTACGCCATTGGCAATTTCCTTCAGGTTTAATTTAAGTTTCACCCTCAGGTTGGTGCCTTTTTTGGTCCTTCGGGAACTTCTGCTTCCTCCTCCAAAGAAAGAGTCAAAACCTCCACCACCAAAAATATCCCCAAATTGGGAGAATATGTCATCCATATTCATTCCCCCGCCACCAAAGCCACCATTTCCGCCAAGACCTTGGTGACCGTATTGGTCATACCTTTGCTTTTTCTCCGAATTGCTCAGAACTTCATAAGCCTCTGCCGCTTCTTTAAATTTATCTTCTGCTGCAGTATCCCCCTGGTTTTTATCAGGGTGATACTTTAATGCCATTTTCCTGTAGGCCTTTTTTATCTCCTCAGGACTGGCATTATTTGAAATTCCGAGTACTTCGTAATAATCTCTCTTATTAGCCATAAAATATTAATTTCCTATTATTACTTTTGCAAAGCGAATGACCTTTCCACCCAGCATATACCCTTTTTCCACGACCTCAACGATTTTTCCTTTTAAATCATCGGACGGTGCAGGGATCTGGGTAATGGCCTCCTGATATTCCGCATCAAAAGTCTTACCTACCAAGTCATCCATGGGTTCAAGCCCCTTGGAAGACAATAATTTTTCAAGTTTACTATAAATCAATCGACTGCCTTCCCGGTCTTTGGATTTTCCATCAGTTGCAGCCTCAGCCTTAAAAGACCGTTCAAAGTCATCCAAGACCGGAAGAAGCTCCCTGATCAACTCCTGAGAAGCTGTATTTATCATTTCCAATCTTTCCCTGGCAGTCCTTCTTCGGAAATTTTCAAATTCAGAATAAAGCCTCACATACTTATCCTTTAATTCCTGGTTTTCCTTTGCCAATTTGTCCTCGGAATTAGTTGAGGAATCATTGCTTGCCCCAGTTTCTTCAGCCTCATTGTTTTCTTTTACTTCCTGATCTTCTTGAGAGATCTCCTGCGTCTCGGCCTTATTATTGAAGTCTTCGTTCTCTTGCTTATCTTTCTCTGTCATTTTAAATACTTTTTTAAAAATCCTAATTAAATCAACAATTAACTTGCCAGTCTTTTAAAGTATGACAATCTGACATTATTCCTGCAGATGCTCCCAGATCAAGTCTTTAAGTTCGGTGAGGTGAAAACCTGATACTGCTGAAATAAAAAGGTAGGGTACCCCTTTGGGCAATTCCTCCTTGAGGGACTCCATTAATTCCATATCCAACATGTCGGCTTTGGACACTGCCAAAATCCTGCCCTTGTCCAATAATTCCGGATTATATTGCTCCAGCTCACCTAGGAGCACTTGGTATTGTTCTCCTATATGCCTGACATCGGCGGGAATCAGAAACAATAGAATAGAATTCCGTTCAATATGTCTCAAAAATCTTAGTCCCAATCCCTTACCTTCAGCTGCTCCTTCTATGATACCCGGAATATCTGCCATGACAAAAGAACGGTCCTCCCTGTAGGGTACTACACCCAGATGGGGGACCAGGGTAGTAAAGGGATAGTTGCCTATCTCCGGTTTTGCCGCCGAAATACTGGAGAGCAAAGTTGATTTTCCGGCATTCGGAAATCCGACAAGACCTACGTCAGCCAGTAGTTTCAATTCCAGGATAATCCATTCCTCAATACCTTCCTCCCCAGGTTGTGCGTAATAGGGTGCTTGATTGGTAGATGTTTTGAAGTGATCATTTCCCAAGCCTCCCCTTCCCCCTGAAGTCAATACAAACTCCTGGCCATCCTGGGTGATTTCACACCTGAATGCTCCCGTTTCTGCTTCTTTTGCCACCGTTCCTATTGGGACTTCCAGAATAACATCCTTGCCATCGGATCCTTTCCTCCTGCCCCCTTCCCCTCCTTTTCCGTTTTCGGCGATGACGTGCTTTTTATATTTTAGATGAAGCAATGTCCACAATTGGGCCTTTCCTTTCAAAATAATATGTCCGCCTCTTCCTCCATCACCTCCATCTGGTCCACCTTTAGGAACGTGTTTTTCTCTTCTAAAATGGACCGATCCATTTCCCCCAGATCCTGACCGGGAACAAAACTTTACATAATCTATGAAATTGGATTCTGCCACTTTCTTATATTTTAATGGGTGGGATAAAACTGAGATCGGGGGATTTAAATCTTTTACCAAAAGAAATGGCATAAAATGAAACAGGCCAAGCCCAATAGGCTTAGCCAAAATGCCCCTGTAAAGCTACCGATTAATATTGATCAATGACGGCACAGATTTTTTTAAATATGTCTTCAATTTCCCCAACACCATGTATCCTGGATAATTTTCCCTGTTTTTCATAATAGTGAGCAACAGGCAAAGTTTCATCATTGTATACTTTTATCCGGTTTTTAATTTTTTCTTCGTCTTGATCATCCACCCTTCCGGAGGTTTTGCCCCTTTCTCTGATCCTGTTTTTCAGTTCCTCCTCAGGAACTTCCAAAGCGATCATTCCTGAAATATGGATTCCCTTTTTCTTGAGCAATGCATCCAGTGCTTCTGCTTGAGCTACAGTCCTGGGAAAGCCATCAAAAATAAATCCTTGAAGTTGAGTGCTGGAATTGATCTTATCATCTACCATTCGGATCACTACCTCATCAGGTACCAGGTTACCTTCATCCATGTATTTCCTTGCCAATTTCCCCAACTTGGTTCCTTCTCCCAGATGTTTGCGAAACAAGTCTCCGGTAGATATATGATCAACTTTGTATTTTTCAATCAATTTTTCACTCTGAGTACCCTTTCCTGCACCCGGTGGGCCAAACAAAACGATATTAAGCATATAGTTATATTTAAAGTGTAAGTATTACTTTTGCAATATTCGATAAATTTGATTCAAATTCCTTCCAAATCCATCAAAATCGAGGCCGTATCCAACCACAAAAAAATCCGGGATTTCAAATCCCAGGTATTTTATATGGAAATTTTCTCTAAGGGAGGTCGGTTTCAGAAGCAAGCTGGCAATTTCAATGCTTTTTGGATGAAGTCTTTGCAGCATTTTTAACAAATAGGCCATGCTTTTGCCAGAATCCACAATATCCTCCACGATGATAATGTCCCTTCCTTCCACAGACTCGGTTATACCGATCATTTCTTTCACATTACCAGTAGAATGTAGACCCTGGTAGGAGGCTATTTTAATAAAAGAAATTCCCACGGCCATATTTATGGCCTTTGTAAGGTCAGCCATAAACATAAAACTGCCATTCAGTACGGCCAAAAATAAAGGTTCTTTCGAAGCATAATCATTTTCAATATTCCTGGCTAAAGAGGCAACCCTTTCTAAAATTTCATGCTCACTGATGTATGGTTCAAAAAGTCTTTCCTTGATTTTAATCATTTCCTTTTTTCTACTCTGATGCAGAGACTTCGGTGGTTTAACATAATACTCGAATAAAGAACAATTTATCAAGCCTTACAAATTCCGGAACAAATTTTGGTACAATTTCTCCATACTTTCCAAATCATATAATGATACTTTTTCACGAGGTGTATGGGGATTTTCTTCTCCAACTCCGATAAAGCACCAATCTATAGGATAAGGGCTTAATTGGATTTCTCTCCCATCACTTCCGCCATGAGCCTCCACTTCCAACTGATAAGGAACCCCGCTTAATTCAGCCAAGTGGATGATTTTATCCAGAAAAATTTTTCTTGGAATAAAACTGTCCCTTAGAGAAATTACGGCCCCATTATTGAAATGGATACCATCTGTAATCCAGGTCACATCAGAAATTAAGGCCTGCCTGATCCCCCAATTTTCAAACAAAAACTTAATCAGTAAAGGCATGGATCCTCCACCATGTTCTTCGTAGGTGGAAAAAACGAGAATTCCGTCGCTGATTGTTTCACAAAGCTTTAATAAATTATACATTCCAATCCGGTTATCCAAATATGCGGCCTGAATAAATCCATCATCTATTTTAATATTTTGTTCATAAGAAAGGCATGTTCCCCTTTGGATCAACCTTGGGAAATCATGATAGATGTTTCCTGACTTAATCGCAGCTTTGCACCTTATTTTTCCCAAAGGATCCTCCCCTTGAAGCCTATCCCCTTCACTTATTTCAGGACCTCCCACCGGAACCAGTTGATTTTCGTAACGGGCGGTAAATCCGGTAGTATCGAGATGGGCAAATGCTGCAGTACGTGGTTGACCAAAAACCAGTACCACATTATCATGAAAATTTTCTCCAAAAAACAACTTAGGAGCAACTTTCCAATGCTCTTTTCGTTTTAGTACATATTCTATTATAAAAGAGGAAATCTGGGCTTCATCACCTGACACACTATTTATATTGAGAATTTCTTTTAATATTTGGGCGTCTGGCATAGTTTATGTAAAATAATTTTATAAATTTCGGATTCATAGGTGAATTTATCGAAACAATTCCAATAGAAGTTTAAAGTTCCCATAAAATAATATACATTTGTATCTTAATCCGAATAAGAAATTAAAAAAATTTAAAATCAATTAATCACTGAAAATTGTAAAAAATTTTTTATCATGAAAAAAATAATACTATCAACACTAATGGTTGGTGCTTTAGCAATAGGTGCTAATGCTCAAGATGACTTTAACAAATGGTCAATAGAGGTAAATGGAGGGTTTAATAAGCCAATGGCACCAATGACGCCGGGTTATTTTTCTCCAACATTGAATCTTGGACATGCCGATCTGGGAGTCAGGTACATGTTTAACGAAAAATTCGGAACCAAATTGGATTTTGGCATTGGAAGTTTCAGCAGTGCAAAGGACACGCCTGAATTTTCCTCAAGCTATTATCGGCTGGACCTACAGGGAGTGGCCAACCTTGGCAGAATAATGGCTTGGGAAACATTTTCTCAAAGGGTTAATCTGTTAGGGCATTTCGGTGCTGGCATTGGAAGATTGACCCCTCAGGAAAATCAGTGGGCTGATTTTAAGGACAACCAATACAACTTCATCGGCGGTTTGACCATGCAAGTGAAATTAAGTGAGAGAATAGCACTTAACGGAGATGTCAGTACCATTATCGCTGGCAGACAGGACGTAGCCTTTGATGGTGCTTCCTCCATTAATCCATTATCAGATGGCTATTATGGTGCCAATGCGGTATGGTGGACCGGAACCTTAGGTCTATCTTTTTACCTAGGCAGTGGCGCCACTCATGCCGACTGGTACATCAGAGATAATCAATACGCTACCAAAGAAGAGCTGGCTACCCAAATTGGTGAAATCAAGGACATGCTAAAAGATTCTGACGGTGATGGCATTCCTGATTATCTGGATAAAGAGCCTAACACACCTGCCGGAGCAAGGGTAGATTCTAACGGAAGAACTTTGGATTCCGACGGTGATGGCATTCCTGATCATTTGGATAAGTGTCCTTTTGTTCCTGGTCCAGCATCTGAAGACGGATGTCCTCCAGATGACACCGTTGAACAAATTGATTACCTGGCTAAAGCCATCAATGACGGTTATGTAAACGTATACTTTGCTTTTGACAGTGCGAAGCCTTTGGGATATTCTGCTTCTGCAGCTAATTATGTTGCCAATTTCATGAAGAGAAATCCTGGTGTTCAGGTGGAACTGAAAGGTTATGCTGATGAACTCGGACCTGAAGATTATAACATGAAGTTATCTGAAAGAAGGGCCAAATCGGTTTATGATCTTTTGATTGCCACTGGAGTGGATGCTTCCAGACTTACTTATAAAGGATATGGTGAAGATACCAGCGTAGATAAGAGCTCACAAGATGCCCGTCAAATGGCCAGAAGAGTTAGCTTTGAGATACAATAATCATTAATTCGATAAAATTTAAAACCCGATCTCAATAGATCGGGTTTTTTTGTTTTAATTTGTTCGGAAATGTTCATCCTGAATCAAGAAAACTCTATTGCCAATCATTTTCTGGCAGATCTCAGAGATGTAGATCGCCAAAAAGACCGTTTACGATTTAGAAAAAACCTGGAGCGTCTTGGTGAAATAATGGCTTATGAAGTTTCGAAAGGGCTTCCCTATCAGTCAAATCCCATTCAAGGTCCATTCAAAAAAGTCTATTTGGAAAAAATCGCAGAAGAGCCTGTGCTCATTTCAGTATTAAGAGCATCACTTCCTTTTTTCCAGGGATTTCTGAATTATTTTGACGAAGTTGATAGTGGTTTCATTGGGGCCTACAGAATGCCGACCCAGAATACTGAACCTATTGAAATCGACCTGAATTACATTGCAGCACCATCGATTGAATCAAAAACATTGATTCTGGTAGACCCGATGTTGGCAACGGGAAAATCATTTGTGAAAAGTATCAAAAAACTGCTTGACCAGAACGGCACTCCGACACAGATAGAGATCGTTAGTGTCATTGCGGCTCCCGAAGGGATTGAATACATTAGAAAAAACCTACCTATTGCTCACAGGTTCTGGATTTGTGCTGTGGATGAAAAACTAAATGCGAAATCTTATATCATCCCGGGTTTGGGAGATGCCGGTGACTTGGCTTTTGGCCCTAAACTTTAAAAATAACTGGAATGATGAGTTATCTATTACTTTTGTTGGGATTGGTCATCCTTCTTGCCGGTGGTAAATTTTTAGTGGATGGGGCTACCTCCATTGCTGCGAGATTGGGGCTTAGCCCAGGTTTAATAGGATTGACAATCGTAGCTTTTGGAACATCAGCCCCTGAACTTTTAGTAAGTGTTACTGCAGCACTAAAAGACGCAAGTGATATTGCCATTGGGAATGTCGTCGGGAGCAATATCTCCAATATTTCATTGGTTTTGGGTATCAGTGCCATCGTCTATCCCATTTACCTATCTAAATCGACTTTAAAAATTGATTATCCATTCACCCTAATCAGTTCTGTGGTATTCTATGTCATGGCTTTAAATGGCATCATAAGCTTTGTGGAAGGCATCATTTTATTGGTATGTTTTGTCTCTCTTAACTGGTATTTCTTCAAGAAAATTGAAAAAGTGGAGTTTACGGAAGAGGATGCTGTTAAAATGAAAAAGCAATCTGCATTGCTGGCCATTTTCCTGATCATTGGTGGTGCAGCGGGACTTTTTTTTGGTTCAGAATTGTTTGTAGTAAACGGTACAATCATCGCGCAAGCACTGGGCGTAAGTGAAAGGGTAATCGGTATTACGATCATTGCTATCGGAACTAGCCTTCCAGAATTGGCAACTTCCGTTTTGGCTGCCATTAAAAAAGAAACTGAAATGGCCTTGGGTAATATTCTCGGAAGTAACATCATGAATGTTTTGTCCATTATTGGATTTACAGCGGTTATCAAACCCATCACTGTTGCAGATATTTTTATTCATTCGGATTTTCTATGGATGCTTGGTTTCACCATCATCCTTTTGCCGATTTTCAGGATTAACTATACCGTATCCCGTCTAAACGGAATCTTTTTGGTATTGGGTTATTTAATTTATATTTTCTTTTTATTGCAATGATTGAATACATCATTACCTTTTTAGGCATTTATTTCTTATGCCTGTTTAAGTTCGTAGCTGGCCCGATATTGGGAACGGCCGCTGGATACGGGTTGTTTGAAATCGAATTGGTAACAGTTTCCGGCATGATGACATCGGTACTTGCCTTTACCTATCTGGGGGAATGGATCAAGCAAAACTGGACCATCATCATACGGAAAAAAAGGAAGCGGTTTACCAAAAAAACACGGATGATCGTACGGGTTTGGAAACGCTTTGGAATTTGGGGAATAGCATTACTTACCCCAGTAATTTTTACGCCCATAGGAGGTACGGTAATATTGACCTCTTTTGGAATAAATAAGGAAAAAATTATATTCAGCATGTTGATAAGCTCCTTGCTTTGGGCAATCATTATGGGGCTTATTGTCAGGGAAATCATCAATGAACCATTCTTTCAATATTTGCTGTAAAAAAAAACAGGCCCAAATATGGAACCCGTTTTTTTTCAGAGGGAATAACTTATTTCCTTTTACTGTACAGTACGAATTTCAGCCTTGAACCAGATCGGAGTAAACGGCTTGACCCTATCTATTTGTTCTCCTTTTTCCACCAAATCTGATCTGACTTCATTGGGAATAATCTGAATGGAACCTTCATAGGCATTGAATGAGCTGGCAATTATTTCTAATTCCTGTTCCGGGAATACCCCTTTTAATCCTTCATTTAAAAATTCCAAATCCGAATTGCCAACAGACATGGAAGCAGGTTGGCTACTGGCAAAGGAATCCATTAGAGGTGAATTGGCCCCCATTTCAAATAATTTAAAATCAAAGGTAAGATTACTCCCCGTTTTGGATTGTGTTTTGGTTTCGTCCCCCTCTTCTACTGTTCTAATAAAAATCCCTTCTTCAACTTCCTCAAATCCCTCCAATTCATTTTCATTGATGAATTGTAGTATCTTTTCACGCTCTCTTTCTTTAAGCCCGTCCTCACTGTACTTTTCAACAAATTTGACTTTGATATCCAGATTGGATGAAGGGAGGATCAATTGTTCGTACCCGTAAGAGCCATAAGCAAGGTAAGAAGGGGAAAAAACCTGCATCTCTTCACCTACTCTTGATAATCCTGCAGCATAAGCAACAACGATGGGCCATAATCCATCTTGGCTGTATTTGAAGATCAGCGGTTCCTTGGTTTCATCCATATAAGTATCGATGAGTTGTCCATCCAGGCTTTTAATCTCATAATAGATGCCTATGAAATCACCGTTTGAAAACTGTGTATTTTCTGGCTTCGATACGGTTTTTTTGTAATAGAAACCAGTTTGAGCTTTGGTTGCATCTATAGCGTTGGAACTGATGTAATCTTCAACTAAGGCATCGTCTCTCTTTATTGTCCTGTCTAAATCGGATTCGGATTCCTGTAAACAACCGGTCACCAATAAGCTGAAGGCAAAAAGCCAAACTGTGTTTTTCATTGATATCATGATTTTTGGATAAATTAAATTATGGTAATATTTACTTTTTTAAGTTGAAATTCATTCTGAGATTCACCCCACCAATTGAGAATCTTTGGTCCGCAAATGTAAGTCCTCCCAAAGGCAATTTATAAAAGGGCTCCAGAGAAATGTTGAACCCTTTATTAAGCGTGTATTCATAACCAAAGGAAAGGTTAAGCAACCCGGCAAAATCCGCTGCATTTTCTCCCGGCTGCGGAGTTAACACCGTACTGAATTCCTGAACAGATTGTGCAAACTGCAATTCCCCGTTCCTGTTATCGGTTGAAAACAAGGAATTGGTCTGAACGGTTTCGACCGAGTTTTGGTCCAGGTAAAGCATACTGGAAATACCGGTAATAAGATAAATGCCAGTGCTTTTCCTGTCAAAAATCTTGTATTTTAGGTTTATAGGAATGTCCAGACTGGCAAAATTCAGTTCATAATCGGAACCTACAAATCCACTACTAAAACTCGCCTCCTGATTGGCTGCCGATCGGGGCATACTTTGGATATTCTGCGGAGAGATACTTTGTGAAGCATAGGCCAAACCAACATCCAATTTAATTTTCCGGGAAAGAGAAAATTCTGACATGATCCCTCCTCCGAAATTCATACCGGATACAGGGTTGGAATTGGACTGAGGTGAAACCATTACTCCCAATTTAATTGGGGAATCCGTTTTTTGTGATTTACCCGGTTCATCGAATCGACTGGAATTTTCTGCCTTCCATAGGGCTATCATTTGCTGTGCTTCCTCCTCGGTCAAATCATGTTTCTCTCTCTGATTATCCATTCTACCGAAATCCAGGGCACCCAACATTTTCAAGTCCAAACCGGTTTGGAATTTTTTCCATTTTTCTTCCAGGGTTTCAAGTAATTTAGGATTTTCCTTTTGGGATTTTCTTCCGGCATTCGCCTTGTAATTTTGGTTTTCTGCCGGAATCTCCCTATTGGTTCCTGAAATAACCTCCTTATTATCTCCTTCAATTGTTGCTGGGCTGTCTGGTTGGGAAATACTTGATCCTCCACTTTTAAGGGATTCTGCCGTTTCCTCAGGTAACCCCTTCAATTCTGTCAAAGGTTGGGGACCATTGTCTATGGAATCCGCCAGGGTTTTTACTTTGCGTTCCAGGGTCTGCTCAAATGGAAAATAAAACAATACCAGTATTAAACTGGCCGCAACACCAGCCGATATAAATGGCCAATAAACCACCCATCCTTTTCTTTTCGGCTTAAAATAGGCCTTGGAAAGTTTCTCCCATTGAACAGGATCAAAAGACTCTTCATGGGTTTTGAAGGAGTCTTTAATTTTATCCACCAGCCTTTTATCGAACTGCACCTTCATTTTTTATTTGATTAAAGCCTATTATTTTTTCTCTCAACTTCTCTTTTGCTCTGGCCAGGTAGGTCCTGCATGTACTTGCGGGGATCCCCAGTTTTTCACTGATTTCATTATGTTTATAACCCTCTATCTCATACATGTTGAAAATTACTCTTAGCACTTCCGGCAATTCTCCCAGAAGATAAAGAATATCATTTTTGGACAATTCATCGATGATATTCGGATCATAAGTTTCAGCTGATGCTTTTTCAATATCCAGTGCAGAATAGTGCTTAAAGTTTTTTCTATAATAATCCACCGAAGTATTGATAATAATTCTCCGGAACCAACCCTTAAAGGAATTGTCCAAAGAAAAATTCTCTAAATTATCAAAGGCTTTCATAAAACTGTCATTGACGATTTCACAAGCTTCCTCCCTGTTACCGGAATACCTCAAGGCAATACTCATAGCATAGCCATAAAAGTGCCTGTAAAGCCTTTCTAGCGATTTTGCATCTCGCTGTTTTGCTTCCCGTATGAGGTCTTTCTCCAAAAGATTCTTTTTAATATGGCCTATATTATTTACCTTGACGCAAGTAAAACTAAAAACGCTACAAAAAAATTTACATTTTTTTTAATTTATATTTCCGGACATTATTCAAGGGCAATTTGATTGTTGGGATAATCTTTATATTTTTATTTACCAAACCAAAACTATAACAATCAACTTAAAATAAGCGTTAGATTCATGATCATCTATGGAAATTAATATGAAATATTTAATTTTACTGACATTGTTGATTGTCAGTGGTTCTGTGCTGGCCCAAAGGGAAGATGCAGGTGATTATGATTATGACAGGGAAGTCCTTTTTGGTATCAATAAAAATACCAATGGTGGTTTGATTGGTGGCGTCAGCTTTAAAATCGGGTCCCGGATAGATGACCAATTATTTCAATTTTTCAATCTGGAATTGGCCAATGTCAAAAACCCCAAGGAAGTAAGGTACAATACCGTTCTTGGAAACAGTTATATTTTTGGAAAATCCAACTACCTCTATTCTATCAGGCCCCAATATGGAAGAGAGGTCTTATTGTTTAAAAAAGCCCCCCATCAAGGTGTTCAGATTTCAGCCATTGGCGCCATAGGGCCTAGCTTAGGGTTGATTGCGCCCTATTTTATTGAATACTCCCTGAACCGAACAGAAACCGTCAGAGAGCAATATGATCCCTCTGTCCACCAAAGCAGGTTCAATGTATTGGGGCCTGGAAGACTTTTTGAGGGAATTGGAAATTCAGAATTGGCCATTGGTGGAAATTTGAAAGCAGCCATGTCATTTGAATTTGGTTTTTTTAAATCAAATGTGACAGGAGTGGAACTGGGATATCTTTTGGAGGGTTTTACAAAAGAAATCCCATTAATGCCTACCACTGAAAACAGGCAGATTTTCCAATCGGTTTATTTCACCTTGTTTTACGGTTTTAGAAGGTAAGCATCCTTAAATTTGGGGTTACCATTGTATTTATTAATTTTGGGCCGTCTTTATCTTTAAATGACCGATATGATTGAATTGCCAGTAATTTCAGAAGAGCAAACCAAAAAAAATAAAAAACCCAATTGGCTAAGGGTTAAACTCCCAATAGGTAAAGAATATGCAAGGGTTAGAAAACTGGTGGATGAACATCAGCTTCATACCATTTGTGAGAGTGGAAATTGTCCAAATATGGGGGAATGTTGGGGGGCAGGGACTGCGACATTCATGATATTGGGAAATGTTTGTACCCGGTCCTGTTCATTTTGCGCTGTAGCCACAGGCAGGCCTCCTGAGTATGATCAGGACGAACCCCGGAGGGTAGCCGAAGCCATCCAACTCATGGAGGTTAAACATGCTGTCATTACCTCCGTTAACCGGGATGAGCTAAAAGACAGGGGAGCGGAGATATGGTACCAAACCGTGACAGAAACCAAAAAACTTTCCCCTTCCACGACCATAGAAACTTTGATTCCAGATGTAAAAGGCAATTGGGAAGCCCTTTATAGAATGATCAGTGCGGGGCAGGAAGTGGTGTCCCATAATGTGGAAACCGTAGAAAGGCTTTATCGGAGGGTGAGGCCTCAGGCAAAATATAGCCGGTCTTTGGAACAGATAAAATTGACCAAAGAGCATGGGAAAAGGACCAAAACAGGGATCATGTTGGGCCTGGGAGAAAAAGTAGACGAGGTACACCGCTCCATGGATGATCTGGTGTCCCATGGATGTGATATCCTTACCTTGGGGCAATACCTTCAGCCTACCAAAATGCATATTGAAATAGCAGAATTCATCCATCCGGAACAATTTGACGCCTACAGGGAAGAGGGTTTAAAGCGGGGTTTGAAATATGTGGAATCAGGTCCTTTGGTCAGGTCCTCTTATCATGCAGAAAGACATGTGAATATTTAATATACAACAGATGCCAAATTCCCGCTTCAGTTGTTTTGAATTTCCCTTTAAAAATCAGAAATTGGTTTATTTTTTGTAATTTGAAATTCATTAGATTTTAGATAGTTAAGACTTTAAATAAGATTCAAAATGGGCTATATTAAGATAATTGCCATTCCTTGTTTATTTGTATTACTTATTAATTGTTCCCCGAAAGCCATCACCTCTCTGACCGATGAAACCTACAATGAATGGGATCAGAAGAAGAAGGAAATGAACCCGGAACAATTTAAAAATTTTGTAGAGTCCAATGAACAACTGAAATCCGAGAACGAGGAACTTAAAGAAAAAAAAGCCTATTTACACCAATCCCTTGAAAAAAAGGACAATGAAATCAACCGACTTACCGATCAGATGGACCAAATCAAAACTGCTCACGCCAAGTCGAAAGAAGATGAAAAAAACAAATGGGATACTGGAATCGTCTTCAAGGTACAGTTGGCAGCCTTTGATGACTATGACCTCAGGAATTTAACAGAAAACGGCAGTGATCTTAAAATTATTGATGAAGATGGGTACATAAAATATGTTTTGGGCCAGTTCAGGGATTATGAAATGGCGGATAAATTCAAAAAGAAACTAAGAAAACTAGGCGTAAAGGAAGCCTGGATCGTCCCTTATAAAGAGGGCAAAAGAGTACCTTTGAAAGAAGTTTTGAGTGAGGTGTTAGATGAATAATTAACCTGCTCATTCATTGCCACTTACTAAGGCCGGGATTTTTTAATATCAAATATTGTGGGATTACTTAGACCATTTAGGTCTTTTGTTTTGTAATTTTAAACCGTATGGACTTTAGATGGAAAATAAAAGACAAAGCAAATCCCTTACATGTAGAAATACTCAGTAATGACATCAACGTAAATCCAACTTTAGCCAACATGTTGGTCAACAGAAATGTGAGCAATTTCCAACAGGCAAAAGATTTTTTCAGACCGGATTTAGACAGACTTCATGATCCGTTTTTGATGAAGGATATGGATTTAGCAGTGGATAGACTTGAGTCAGCCATTCAAAAAAATGAAAAGATATTAATTTATGGAGATTATGATGTGGATGGGACGACATCCGTTGCACTTGTTTATGGCTTTTTAAAAGAATTTTACGAAAATGTTACATTCTATATACCTGATCGGTACAAAGAGGGATATGGTATCTCGGAAAATGGGGTAAGATTTGCAGCGGAGAATAAGGTGGGACTGGTGGTTTCCCTGGATTGTGGTATAAAAGCCCTGGATAAAATCAGCCTGGCCAAATCCTTGGGGGTAGACTTTATTATTTGTGACCACCATACTCCGGGGGAAGGACTTCCCCAAGCAGTGGCAGTTTTGGATCCGAAAAGAACGGACTGTAACTATCCATATAAGGAGTTGAGTGGTTGTGGGGTGGGGTTTAAACTGGTCCAGGCATTCACCATTAAAGCAGGGAAAAACCAATCCAACTTGTATACCTATCTGGATTTGGTAGCCATAAGCATTGCATCGGACATCGTACCCATCACAGGAGAAAACAGAATCCTTGCCTATTATGGACTGGACAGAATCAATAACAATCCCCGGCCTGGAATTAAAGCCTTAATGCTGCAAGGCAAGGTTGACAAAGACATAGATGTCACGGATATCGTCTTCAAGATCGGCCCTAGGATCAACGCTTCCGGCCGGTTGGAACACGCAAAGGCCTCCGTTAAGCTTCTTATTTCGAAAGACCTTGAAGAAGGAGTAAAAAGGGCGGAACTGGTAGAAGATGTGAATTCTGCCAGGAAAAACTTTGATGAAAACATCACCAAGGAAGCCCTTCAAATGATTGAAGCCATGGAATTGGGCAAAAGTTTGAAAAGTACGGTGCTGTATAAAGAGGATTGGCATAAAGGGGTGATCGGCATTGTGGCTTCCCGGTGTATTGAAAAATATTATCGCCCCACAATCATCCTCACGGAGTCCAACAATATGGCCACGGGAAGTGCCCGGTCTGTTTTTGATTTTGATATATATGGGGCCATAGAAGCTTGCAGCGACCTATTGGATCAGTTTGGAGGACACAAATACGCAGCAGGATTGACTTTATCAGTGGATAATGTCCCTGCTTTTCAGGAAAAATTTGAAATGATCGTGAGTGAACGGATCAGTGATATTCACCTTAAACCCGTACTGGAAATTGACGATGAATTAATGTTGGACCAGATCAATTACAAATTTTACAATATTTTAAAACAAATGGCTCCCTTTGGACCCGGAAACCCAGAGCCGGTGTTTTGCGCCAAACAAGTTTATGCAGAGAACGTAAGGGTTTTAAAGGATAAACATTTAAAATTTGAAATTATACAGGAAGGTCAGGCCACCCGCCCTATATGCATTGGGTTTGGATTTGCAGAATATTACGATTTTTTAAATAGCAAAATGCGGTTTAACATGGCTTTTGAAATCCGTGAAAATACCTTTCGCAACACTAGTAGCCTTCAGTTGTACGTAAAAGATATAAAATTCGATTAAAAATGAATTTAAGGGCAGATAACCTGATAAAAATCTATAAAAAGAAAAAAGTAGTCAATGATATTTCGATCTCTCTGAATCAGGGTGAAATTGTAGGATTGTTAGGTCCCAATGGGGCCGGAAAAACCACTTCTTTTTACATGATTGTGGGATTAATTAAACCTAACGGAGGAAAGGTTTTTTTGGATGACCAGGAAATCACTCCCTTACCCATGTACAAAAGGGCAAAAATGGGTATAGGGTATTTGGCGCAGGAAGCTTCGGTATTCAGAAAGTTGACCGTGGAGGAAAACATATTAGCTGTCTTGGAGATGAGCACCATCCCGAAAAAAGAACAAAAAGAAAGGGCGGAGCAGTTATTGGAAGAATTCAGCCTGACCCATGTCAGAAAAAATCTGGGCATGGTTTTATCCGGAGGAGAAAGAAGAAGGACAGAAATAGCAAGAGCACTGTCAGTAGACCCAAAATTTGTATTACTGGATGAGCCTTTTGCCGGGGTCGATCCCATTGCCGTAGAAGAAATTCAAACCATAGTAGCCAAATTAAAAAACAAAAATATCGGCATCCTGATCACAGATCATAATGTAAATGAAACCCTATCCATTACTGACCGGGCTTATTTGATGTTTGAAGGGAAATTATTAAAAGCAGGGACCGCAGAAGAACTGGCAGCTGATGAACAGGTAAGAAAAGTTTATCTAGGAAAAAACTTTGAACTCAAAAGAAAAATATAACCTCTATTTACCTTACTACCAATGGAAGTAATCAACACTTTTATGACTTGGATATTCAAAAACAGAATAGGCCAAATAGAAAAATTCAAAAACAATCCTATTGACATTCAGCAGGAAATCCTTTTTAAACTTATTCATGCCGCTAAAAACACGGATTTTGGTAAAAAATATCATTTTAACAGCATTTCTTCTTATGCAGACTTCTGCCGGCAGGTCCCGTTACATGATTATGAACAGCTTATGCCCGATATTGAGAAGACAATGAAGGGCCAGCAAAACATACTCTGGCCAACGGATATCCATTGGTTTTCCAAATCATCCGGCACCACGGGTGCCAGAAGCAAATTCATCCCTGTTTCCACCGAGAGTTTGGAAGAGTGTCATTTTAAAGGTGGGAAAGACATGCTTTCCCTATATATTAATAATTATCAGGACACCAAATTATTCACCGGAAAAAGTCTGTCTATAGGAGGAAGCCACCAAATTAATCATTTGGACAACAACAAAAACAGTTTTTACGGTGACATTTCTGCTGTAATCATGAAAAACTTACCTATTTGGGCCCAGTTTGCAAGAACACCCAGTTTAGAAACCGCCCTGATGAGTGAGTGGGAGGAGAAAATTGATAAAATGGCAGAGGAAACCATCAAGGAAAATGTCACCAGTTTAACAGGCGTTCCCACCTGGACCCTGGTTCTGCTTAAAAAAGTTTTGGAAAAAACAAACAGTCAGCATGTCTCTGAAGTATGGCCCAATTTAGAGGTCTTCTTTCACGGGGCAGTGGCATTTGGTCCTTACCGCTCCTTGTTCAAAAATCTGATCCAATCAGAAAACATGCATTTTTTGGAAACATACAATGCCTCGGAAGGATTTTTTGGAATACAGGATCAAAAGGATTCAGAAGAACTTTTATTGATGTTGGATTATGGTGTTTTTTATGAATTTATCCCAATGGAAGACTTGGAAAAACCAGATCCTAAAGTGGTTCCATTAATGGAGGTAGAGTTGAATAAAAACTATGCCATTGTCATTACAACCAATGCTGGACTTTGGAGATATAAAATCGGAGATACGGTCAAGTTTACCTCATTAAAACCCTTTCGATTCAAAATTTCAGGAAGGACAAAGCATTTCATTAATGCCTTCGGTGAAGAAATCATAGTGGAGAATGCAGAAAAAGCAATAGAAATGGCATGCGAAGTGACCCACTCCAGTATAAAAAATTTCACTGCTGCACCGGTATACTTTGGAGCGGCCTCCGATCAGGGAACTCATGAATGGATCATAGAGTTCATAGCGATGCCGGAAGACCAAATGCTCTTTATTGAAAAGCTGGACCAATACCTAAAAGAGGTCAATTCTGATTACGATGCGAAGAGATACAGAGACATGGTACTTAAATTACCAATTGTCCATTTTGCAAAGGAAGGTTTTTTCGAAGACTGGTTAAAATCAAAAGGGAAATTGGGTGGACAAAATAAGGTTCCGAGACTTTCCAATAACAGGGAATACCTAGATGAATTATTGAAATTTCTATGATATCCCTCATGGCCCATCATAAAACCAGTCTCAAAATTTTATTTCAAAAAAATTTACCGGGTCCCAATTATATATCCGATAAAAAAATCATAAGAAGTCCTGTCAAACGCTGGAAAAAGTGGCTGATTTTAGCCTGAACAATGATTGGAAAATACAAGGAATTTTTATCCACATTTATCTGTACTTATCCACATCAGTATGAAACAGTAGCCTATAGTGTTGATATTTAGTAGATTAAAATAAAAAAATAAAACTCGTATTGTGGATAAAAGCCAAAAATTAGTTTTTTATTGAAAATTTTTCAACCAGACCGGGTGGATTATTCCGAATTCAGAAAAATATTATTCAACCAGGTTTTTGTTCCTCTTTTTTTGCGGCTTCCCAAAAAATATCCATTTCTGATAAGCTCATTTCTGTCAATGATTTCCCTGACATATTGGCGGCCTTCTCAAGGTATTGAAACCGCTTCATAAACTTACGATTGGTCTTCTCCAAAGCTTCGTCTGGATTGATATCCAAATACCTTGCATAATTGATCAGTGAAAAAAGCAAATCACCAAATTCACCGGCTGCTTGGGATTTATCCACAGGTAGATCTGTTTCCACATTGAAAGTGGCCTTGAATTCTTCCATTTCTTCTTCTACTTTTTCCCAAACCTGGGATTTTTCTTCCCAGTCGAATCCGACCCCCCTTACCTTCTCCTGTATACGCATCGCCTTGATCATGGCCGGCAATGATTTGGGCACACCCCCCAAAACACTTTGGGTTCCCTTTTCCTGCAATTTAATCTTTTCCCAGTTTTGCTTGACCATATCTTCATCGTCAGCCTGTACATCTCCATATATATGAGGATGCCTTCGGATCAGCTTTTCATTTAACTGATGGATCACATCGGCCATATCGAAGGAATTCCTTTCGGCCCCTATTCTGGCATAAAATACGATATGGAGTAAAATGTCTCCCAATTCTTTTTTAATTTCTTCCAAATCGCCTTCCAAAATAGCATCGGATAATTCAAAGGTTTCCTCAATGGTCAGGTGCCTTAGGCTTTCTAAAGTCTGTTTTTTATCCCAGGGACATTTTTCCCTTAGCTCATCCATGATGGTCAATAAGCGGTCAAATGCTTCCAGCTGAGATTTCCTTCTTGGGTGGGTGTGCATAAATTGAGGGGAAACTTATGTTATGGTATCAACGTTTTGAAAGTATTACGTAAATTTGCATAAATAAATTTGATATGACAACTGTATATTTAACATTGGCATTTCTTGCACTATTTTTCATTTTGATGTCTGTAAGATTGATTTTCCTGAAAAACGGGCAATTTAAAGGGACCTGTGCTTCACAAAATCCTTATCTCAACAAAGAGGGGGGGGCGTGTGGCTACTGTGGCAAAAAGGTGGATAGTGATTCATCCTGTGGCAATCCTGATAATGAAGTGGAGAAGGTCATGGCTAAATTTAAATAAGCCCATCATCAATCAATTTCCCATTTTTAAAACCCCAACTAATTAAATTTTAAGTGGCATTAATCAAATCAATTTCCGGTATTAGGGGAACAATCGGCGGCGCTGCTGGAGAAGGACTTACCCCCATTGACATCGTAAAATTTACTTCAGCCTATGGTGCATGGGTTTTGGAAAATACCCAAAACCCCAAAATCGTGATCGGTAGAGATGCCAGGATTTCTGGAGAGATGGTATCCCAGCTGGTAGCTGCTACCCTGCAAGGCCTGGGAATAGATGTAGTGGATTTAGGTCTAAGCACCACCCCTACAGTAGAACTTGCTGTACCCTGGGAAAATGCCGGAGGTGGTATTATCATCACTGCCAGTCACAATCCCATACAATGGAATGCTTTGAAATTATTAAACCATCAAGGTGAATTTATTTCAGATCAGGAAGGCAAAACCATTTTAGAAAAAGTGGAAAATGAAAATTATCTGTTTGCAGAAGTAAGAAAGCTGGGCACTTATACTCCCATTCAGGATTACCTTGATCGGCACATCCAGCATGTTCTGGATTTGAAATTGGTGGACATAGAGGCCATTGCACAGCGGAAATTCAAAATTGTGGTGGATTGTGTCAATTCTACCGGAGGACTGGTGATCCCGCCATTATTAAAGGCTCTTGGGGTAGAAATCGTTGAAGAATTATATTGTACACCAGATGGCAATTTCCCTCATAATCCCGAACCCCTTCCTGAGCATTTAAGGGACCTTTCCTTAAAACTTGAGAACGGGAATTATGACCTCGGCATTGCGGTGGATCCAGATGTAGACCGCCTGGCTTTTTTAAATGAAGACGGAAGCTTTTTCGGAGAGGAATATACTTTGGTGGCGGTGTCAGATTACGTATTGTCCCAAGAACAAGGAAATACGGTATCCAATCTTAGTTCAACCAGAGCCTTAAAGGACGTTACAGAAAAACGAGGTGGGGAATATTTTGCCTCCGCAGTAGGGGAAGTCAACGTAGTGAACCAAATGAAAAAAACAAATGCTGTGATAGGAGGAGAAGGTAATGGAGGGATCATTTACCCCACCTCCCATTATGGCAGAGATGCATTGGTGGGCATCGGATTATTTTTGACCCACCTGGCCAAGTTTGGTAAAACCGCCAGTCGGCTAAGGGCAACCTATCCAAATTATTTCATTTCCAAAAATAAAATTGAACTCACCCCTTCGATCAATTTGGATAAGATCCTCGACCTTCTGAAAAGAAAATACCAGAAGCAACCCATCAATGAAATAGATGGGGTAAAGATAGAATTTGAAAACGAGTGGGTTCACCTCAGGAAATCCAATACAGAACCAATCATCAGGATATATTCTGAATCCGAAACTGCTGCAACGGCTGACCATCTGGCCCAAAAAATCATGCGGGACATCAAAGAATTCATTTCCGAAAAAGAGTAGATACCCATATATTTTCAATGTTTACGGAAAAAAGTATCTATTTCGACAATGCTGCTACTACTCCTTTAGATGAAAGGGTTATTCAGGAAATGTTGCCCTTTTTCCGACAAAATTTTGGAAATCCATCATCTGTTCATTCCCATGGCAGGCAGGTTAGGGCTGAAATTGAAAAGGCGAGGAAGAAGGTTGCCCAGATCCTGAATGTACAACCGGGCGAAATATTTTTCACCTCCGGAGGCACCGAAGCGGACAATACCGCCATTTCCGGAGCCATAGAAAGTTACCACATCAAACATGTGATTACCTCCCCCATCGAACACCATGCCGTGTTGCATACGGTGGAAAATTGCGCCGAAAAATTTAAAATCCCCTATAGTCTGCTGAAAACCGATAAATTGGGAAACATTGATATCAACCAGTTGGAAGACCATTTGAAATCCAATCCCAATAGTTTGGTTTCATTGATGCATGGAAACAATGAAATAGGTAATTTGATTGATTTGGTGGCCGTCAGCAATCTTTGCCATGCTTATGGTGCCTATTTTCACTCAGATACCGTACAGACAATTGGCCACTACCACCACGATTTGAAATCCATGCCAAATTTGCATGCCATTGCGGGTGCTGCACATAAATTTCATGGTCCGAAAGGCGTAGGTTTCTTATATGTGAATAAAAACAAAAAAATAAAAGGTTTGATCAAAGGAGGATCTCAGGAAAGGAATATGCGGGGGGGAACTGAAAATGTCCCTGGGATCATTGGTTTGGCCAAAGCTTTGGAAATTTCTGTCAATGAAATGGGCCATCACAGGAATCATATCCTTGCTTTGAAAAACCATTTCACCCAAATGCTATCGCAATTCATTCCAGGAGCTGAATTCCACGGGCTATCCGGGGAGTTCGACAAAAGCCTGTATACTGTTTTAAATGTAAGTTTTCCTGTTTCAGAAAGAAATCAAGGGATGTTGTTGTTTCACCTTGACCTTGCCGGAATATCCGTTTCGGGAGGATCGGCATGCAGCAGCGGCGCTACTTTGGGTTCGCATGTACTCAGGCATATACAGGCTGATCCCAATAGAGAGGCCATAAGATTTTCCTTCAGCCGCTTCAATACAAAAGAAGAAATTGATTACTGTATTGAAAAACTCCATGAACTTTATCCTTAATTTTAAAAGGGGAGCTTTGACAAATCCACATTACCTCCGGAAAGAATTATGGCTACCTCCTTGCCCTTAAATTTTTCTTTATTTTTCAATAATACCGCTAAGGGTACCGCTCCACTGGGCTCGATGATAATTTTCATCCTTTCATAAACCAACCGCATCGCATGTATAATTTCGGAATCCTCTGCAGTTAAAATGTCGTGAACATGCCGAGAAATTACCTGGAAATTAATGCTTCCCAAGGAGGTAAGCAGCCCATCAGCAATGGTTTTGGGTGCTTCCATGGGGATTAACCTTCCCGCCTGGAAAGACCTGAAGGCATCATCTGCACCTTGGGGTTCAGCTCCGATTACTTTGGTTTTTGGTGATAAATAATGGGAGCTAAGCGCTGTTCCGGACAGCAATCCACCTCCACCCACAGGCGCTAAAATAAAATCAAGGGACAATCCTTCTTCATAAATTTCCAACGCACAAGTGGCTTGTCCTTCTATCACATCCCAATGGTTATAGGGAGGAATAAAAGTGGCATCATATTTTTCGACCACCTCTTTTAAGGACTTTTCTCTCGCTGATAAGGAAGGCTCACATTCGAAAATAATGCCTCCATATCCCCTTACAGCATTTTTCTTAATTTCTGGAGCGGTTGAGGGCATGATGATATAGGATGGGATACCGGCATGTTGGGCAGCCCTTGCCAAAGCTGCAGCATGGTTTCCGCTGGAGTGCGTGGCCACTCCATTTTTGCCGGTATTTTCATCTAGCTTTAATACGGCATTGGCAGCCCCTCGTGCTTTAAATGCACCTACTTTTTGAAAATTCTCACACTTGAAAATAATATGACAACCTGAAAGGTCATTGATGGCTTTAGAGGACATCAATGGCGTCCAATGAACCATATGATCAATTCTCCTCCTCGCCTCCTGGATGTCCTCTAGTTCAATAAAAGTATTTTCTTCCATGGGATAAATTTGCATTTTATTTTTGATTCAACCATAACAGAAATTTGCATTTACAATTTTTAGAGAAAATAATTAATCCTCCCCTCCCATCAATCAATTTTTTTTATATTGGCGAGAATTAATATAGTGAAAAAAAATGTGTAGAATATGACAGAAAAGGCCTTGTCTTTTCACCCTTTAATGGGAGAACTGCTTGATGAAAATAATACTGTTTCAATTGATTTAAGCAGCTCAAATTTTTATTTGCGGAAAATTGACCTAATGGACCTCCATGCTTTCGATGATTTTGTGTTCCAGAACCTGAATAACAATAAAAAAATTAAATATGCCATAGGCGGATATGGAGAAAACCGGGCCATATATGCCCGAAGTCAGGTGTTCAATATGAGGGATTCGGTTTATAGAAACATTCATTTGGGTATTGATATCTGGTCATTTTCCGGCACACCCATTTATTGTCCATTGGAAGGAAAAATTCACAGCTTTCAAGATAACATCGGTTTTGGTAATTATGGGCCCACAATAATTTTGGAACACCAATTGAAGGGTAATACGATCTATAGTCTTTATGGACATTTAACCAGGTGGGACTTGAAAACTTGGGAAATTGACACTGTCCTTGAAAAAGGCCAGCTTATTGGTCGCCTCGGAACGCCTGATGAAAATGGAGCGTGGCCACCCCATCTGCATTTCCAACTGGTCAATTGCCTTGGAAACTACAAGGGGGATTATCCCGGGGTATGCGGTGAAATCGAAAAACTCCAATATTTAAAAAATTGCCCCAACCCAAATAACTGGATAGGATGCTCTCTTTTAGAATCCATTAATAACTGAGTTTTTATCAATCAATAAAATATTATCATGAACCAAACGGAAATTAATAAACTGGCCGTGCTTCGAAGGGCATTACACCAATTTCCTGAAACTTCAGGAAATGAAAAAAAAACTTCGGCCCGGATAAAAGCTTTCTTTGAATCCCTAAACCCGGACGACGTTTTGGAAGATTTGGGACCCTTCGGCCTTGCATTTATATTTAAAGGACCCGAAAAAGGGCCTACGACGCTGTTGAGAAGCGAACTCGATGCCCTTCCCATACAGGAGGAAGGAAAAATAAAACACCGTAGCAAGCACAAAGGGGTTTCTCATACCTGTGGGCATGACGGACACATGGCCATTATCTGTGGTGTCGGCATGAAATTGTCCGTAGAACGTCCGAAAAAAGGAAGAGTGGTGTTATTATTTCAGCCTTCCGAAGAAACTGGAATGGGCGCTGAACAGGTCATACAGTCCAAAAATTTTAAGGACATTATCCCCGACTATGCTTTTGCCCTACATAACCTTCCGGGTCATAAAAAAAACCAGATCATATTAAAAAAAGGACCCTTTACCGCAGCTTCAAAAGGAATGACCATTTCCCTCAAAGGTAGAACGAGTCATGCTGCCCATCCTGAGGATGGATTGAGCCCGGGAATGGCCATGTGTAAGTTAATTGTAGGCCTTCAAAAGCTGCCGGAATCAATAAGAGACTTCACCATGATTACGGTCATACATGCCTCATTGGGAGAGGTCTCATTTGGCACAAGCCCAGGAGAGGCCACCGTGATGGCTACCTTGCGTACATTTGAAAATCCGGCCATGAAAAAACTGACCGATTATTCAGAGCAATTGGCACAACTAATTGCAAAAGAAAGCGGTTTGGAATTGAAAATTTCTTATCGGGAGGAATTTGAAGCTGCCGTGAATGACGAGAAATCCTGGGAATTGTTTAATGAATCCGCTAAAGCGCTTGACATGGAGACCAAACATATCAGGACTCCCTTCCGATGGTCTGAAGATTTTGGTAAATTCTCATCCTTGAGTCATTCCAATAGCATGCTTTTCGGTTTAGGTGCGGGAGAAAAACTACCTCAACTGCACGAAAGTCATTATGATTTCCCGGATGAGATTATTCCAACCGCAGTGAATCTTTATTTAGCCGTCATCCGTAAAATAAATTTTTAAATTCATGATTCATACCTCATATATTGAGATCAGCAGTAAAGCATATAAAAATAACATCAAGTTTTTGAAAAGCCAGATCGGAGAAAATGTAACCATCTCCTCGGTAGTTAAGGGGAATGCTTACGGGCATGGAATTGAGAATACTGTCAAAATCGCTGAGAAGGCGGGTATACGTCATTTCAGCACCTTTAGTACGGATGAGGCCATTAGGGTACTGCAATCCAGAACAAAAAACAGCGAAATCATGATCATGGGAATGGTGGAGAATGAAAACCTGCCCTTTCTGATCGATAAAGGTATCAGTTTTTATGTTTTTGAATTAGACCGTCTGATGTCGGCAATTAAGGCCGCTAAAACACAGCTTAAAAAAGCAAAAATCCATGTAGAGGTAGAAACCGGTTTTCATCGCACCGGATTTGAATGGTCTGAAAAAGAAGAGTTGGCAAAGGTATTAAAAGATAATGCTGAGTACTTGGAGCTTCAGGGACTTTGTACCCATTATGCAGGAGCGGAAAGTGTGGGCAATTATGTCAGGGTAAAAAATCAAATTAAATCCTACCTGGAATTCAAGCATTGGTTTATCCAGGAAGGGCTTTATTTTGAAAGGTACCATACTGCCTGTTCAGCGGCATCGCTGAGTTATCCTGAAACCATTATGGATATGGTAAGGATTGGAATTGCCCAATATGGATTTTGGCCGAGCCAGGAAACTTATATGTTTAAATTCAAACAATTGGCCCCCAACATGATCAATCCATTAAAAAGGCTGATCAGCTGGAAAAGCAGTGTCATGAGCCTCAAAAAAGTAAAGATGGGGGATTTTATAGGATATGGCAACAGTTTTATGGCTTCAAGGAATACCGTTATCGCCTTGGTTCCGGTTGGCTATTGTCATGGTTTTACACGGAGCCTGAGTAATCTGGGCAAAGTCCTCATCAATGGTAAGATTTTACCGGTAGTTGGCACCGTCACGATGAATGCCATATCCGTGGATGTCACTGATTTGCAGTCTGTGAAAAAGGGAGACGAGGTGGTCATTATCGGAAAACAAAAAAAAAATGAAATTACAGTGGCATCCTTTGGTGAATCCACCCAACAGGTCAATTATGAATTATTGACAAGGCTTCCCCATGACATTCCCAGAAAAATAGTTTCATAATCAGGTTTTTTAGAACAGTCTTTGTGGGATAATGGCTGGATGATTAGCATAGAACAGAAAGTTCACCATTATTTAACCAAATATATTTTAAAATGAATGATTTTAGAAAAATATTTCCTATTCTTTTCCTATCCCTTATCATGTTGTCCTGCAATTCGGAACCCATTGAATTATCTGATCATGAATGGCGGGTAATTGATTTATCAGGGGCGGGCACCAGCAAAGAAAAGCTAAGGAACCTGACTTTGACCTTTCAGGAAGATCAGAAAATCTCAGGTTTTGCAGGGTGCAATGATTACCGGGGAGGAGCGACTTACAACCGGGAACAAATTAAATTCAGTACCCTATACACAGATAAGGAGAACTGTGAGGACATAAATTTGGAGAAGACTTATTTGTCCAATCTTGAAAACAGTTCCAATTATACCTATGCTGCCGATAAACTGGTCCTCTTTGATGATTCCGGGAATATTCTGGTAGAAATGGAGAAAAAATAGCCTCCTGCTTAATGCCCTGTTTCAATTGCCTGGATTCCTCGTTCTTAAAGGAATTGAGTTAATCTCCTGACATTTTTTGACATTCCCGGAAAATTATTCATCAATTGAAGATGATCGTCCTGTTCCCTACCACTTGGATTTTTTTGGCCAAGTGGTATTTGATGGCCTTTGAAAGCACCACTTTTTCTACATCCTGGCCAATTTGAACCAGATCTTCAACGGTATTATGATGCCGCACCCTAGCCACGTCCTGCTCAATTATGGGCCCTGCATCCAACTCTTCGGTGACATAATGTGCCGTTGCCCCAATGATTTTAACCCCTCTCTTATAAGCCGCATGATAAGGTTTGGCCCCAACAAATGCAGGAAGAAATGAATGGTGGATATTGATGATTTTTTTGGGGTATTGTTGAATAAAATTTTGGGACAGAATCTGCATGTAGCGGGCCAGAACAACAAATTCAATGTCATTGGCTTTCAACAATTCAATTTGCCTGGCTTCCTGAGCTGATTTGTTTTCTCTGGTGATGGGCAAATGATAAAATGTAATTCCGAATGCTTCAACGACTGGTTTTAAATCCGCATGATTAGAGATTACAAGGGGAATCTCTACCTGAAATTGTCCTGAATAATACCTGCTTAGAATATCAAATAGACAATGGGATAATTTGGATACCAAAATGGCCATTTTTGGTTTTGGAATATTGAAAGACAAGGAATAACTCATATTAAATTTCTTCCCTACTTCTTCCCCAAAAACGGCCAGAATTTTTTCCTTGGCAACATCAAATGTTTCAAGTTCCCATTCCGCCCTCATAAAAAAATCTCCCGTTTCATCATCAATATGTTGGTCCACCTCTATAATATTCCCATTATTTTTATACAAAAATTCGGAAACAGCGGCCACAATTCCCTTGTTATCTTTACATTGAATGATGAGTATGGCGGTCTGCATTGGTTGGATTTTACCTTAATTTATCTATAAAAATATTCCTAAAAACTATCAGGCCAATAAGGCAGAAATATCTTCCTTACTAAGGCTCTTTATAAAGCTTTCTTCGGTATTGATTAACTCTCCGGCCAAGGCCATTTTTCTTTCCTGCAAGGCCATGATTTTTTCCTCGACTGTATCCTTGCTAATAAATTTATAAATAATAACCTTGTTTTGCTGACCAATTCTATGAGCCCTGTCGATAGCTTGAGATTCAACAGCTGGATTCCACCAGGGATCAAGTAAAAAAACATATTCTGCTTTAGTTAAGTTGAGACCCACTCCACCTGCCTTAAGGGAAATCAAAAATATTTTAATGTCCGGATTTTCCTGGAAAGCCGTTACCTGTCCCTGACGGTCTTTGGTAGCCCCATCAAGATACGCAAATTGGATGGACTCCTTATCCAGGAATTCCCTGACGATGGAAAGGTGTCTTACAAATTGACTGAAAATAAGGATTTTATGGCCTTCACTCACCGTAGATTTTACCATGTGCATGACATCTTCAAGCTTTCCGGAATCGCTGATGTATTGGTCATCTGCCATCTTCGGATGATTGGCAATCTGTCTTAATTTGGTCAAACCCCTTAGCAGGGTAAGCGATTTTTGAGCCTTGCCAGGGGTACCCAATTCATCGATGATTTTTTCCCTGAAATAATTCTTCACTTCCTCATAGGCATCCTGTTGATCTGATGTCATGGTGGAATATTTTACATTGACCACTTTTTCCGGTAAGTCTGTAGCAACTTGAGATTTTAACCTCCTCAAAATAAATGGCTTAATCAGCGCATTGAGTTTAATGATTTTATCTGTATCGTTTTTCTTTTCAATAGGTAGCAAAAATTGCTTTTTAAAGGCATGCTTGTTTCCCAAGAGTCCTCTGTTGATAAAATTCATTTGGGACCATAGATCCATGGTTCCATTTTCCACCGGTGTTCCGGTAAGGATAAGTTTATGGCTACTCGCCAGCTGAACAACTGCTTTTGAAATGATGCTTTCAGGGTTTTTGATGGCCTGTGATTCATCCAGGATGATATAATTAAAATAAAATTCCTTCATTACATTAATATCGATCCTGGTTATGCCGTAAGAAGTAAGTACCAGGTCATATTGACTGAACCTCCGATTATCCTTTATCCTCTGAGAACCGGTATATACCAATATCTTTAATTTCGGAGTAAATTTTTTTGCTTCCAGTTCCCAGTTGTATATGAGTGAGGTAGGCATGATCAACAAGGAAGTAGAGCCCTCAGAACGTTCCTTTTCCCCAGCGAGAAGCGCTAATGTCTGCACCGTTTTACCCAGACCCATATCATCTGCAAGACATCCCCCGAACTTGTATTCATTTAAAAACCGCATCCAGTTATAACCTGCTTTTTGATAGGGCCTTAAGGTTCCTTTAAAGTAGGATGACAACTCACAATCATCTATGGTGGAAAAATCTCTTAATTTTTTTAACCTTTCACTCAGATCCAACTTCACAAAATTGCCCCTTTCCAATTCCTGGGCCAAGGCGATATGATGTTTTTTAAGCTTTAAATGGGAGTTAGAAGCATCTTTTTCTTCCATAAAAGAAAAGATTTCCGCATAGTTGACAAACCAGGATTTGGGAATGATGGCCACCTCTTTGTTGGGAAGTTCAATTTCGTTCTTCCCCTTCAACAGCAGTTTTCTGAATTTCACAAAAGGAATCTGGTAGTCCCCAAAAGAAACCATGGCTTCAACATCAAACCAATCAATTTTCTCATTGAACCTCACCGTAATATTTGCAGTCCCTACAAAATATTTTTTTCCCTTTTCATTTCCGGATTGAAATATGCCCACACCAAGATCATCAAGATCCGGTTTATGGTTCATGATCCAATCATAGGCTTCTCTTTTGGGCATGGCGCACCTACTATTCTTAACCGGTAAGCCCTTATTATTTAAAAACTCACCGTAAAAAGCTTCTTTCTGCAAATCCCTGACCACTTTATAAAAAGTGTATTCATCTCCAATCTTTTCCAATTCCACATTAGTCGGACTGGTTTGGTCCGCCCGGAAGGAATAATCTCCATATTTAAATTTCAATTCAAAGACCATCTTCTCTTCTTCCTCCTCGGCAATCTTTTTTCCGAACATATCAGTAGTGGAATTTCCGGGCAGTTCACTAAGGTGCAAGAGGGCCTTTGGGCTGGATCTTTCTACTTTTATTTCAAAGCCTTTGGCATAAACATCAAATGAAGCCAAAAGCTGGGTAACAAATTTTTTATAATAGGATTCTTCTACCTTCTTGGGAATAACAATGAATTTTTTATTTAAAAAAGGAAGCAGCTTTTTACCATCCACATCCTTTTCAAAACTGTAAAGCCTGCTGTCAACTACCAGCCAAGCTGGCTGGTAGCACAACAAATAACTACCTTTGTATTGCCATTCAAGCCGCTCCCCCAAATATTTTAAGGTGGGGAAATAATGGGTGTTGTCTTCGTTCCTACGGAAATGAAAAAGGACCGACGCCTTTTCAGGCATGACCTCAATTTCCTTCCATATGGGATTGCCGTCATTGCCCATTTCAAACAATCTTTTGTCCTTAATTCGATCCAGTATTTTGGAACGTGTTAGTTCCAGCCGATGTTGAATCAGCCTTTGAATATCCTTATTAGACTGACTTTGTGGTTCGTTCTCGAAAATTTTCCTTAAAAATTCCTTTGGTTTTATATTTTTGGTATTGAACTTTTTCACAATAGCTTCCTGCTGCATACTGTCCATTAATTTGATCAATTCAATGTCTGTATGGTCTATCTCTTCTTCAAATTCATTGGAATTTTTGAAGGAAATATTTTGGTAGGCATAGGACAAACGCCCTTTCTCATCCAATTGGATGGCAAAGGATTCAAATAGTATCCCCAAAAATTCATGGTTAAACAGGGAATAAATAATTTTAAAGGGCTTTTCTGAAGCAACTTTCATTAACATCAATTTTGAACAAAACCGAAATGTTTGTTTAGGTTTTGAAATTTGGCAGCTTGCAAATTACAGAAATATTTAAAAGAATTGAACAGATTAATCATTAATTACATCACAAATGCAAAGTTGTCTTTACTTTAGAGGCAATCAATGCGGGTCTGTAAGATGCCAATAAAGTGATCACGATGACACTGAGACTGGTGTATAAAAAATCATTCAATTTCATTTTCACCGGATAGCTTTCCACTATCGAAGAAGTCACGCCCAATGACACCAATCCATAGGTATCCTGAACCCAACAAATTACAAATCCCAAAAATAAGCCGATGATAGCGCCTGAAAAAGCGATAATGGCACCTTCCTTCAAGTAAATCGACCGGATTAATTTCTTTGTTCCACCCAAAGAAAACAACACCGCAATATCTTTTTTCTTTTCTATTGCCAACATGCTAAGGGAAAAGAAAATATTGAAAGATGCAACTGCAAGTATAAAAGTTAGGGTAAGAAAAACAAACAATTTTTCCAACCTGATGGTCATTAAAAGACTGGCATGCTGTTCATCTGTATCCTTAACCGAGAAATCACTGCCAAGATGTTCCCTAATCCGTTCTTTCACGCTTTTTAAGTCATTCCCCTCCGCCACTTTTATTTCCAAAGCCGTCCTTCGATTCCCATAATTCAATAGCTTTTGGGCAAATCCCAGAGGGACAATGACATATTCATCATCAAATTGTTTTTCTATGCTAAACACCCCTACTGCTTTTATCACCTCTCGATTGTACATATTGCTCGGATCGATGCTTCCCGCTCTGGGATCCTTAGGATAAAACACCTGAATCAGTTCAAACTGATCATCCAGGTCCATCAATAAAAAATACGAAAGCCCCCTTCCCACTATGGCTTGGGGCTTACCAGGCTCTCCCAGGGACATTTCACCTGTGAAATAGCCATTGGAAAATCTTTCCTGCAATAAAAAATTTTCGGATACGCCTTTAAGGGTGGCCACCACCTGGTGGTCACCGTATCTGAAAAGGGCATTGTCTTCGATGACTTCGGTCAAAATCTCCACCCCTTCCAACGCGGATAAATTGGCAAGAAATCCCTCACTTACCTCAAATGATTTTCCCAATACAGGTTCCACTTTTAATTCTGCATCAAAAGAAGCATATAGGCTTTTGATCAAATCCTCCAGCCCATTGAATACCGATAAAACCACCACCAAAGACATGGTACCTACCGCAACTCCCACCATGGAAATTCTGGAAAGCACTGTAATGAAGTTCCTCTTCTTTGTACTTTTGAAATATCTGGCCGCTATAAAAAAGGAAAGATTCAAAGGGGGAATATACTAATCATTTTTCGCTTCATCATCTTCTTCCGGAGCATCAGGTATGTCCAGTTTTGAAATCACCTCATCCATGTGTTGGGCATAAGCGGAGGATTCATCGAGGTAAAAAACCAATTCGGGAATGATCCGCACGGATTTTCCTATCCTATTACCTAAATTTTTTCGGATCTGATTTTTATTTTCATTTATTTTGGCAAATAATTCTGCGTTGTTTGCCAATAAAAAACTCAAATTGATTTTAGCAACACCCAGGTCAGGGCTCATCCCCACTCTGGTAACGGTAACCATGGCTTTGCCCACCAAGGGTTTACTCTCCCTTTGAAAAATTTCACCCAATTCCTTTTGAATCAGTTTTGCGTATTTTTGTTGGCGCTTACTTTCCATTTTTAAATTTTAATTATACACAAATCTAGTGAAATATACTTGTAACCTTTAATTTCGTGAAATCAGATTTAAACTAAAATAATCCTTGCTCTCATTTTTCAAAATCAATGATCCGTTTCGTATGGTGGGCATCCTGTTGCTCTTCCTCCTTCTTCGTATACCTTATATCTTAATGGATATACCCCTTACCCAAACTGAACTTTTATGGCAACTGATTGGTGAAAGGATGGCTAAAGGGGAATGGATGTATATCGGGATAATAGATGACACCGGTCCATTTTCTTCTCTGATATATCTGGTCAACCATTATATCAGCGCCAATAGCCTGTTGTCCTTTAGGTTGATTTCCTTTTGCATCCTGTTATTCCAGGTTTTTTACACCAATGACCTCTTAATTAAGCTTAACGCTTATGATGAGCACAATTATCTTCCGGCATTTGTAATGATCCTATTATTTCAACTGTCCTTTGATTTTTTGACCTTGTCCCCAGGCCTGATGGGGTCCACTTTTATTTTGCTTTCTTTTGGACAATTACTGAAGCAGACCGCTATGAACCAAAATTCCTCCTCTTCCATTTTATTAATGGGTTTGTTTGGAGGTGTGGCATTTTGTTTTCATTTTCCGTTTTTGGCATTTCTCCCATTTCTGATATTGACAGGGGTTCTCATCAACAGGTATTCTTTACAACAGTTACTCCTGTCCCTAATGGCCTATTTATTACCCCTTTTGCTTTGCGGGCTTTTTTATTTTTGGATGGATAATCTGTTGGCTTTCATTGATATATATTTTAACCTAGGTAGAAAAATGAAAATCCAACAACATGTCGGTTACTTGGATCTTCTTTACCTATTTCTCGTACCCGTCTTACTTGCCCTAATCGGATATTTTCGGAATAATGTGTTGGGCAGAATGAATAATAACCAGCAGAAACAAAACCAATTGTTCATTCTGTATCTGATTTTTTCCGCAGGCATGTTCTTTTTCATCAACCGGTTAGTCCCCTATCAATTTATTGTTATAGTGCCTGCGCTGACCTATTTCATCAATCATATATTGGTTTTAAATCAAAAAAGGTTGGTACAAAATATTGTTTTTTATACTTACTTTATCCTGATCCCTTTAATCGCATACAGTTGGTCATTTTATAAAATCAATGATGCTTCCTTTGAAAATTATATCATTAAAACCTCGGAAAAACACCAGCTACCCTCAAAAACATCCGTCATGGTTTTGGGTAATGATATCAGATATTATTTGGAATCAGACCTCGGAAGCCCTTATATCAATTTCCCCTTATCCCACATGTACCTTCAGGCACAAGAAGAAAATGAGAAACTGGTAAGAATTTACAGGGACATTACAGAAGAAAACCCCGGGTACATTATCGATCCCAATGGCCTTTTCGAACTATGGATGGAAAAAATCCCAAAATTAAACGAACTATATGAAGAAGAAGTGGAAGGCCGGTTCAAGCGCATAAGAAATGATTCTGAATAAGCCCTGATTTATTTTTAGCAGGGAATTTTGTTTACCCTTCTCTGATGTCTTCCCCCTTCAAAATCAGTATTTAAGAAGATTTCTGCCATTTTTTCAGCCAATTCAAATGGTACAAACCGTGCAGGAATAGCTAAAAGGTTGGCATCATTGTGCTGACGGGATAGAGAAGCCAATTCTTCATTCCAGCAAATGGCCGCCCGTATCCCTTGATATTTGTTGGCAGTGATGGCCACTCCGTTTCCACTCCCACAAATGATGATCCCCCATTTCATTTCTCCGTTTTCTATCGCTTTGCATAAAGGATGGATGAAGTCAGGATAATCTACAGCATCGGAAGTAAAAGGACCAAAATCCTTCACATCCCACCCCTTTTCCTTAAGGATCATCATTATCCTTTGTTTGAATTCGTAGCCGGCGTGGTCACCTCCTATGGCAATCGATTTAGACATTTCAATTTATTTTAAAATCCATTCTCTAATTCTTCTTCTCTTTTTTTTCTTTCCAGCCTCTTTGCGATAATGATACCAGTCTCATAAAGCACCAATATCGGCATGGCAATTAAAACCTGGCTGATCACATCAGGAGGCGTTATTAAAGCTGAAATAACCAAAATGGCCACGATGGCATGCCTTCTGTAGGTTTTTAGCATCATGGAGGAAACCAATCCTGCCTGGGTCAGAAAATAAATAACTATGGGCAACTGAAACATCACAGCAGATGCCAGGACCAACATGGATAGTGTGGATATGTAGGATGTAATATCAAATTCATTGGAAATGGAAGGGTCCAATTGATAATTGGCCAGAAAATTAATGGACAATGGAGATAGGATGAAATACCCAAATCCAGCTCCCATAAAAAAAAGAAGACTCACAAAAAACACCGCTCCCCTGGCTGCATTTTTTTCCTTGGCATATAGCCCTGGGCTAATAAATTTCCAAACTTCCCAAAATACATAGGGAAATGAAGCAATGAGTCCTACCACCAAACTGGAGGTGATGTGCATGGAAAACTGCCCGGTCATCTGCCTGCTTTGAATGATGAAGGGTAATTCATCTATACAAAGTGGCGGGATAGAAAGATAATCAGATACCTGGCACAACAGCCGATAGGTGATAAAGTCAATCCTGGAAGGCCCCAATATTACCTGCCCGAATACAAATCCTTTGGATAAAAACGCAAGGACGGTAAAAACCAAAATCGCTGAAATCGATCTCAATAAATGCCATCTCAACTGTTCCAAATGGTCCAGAAAGGACATGCCGTTTTCTTCTTCCTCTTCTTCTTTATTCTGATCCAGTGCCACTTTATTTCTCTATTTTAATATAATGGAAATTGAACCATCCACTTGTTTACTTCAGTTTTAATGGCCTGAAGTTTGCCATCATTCTCATGGTTGACCAAAGATTGATCGATTAAATCGACAATTTTAACCATGTCCTGCTCTCCAAGTCCCCTTGTGGTTACTGCTGCAGTACCAATCCTCATTCCGGAAGTTACAAAAGGAGATTTGGTATCGAAGGGCACCATGTTTTTGTTAATGGTAATGTCCACTTTCCCCAGGGTTTCTTCAGCAATCTTCCCTGTAAGGTTTTTGTTGCGAAGATCGATTAACATCAAATGATTATCAGTCCCTCCGGATATTAATTGATACCCTTTATTTACAAAAGAATCTGCCATTACCGTTGCATTTTTCTTTACCTGCACTACATAATTCATGTACTCATCGGACAGGGCTTCCTTAAAAGCCACTGCTTTTGCGGCAATGATATGTTCTAGCGGTCCACCCTGGGTACCAGGAAATACGCCTGAATCCAAAAGCGATGACATTTTCCTTAATTCTCCCTTTGGGTTTTTGATTCCAAAAGGATTTTCAAAGTCATCTCTCATTAAAATCAACCCTCCCCTGGGACCTCTTAAAGTTTTATGTGTAGTGGTGGTAACCACATGGCAAAACTCCAATGGATCATTCAGAAGACCTCTTGCAATCAAACCCGCAGGATGTGCAATATCAGCCAATAAAATGGCTCCAACCTGATCAGCAATGGCCCGAAGTCTTTCATAATCCCAATCTCTGCTATAGGCAGAGGCACCACAAATCAATAATTTCGGCTTTACTTCCCTGGCTTTCGTTTCGACCTGGTCGTAGTTGATCCTTCCTGTTTCTTTTTCGACACCATAAAAATGGGGCTCATACAATTTTCCTGAAAAGTTAACTGGTGACCCATGTGTCAAATGCCCTCCATGAGAAAGATCAAAACCTAAAATGGCATCACCGGGATTGAGACAAGCAAGCATTACGGCCGCATTGGCCTGTGATCCGGAATGGGGTTGTACATTTGCCCATGTAGCACCAAAAAGTTCCTTGGCCCGATCAATTGCAATTTGCTCAATATCATCAACTACTGCACATCCCCCGTAATATCTTTTTTTGGGAAGGCCTTCTGCATATTTATTGGTAAGTACGCTTCCAGCTGCTTCCATAACCTGCTTGCTGGTGAAATTTTCTGAAGCTATCAACTCTATGCCTGTTTTCTGGCGGTCTTCTTCTTTGGCGATCAGGTCAAATATTAATTGATCTCTTTCCATGTATTATGATTGTATTTTTTTTGGCCTTACCCTTTTACCAACAAAATCTTTGGGGGATAAGCACAGGCCTTTGAATTCGAATGCCAAAATTACTCCGAAACAACGTATAATCCAATTGTCTTGGAAAATTGATTGGTATTTGCCCAAAGAAAAAATAACCCTTGTTAAAGATTATTTATTATCCCTTGACTATCAAATACTTTCCAATTGTCTCTCTGAGTTTACAAACGAAAATTGAGTTTGTTTTGGATGTTTTGATGTTGCCCTACAAATTTGATATTTCCATTTATGATAAATTACCAACCCTGAATTTCTTGACCACATTAAGAGAGTGGTGGGAAATGCGATAGCCCCAAAGGATTCAGCTTTTCAATGTCATTGTTTTACCCCCCCCAATTATAGTTTATTTAATCATAAAATGCAGAAAATAAATTTGAGAAATGAGTTTTATCCGGTATATTCAAATAGATTTTTATCGATTAAAAAAAATATTTACTGTGAGGGAAAAGATCCGGAAAGTAAATCAAGATCAAGCAATATGGCTTATATTAAAACAGGTGTAAACCAACCAGGAATTATTGAATTGTTGTTCTATAAAGGATCGACCGGAAAAGCATTGTCAAATTTAGCACATACTCTTCTTCATGGCCCTTCCGGACTGACGCAAGCTGAACGGGAACTGATTGCATCCTATGTGTCAAAATTGAATGATTGTGAATTTTGCCACCAATCTCATTCAGCTTCTGCCAATGCACATTTAGGGGATGCAGGTCATACCGTTGGATGCTTAGTTGAAGACATCAATAGTGCACAAGTAACCAATAAACTGAAAGCGCTGTTAAGACTAGCAGCAAAAGTCCAACAAAGCGGTAAGTTGGTGTCAGTACAGGATATCGAAACGGCAAAAGAAACAGGAGCCAGCGATGAAGACATACATGATGCAGTCTTGATTGCTGCTGCATTTTGTATGTATAACAGATATGTTGACGGGTTAGGGACAACACCTGCCGCTTTGGATGAATATCCTGATATGGGAAAAAGATTGGCAAAAAAAGGATACAAATATCCCCCGGTGTTTTTGAGGTCATTCATTGTTAAACTAATGAACAGAAAAAAGAAAAATAAAGCAACCTGATCCGCGGAATTTGCAATTCCGTGGACCAGATAAAGGTGATTTGTAATCCCAACAATTAAAATTTCAGCCATTGGAATAGGTTGGGAGGCCCCAACTTAAACCGATTTTTCCACCGGATTTTGGTTACTCCGCCAGTTGTGCGACTTGCTTTTTTCCGAATTCGGTTCAATGCTTTTTATCCTAGCTTTCCCATAAAGCAATCGTTTGTAACATGAGATTTTTCCGGCATATTTATCCCGGGTTTTTTGGGATAACATACAAAAAAATTGAAAACCAGAAGTTGGACTTTTTTACTGATCGGGCTACTCATTTTGGGTATTGTGGAAATTTGGTCTTTTAAGAATTTTAATTTTAACCATGACTTTTCATTCGGACAACCAATTGACCATTTGAATGGAGTTTCCGTTTATTACAACGGGGACGTTGGTAAAGTAACCGGAAGAAATACCACAACAGACGGCTATAACTTGGGAAAGTCTCAACAATACTCGCCCATTTATTTTATCGTAGACCGCTCTGCGGGATTTGCAATCCCCATACGTGAATTCCAGTCAATGATAAATTGAAAGAGAGCCATCGTTTGTCATAGGCATTCCGGCATCACCGACCAAAAATCAAGTTGCCAGTAATAGTTAGGGGTTGGGATGGCCTTAAAAAATCCTTCCATTTTTTGTTTCTTACCCCACAAAGGTCTCCCATTAATATTCAATATCCTAAACCAATTATTTGTTAAATGGTGTTTTTCCATTATATTCGACCAAAATTTTTAAGTTAAAATAATCTTTTTTGGAATGAATAGAATAGTTCAGGAATATTTATGGGCTTGGAATAATCGAGCTATAATTTCAAGGTAGCCAGTTCGGAAAGTTCAAGGACCTCAGCCTATTTTAGGAGAAATAGTAACTGTTTAAATTTTTAGAATGAACAAACAGCGGACATGCCAAAATTATTTTAAGACATGTAATCACTGGCAATTATAGGATCAAAGGCTATTTTAAGCATCTTAAAATGAAATTTTGATGATATTAAACCATGACGAAAATTTAATTTTTGAGGGTTGCCAAACCAAATCAAGGTTAACTATCCTGACCATTGTATGTATATACGAGGGACCAGTAATCTTTTTTCTAATTCCAAACAAATAACAAAAACAATAAAAAAATGGCAAAATTTTTAAGCACCACTGGAGTTTCTTATCACCTAGAAGAACTTATCAAAGGTACAAAGGACAGACTGTTTCTAGTCAGTCCATACTTGCAATTTTCAGATAGAATAAAAGAGCATCTCAGTAATTTGAATATTCAAAAGCGTGATATTAGGATTATTTACAGGGAAAACAAATTGCAACCTGAAGAAAATAATTGGTTAGAGGGACAAATTGGTATTCGTACAAGTTTATGCAAAAACCTTCACGCAAAATGCTACATAAACGAAAATGAAGCCATCATAACTTCAATGAATTTGTATGAGTTTTCGCAACAGAACAATAACGAGATGGGCATTTACATTACAAGGGATCTAGACACAGAATTGTATAATGCAGCTCTTGAGGAAGTTCAAAGACTATTAACTATTAGTGAGGAAATTAGGGTCACTGTTCAAAAAGTTACTTCGGAGACTCAACCAAAAGAAGAAAAAAAAGTCGTTGAAGCAAAACCGAATTCTAGGAAACCATCCACCAATCAGCCTGGGTTTTGTATTCGGACAGGGGTTTCTATTCCTTTCAATGTAGAAAAACCAATGAGTTATGAGGCATTCAAATCGTGGAGTAAATATAGCGATCCTGACTATGCAGAAAAATTTTGCCACTTTTCAGGTGAACCCTCAAACGGTGACACTTGCGTAAGTAGACCAATACTTAAAAAGAACTGGAAAAAATCGAAAGCAGTTGTTAACCTATGAATCGACTGACAATGGTGGCTACTGGTAATCGGAAAGACGGCTTTGAGACATAAGACCATGGTGTGCCTATAAGGTTTGATATTCATTTTCACCTTTCTATCATCTGATCAACACCATGAGGCATTTGCGATGGCGGGTTATAATGACTGGACCTAATCCTATTGTATTTCAATCTGATAAAATCCGGAACCGTCTGTAAAGTATTTTGATTGATTGAAGGGCAGAAAAAAGCCGGAATGGCGTAAAGAAAATTTCAGGGAATTGAATTACCGGCCTCTCAACTGTGCTTGGATTTAAATAAAAATGGTTTTTCGATTTTCAGGTGAAAAATGGCAGTTCCGAAGTAAAAAAGCGACCCTCAGAATCGAAACTTTCGAGTTCTGAGGGTCGCGCTTGTCGGTTTGAGGTACTCCTTCCCACCATCCATCTGAAAAGGCGGACCTGTGAAGTACCCCGGGGCATGATTTTTATCCGGGGCTTAATTTTCAGTTTGGAGGAAAAACATCCTGAAGTGGATGCCTGATCGGTACGCCAGGCCTGGCATCCCACCAAACCCTGGTCAACAGCTCATCTCCACCCATTCTTTCTGCGGCCGCCCTCACGTTCGCCTCATTTTTAAGGTATTCATCATTGGGATAGGTCAACCTTCTCGGAATCTGTCCATTTGTTACGCCCTCGTCACTGCCAATCCATACCTCCGGATAACCGGTTCTCCTGAATTCAGCCCATCCCTGGTAGTGCTGAAAGAAGGTGGAAATGTATTTCTGGGTGATGATCTGTTCAAATTGCTCCTCCTCGGTACCATTTAAGGTTCCCACCTCCTGGCTTAAGAATTCCTGGATTTCCGCTTCAGGAATTTGGTATTGTTCCATAGAAGCCTGTATGCCCAGACGGTATTGCTGGTTGGCATCCTCCCCTGTGATGTCGGCAAAGGCCGCTTCGGCCTTCAAAAAATAAACTTCCGCCGCATTCATGACGATGATTTCATAAATCTCCTCTTTTAACAAAGGACCTATACTGGCCACCATATCCTGTCCATAGGGTTCTTTTTCCTCCTGAAGCAGTTGAATCGGCCTCCCCCGGTAAGATCCTGAACCGTCCAGGGCAGGGCTGAGCAAAACCGGCATCCTGGGGTCATCTATGGGAATCATGACATCTGCTATGGCAAAACCCACAAACATGGGTGTGGTGGCGGTTAATTCACGTGTCCAAATATAGTTGACATTGTTGGTGTTTTCTGATGCACTGGGAGGAAGGGTACTCAAGGAGGCATTTTCCGAATTTTCATCGATCAATGGGCCGTTAATCACATCGGAAACATGTTCTGCAGCCAGGGTTGGATCTGCAAAACGTACCCTAATGGCCAGCCTTAGCCGAAGAGAATTGGCCAACTTCTTCCAGTTCTCCACATTCCCCTGGTACAGGATGTCCGCATTACCGAAAGTTAACTGATCTGCTTTGGCGCCCAGTTGCGCTTCCGCTTCCTTGAGTTCATTGAGCATGTCCCTGTAAATTTCCTCCTGGGAATCGTATATGGGCTGATTGACCACATTCTCCACGCCTTGGGCGGCCTCAAAATAAGGGATATCACCATAGGCATCCGTCACCCAATGGTACAACCACACCCTCCAGATCCTGGCCATGGCGTTTTGATCATTCTTCTGGGGATCATCGGCAGAAAGCCGCATAACCTCGCTAATGTTGATGATAAAATCCCTGAAATAAACCAGGGCGGCATTATTGATATGGTACAAATCGGGGATATCCAGGTTTTCACCTCTTACCTGCACCACCTCCTGATCCCGGTTCAAATGGTTGGCACCTACAGAAAGGGTCCCGTTAAAATCACTGCTTAGATCCCCGGTAGCTGTTAACAGGACATCGCTGTTTTCTTCCTTTACACGCCACATGGTATTTCTGACCTGGCCGTTAAGATTGGTCCCGCCAGGGGTCCCCTGAGGGACAATGGCATACCTGTCGTCGGTATAAAAATCTGTTCCGGTTCTGCCTTGTATACTCAACCAGTCTGTAAAATCATATTTTATCCTGGCCATGCCTATAATACGGTCTCTGGTATCATTGTTCTTGAATTTTTCAGTAATCCAATAAGGGTTATACGGAGAACCGGGCTTAAAACTGGCCATTCGGCCATCAGGCCTGGTATGGTCCCTGAGCCAATCCATGTCTATGCTTCTGGGCATCACTTCCAGGCTGGCCTGCAAACCGCTGAAACTGATTCCATTCTGAATCCGGTTATTGCCCTCCTGTCTGGTATAATTGATCTTTGCATCCACCAGCAATTTTTCCGAAACCTGGTGTGAGCCCCTCAGGGTGATGGTCTGCCGGTCCAGGGTATTATTGGGTACAATGCTCTTATTGTTCATATTGGAAAAGGAAAGCCTTAAGGTACTGGTTTCATTGCCTCCAAAAACAGACAGGGTATTGGTATTGGTGGTCCCGGTTCTATAAAAATTTTCAATATTATCGGTAGGCTGGGCGGTGTAGGATTTTACCCCCCAATCACGGGCATAATCATAAATAATCGGCCTTCCGTCCATCGCCCCTCCCCATTGGTCCAGCAACCATCCTGGCCATACCAGGGTCTCTTGCCCATCGATGGTCTCTGTACCAAAAGCACTGAAATCATCATCATATCCCCCACCCCAGGTATTTTGAAAAGTGGGGTTCACACTCGGTGTTTCAAAGGTATAATTGGTATTGATTTCCACACCAATGCCCTGACCTTTTCTACCCGACTTGGTCGTGATCAAAATCACACCGTTAGCCCCACGGGCACCATACATGGAGGCCGCACTTGGACCTTTTAGCACAGATATATTGGCGATGTCATCTGGATTGATATTGCCTATCCCATCCCCATAGTCAAAACCGGAAAAACTGGATGCCGGGTCCAGGGTTTGGTTGTCAATGGGGATACCATCCACCACGTATAAGGGTTGGTTATTTCCGGTTAAAGAGCTGTTGCCACGTATGACCACGTAGGAAGACCCGCCGGGGCCTCCGGATGTGGGGTTGATATGTACCCCTGCCACTTTTCCCTTAAGGGAATTGACTACATTGGGTTCTCTTGCCCGGGTCAGTTCCTCGGTATCCACTTCCTGAACCGAATAACCCAAGGCCTTTTTCTCCCTCTCAATTCCAAAAGCCGTCACCACTACTTCTGAAAGTTCGCTCACGTCAGGATCCAATTGTATATTGATTACGGACCTGTTTCCCACCTGTATGGTTTGGGAGGTATATCCAATACTTGAAATCACCAGCGTGGATTCGGGCCCCGATACGGATAGGCTGTATTCCCCATTCACATCTGTCACCGTGCCCTGACTTGAGCTCTGACCAACCTGCAACAATAGGGTAGCACCAATAATTGCCTGACCATCCTCTGAGGAGGTTACCGTCCCCCGAACGACAATTTCCTGTGCTTGTACCTCTTCCATAAAAAGAAAGATTATAAAAGAAAAGAATTGTATGTATCGCACGTCCACCTGTAGCCTTTCAGGCTTAGGCTTTGATAAGGCGATGAAAAGGAAGGGATATATGACCAGGTGTAACTGACTTGCCAGACTGATAGGTATCTCCGGGCTACAGGCCTGGAAGGCCGTCACAACAATAACCGTGTGTGCCAGCCCAAGAATAATGAAGTGCCTCCTGATATGCCTAAATCCGGTAGGGGTTGAATTGTACGAGGGTGAAATTTGAAATTTCACCCAGCTATTTTCTGTGTTTTTTAAAAGTCAAAAAAAAGCAGGCACCCACAAGGGACCTGCTCTTTTCAGAAAAACCAATATTTAACTTAAGGAACCAATACGCTGTCTATCACATGAATGACACCATTGGTAGCATGGACATTCAGAAGGGCAGGAACCAATCCTGCTTCATTGATTTCCAAATCCCCTAAATTGACGGTCAACATCTCATTTTCAAGCAGCGTTGGTAATTCAGCACCGTCTCTTAAATCCTGAGAGAAAGCCCTGGCAGGAACTACATGGTAGGTCAATACCGCCGTGAGCGTTTCTAAAGGAATATCTTCATAACTGTCTACTCCCAATGCTTCATACAATGTTTCAAAAGCAGCATCAGTAGGTGCGAATACAGTCAGATTATCATCCGATCCACCACTTACGGCACCCACAAGATCTGCCCTGGTCAAAGCTCCTACCAGTTGTGTAAATTCAGGCGCCTCAGATTGGGCAACGCCTACAGCAATTTCGGCAATACTTTGAGTGGGTGGGATAATGACATAATCAATGACATGGATGATACCATTATCTGCTTCAATGTCAGTAGTCTGGATTTGAGCCTTACCATTGATCCAAATTCCATCTTCAGGATCTACGCTTACATAAAAAGGAGCCTCGTTCAATGTGGTTACGCTTCCGGCTTCCACCGCAGAGGAAGGAACTTCCCCTTGGACAACATGATAGGTCAGGATATAGGCCAGATCAGGTGAGGCAAGCAATTCTTCTGCCGTCATCCCGGTAACTTCCAGAAAACTTTCAAAAGCGGCATTCGTCGGAGCAAAAACGGTAAATGGACCTGTACCATTGAGTGTTTCCACCAGATCAGCTCTTTGCAAAGCTGCTACCAGGGTTGAAAATTGAGCGTTCCCGACCGCAATTTCCACAATGGTTTCTTCTTCAGGTGGCATAGGAGTCGGATCATCATCCGAACAGCTGACACTGAGTATCAAACACATTACCAATAATGGGCTTAGAAATTTTTGCCCTATTCTACATTTGTAATCCATAATAAATATTGGTTTAGTTATAAAATTTAAAATCACCCATAGAACAGGTTGATGATGGTATAGTTTAGGCTGTAGAAATGAATTGATGAATTATGTAATCCTGTAGCAGGATTAGGTAAATGAAAAAGATGTCTAGACAAGAAATTGCCGTCGAAGAATGCCCAAAGGCTTTGACCATCAGTGCGAATGGAAAATGGGGCAAGAATAAAATTTAATTCCTTAAAACAATCCCTTATCTTTGATTGTATGTGTAATTCAAAGTTTTCGAACTGGTTGCTGCTGATTTTCCTTTTATTGATCTCCTGTAATAAAAATGAGGAATGCGTGATTTCCGAGGAAATTTTAGATATCCCCTTACAGGTTGAAATCCATCGATTGGAAGGCCCCTTTTTTGAAAATATTTCCGTAGAAAAAATCCAGTTTGAGATGGAAAAAAATCCGGCTTTCACAGATGCGCTTTTCTCGGATATGGAATATGCCAGCAAGGAGAAATTGGCAGATGATTTGTACCAACTCCATAACAACCCTGATATACAAAAACTTTACCAGGAGGTAAAAACCCATTTTTCTAATTTATCGGTCATTGAAAAAGAATTGGAAACAGCTTTTAAAGCGATCAAGTTCCATTATCCTGAATTTGAGCCCCCGGTAGTATATACATTTATCACGGGTTTCGGAACGGATTTAATAGTTACAGAGGATTTGATCATGATCGGTTTGGATTATTACCTTCCTGTTGACAATCAATTTCAACCCGTTGACCTCCCACAGTACATTGCCAAAAGGTATACTGTTGACCATTTGGTTCCTACCCTGGTTACAGCCATTTCCGCGCGATTTAACGAAACTGACCTGAACGATAATACCCTGTTGGCTGAAATGATATACTATGGAAAAGCCTATCATTTCACCAAAAGTATCCTCCCCTGCACACCCGATGAATTCATCATTGGCTATGAGACTGAAGAAGTAACCGGCAGCTATGCCAATGAAGAACTGATATGGGGACACTTTATAGAAAATGAATTGCTCTATGAAACCAATCCCTTTGAAATACGGAAATACACGGGTGAGGCACCCTTTACGGATGTGATCAGCCCAGATGCGCCGGGAAGGATAGGGCGCTGGTTGGGATGGAATATTGTGGATGATTATCGGATAAATAATGACCTGAGTCTCCGGGATTTGATGGCGGAAAAATCCGCCCGGGATATTTTCCGAAAATCAGGATATAAACCCAGATAAGACTTTTTTTGAATCATGGCTTAATTTCAAAATTTCCAAAAGCTTTTCAATGGCCAGTTCTTTTGAAAACTTTTCTTCTGCCAATGTTCTGGCCTTTTCACCGGCCAAGGATAATTTATCACCCTGGTTGATCCATTCCTGAATCTCCATCAGGACCTTTTCATGGCAGTTGACATCATGGAAAAGGCCTATTTCATGGGATCGGACAATATCCCAAATCCAACCTTTAAAATTCAAAATCACCGGTTTCCCCATTGCCAAGGCATCAAAAAATTTATTGGGACTTCCCGTTTCCAATACCGGTAGAGGAATAAAAGACAGGTAGATCAGATCCATGCCTCCCATAAAATTCCGGACCATTCCTTTATCCCCGAAGGGAATAAAATGCAGGTTTTTTAATCCCTTAATTTCCTTACTTTTCTTTAGATTATCTACCCTGTTGCCTTTACCCATCAAACTGAATTGCCAGCTTTTACCGCTTGCCTGCGCCTGCCCTGCCAATTCCAAAAATTGGTTCAGTCCGTTGACTTCCCCTATGGCCCCGGCATACCCAATGGCCAGGGGATTTTGTTGATCCGCTTCTTTTAAAGCACCGGGATTTTGTGGTTGAAAAAATTCAGTGTCGGAAAAATTGGGAATCAACGCTATATCCTTTCCTTGACACTTTTCTGAAATAGCTGCTTTGATACCCGGTGATAAGGCCACTATTTTACTGGCTCCATCGTAAATATTTTTTTCCCACCGGTATAATAATTTCTTAATCAAGCTGTTTTTAATGCCTTTTATTTGAATTGGCGCGTCTGGCCAAAGGTCCCTTACTTCAAACACATAAGGGATCCCCCATTTTTTCTTTGCCCAAAGCCCAATGAATCCCGTGGTCAATGGAGTAGAGGAAATATAAAACAAATCTGGTTTTTCCATCCTCAGGATCAGCTTTTTGGCCATTCTCACGAATTTTAAAAATGCCAAAATGCGCTTAAAAGTACTCAAATTGTTGTCATAAGAGACCGGAACAAGATGTACTTTGACCTGCCCATCCCACCGTCTGCTGTAATTTTTTTGATCATGCCCCGTAATGATTTCTACCGCTATCCCTGCTTTCGCCAATCCTTGAGCTAAATGGAAGGATCTTATCGCCCCTCCCTCCGAGGGGGTCCGGTAATATTGATGGACATAATAGATTTTCATAATCGATTTTCCTTGATCCACTCTGATAAAACAAAAACGTTATAAAAGAGTAAAAAATTTTCTTTTGCATGCTTTTCAGGATTCTTTATCAAATTAAGGCATTCCACTGGAATCCAGGAGGGATAATTTTTTTCCAAATCATTTAATCCTGAGAAAACAGTAGCACGGAAACCCTGATGGGTAAGCAGCCATTCGCGGATTGGTAATCCAAATCCAGATTTTTTCCTATTGGCAAAGCCCTCCAAACCATCTCTTTTCAATATTTCCTTGATCCAAAATTTGGAAGGCATTTCCAGGTGTGTTTTTTCTTCCAATCCTTGACTGAACGAAATCAATGGGCCATCCAAATAGGGAGCCCTTCCTTCAATCCCATGGACCATACAGGCATTGTCATGAATTTTTAAAATATCATTTACCAGGTAAATGGACCTGTCCCATTCCAGCGCAGATTTGTAAGCAGGCAAATCAGAAGGGTACTGTTCCAAAAGTGAGTTTGCCAGCTTTTCCGGTAAGGGCATAAGGGCAGCAAAATTCATGAAAGTTCTTTCCGGAAGTGGGTGCATGGCATTTAACATCTTCTTACCCCTTCTCCCCATCAAGGGGGAAAATTTTTTTAACCTGACCAAAAAATCAACCCATCGATGATATCTTAGGTAAACCTTAAAAGCGCTATGCCTATTATATCCGCCCCATAATTCGTCAGCGCCCGCCCCACTGATTAGGATTTTGACCTTTTCTTTCGCTTTTTCTGCCATCAACCAGGTCAGGAAACCCGCACTGTCCCCTATTGGTTGGTCCAGGGTCCTGATGTAATCCGGCCATACTTTTAAAAAAAGATCAGGGGTCACCAAAATTTCGTGGTGCGCTCCATGATATTTTTTGGCAAGGGAACGGGCGAATGGTGCATCCCCGCCATTCCTGTCTCCAAAAGCAGTTGTATAGGTCGGTAATGGCTGTCCGGTTTCCTTGTACCACATATGGTACAAAAGGGCACTGTCCGCCCCCCCACTGAGCAACATCCCAATGGGAACATCGGCATGTAAATGCTTTAAAATTGCGTCTTTGAGAAGTATTTCAAATTTATCAGAGTTCTTAATCCCGGTGCTGTCCGGATCAATATTTACATGATGTTCTGAAATATAATCTCCATTCAAATTGAAAATTTTAACTGAGCCAGGGGACAGCTCTTTGATTTCCTTTAGAAAAGTGGATTGAGGCATGGCATGCCGCAAAAAAAGATAGGGTGCAATCTGGCTCTGGTCCAGATTAAAAGGGGAAGGTATGGATTTTTGAATGCTTTTGGCTTCTGAAGCGCAATAGAGCTGATCATTCCGACTTAAATAATAAAGAGGCTTCATCCCTGTTGGATCCCGGGCAATCATGACAAACCCTTTCATTGCATCCACGAATGTCAGCGCATACATCCCATTCAGCGATTTCATGCCATCCATGCCAAATCGCTTTAGCCATTTGAAAAGCACTTCACCATCAGAATGGGTGAGAAATTCCTCCCCAAGATCCAAAAGACGGTTCTTTAATTCCGGATAATTGTATAAAAACCCATTCCAAACGAGATAAAATCCGTTTTTTTGATCCACCAAAGGCAGGTTGGCGCCATCCTTCAGATCCAGGGTTTTCAGGCGGTTTCCAGCTAAAAATGTACCGTCATTAATTTTTACCCAATCAGAATGGTCAGGCCCTCTATGCCTGTTGGCATTCATAAGACTATTGATGATTTCCTGCCCATGAGCCTGGTCATTCACCACCATATTTACACCACACATCAGCGATTACCTTTGTCCCGGATTTTATTTTGAATGGCGATTTTTAGCTGGTATTTCTCATAATACCTACAAAAATCTTTTAACTGACAACTCTCACATTTCGGCTTTCTGGCCAAGCAGACGTATCTTCCGTGAAGGATCAACCAGTGGTGGGCTTTGTGCACCACCTCCGTAGGTAGATGTCGAAGCAGGTGTTTTTCCACTTCCAAAGGGCTTTTTACCTTTTCAGGAACCAAACCAATCCTTTTGGAAACCCTGAAGACATGCGTATCCACTGCCATATTGGGCTGGTTCCATACCACGCTTGTAATTACATTGGCTGTTTTTCTGCCAACTCCTGGCAGTTTGATAAGGTCATTGACAGAAGATGGTATTTCTCCCCCGAATTCTTCCACCAACATTTTACCCATACCCAATAAATGCTTGGTTTTATTATTTGGATAGGAGACGGAACGGATATAAGGGAAAAGCTGATCAGCATCACTATGTGCCAAATGCATGGGAGTCGGGAAATCCCTGAATAGAGCAGGAGTAACCATATTGATCCGTTTATCTGTACACTGCGCACTCAAAATCACGGCAATAAGTAATTGAAAGGGGTTTTCATAGTGAAGTTCGGTTTCAGGAACAGGAATATTCTCAGAAAAATAATTGACAAATAACCGGTACCTTTCTTTTTTTTGCATGGTAATGAAATCGGATGGACAAATAAAATAAACCTTGAATTTATGAACCGTTTGCGAATTAAATGGATAAAACAAAAAAAATCCTACCATTTCATTAAAGAAATGGTAGGAAGAATGGGGTGTGTTGGTGTTAAACTTTTTCCAGTCCGCTCGACTGGGCCTTTTCTTTTATGGCGGTAACAATTTTCTCTGACGGGGCTAAAAAAAGACAATCTAAATTTTCAACTGTACTTAGCAAATCAATGTATTCTTGCATTAAGTCACAATTTTCCTGCAAGGCTAGCACCAATTTTTCATTTTCACGCTCCGTCATTTCCTGATAAATGTACCTTATCAGATCACTTTGGGTAAAAGATTCGGTCATAGGCGATATTTATTTGTTGAAGTTTCTTTCTTAAATTGATCAAAGCGTATCGCATTCTCCCTAAGGCAGTATTGATGCTTACTCCTGTTTGTTCAGCAATTTCCTGAAAACTCAAATCCATATAATGACGCATGATCAATACTTGTTTTTGATTTTCTGGCAGCTCATCGATTAATTGTCTGACCAACTCATAAGTTTCATCCTTTACCTTAAGGTCTTCCACATTGTCTTCTGCAAAACGCAAAGTATTAAAAACACTGGAACCATCTTCCATGATCACAGTGGGATATCTTTTCATTTTTCTAAAATGGTCTATCGCCAAATTGTGTGCGATCCGCATTAACCAAGGCTGAAATTTCCCTTCCTCATTATATCGGTCAGAATTAAGTGTCTGGACTACTTTTACAAAAACATCTTGCAATAAGTCCTCTGCCACACCCTGCTCTTTCACTATCATAAAAATAGTGGTATAAACTTTGGTTTTGTATTTGTCCACCAACTTCTCAAAAGCAACCTCACTACCGTTCCTGTATTGGGAAATAAGTTCACTGTCTTTAGGTCCTAGCCTTTTACTCATAAAACTGATATTTAGATAACGTAGAGTTTTATCCCATATTGTGAAAATTTACCATCCTCAACATAAAGTTTAGATTCAAATGTATATAATTGATTAAAACAACGCAATCAATTTTTGTATTTTTTTATATTTAATAGTACAATTGATTTTATAAGTCAGAAGAATATATCTTTTGTTAAATTAAAACAAAATCAAATATTGACTTAAATGGGACATTTATTGTTAGAACAATTACAATACCAAAATTGTTTGCTGTAATTTTTATTGTGGGTCCTGTTCCAGTTTTTTTCCTAATCCTTTGATGATCAAACTATATGCAGTACCGGCAAGTCCGAGAAAAGCGCTGATATAAGCTGAGGTTTCGTTCAGTACACTGGGGTCATAATAACCGATCAAGGCCAGAGAAATAAAAACAAAACTTATGGCGGCCGCCTGGATCATTTTGGCATTGCCCGATTTTCTTTCGTCCTGTTTGAACCGTGAAATTTCTTCGTCACTAACAAATACACAAACAAAATTCCGAAAGCTTTGGGAGAATAAAACCAATCCATCAAGGTCTCTGTTCATTTTCAAAATACCCTTTTGAATCAATGCGGTCATGGTTTCCTTATTATAAAAATTGATAAAACCCTCATTGGCGTAATTGTAGACCATTTTTCTTTCTCTCCCACTCATTTCAGACCAAATATTCATAAAATAGGATTTATTGTACCGCTGAAGGGATAAAATACATTTTTCAAATCTTTCCTGGGACAAAGGCTGGTCCAAGGGGTCTTTGGAAAGTTCCAGTGTAATCAAAGAGGCAATAGACTGCGAATTGGGACTGTAAGAAAGATCATCGGTTATTTCCTGTAATTTTCTATCATTGAACAATTGACTTTCCACTTTCCTTTGGAAGGCCGACCTTTCGGTTGGGGACATTAGTTTCCATTCGGTTTCCATATAGGGCAGCGAAAGTCGCGGGTTCTGATAGTGGAGGGGAACAAACTGGAACAGGTAGGTGGCGAACAATTCAGTGATCACCAGCAATTTTTGATTGGGGATCTTGCCCTGCAATATTTCCTGCAAAGGCTTCCCTGACGATACCAAAAGCAGCAATTCCTTTTTCTCATACTTTCCTTTGAATTTCACCAAAGTTTCGATCATTTTATCAATGGTCTCAAAACAATGGAGGTTTTCCAGCATTACAGCTTTGTGGTAATTTTTCAAAGGCAACAATTGAATTTCTTCCTCTTTGGCATCAATAACCAGAAGCTCTTTTGAATCCAATTCAAATTGATGAATGACCCAAGATCTAGTCTTTTCGGAGTCAATACCGATCAAAAAACTTTTTTTCGTTTTTTTAACGGATTTCGGTATTTGTATTTCGTTATTATAGGCAAAATGATAATCAATAAGATAAATTTTATTGCTTAGCCGCATGATCATATTGAAAAGCCAAACCATAATCAACAGCAAAATGATCCAGACAGGTGCATTGGCTTGGGCATTTTCCCAAAAACCGATACTATTATCTTCAGGGAAAGCGGGCTTTTTCATTTTTTCAAAGTTGGATTCCTGAAAAAAGGAATCTTCGTAAACTTTTTTCGGCGGAGCAATAAAACTTTTAACTTTCTCATCTTCCAAGTGGGTAAATCTTCCAAAATTGGTCCTTCGGAATTTTTCTAATGAATGGATTAAATCTTCATACAGACCATTTGGGCATTTTCCCCCCACATCTTTTGATTCCTTTGATTGGTAGGCATTGTCCCAAATGAATTTTTCTTGATTAAAGATTTGTCTGTGGATAAAATAACCGGGTAAAAACCCTATAATTACCAGCCAAAGTAAAAAATTCAGGGCGTAGATGCGCTTGTCCACCTTTACTTGGGTAAGCCTATTCCAAAACAAGGTTAGTTTTCCATGCCATTTTTTTATCCATATGCTTTCTGAAATAAAAGTCGGGGTCAATGAGGGTAACTTATTGGCTTTGGAAAGCAGATAACACAACACCTGTAAACCTCCCAACAAAATAATCACGCCAATAGTAAGTAGGATATATGGGCCTTCCAGACTCATCATTGAAAAATAAATCATGGTTCCTGCAAAACACAACCACAAGAAAGAAACCAACACCAAAAACCCATTGATATTTTCTTTAATATGTTCTGAGCTTTTGGAATAAAGCATTAAAAAATTACAGGTGCCGGCCTGAACTGCAAAAAGGCATGCCCATAGATAAATTTTGAAAACACACAAAGGAATACACAAATAAACAAATATGTACAGAAGTATATCCAATGCCAAAATATAATTAAGCCATAAAAACCTTCCTCTTTTTTGAGGGGAAGGACTGTACCATTGGAATGAAAAGCCTTCAAAAGCCAGATAAATGCTCGATTTCTTTACCATCATGGTGAATAAGGATAAAAGTACCAATACCATTAAATAGGGAAAGAAAACCGTGATGGCTTCCAGGGAGGCAAGGGAATGTAAGGTATGTTGAAGGTTTTTATCCTCCAGGTAAAGCAGCCAGTTATCGGACACCAGAAAGTCAGAGGGTATCCTGCTCAGCAATGCCTGGTATTCATGCCCATTTACATAAATAGGGATTTCCCACACCTGATCTGCAGCCGCATTTTGGTTATTTTTTATCAGGGTCCTGATTTCCTGCCATTTGTCCTGCCCTATTCCCTCTTCCAAATGATTGATGGGAATAGCTACTTTTTCACTCTTTAAAATCACCTTTCCCTCCGGCTTGAAAATAAAATAACGCTGGAAAGGGCTGATTGTAGGGGAAATTTTATCCAACCTAAAAGTTACTGCACTGCCCGTTTTCCCTTTCTTTTTGCTGATCACCCCCTCCAAATTGCCGGTTGATTTGGAGAAATGGGCACTGGTAAAATAATCGGCATTCAGGGTGGCCAACTCCTTAACATAGTCCCTGTTCGCTATGGAAAGAAATGGAAAATCCCAGAAAAAAATCGGCTCAGGGTCCTTCTCTTCATCCGGAATCATCATGGTTACGATTCTTCCTTCTTCATCAAATTGCAGGAATTCATTTACATTGCTATTGATTAAAGGAAAAGAAACCTTTCTAACTGAATCATGGTGGTAGAGTTCATCGAATTGGTCCAGGTTGGTTTTAAGGCTATTTATTTCTTTGTTAAAAACTGACTTGAGTGCTTTAATATGATCATCTGCCGGACCAAAAGACCTGTAATTCTGAACCAGTGAAAAGGAAAAAAACCCCAGAATCACCATGACCACAATCAAGGATAAGCCCAAACCGAAAACTCTCTTTTTAGTCAAAACATCCCCGGCACTCATGTTGAAAATGCTAATTATCGGAATGGCTACAAACACCAAAATCAGAATCGTTAAAAACGAACTCAGTAAATTAAAATCAATCCGGAATGCTACCCTTTGGAACTGGGCCGTTTCTTTCACACCCATTAAATAAAGGGTTTTATTGCCTACCGTCGCAGGGGAAATAAATCCTTCATAATCTTTTTCTGATATTCTCAGGCGAAAACTGCTTTCTCCCAGAGAGGAGGTGCCGTGAACAGAATCCGGAATTGAAATTGAAATCCCGGCCTTGGTACGGGGGTACAGCACCTTACCCTCCTTGTTTAAAACAAACAAATCATCAAAAAACAAACTTTGGATATTGTTTTCCATCAAAAGATGGATAGGCACCAAATGATCTACCCTAAAATTCCTGGCATTGATGGTGTCATTTTCCAGTTTTAGCCCCCAATTATAGAATAAACTGTCGCTTAAAATGGATAAGTTCTCTGTAGGTAAACTCCCATCTGTCTTTTTTTCGTTAAGAGAAAACTGATAGTCCTTTACGGAAATAAAATATGAACTGTCCCTTTGCCATAACTCCACCATGGCCCTTCCAAATGGAGGTATTTTATGGTGCTCATCTGGATTCAATCGAATGCTTTCAATCTCAAATTTTGGATCGCGGTCTATCCGGTTTACCAGTTGAATGGCGGCATTGTCCTTTTCCGTAAGTGTCCACTTATAAAAATTCCGTTTTAGATATCCTTCAAGTTGGACGTGGTAATTATAAAAAGCCTCTATAAAATTATTTTTGGCAAGATAAATCCCTTTTATTCCCTGAGATTTAAGCTGCTCCTGATTGGTCTGGGAATGCTGATAAAGATAGGAGCCAATCAAAAACATTATTCCAAAGATAAAAATCCAAATCCTTATATCTTTGAATTTCATTTTGTTGGAATTTACATCCTATTGTTTGGTTATTCCTAAATTTATAAAAATAAAAACAAATAAAAAATCTTTCCCCAGAAATATAAAAATGAGTTGCTGTTAACCCTGAGCTCCAATTTAAAAACTAAACATCATCTTCTGAAGTCTGCTTTTTATTCATCCAAAAAGGCGCAGTGATAAACCATAATACCGTACCGAACAACATCAGTTGTTTACAGGTAGCGGCTTCAATCATACCACTAAAAAGAAGGAAAGAAGGAAACAGGGTAAGCCCTAATCCCAAATAAGATAATATTTTTATCAGTAATTTCATTTTCTTTGATTGATTTTACTTGCGACAATGTATACCAATACAGCGATAAACCAACCCGGCAAGCCTAAGAAAAAGATTTCTATGCCCAAAGCCAGATTTAAAAGAAGACAGAAGGAAAGGGTAATCAACCAGGTCAGTGCCACTGACCAGTTAAACTCAATTCCCCTAGCGATGGCATAATTGGACTGTAAACCTAATTTCTCCAGAACATACACATCTATAAATATCACCGCACCTACAGGCATAAGGATCAATCCATATAAGGCTACAAATTCGAGCAACATCATCACCAATGCAGGGAAACAGGCCGCGATGGTAGTGAAAAGACCAACAAACAAGGTGACTTTCCAGGTTTTCCACTTGGGATTAATGGATTGAATGGCCAAACCTGCCCTGTATAGTGTGGGATTGGCAGTAGTCCAACCTGCGATCACCACACAAGCTGCTCCTGCTACGCCTACAGCACTGTAGGCAATAGGACCAGGTGCGAAGGTGAGGCTATTTTCAGACTCTATTAAAAAGAGGGAATATAATATTCCGGAAGCGATCCAGGCAATAAAGTGGCCCAGGAAAACTCCGGTTGCAGATGAAAACCCATATTCCCATTTTTTTGCATACCTTAATAATGACAGGTCTGCCATTCCAATGTGCATGGCCATGTTGCAAAACCAGGCAAAGAACAGGATATGCCAAAAGCCAAATTTACTTTGCCCTTCAAGCGGCACACCCGTCCATATTGTACTTTCGGCTACCGACCAAAAAGAGCCGATTTCATTAACCCCCAACCTGGGCAAAACTGCCAGCGCTGCAGCAATAAAAACCATGATCATCCAGGGCGCTGCCACCATCGCAAATTTTGAAACCTGGTCAAATCCAAACATGGCTACCACCGTGGTGATGGCCCCAACCACAAAGACCGTGACCACCCACCCTACATTATTGGGATAGACATCTGTAAGTTGGGGCATGGTCATATCAAAGGGGATTCCAACAGCTGTTGCGGAGACAGCAATCATGGCCCCCGCCAGAAAACAAAAGAGTCCTGCATTCACAAGGTTATAAATGGTGGTAAATTGGTGTCCGGCAATTTTTTCCAGTAAATAATAAAGGGTAACCCTTGTTTTGACTGCAATTTTGGCGGTTAAAAATGCCCAACTCAAAACCGCCAAAATATTCCCTAATATCAGTCCGGTGACCAAATCCACCGCACTAGCACCATGGGCTACAAACAAAGGGCCTATGACAAATTCGGTACCTGCTGTATGCTCCCCGGCATAGGTGCCTAAAAAACTCCTCCATCCTTTTAATTTATTATTGGGGACGGGTTGTTGTTCATATTCGTTTACAGCGTTCAGTTTCGCCAGTAAACTGTTTTCATTTTGCATGGATATATCAGGTTATGAACGTACCAGTGATGGGTATTAAATCGAAAATAAATTATGAAAGTGGGCATCTCCAAAAATGGGAACCGCCAAGGGAAGCCTGTTCAAATAAGGACAGGCGGTTTAAACTGAGCCCCTGTTAATGAATTTGAAAACATTTTTTACCTTTTCTTTTTTCCCTTTTTTAATCATATAAGCAGCTGTTTCTCCCATTAATTTGAAATCAGTGGAAATGACAGTAATACCTAATAATTCTTTTAAAGGGGTATCATTATAAGAAACGACACCTATCTCCTTGCCTATTTCAAAATTTTGCTCCCGGATTTGTTTCACCAGATTCACCAGATCATTTTCCTCTATGACCACAAAAGCATCTTTGGATTGCAATTCCATTTCCGGATATATCGTTTCCAATATTTCAAAGTCAAATTCAAAATCAGTACAGAATTTTTTGAATCCTGTCATGATCTCCCTGGGGTAAGGGTATACCGTAGAGCTGGGATAGACCAACAACAACTTTTGATAATGCTGTAACTGAAATACTCCTTCACAAAGGGCATGATAAATGTCATTTTTAAAATCCTGATATATGGTGGAAACCTTATTGCCCAATTCGGGTATTTGATTGTCTACTATGATAAGGCGGTCCGAGGGAATCTTTTCCAAACACTCCATTACCTTTTTGTCCAAATTATAATGATGCAGTTTGCTGTCTTTAAAATGGGGCATGATGACATAATAATCATAAGCACCCATGTTTTCATTTAATATGTTCAAAAGAAGTTGGGGATCGCAATGATAAATGTTCAGGTCCACCTGGGCATCCGTACCCATGCTGTCAATAAAAGAATTATAGGTTTTTAACTTATAATTGCTCAGTTTATTTAATAAAAAAAGTACGCTGAGCTTTGAGACCGATACATTTTTCGCAACATAATAACCTTTGCCCTTGACAGATAGAATGATTTTTTTCTTTTTTAGCTGATTATAAGCCTTTTCAACCGTATCCCGGGATAAATAATGCTCCTCACTGATTTCATTGATCGAGGGAATTTTATCCCCTACGGCCAACTGACCCATTTCAATATCCTCAATGATGGAATTGATAATTTGATGGTACTTGGGGATCCGTGAATTTTCATCAAGCCGGATAAGGGTCTTAATTTCTATCATTTGAACGGTTTATTATGGGCCTGCTAATTAACATTGTTATTTGATAAGCATAAAATTAAATAATTTAACTGTAATAATTAAATTGATTCCCTTTTTAATCAAAACAACTAAGAATAATACCAAAAGATTAGGGTAGATGGATGGAAATCCGAACGGGACCTGCAAGTCCGGATGGCATGATTTCCCAATTTGAGGCATCAAATGGACCATAATCAATATTTACAAAATTAATTTCATGATAATTCCTCCATTCCATCCCTTTTATATCCATTTCCCTAATCCTATTGGCCATCAAATTGGCTACCTCAATTTTAATCGTGTTTCTTCCTTCAACTAAATATGGAGTGATGTCCAGTTTAAAAGGGGTGGGGTGCAGCCATTCATCTATCCCATGTACGGTCAGCATTTTGGATAGCCCCTCGGGATCTGCCCATACATCATAAACCGGCCAATAAACCAATAATTCGTTATCAGGATTACCCGCCTGGAGAACCGATTGAGCCCTTTGTACATATTGGTTGAATCCACTAAAGTGAGGCCATAGGCTATTATGGGTATTCAGGTTCAACGATGCATAAAACAACCAGCCGGGAAATTCCACTTCTAAAGGGGAGTAGGTCAGCCCATGATAAAACATGTGGTTGATTCCTGCTAAAAAAGCCTGCTGGTATGGTACAACATTTCCAGCCATTCCGGGGATAAATAATTCAGAAACCGGTTTTCAAAGCCCTTGGCACCATAAATGGGGGCAATCTCCAAACCACCAATACCCGCGTCAGCATATTGTTTCAACAATGCCCTGAGGTTGTTTTTATCTACCGCACTCCCCATCCACCACCACCTGGCCCAGGGCTTTGCCGTAGAGGAGCTGACTGGCCATTTTCCGGGTTGAACCATTAATTCCTGCTGGGCATAGGCTTTAGATTTCCCCATAAAAACCGATAGGATTAAAAAGAATGTCAACAGAAAAACAGGTTTTTGGATCAATTGCTTATGCATAGAAAGTGTTGGTAAGGTATTTTCCGGATCATAAGGTGAAAACCGGTTCCAGCTTTTTTACTTTGGGTGAATAGTCCGAATTGGTTTCCATAATATCTGCCATATGCGCCCACCATTTTTTCATCACCGGATGCTCCGGTAGTTCGGCGGTTTGGGCATCATCGGTCAATTCCTGAAAGGCAAACAATGTCCCGCTTTCTTTGTCCAGGTAGATGTAGTAGGAAATTATCCCTGCTGATTTCAACAAATGGGTAAGTTCCGGCCAAATTTCATTATGCCGCTTTTCATATTCTTTTTCTTTTCCAGGAATTAACTTCATGGTAAAAGCCGCTTTTTTCATAATATTAGGAGAGGTTATTTTATCAATTTAAATTTAATTGAGCCTGAATGTACAAATTCCCAATAAAAAATTAACCTATATCCGGGGAATTCAGGTATTCGAAAAAAAAATCTTTCGGCGTTTTGATCTGAATACCATCAGTCCCGCTACCAAAACCGCCATCACAAAAACAGTAAGCCAAACCCAATTATTGTTTTTAAGATTAAATGTAAAAGACTGGCCTACCAAAACTTTGGCCGCCCAAAAATGCGGCAGTTGATACGTTCTGGGGTTCTCCTTTAAAAAAAGTAATTTGGCTTCGTGTAAAGCGAGGTTAACAATAAAGTGGCCGGTGAGATATATCCTCAAAAAGCAGCAATAAAAGATTCCTCCCCTGAAATTCCATAAGGCAAAAGGACCAAGTTACCAAATTTTGCTAAAAAAATACCCCGATCGGGGTATTTTTTATTGCGCCAATTTTCCCGATATTGCAAATAAGAAATTTTTAGTCATTTTATTTTACTTTTTATTCAAACTGTCATTTTGACCCGTCCCGGCTGTGGACCACCTGCCGAAGGTATGGTCTTTTCGTAAATCCAATAATCTATCCACATCTAACCTTTTATCCATGCGGTTTTTAATTTCACTTCAACGGGTGGGCCATGCCTCCTTTCTCCCGATCAATTATCAATACGAACTATCATCTGCGATCTATAAAACCATTAACAAGGCAGACAGTGCCTTCAGCAGGTTTTTACATGAACAAGGCTACCTGGCCTTTGGCCGCAGTTTTCGTCTTTTTACCTTTTCCAGAATTTCCTTTGAGGGCTACCGAATTGTCCGGGATGCCGGAAGAATGGAGCATTATGGGAAGTCAGCAAGTATGGAGATCAGCTTTATGGTGGACCGGGCAGCGGAAGAGTTTATCAAAGGGCTGTTTATGGATCAGTCCCTAAAACTAGGGGATAAAATCAGCCAGGTAAATTACACTGTTTCTGGCATTAGCGCCCGGCAGCCTCCGGTTTTTTCGGAACAGATGCACTACCGTTGCCTCTCTCCTATTTTCTTAAGGAGAAAGCGAAATGATGGTGGGGAGGATTACCTGCATCCCCATGAGGAGGAATACGGTCCTCTTTTGGTGCAAAACCTGTTGGCCAAGTCCAGGGCATTTGAAAGTGCCGATGACACGCCTCAAGTCGGGGAAGTACAGGCTGTTCCGGACTTTTCCTTTCAGCCCAATGGAAAAATTTACAAAAACGGGGTAAAAATCAAACAGCGCACAGATCAAGAAACCCATTTGGTTGGCTATATGTATGAGTTTGAATTTCGGGCTCCGGTTGAACTACAAGAAATCGGTTACACCGCTGGCTTTGGACACTTGGGAAGCCAGGGTTTTGGGTGTGTGGGTATTAAAGAATGAAAAAATGGGGAAAATAAAAAAAATATATACTCAGGATCTCCGGATGGTGGACAGGTCAATTTTTTCCGAGCGTTCATCCTTTAGCTTTTGCTTCAATTCTTCAACAAATGGGGCAAATTTCTTTTCCAAATCATCCATTCTTTCCTTTGACATAGGATTAGTGGGAAGATTTCTGTCATCAAATGCTATTCTCTGGGTGTTCTTTCTTCGCATATTCAATATTAAACATATTAAAAAAGAATACCCAAACAAAATGAAGAAAAAACACTTCTACCTCTTCATTTTTTATTTGAAATCGTGCAGCATACTTCTCAACCATTTCACGGGCAATCTTCTCACAAGAATCCAAGTCCTGCTGTCTAGATTTATCGTCAAAATTAATTCCCCAACCATTTTCAGGCCTTTTTATGCTGTAAACATATTGTTTCGTTACTACAAGAAGCTCCCTAACATTATATTTGACAGCGGACTGTACATCATCAAGAGAGAAGGTTGTATCCGAAGGATGATTATGCACCAAAGATGTGTCTTTCAACTCAAAAAGATACTCCAGAGGAATATTCACATAGGATTTTTCTCCTCTATATCTCCGAAACTGTTTTCCATTTTTAAAAACATAAAGGTATTCTTCCTTCTCAAACCTGATTTTCTGAATAGCCTGCCGAATGGATTTAACTTCATCTCTTGGGAGAGGATAATGATATTTATCTTCCATAATATTTTATTCATTGAAATGAAAAGCCCGGGGAAACCCCGGGGAAATCCGATCCGATTAAACCTAAACTACAGTTCTAATTTTCAATTCCAGAAGATTTCTGATACAGATATAAAAAAAGATTGCTGAATTACAGTTTTAATGGTGAATTTATGAGAATAAACTTAAAAACAACTCCAAACAAAGTTAAAGTTCCTTTCGATTACCAAAGACATTTGGTTGGTGCTTTTCATAAATGGATAGGCGAAAATCATATCCATGATGACATTTCTTTATATTCCCTATCGTGGTTAATGGGTGGTAAAATCGTGAAAGATGGTTTTGATTTCAAATATGGAGCTGAATGGTTTATCAGCACTTATGACCCAAATCTTTTAAAATCTTTGATAAGCGGAATCCAGCAAGATCCGGATATAAATTTCGGCATGGCTGTCAAGGAGATTACAATATCTGATGATCCACCAGTAGAAAGCATTCAAAAATTCTACCTAAACAGCCCAATTTTCATTAAGAGAAAAGCTGGTGACAGACAACAATACTATATCTTTTCTGATGAAGATAGTGATATGTTAATGACACAAACGCTCCAGACCAAATTAAAAAAGGCAGGCTTAAACCCCGAAGGTATACACGTCTCTTTTGACAAAACCTACCGCAATCCAAAAACAAAGATAATCACTTTTAACGGCATTGATTGCAGATCGAGTATGTGTCCCATAATCGTAAAAGGTAGTCCAGATCAAATAAAATTTGCGTGGAATGTAGGCATAGGTAACTCTACCGGGATTGGATTTGGCGCTTTAAAATAATGATCAAATGAAATACTATGTGGTAAAATATTCCGGTCCATTTGGTTTTATCAAGCCTTGGACGGCTGTAAGGGATAGTGAGACTTTCAGTCAGCAGTTTTTAACACCTTCCATTGTTGAGGGGATTGAAAGGAAGTTATTTCCTGAGTTGCTTGGAAAAAATGGAATACAAAAGATCCTAGGACACAGATTGGCCTATGACCAGGTATCGGGCCAACAGGAGGTTATCCAGACCAGGGGCTGGAATTCTACACGAAAAGGCAAAGAGTATTTATTTGACCGCCCTAAAGCTATTCTAATAAGGGGGGTTTTGCAGAATCCAGTACTCCATCTGGCATTTGGTTCCGAAGAGGATGCAGAAACAGCGGTTCAACAACATGTCTGTCTCTGCAGAAACGAAGACATGCTTTACCCTGATGAGCCTATTGAGACAAAAAAAGAGGTTTTTGAAAGTGATGAAGAGGTATTTTCTGGATTTGAATTGGTCTTTGAAAAAACAGAAAAGTCGTTTTTGGTAGGTTATCATCGATTTACGAATGAACCCATGTATGGATGGATTCGAATAGTAGGCCAACCTGTAAACGCAATTTAATGGAAAAACTCTTTGCCAAATCCGCACCCGAGTGGACAAGCCTTACTGATCACTTGCTTCATGTATCCTATGCCTGTATTGGGTTTGCCAAATACCTGAAAATGGATGAAGTACTGGCGTACAAAGGAGCTATTTTGCATGATATAGGCAAGGCACATCCTGAATTTCAAAGAAGGTTACAGCCTGGGTATAGGAACTCAAAGGTCTTCCGCCATGAAATAGCCTCACTGCTTTTTCTTTCCGCATTTCCTGAAAGCGACCATTCCGCATTGATTGAAATGGTGGCAGGACATCATAAGTCTGTTAAAAATGATACCGGTGAAAAGGGTTTACTTGATTTAGAAGAAGGATACGAATATGAGGACTATCATATTGGCCAATGGCATAAATGGAGCCCATCAGCCTTTGAATTGCTCAATGACTTGGGAATAAATTGTACTCCGTTCTCGGTAGATCAGGCAATGGAAAATCTCCGGAAGGCGGTAGAATACTGCGAACAGGCCGTCAGCCAAAGAGGATATAGCCATTGGCGTGGACTACTGATGGGAGCGGATCACTATGCATCCGCCATCATCGGTGATACAGAAAGGCACTTGCGGAAAGCCTTTAAAGTCGCTGATTTATCATTTTTCAATAGAACACATGAATTGTATCCACTCTCATGGAAGGATACCCGGTCCGAAAAAAAGCATACCATCGTAGTAGCCAGTACAGGAGCAGGAAAAACTGATTTTTTGTTTAAGAGGACGAAAGGGCGTATTTTCTATACCCTTCCATTTCAGGCATCCATCAACGCCATGTACAAGCATGTGGCCAATGACCTACAACCTGACAATCCTGACCTGGACATCAGGGTATTGCACTCGGCTTCAATGGTAGTTAAACGCAAAGGGGCTGAGGAAGAGACTGCCTTACAATCTCTATTTGGATCATCCATTAAAATACTTACTCCTCACCAGCTGGCGGCCCTGGCATTTGGCATGAAGGGGTTTGAAGCCTTATTGCTCGATCTAAAGGAATGTGACATTATATTGGATGAAATTCATACCTATACCGGGGCTTCCCAGGCCATTGTGCTCAAGCTGGTCTATATTCTCAATCAATTGCATTGCCGCATCCATATCGGTACAGCCACCATGCCCTCGATACTTTACGACAGAATAGTGGAGATTTTGGGAGACGATTTGCTAGAGGTCCAATTGAGCGAAGAAGAAATGGATCAGTTTGACCGCCACATTGTTTTTAAAATCGACACTTTTAAAGAATCACTTCCATTAATAAGACAAGCCATTGAAAATGAGCATAAAATTCTGGTTGTCTTTAACCGGGTGGCACGTGCCCAGGAAGCTTATGAACTCCTCAAAGAATCCTTTCCGGATGTTCCGATCCTGCTTTTGCATAGCCGGTTTAAACGGGGTGACCGCAACGAAAAAGAACGGCAATTGATGGGATTGGATGATAAAGGACTTTCCATCGGCCAATTTAACACTGCCAGTGAGGAGTGTATTGTAGTATCCACTCAGATTGTGGAAGTGAGCCTGGACATCAGTTTTGATCTCATGATTACCGAGACAGCGCCCATAGATGCGCTGATACAACGCTTTGGCCGGGTCAATAGGAAAAGGACCAGGGACACCATCGGGAAATTTAAGGCTGTTTATGTTATTGCCCCGGCGGAAAGTAAAACAGATGCTCTGCCATACAATCTGAATGTTTTAAACCGGTCTTTTGAGGTTTTACCGGATGGAGACTTATTAAAGGAAAGAGATCTACAGGAAAAAATCGACCAAGTGTTTCCCGAAATAGACTTCTTGGACATCGAAACACATGCGGTTTTCAAGGAAGATGGACGGATTAAGATAGATAAGCTGACCCATCACAGCAAATCCATTCTTTTTCAATTACTGGACATAGATGGCGTTTCCTGTATTTGCGAAAGTGATGTAGACAGATATGAGAGCTCCTATTTTGAACAAAGGCTGGAAATGGAGATTCCCGTACGGTATTTTAATGTCCGGACTATGAACCAGGCGCAAAACGGCAATAAACCATTTATCATCCCTGACAAGGCATATGATCGGGAATCCGGTCTGGACGTCCGAAAAATCAGTGAAAACAACTTTGACGTAAACCTGCAAATGCTATGATCACATCAGTAATCGGAAGGACATTTCTTAATGCATACAATGAAAAAACCGGCAGTGGGCTTTCTCCCAAGGCATTTTTTGAAAAAAATTATTGGGAATTGTTTTATAACCATTCCAAATACATGCAATGGGTAACCAATTCTCCTTTTGTTCAAATGAAAAAGGGTCAAAAACCACATTTACTGAACGAAGGTGAACGCTTTGAAAAACTGGAAAACCTTTTTGAAAAAGCTACCAATGATATTCCTGATGCCAGTTTTGCGCTTGGCTACCCTGCATCCGAAACGAAAGAATATGCCAGCACTTCCGGACTGGTTAGTGATGTATTGGTACCGGTGGATGAAGATGAGGTTTACCTATCCTGGATTGGAAGTGGACTGGGGATCGGCGTCTCCGGGGGATTTACCATACTTTTTGATGATCCGGATATTACCATGCAAACCTATGAAGGTTGGAAGGTTTACCGGGAATTTTTAAATGACCGCTCCCTCGATAAACTCCGGGGAAACCAGATCAACAGTTGGAACGGGCAGTGGCTGACTTACTCCATGGGCAAGGATTACCGAAAGGATTTTGATTTTGCGGATTTGACCAGGCAGGGTATTTTCAAAGTCGATACTTCATTGGCTGAAGTCCAGACAGTGAACTGGTCTCAATTATTTTTCAGCCTTTCGATCAAGTTTCCCAAAGCTGAAATGATGGGATATGTCTATGGGTTCGGACAGACCAATAAGACCATTGGCTTTATTCCCTTTCAACTCAAATCCGGCAGCAAGCTCAAAGATGTGTATAAACAGTTGTTTGGAGGTGTTTATTCTAACCCCAAAGAATTTGAAAGCCTTTTCGGAATGCATATTAAAAGAGCCTGCGAGTTAGGAGCCATTGGATTGCAGGCACTTCGCCCGGACAGCCTGAAAAAATACATGACGGATGGCAAAAATCTGTCCTTTAAAAAAGAAGAAGACACAATCAATTATCAAGCATATAAAACCTGGTTAGTCGCTATGTTAACACGAAACAAAGAAGAAATCACAGACTATACGCCCAAATTGGCTGAGGTCATTTTGCGGTATAGAAATACCGGAAAAGGAATGTCCCGAATCACATTGGTGGAAAAGGAGATGTTCGCCTCCAAATCCAAAAAGGGATTTATTGAGTCGTTGACGCTTATGATTCCTGATTTCGAAGGTGAAGATTTGGAATCACTAAAAACCTTAAAAGATGAAATACACCTGATGACCAACGAGGAATTTGGTTACTTTCTAACGCTTTTAAAGTTCGATTACGCTTACCAACAAAAAAAATCGTAAAAAAAAATCAGATGATGAATACTATTTATATAAGAACCTTAAAAAGGGCCGAGCATACCGTTTTCAATGTGGCAAAAGGTCAAAAGACTTATTATGACCAACAATTTGGACGATCCATTCCTTTTTCAAGTGGGCAGCAAGTAAAACGTTCATTAATTGAATCTTTATGCGAAGTACTAAACCATACACCCTCTCCTACCACTTTTCTATTTAATGTAGATAAACAAAAAAAACTAAGTGAAGGAGAAGTTTATGGAACTTGTGATCCAACCTACCCTGATCAACTTTTCGGAGGCTGGATGAAAGCGATTAAAGATGGTGGCGAAAGAACGTTAAAGAGAAGAAGTCCGCTCTCAATTTCAGCAATGAGGGCACTTCATCCATTATTGGCTGGTATTGATATCTTTGGTGGTGAAGCTGGAACTTTTGATAGAAGTGATAGGCCTAATAATAAGGTTATAGTAAGAGACGACAAGGGAAATATCCTTTCTGAAGATGAAATAGCATCATTACTTAAAGTGGAAGGGAACACGGATAGAAGCTTGGGAAGGAAATGGTTGAATCCTGCTGAGCGTGCCACCGGTCTTTTTGTATTTGATATAGCTATAGATTTACGAAGGCTCTTTTCTGTCAGTATCAATCAACTTGAGCCGGAGATGGCAGATTCCACCATAGCCAAATTGAAAGAAGAGGGCTGGATTGAATCCATAAATGTATTTGGTCCATGTTTGGTTGCCCCAAAAACATTGCGGGAGAAGTGGATACCAGGTTTGGCGAAAGCCATCCTCAACTGGCGCATCACGTCCAATCAATCACGGACTTTCAGTTTGATGGATACGCTGGCCATTTCCATCAGCGACAATGCCAACCTAATTGCCGGCAGTATACGGGCAAAACTTTCTGAGGAAGATTCCAGAAAGGCGGATCCAATAGTGGACGAAGGATTGTCAGGAGTGGACACCTTTATCACCTTACAGGCCGGTGCCTATATCCATACCAAAGGAGAAACCGCCGATGCTCTCGAAAAGGCAGAACAAAAGCTGGTAGAACTGATGGAAGGGTATTCGTATGAGAGCCAGATTGTAACGACTTAAGGTTTATGGGAAGGAAAGAGATTATTAATTATCAGCTCAAAGCGGGTAATTTCATAGGTAAATAGAAGAAATATGACATCTAGTAAGAAGTACCTGCTCAAAGGCGATATCTCCGGTATACAGGATTTTATATTTAATGTCTCCTCAAAAGGGGCCGCCAAATCGCTGAAAGCTAGGTCGTACTATGTACAAATGGTTCAAATACTTGGCTGTAGGCTTCTTAAAGAAGAATTGAATAAAAAAGTAGGGGTAGATAACTATAAACTGATTTATAGCGGGGGTGGAAGTTTTTATTATAGGATAAGTGAGGTTTCAGATATACAAGGCTTTGTAGAAGTCTGCCAAAAAAGGATAGACCATGACTTGAAATATGATGATATTTATTTATCCCTCTCTTATGTGGAAGTATCAGGAGGGCAGCCTTTTGGAGAAGGTTGGGAAAATTTAAGGGTCAAATCGAACCAACATAAACTAATGGCATTTCAAAATTCATTTGAGGGACTATTCAAACCTTTCGACTTTCATTCCTATAAAGAGGGACAAGATAAAATAAGGTGGGTTGCTTTGGTAAAAAAAATTAATGAAAGGCTATCCAACCAAATGATGATGACAGTTACTGATGAAATGGCAAAATCAAAAAATATAGAAACCAGCCTTTTTGGGTTAAATGAACGCAAAGAATTTGACTTGGATGAAATTACTTCGGAACTGCCTATTTGGGGTGAAGATGCCGAATCCAATTTTCCTGAGTTAGTGGCAAAATTATCTAATGATAACGCCCCTGACCACCAAAAACCTAAAAAAGGGTTCATTATTGATTTTGATTATTTAGCTGGATTTGCCGAGCTACGTACAGGGACTAACAAAATAGGGATATTAAAGATGGATGTTGATTCATTGGGACAACATTTCAAAGGGAAAGATAATGAAAATGAACTCATCGTACTATCAGAAGGGCTGTCTGGATTCTTTAGGGAAAAAGTGCTGGATATTTGGAAAAGTAAGGTGCACGTTTTTAACAAAGAAGTTGACTTCAATGAAAATATTTACACTGTTTTCACAGGGGGTGATGACTGTTTTTTTATTGGGGCGTGGGATGCCATTTTACTTTTTGCCAGGGAAGTGAATAAAGCATTTACTGCTTCATCATTTGCAGCCGATAAAAACCTGACCCTTTCAGCAGGTATAGTATTGGTCGCCCCTACATTCCCAGTGGTACGCTTTGCAGAACTTGCCGAAAGTGCTATATATCTTGCTAAGGGCAAGGAGGGGAAAAATGCCATTTCCATATTCAATGAAATCTTTTCTTGGAAGGAGTTTGACAACATCATTGAATTGACATCTACCCTAAGGGAACTTATCGTGGAGAAAGAAGAATCAAGGGCTTTGCTGGAACGCATAAAGCGGAGTGCCGTTGGCTATGGTGCTTTGGAAAATCTTGCCCTACAAAATGTAATGCACTACCCAAAGGTATGGAGGTTGAAATATTATTTGAGGAATGCGAAAAATGAAGGAAATAGAAAAGAAATAGATGAAAAAATATTCTCAAAATATAGTGATGCCCTAATCGCTGCATTTATGGAAAAAGAAAAAACCAATGTAATGATGTACCCTACAGCAGCCCGTATTACTGAATTTCTCACACGCAAAAGACCTAATAACTATGAGCCAGAATAATAATGACAAAAAGCCAAAGTTCAATCTTGAAGCTATTAAAAAGGATTTTGATGGCGACTTTGAAAAAATATTGACAATGGAAAATAATGATAATGTTTCCGCTCTAGTCTCTAAAATTGAAGAATTTGTAAAAAATAGATTTTTTGATGGGGCAAAGGAGTACATCAGCACCCACCAATTGCGGAATATTTATGACAAGGTATTGAAATGCAATGAAAATAATATACAGTTGATCAGGCCAAAATTGGCCTATGTGGCAGCACGTCAACAAAAGGCTGAAGCAAAAGAGCTTGTAAAGTTTTTCAATGAACTGATTAAAGATATAGAAAATAGCCCATCAAAATTGGAAAGCTTTAAAATATTTTTTGAAGCAATTGTCGCATATCATAAGTTTTACTCCCCCAAAAAATAACTCGTCATGAAACTCAAGAAAAAAATAAAGATAAGTGGCTTTATAAAAACAATAACTGGACTACATATAGGAGGCTCCAAATCCAGTTTGGATATTGGGGGCATTGACAATTCAGTTATAAAAACAATCAACGGCATCCCCTACATCCCTGGTAGTTCGATAAAAGGAAAGTTACGGGGGTTGTTGGCCAAAAGCCTTGGGTCAAAAGCTTTGAGGAAAAGAGATTTAAAAGAAGATAAAGATAATAGTAAAGAAAAAAATGGCATTAAAACAGATGATGATTTTAAAATTTTAAAAAAGTTGTTTGGTCCTGCGGAAGACCAGTCCATTGAATTTTCCAGGTTGATCGTAAGGGACGCCTATCTTGTAACGGAAAATACTGATGGCGTAACGGTACGGGAAGAATTTATAAAATTGTATAAAGCTGCTGATTATACCGAAGAAAAAACAGAAAATGTGATCAATCGCCTCAAAGGTACCGGTGAAGATCCCAGGAATATTGAACGTGTCCCTACAGGTTCATATTTTGAATTTAATATGGTCTTAGATGTATATGATGAGGGTGAAAAAAATACAGCTAATGACGAAAATGAATTAATTACAAACCTAAAGGCAGCCCTTTCCCTAATGCAAGACGATTACCTGGGTGGCAGCGGAACTAGGGGATATGGGCAAATTGAGTTTGAAGGTATGAAAATGCAAGAAAATATTGTAGATGAAGGGAAATATGTTCAAGGGGAAAAGTGTGATTTTATCATAAATGATACAAACTCAAAATGAAAAGAATAATACTGAAGTGCAGACCTGGTGCAAGGTTTCATTTGGGGAAATCAGTATCAGATGTTTCACTGCAATTGAGTGATACCAGCGAGTATATCCACTCGGACACCTTATTTTCTGCACTGATAAACGCTTTAGCCAAAGCCCTCCCTGACAAAGTAAACCAATTGGTCGAAGCATTCGAATCAGATAAAGTAAAAATAAGCTCGGCATTTTATTGTCTAGAACCAAAAGGCAAAGGCTTAGATTGGGTGTATTTTTTGCCAATACCCGTAGTTTTCCCAAACCTTGCAGGTAGTAACTACAAAGCTGCTAAAAAAATCAAGTTTATATCAGAAAAATTAGTGCATTTCGGTTTGCCGGTTGGCCAATGCTTGGATCATCCTGATGTTGTAATTGTCAATAATGCTTTTATGTGCCTGAAATCGGAATTGGATTTCTTGGACGATAAAGAAAAAGCCATTCTGAAAATCTACAAAAAGATTTCAGAACCCAAAGTAAAAGCCAGGACTGAAACTAAAATGGATGCCTTGTTCGAACGCACGGATATCCATTTAGAGAACCACCCACATTTAATCCACAGAGTCCACTGCCATTTTTGGTTTGGTCTGGAAATAAAAGACAGTGATATCGAGACTTTGTTCCAAACAGCATTAAACCTTTTAGTTGATGAAGGGATAGGGGGCGAAAGGTCTGTAGGATGTGGGATGATAGAAGGATATGAGGATAATGTAGGTTGGGAATTTCCGCAAAGTGGTGATACCGGGCTTTTTCTAAACTTATCGCTGGTCATCCCAAGTTCTGAACATGAATTTAGGCAGTTTCACGGATATCATATTTTGAAACGTGGGGGTAGGCGGTTACCTAAAAGCAATGCTGGGCAAAAGGATCGGTACCTACAACAAGTGCAGATGGTCAAAGAAGGTGCAGTCCTAATGTCAGTTATTTCTGGAAAAAAGGAAAACCTTTTCAAAGGTGAGGACAATACGCCCAAATACCGGTATGGCAAATGTTTTTCTTATCCGGTACCTAAAAACTTCTTATAAAATATATGAAATGAAACAGCACAATATATACATAGAAGTTGTATCCCCTGTTGCGGTCACTACTGGGGAAGTACTTTCTCCAATAGCTGACTATGTAGTCAATGGTAGTAAAATCAATCTAATTGACAAAGATGAATTTGAAAACATCTTGAGCAGCGATGAAAAGTTGATGGAAAAGTATTTGGATTCCGTTTTAGATACTGCCCAAAAGGCGAAGCATGATACTTTGAAAAAAGTATTAGGTGATAAATTACCAAAATGCTATCATGATATAAGCATAGAAAATTTAATAGGGCAAAACAATCCGGTAAACCTTAAGACAATAGTTAAAAACCAAGCTTACCAACCCTACCTGCCTGGTTCATCGATCAAAGGGGCCATCAAATTTGCCTTGTTGGTGCATTGGTTGGGAACTAAAGATACAGGTAAAGAAATGCTAATCACACTCATTGAGGAGATTGATGACCAAAGTGATGAAAAAAAAATAAGCGAGCAGTATGAGAAAATTGAAAAAAGTCTATTTGGTGATGTGAATAGTAATGCAAAACCTGATGCATCATTAATAAGGGTAAGTGACAGCAAGCCATATGAAAGTAAGGCCATAGGGGTGATTTCATTAAAGAGAAAACACTTGAAGGATGCAAAAAATAGTTTTGATAATTTCCAGCAAACAGAATGTATCTTACCTACATTTCAAAGCAGTTTGAAGATAGATGTGACACCTGAATTTACACACCCTGATTTGGGGACCTTGAACAAAGAAGATTGGCTCAAAACACTTTTTAAGCAAATCAATTATACCTCATTAATGATCCTTAAAGGGGAAAAGAATATTATTGAGACAAATAAAAGTGAGTTTGATAAGGAGAAGAATGATAGTAACACTAATGCCAGTCAAGATATTATCCATTTTTACGAAACACTTATATCAGACATAGCCCAACGTAAAAACAACATTGCTTATTTGCCATTGGGATTTGGCAAAACATTTTTCCACATATCATTGGGGCTGTTGATCAAAAAATCCGATCCAAAGAAATTTGAAAACCTTGTCCGTAAATTTTCTTTAGGAGAGAAAAGGCAGAAATTTTTCCCTATTACTAGAAATATCACTATAATAGAAGGGAAAGCTTATCCATTAGGCTGGATCAAGTTGAAAAAGGAACTTAATACAGGCTATACTGAAGAAGATATTAAATCTGGGGAGCCAATAGAAGCAATATTTTTAAAATTAAGTAAGCCTACCTCAATAGTCATGATAAAGATAGATAATGAAGAGAAAGAATTTCCTGTTTCTGGGACTAAAAATTACTCAAAGCAGTATCCAAAAAAGCTACAACCCGGTAAAAAATGTACTGTTTACTGGCGGGATAATCATTTAAATTTTAATAAATAATGGCAGAAGAAACCACAGTCCAAAAAATCATCAAAAACTATAAGCAGCTCGAAGAGTCAATTGTCAAGCAATTGTTTATTGAATATACCGACCACAGCCCTACAAGCGGAAGTTATCGAGAAGATGTATGGAGATCTTTGTTCCGCCAAATTATCCCATATAAATTCTCTATTGAAAAAGGGGCTTTCATCATTGATTCAAAAGGACTTACATCCAAAGAGATTGATCTAGTTATATTTGATGAACAGTACACGCCTTATATTTTCAATTATGGTAATATTCGCTTTATACCTATAGAAGCTGTGGCTGTAGTCATTCAATGTAAAAGCAATGCAATCAACAATTCCAATTTGCAAGTATGGAAAATGTCAATCAGTTTACTTAAGACAGATACAAGATCAATTACAAGGATTTATCAAAGTGTAGTCAATGGCGAACTAAATAAAGCTGAAGAAGCAATTTGTGAAAAAAATAAGAAAACACAAACAGCAACACGTCCTATTAGCATTCTCTGTCATTTGAAAAAGCAAGATGGAACCTCTACAAAACCAAAATCTGAGTTGTTTGATTTTATCATTTGTGCAGATGAAGCTGGTAGTCAATTAAATATATTTCCTGATCAGAATAAAAATTTAGGAGAGTGGTATAAGAGTTTAAACCATCATAATGATCAATTTGAAGAATATGTCAAGGATTATCAAAACCCAACAAGTTTAAAGGATTATGAGGTTCCAAACAACTCCATCCTCTCCCTCATCTTCCAACTCAACCAACTCCTGATGCTCATCAACAACCCCATGCTTTTCCCCCACCAAGCCTATGTAGAAATGTTCAATGCCCACAACCCAAAAACATGAAACCTGCTATTTTGCTATTATCAATCTGTTTATTGTCAGTATGCTGTGTGATCACCCATGCCAAGGCACAGGACAGTGCCGAAAATGCCTATATCAGGCAGCAATATGAGTTTATGAAAGAACAGCAAAAAGAGGTGAAGGCCGAATATGAAAAAATCACCAAAGAACTAAAAGAGGAAAGAAAAGCAC
>JBBDSA010000064.1:0-25138 GCA_040905165.1 Cyclobacteriaceae bacterium | reverse complement strand
TTTTATCCATTTTCACGTTTTCGAAAGCCAATTTGTTTTCTTCTGCAATGGGCTCTGCAGGGGGGATGTCTTCCCTAAGCCAATCAACTTGCTTTCCATGTTTCCAAAATCTAAAACAGAGATGCGGACCTGTTGCCAACCCTGTACTTCCGACATAGCCGATTACCTGGCCCTGTTTTACCCTGGTGCCTCTTCTGATGCCCTTTCCAATTTTGGACATGTGAAGATATTGGGTAGTATAGGTTCCGTTATGTTTGATTTTAACATAATTGCCATTTCCACCACTGTACCCGGCTTCTATGACCGTGCCATCTCCTACCGATCTTATTTCTGTACCCCTCGGTGCCGCATAGTCTGTTCCCAAGTGGGCTTTGTATCTTTTCTGCACCGGGTGAAACCTGCTGAGGCTGTACCTGGAGCTGATTCTGGTAAACCTCAGGGGATCTCTCAAAAATGCTTTCTTTAGGCTGTTTCCTTCCTGGTCAAAATAGGAAACAATGCCATTCTGCTCAAAAGGAATGGCATGGTAGATCTGGCCCAAATGTTCAAAATAGGCTGCCTCGATATCCTCAATTCCTACGATTTGATTTTCAACCACCTGTTCTTTGAAAACCACTTTGAATTTATCTCCTTTTTGTAATCTCTGAAAATCAACCACCCAACCATACAGGTCAGCAAATTGATCGATCAGATCGGGAGTCAATCCCAAAGAAGTCATGTTCACATATAGTGATTTGGTAATGGTACCACCTATTTCCCGTTTTTTGATTTCCATGGGCTTGCTCTCCACGTAAATTTCCGGTTCGTCTAATTTGAAAACGACAAATTCGGTGGGATTAGGTTCATAAATAAAAAATTGGGCCTTCGTGGAATCCTTAGGAGTCAGGACCGTATACTTCCTGTTGAAGGCAATTTTCCTTACATCAAAAATCTCTTTGGATTTTTTTGCAATTTCGTCAATGATCTGATAGGGCACATTAAAGGGAGAAAGTATGGTGGAAAGGGTTTGGTTTCTTTTCACTATACCTTCTATGATGTTTTGATCGTCCACATTGATGCCGTAAAGGAGGGTGGCCTCCACCGGTTCAGGTTCTTCCTTCAAATTGGTGATGGCAACTTTTTCTACTTCTCTCTCTATGTGGCTTTCAAGTCTGTATACCCAAACAGCCATGGCGGTAAACAAGACGGCACCGCCGAAAATCCAAATTTTTTTCATGAACTCTAGGTTAAATAATAAATATGGTACAAAATAAGTCTATTTTCCCTCTAAATTACAATTTTTTTCATGATAATATGTGCTTAATTTTTATTGAGGTAATTATTTCTTTTAAATGGATCAGAATATTGATTCAAACGTGGGTTTCACTTCCCTATTGTTTAATCTTGGGTCTAAAATAGCAATCTCTATTTCGAATTATTATCTTTGGCGATCTAATTCCAAATTAAAACAAAATTTATGCTTAGAACACATACTTGTGGGGAGTTGCGTCTGGATGATATCAATCAAGAGGTTATACTTGCCGGGTGGGTCCAAAGGGTCAGAAACAAGGGCGGCTTGATATGGGTTGATTTGAGGGACCGTTATGGGCTGACCCAGTTGATATTTGAAGAGGGCAGCTCTGATGAATCATTACTGAAAAAAGCAGGGGCCCTGGGAAGAGAGTTTGTGATTCAGGCTAAAGGGATAGTGATAGAAAGAACTTCCAAAAATGATAAAATCCCTACGGGAGCCATTGAAATTAAAACAAAGGAATTGAACGTCCTTAATGCTTCTAAAGTACCTCCCTTTATTATAGAGGATGATACCGATGGGGGGGAGGATCTCAGAATGAAATACAGGTACCTGGATTTAAGAAGGAATATCATCAGGGAAAAGCTACACCTAAGGCACCGAATGATGCAGGAAACCCGAAGGTTTATGGATACGGAAAATTTTATGGAGGTAGAAACCCCCGTCCTGATAAAGTCCACCCCTGAAGGGGCCCGGGACTTTGTGGTACCAAGCAGGATCCATCCCGGTGAATTTTATGCCCTTCCACAATCCCCTCAAACATTCAAACAGTTGCTCATGGTAAGTGGGTTTGACCGTTATTTCCAGATAGTGAAGTGTTTCAGGGATGAAGACCTTCGGGCGGACCGCCAGCCTGAATTTACCCAGATAGATTGCGAAATGTCTTTCGTTGAACAAGAGGATATCCTTCAGGTCTTTGGGGGATTGATCCGGCATCTCTTCACCGCTGTCAAAGGACTGGATTTAGGCAAAATTGAGCGGATGAATTATGATGAAGCCATGAGGCTGTATGGCAATGATAAACCCGATATCCGTTTCGGGATGCAGTTTGTTGAACTTAATGAAGTGGCTCAAAACAAAGGTTTCAATGTTTTTGATGCAGCCGAACAGGTGGTAGGTATTTGTGCCAAAGGAGCCGCTTCTTACACCAGAAAACAATTGGACGAATTGACCGATTGGGTCAAACGACCACAAATTGGTGCCAAAGGTTTGGTGTATGTGAAATGTAACGCAGACGGTAGCTTTAAATCTTCCGTGGATAAATTTTATTCCCAGGATGACCTAAAAAGTTGGGCTGAAAAGGCCGGTGCAGCGCCAGGGGATTTGTTACTGGTGCTTTCCGGAGCAATAAAAACCGCCAGAAAACAACTTTCTGAACTGCGCTTAAAATTAGGGGAGGATTTGGGTTTAAGAGACAAAACTGTCTACAAACCACTTTGGGTTTTAGATTTTCCCTTATTGGAATGGGATGAAGAAACCAATAGGTTTCACGCCATGCATCATCCCTTCACCTCTCCCAAAAGTGAAGATGTTCCATTATTGGAAACAGATCCGGGTAAAGTTCGGGCCAATGCCTACGATTTGGTCATCAATGGCGTAGAAATCGGCGGGGGATCCATCCGGATCCATGATAAAACCAACCAAAAACTCATGTTTAAACACTTGGGCTTCTCGGAAAAAGATGCCCAGTCCCAGTTCGGTTTTCTGATGGAGGCATTTGAATATGGAGCTCCCCCCCATGGTGGAATAGCTTTTGGGTTTGACCGCCTATGTGCCATTTTCGGAGGTAGTGATTCGATTAGGGATTATATTGCTTTTCCGAAAAATAATGCCGGCAAGGACGTGATGATTGATTCTCCCAGTGCTATCTCCGAGGAACAATTGAAAGAATTATCCATTGGCCTTATCAGCAATAATAATTGAATCAGATGACCCTCAACCAAAAATCGGGCAGATCTCAAACCAAAGCCCGGTTTTTTCACACCTTATTTTTTGGACCCTATAAGATGGCTCCTTATTCCCATCACAATAAGCAATTGGGCAAGCATGTATGTTCCCATAATTAGAATGTCTGCATCCGGAACGGGTTGGAAAAATCGGTTCAATGCCAAAATCCCGTCAGAAATAAAAAACAGTAAAGCCCCGATAAAAAGCTGCCAAAAACTTTCTGAATTGGTTCTTCCATATCTTTCCCTGGCTATAGTAACCATCATCACGATGGCAAAAATATAAATTACAATGGGTATTTTGAAATCAAGCAACTGCCGATGAACCAGAAAATAGACCATTGCGGCGCCAATATAAATGGGGAGATTATAGATAAACATTTTAATAAAATTCACCTTTAAGGGATTAAAAGTGTGGTGTTGGGTAAGTTTGAAGGCAATGATATAACAGATATGGGTCATAAAAAATGCCCCTAATCCAAATAGAAAAAGCTTTGGAAATAATAGTAGCACATCACCTATCAAGGAGAAAATCAAGGCTGCGGTAATGCTTTTTCGTAAGAGGCTACCTTTTATAAGAACCGTGGTCTGAAGGAAATATACCAGCAAGCCGATAATGATCAGCGGTTTGGAAAAGTACCTTAAAGTGGATTCCTGGTGGATGATAAAGGCCAAATCTGCCAAGCCTGCGATTAAAAACAGGTATAACCAGATGATATTTTTTTTGCTCATTTTGGTGGTTTTCTTCTTTTCAATGCATTTGCCTTTTCAATTTAAAAAATTACCAATAAATTATTTCATTTTGTCCTTGAAACCATTTTATTGGAAGCAGAACCCGTGGAAGCAATACCGGTATTTTGGTAAAGCCTGAGAGCAATAAGGCTTATATTCAAAATGAATTGTAATAATTTTACCTGAATTGATTTTATAAATCAGCATGATTTATAGGCACTCACTTATTAAATTACAGTATTATATTTCATAAATGAATAAAATTATTTTGATTAATATCAAAATAATTGGTTTTTTCGAAAAAGTAAAAATTATAATTCAAATTCTCATATTAAAATATTGTTAATTATTTTTGCACTGGCAATTTAAAACTTAACAATTCCAATAATTAATTGCTGATTAATAAACTTACCTTTGTAGTGCCCAAATAACCTAATTGCGAAAAAAGAGTTTACTATTTTACCAATTAATATTCAAAAAATGAGGCGACTATTACTAAAAAATCTTTTTGCGTTGCTGGCCATGGTTTTGACCACGGGTTGGGCATATTCGCAGGGAGTCACCACTGCCAGCATGCAGGGAACTGTATCTGATGACACCGAAGAAACAATGCCCGGGGCCAATGTGGTGGCTGTTCATGAACCTTCGGGTACGCGATATGGTGCTGTCACGAATATAGATGGCAGATTTAATCTTCCAAATATGAGAGTAGGGGGACCTTACACGGTTACCATCTCTTTTGTAGGATTTGACGAAATGGTTTTTGATGGCATCATACTGTCTTTGGGACAGAAATATACCCTGAATGCCGCATTTATCGACGGTGTGGAACTGGAAACGATAGAAATAAGTGGAAGGAGAGACGGGATCATGAACTCCGACAGAACGGGTGCCTCTACCTCCCTGAACAATGAGCGGATCAATTCCATGCCGACTATTAGCAGGGGCATCAATGATTTTACCAGATTGACCCCTCAAAGCAATGGGACAAGTTTTGGAGGAGCAGATCAGAGGTATAATAACTACACCATTGACGGAAATTTATATAACAACAACTTCGGGCTGGGTTCCAGCCAGTTTGCCGGGGGGAATCCCATTTCCCTGGATGCGATCGAAGAGGTGCAGGTTAATATTGCACCATATGATGTTACGCAAAGTGGTTTTACAGGAGCCAACGTGAATGCGATCACCAAAGCGGGCTCCAATGATTGGAGAGGAACTGCCTATACACTTTTTAGAAACGACCGACTACAGGGCGTTACAGTAAATGGCGGCCAAGAGGTCCCTTTTTCGGAATCAAAGACCAATATTCACGGGATTGCTTTTGGAGGTCCCATCATTAAAAACAAATTGTTTTTCTTTGTTAGTGCTGAAATGGAAGTGAATGACCTTCCCGGTGACAACAGGTTGGCTGCTAGACCCGAACAGGGATTGCTTCCGGATAATCAGGTGGTTTCCAGGGTACCTGCAGAGAGAGCTGAATTTGTGAGCCAACAATTAAATGACCTTTATGGCTATCAAACAGGTGCCTACGAAAACATCCCTTTTGCCGATGATGCGACCAGATTAAATTTTCGTTTGGATTACAATATTGATGTTCGAAATAAATTGACTGTAAGGTATAACCGTTTTCAACAATTAAGGGATGTGACCATTAACGGGAATAGTATTAGGGGTCTTCCCGGGAGTTTGCGATATCGCAACACCAATAGGGGTGGAATTGAGGCTTTAACTTTTAGAAATTCGCACTACACATCTGAAGACAATGTTTCTTCCATTGTGGCTGAATTAAATTCGACCCTGGGGGACAATATGGCCAATTCCTTAAATGTTGGCTATACCAGTTCAGTGACCCAAAGAGGCGTCCCGGGGGGTCAGGAGTTTCCTATGATTGAGGTGTTGGAATTTGATGGCAATACCCCGCTTTATTATCTTTCTATGGGTACTGAATTGTTTACCAGAGGAAATCTGTTGGACAACAAGACTTTTAACCTGACCAATAATTTCAACTATTTTATGGGTAACCATACTTTTACGGCAGGTATCAATTTTGAATACATGACCTTTGACAATGCCTTTAACCCTACATGGGATTCCTGGTACCGGTACAATTCCTATGACAGCTTTGTAGAAGGAGTAATCAACCAAAATCCAAATGTTGTCCCCGATGGATTTGCCATTGGATTCACTTATGATGAGGACAATCCATTCACTTTGCCTACAGACCAGGTAAGCTTTGGACAAGTAGGTTTGTATATCCAAGACGAATATCAGGTAACCAGAGATTTGAAACTTACCGGAGGCTTGAGGGTGGATATGCCTTTCTACCCTATTGAAGCCCCTAGAAATCCAAGATTGGAGGCTTTGGATATTTCAGTAGAAAATCCAAGAAATCCTGGCCAGATGATCAGCCCTGATGTAAGCCAGTTTCCTCCCGTAAACCCCGTTTTCTCTCCCAGATTCGGATTCAATTGGGATGCTTTGAGTGATGGGTCACTCCAGGTAAGGGGCGGTACGGGAATGTTTACGGCCAGACCAATATTCGTTCACCTTTCCAATCAGATCAACGCCAATGGAGTCACCAGGGGATTTGTTGGTAAAACGCCCAACCAATGGGCTGAGGGTGAATGGCAAGGATTCCAATCGGATATCAATTATTACAGGCCAAATCCGGCAGAGCAGGAGCCGGAAATTTCCAGTTCTGTAAATGTGACTGATGAAAATTTTAAACTGCCACAAACCTGGAGGTCAAATTTAGCTGCTGATTATCAATTCGGAAATGGGTTTATATTGACCGTGGAAGGCATGCATTCCAAGGATTACAATATGCCATTCTCTGCCAATTTGGCCAGCACGCCAACTGGCGAAACCGTCAATATAGGCGGGAATCCCTATCCAAGGTATAGCCAGGGAATTCAGGAAACCGGTATCAACGAACTATTTCTGCTTACCAACATTGACGTGGGCACCTATAGTGCATTGACCGTTTCCCTGCAAAAGGACTGGGGATCAGGAATTTTCACCAGCTTGGCCTACACCAGAAGCCAAAAAAGGGATTTTGGTCTGATCGGAGGATCACAGGCAGCCTCACTTTGGCCAACCGAGGTGCAAAGGGACAGAAACAACCCTGAAGAAGGTTTCAACCGTTTCGACCAACCCAACAGGGTCGTTGGTTTAATATCTTTTAATACCAAAGGCCTAAATGAGTACAACAATACCCAAATCTCAATTTTTTATGAAGGTGGAGAGCAGGGAAGATACAGTTATACTTATTCAGGAAACTTCGGTGATGGAAGCGGTATACGATTGATGTACGTCCCTGAATCCTTTGTAGATGCTCAGTTGACCGATAGGGTAGTGGGAGGGGTGATTATCCAAACAGCTGAAGAACAATGGGATATATTAAACCAATACATAGAAAATGACACCTATCTAAGTGCCAACAGGGGCCAGGTAACGGAGAGAAATGGTGCCATTTTGCCTTGGTTGCACCGATTTGATTTCAGGTTGATCCAGGACCTTCACCTGACCAAGGATACCAATCAACATAAACTCCAAATTTCACTGGATATCCTTAATGTGGGTAATTTATTGAAAGATTCTTGGGGAGTAGGCAGAGAAGTTATTCAAAATAACCTGTTGAACTTTAATGGGGTAGATGGGAATGGCAATGCGCAGTTTACGATAAACAGTATACAAGGCCAGGCGGGAGTGTATCCTACCCAAATTTCTCAGTCCCTGTTTAATCTCAACCAGACTTGGAATGCACAAGTAGGTTTAAGGTACATTTTTAAATAATTTTTGTTTTAAGAAAACATGAATGTCATGAATCAAATCAATAAAAATTTTATATTTCTTCTTGCAGCCTCCCTATTATTGGTAGGGTGCATCGATGAGAATTATGAGGAACCCATAGTAGGACAAGGAAGTGCTATCCTCAGCAATGTGATCGAACACCAATCAGAGTTGACTGTTTTTTCTGACCTTATTGAAATGGAAGGACTGCTGCCCTTACTGGTGAGTCGACAGACACAAGACCAACGGGCGGTATTTGCCCCTACGAATTCGGCTATAGAAGTATTTATGTCCGAAAATGGGTACGGATCGGCTAGTGATATTGAGGGATTGGAGAGGGTTTTGGCTTATCATCTTGCACAACCCAACATCACCTTATCAACCCTAAGCCAAACTAATTTCAACTTTATCCAGACAGAAGGAGACCAGAATATTTTTATCAATCGGTCCGGAGGGCAAGTGAGGTTCAATAACCAAGAGGTTAATATCCTTCGTTCTGAATTCGGAAACGGAACAGTCCATCTGATTGATCAGGTTTTACTGCCAAGGGCAAATTCTATGGCTGCTTATATTGAGGATAATCCTGAATTGAGTATTTTCAAGGAAGTAATAGAGGTTTTAGGCATGGAATCACAATTTTCTGAAGAATTCAGGACATTCTTTATTCCCAATAATCAGGCATTTTTGGATTTATTGGCAGCACTTGAAGTGGCCTCTTTGGAGGAATTGATTGAGACGGTGGGGGAAGAAACTTTAGAGGAGATTGTCATGTACCACATCGTCAATGATGTGGTCTATTCCGCCAATGTATCCAATGATGAAGCTTTACCTACCCAATTTGTTGGTGAGGTAAGTCCGAGGATTTCCATTAGTGGAGGAACCGTAAGCCTAACCTATGGTGAGGATAACGCAACATCCACCCTGGTAAGTGTAAATGATGATATTTTCCAAACTGGTTTTGTTCATGTTATCGATAAGGTAATGATGCCTGTTTTTGAAACGGAGTGAATTAAATTGGCAGTTATTGAATTTCAGAAATCAACCTTGTCCTTATAAAGGCAGGGTTGATTGTTTTTACCCTGGATAAAGGGTAGCATTTCATAATTTATGAAAAATCCAGATTTTTTTTAACCATTTTCTTTCAGGATCTTATTTTTTTCCCATTAATAGCATCAAATTACCTCTTGTGTTGAATTGCTTTCAAATATTTTAAATAGGAATTATTTTGCTTTTTATTAGATTCATTGTTCATTAGGATACTTTTGGCTTAAATAGTTTAAAATACCAAGATAGTTCCCGATTTCCTGAACTTAATAGACATAAAAGAAGTTTGAAATTTGAATAAAATCAGATCCGCTTCCTTAAGAAATTTATTCCACTACTTCTGCAATGAAAAGCCAAACTAAAATTATTTTAATCCTCCTCATCATTGTGGTGATCGGTGTTTTATTTTTTTATCCGAAATTGGAAATGAATTCCGGAAGTGATTCGGGCTCCTCTTCTTCTCCTGCAAGCAATGGAAACCCCCAGGCAGACCTTCCTGTGAAGGTGGTAGAACTAAAGGAGGAGAAATTGGAAAACAACCTGAACATAACGGGCTCTTTGATTCCCAATGAAATGGTTACCCTGCAGCCCGAGGTGGCAGGTCTGGTGGAAAAAGTATCCTTTAATGAAGGAGAATTTGTACGTAAGGGAACGCCTCTTATTTACTTGAATGATGATGAGCTTAGGGCACAATTTGATCGGCTTAGTTATACCAAAAAATTATATGAAAGCCAGGAAAACAGACAAAAGCAATTGCTATCAAGGGAAGCCATCAGCCAGGAAGAGTATGATATTGTATTAAATCAGTACAACACCAATTTAGCAGACTTAAGGCTCATAGAGGCGCAATTAAGTAAAATGGTGATCAGGGCACCTTTTGACGGTGAATTGGGATTTCGTCAGGTTTCCGAGGGCAGCGTTATCGGTACGGGTGATATCATTGCCAGCATCGTCAATGTTGACCCCATAAAAATTGAATTTTCCATACCCGAAAGGTATTCTGATGAAATCACCGTAGGTTCTAAGGTTTATTTCAGATCCAATAATATTACGGAAGAAGCCATCGGTACGGTATATGCTGTGGAGCCAAATATTGATCCGGCCACCCGGACTTTGAAGATCCGGGCAAGAAGTCCTAATAAAGATAAAAAATTTCTTCCGGGAATGTTTGTGAGGATAAGGTTGGTCCTAAATGAAATTAATGATGCCCTATTGGTTCCCTCTGAGTCGGTGGTGCCTGAATTGGAGGGATATAAGGTATTTGTTTCTGAGGATGGTGTGGTTTCCTCCAGAAAGGTAACTATTGGTCAGCGGACTGATACCAGGGTGCAAATATTGGACGGTTTAGCTCCGGGAGAGCTAGTTTTAACAACCGGTGTATTACAGGCGCGGGATGGGATTTCCGTAAATATCACTCAAACTAATTGATCCCTTATGTCCAGTTTATCTACCATTAGTATCCGACGGCCTGTGCTGTCTATAGTAATGTCCCTTACCATTATAATTTTTGGGGTAATTGGGATATCATTTTTAGGAATCCGGGAATTTCCAAGTGTGGATCCGCCTGTAGTCAATGTAAGGACTACTTACGTGGGGGCCAATGCGGATGTAATTGAGGCCCAGATTACCGAACCCCTTGAGGAAGGTATCAACGGTATTTCAGGGATCAAATCCCTTACATCCATCAGTAATGACGGGGGGAGCAGTATTACCGTAGAATTTGAGGTTGGCGCCGATATGGAAGCTGCAGCGAATGATGTAAGAGATCGGGTTTCCCGGGCCCGAAGAAACCTTCCTCCAGATGCTGAACCACCCATTGTAACCAAACAAGATGCCGATACCCAGCCCATTGTTTTTCTCAATGTACAAAGCGAACAGCGCAGTTTACTTGAATTATCGGATATTGCCACCAATATTTTCAAAGAAAGGTTACAAACCATAGATGGGGTAAGTGAGATCCGGATATGGGGAGAAAAAGAATATGCCATCCGCCTGAGAATGGATCCACTCAGGATGGCCTCTTATGGCATCACCCCTCTGGATGTGTTATCAAAGGTGCAGAGTGAAAATGTGGAGCTCCCAACAGGAAGTATCGAAGGACAATCCATTGAACTATCCGTAAGGACCAGAAGCCGGATGAGCACACCCGAAGAGTTTAATCGCCTGATTATCAAAGAGGAATTTAACAATGTAGTCAGGTTTCAGGACATTGGCAATGCTGAACTGGCACCACTCAATGAAAGGACAGTTCTAAAAAGGGACGGTGTACCCATGGTTGGAGTGGCATTGGTTCCTCTTCCTGGTTCCAACAGCATTGAAATCATGGATGAATTTTACAGGAGGTTGGATTTTATCGAAAAGGATTTACCACCTGATATTGAATTAGGTATTGGGTTTGATACTACCCAGTACATCCGTAGTTCCATTAGTGAAGTACAGGAGACCATCATTCTTGCCTTCGTATTGGTGGTATTGATCATTTTCTTGTTCCTAAGAGACTGGAGGACCACTTTTATTCCGGTGCTTACCATTCCTATCAGCCTTATCGGGGTCTTTTTTATCATGTATTTTGCAGGATTTTCCATCAATGTTCTGACCTTGTTGGGAATAGTGTTGTCAATAGGATTGGTGGTTGACGATGCCATTGTGGTATTGGAAAATATATATACCAAAATTGAGGGGGGAGAAAGTCCTGATAAAGCTGCAGAAAAGGGTGCTGAAGAAATATTCTTTGCGGTAATTGCCACTACAGTAGCCTTGGCAGCGGTATTTTTACCCGTTATCTTTCTTACCGGAACCACCGGTAGGCTTTTTAGGGAATTTGGGGTGGTAGTGGCTGGTGCTGTGATCATTTCATCATTTGTTGCCCTGACCATGACCCCTATGCTCAGTTCCAAATTACTGAAGAAACGGGAAAAACAAAATTGGTTGTATGCGAAAACAGAACCCTTTTTTTTATGGCTCAATGATTTATATGCGCAAGCCCTCTCCCGGTTTATGAATGTAAAATGGATATCTTTCATCCTGATTGCGTTCATGGGCATCGGTACTTACTTTTTATTTAACAATATTCCGTCCGAGCTAGCACCCATCGAGGATAGGGGACAGGTCAGGATCAATATGGCAGGCCCGGAAGGCGCTACATTCGGTTACATGGACAGGGTAATTGATGAAATGACAGAAGAAATAAAAACCCTGGTTCCGGAAGAAGAAAGGGTCGGTTTGATTTCCGTCACCTCTCCCGCATTTGGAACATCAAGTACCAATTCCGGGTTTTTGCGGGTCATCCTTACTGATGCTTCAGAAAGGGATCGTTCCCAACAAATGATTTTCGATGATATTTCAGAATATTTAAAAACAAAAACAGCAGTCAGGGCTTTTGCAGCCCAAGAGCCTTCCATTGGAGATCGGAGAGCAGGTCTGCCCATACAGTATGTGATACAGGCCCAGACCCTGGATAAATTGAAGGAAGTCATTCCGGTATTTATGGAAAGGGTAGGGCAGAGCCCTATATTTAATTTCTCTGATGTCAACCTTAAATTTACAAAGCCTGAAATTGAGGTGGAAATCGATAGGGAGAAAGCAAGGAATATTGGCGTATCGGTACAGGAAATCGCCAGAACCCTACAGTTAAGTTACTCAGGCCAACGATTTGATTATTTTATTATGAATGGCAAGCAATACCAGGTGGTCGGCGAAATGAGACTGGAAGACAGAAACGAACCCATCAACCTCCGCATGCTATATGTCAGGGGAGAAGATGGCCAGTTGGTGCAGATGGATAACCTGGTATCGATATCCGAAAGAAGTACTCCTCCTCAGTTGTACCGGTACAACCGATTTGTCAGTGCAACGGTTCAGGCAGGTTTGGCTCCAGGCCAGACCGTGGGTATAGGTTTGGAAGAAATGGACAAAATTGCTGCTGAGATCCTGGATGAAACATATACCACTGATGTGGCCGGACTTTCAAAGGAATACCGGGACAGTTCCAGCAGCCTGGTATTTGCTTTTGTTTTCGCCCTGATTTTAATTTACCTGGTTTTATCGGCGCAATTTGAAAGTTTCCTGGATCCTTTAACCATCATGTTCACTGTTCCCTTGGCTATTTTCGGTGCCTTGATGTCCCTTTGGTTGTTTGATTTTACCCTCAATGTTTTCAGTCAAATCGGGATCATCATGCTAATTGGTTTGGTGACAAAAAACGGGATTTTGATTGTTGAATTTGCCAACCAGAGAAAGGCCCAGGGAATGGACATACGAGAGGCTATTGAAGGTGCTGCTGCAGCAAGGTTCAGACCTATATTGATGACCAGCTTGTCCACTATTTTAGGGATTTTGCCCATTGCCCTGGCCTTGGGGGCTGGGTCTGAGGGCCGGGTACCCATGGGCGTGGTAGTAATCGGCGGCCTTTTGTTTGCCACCATTTTGACCCTATTTATTATTCCGGCAATTTATACCTATTTGACATCAAAAAAAGGAAGGTTAGCAAGAGTTTAATATGAAGAAATTTTTATTGTTTGGATGGATATTCAGTGTTTGTTTAAACGTCAATGCCCAAGAGGAAGAAAGCCTCACCTTTGAAAAAGCCGTTGAGATGGGCTTGGAAAAGAATTTTGATGTAAAAATTGCCACAAATGAGGTAATTTTGGCTGAAAATGACCAAAAGATTGCAGGCAGTGTGCTGATGCCGACTTTGGATGTAAACAACAACCGTGTTTTTAGAAGGGAAGATACTGAACAGGCTTTTGTCAATGATCCCGAAAACCCCAGAATCATTCCAGGGGCGCAAACCAGGACAAATAATTATAGCCTGGTAGCGATTTATGGATTCAGACCTGATGCCGTAGTGGCCTTACAACGCTTGGGAAAATTGGCAGAGGTCAGTGAATTGGAGGCAAAGGTGGTCATAGAAAATACAGTAGCAGCCATCGCTACCTCTTATTATAGGCTGGTCCTTGAACAGCAAAGGTACAATGTTTTAAATACCACCCTTGAACTATCCAATCAGCGGCTGGAGATCGCCAAAGCGCAATATGAATTTGGGAGGGCTTCAAAAAGAGATTTTCTGGCAGCTCAGGTGGATTATAATACGGATCTCACTGCCTTGGTGAGCCAGGAGCAGGTTATTCAAAATTCCAGGGTAAATTTAAACGAACTATTGGCGGTTGATCCCTCGGTGGAATTTTCTGTCAATGATACCATTACCATTCGTGAAGACCATTCCCTTGTTGACCTCAAAGAAAATGCTTTGGCCAATAACAAACAGTTTTTGGTTGCACAACAATTGGAAAATGTGGCCTATCTTCAAATGAAGGAATTAAGGGCCCAAAGGTTACCAACCATTACCTTGAGCGGATCCTATAATGACAATAATCTAAGATCGGATGCGGGCTTTCTTTTAACCAACCAACAACAGGGGATTAACCTGGGAGCCACCATCAGCTTAAACCTCTTCAGCGGGTTTTCCCTCAACCGACAAATCCAAACGGCAAAAGTTCAAATGAATAACCAAAAGCTCCTGTTGGAGCAATACGAAATTCAGCTGCTATCAGGATTACAAAGGACTTTCAATACCTATCAAAACAGTAAGAGGCTATTGGAAATTGATAAGAATAATTATGAGGTGGCGGTAGAAAATTCAGAAATTGCTTTGGACAGATTTCGTTTGGGAATTGCCAATTACCTTGAATTCAGGGATGCCCAGGTCAATAGGTTGCAGGCAGAAAGTCGGTTGATCGAATCGTTGTATAATATTAAGGAAAATGAAATTGAGCTGATGCGGCTTTCAGGAATGATCTATTTCAAAGATTGACCATTAAAAAATATTAGAATTATAAAGGTTCTGGTAGGATATGCCAGGCCTTTTTTTTGGTAAATTAAGCAGAAAGAACTATTATTGAGTATACCAATGCGCCATATAGGCACTGTATGCATGAAAAAAAATTTACTTTCAAATACTTTATTTTATTTTTTGATTTGGATGAGTATTTCCTGTGAAAAACCGGAAAATGTCCCAGAACCGGAATTTTGGGAAACACCGGCTATTTTGGATTATGAAGACATTAAAAGCAGGGGTTTTATTAGGGCAGTAGTAGACAATTCTTCCACCAGCTATTACATCTATAGGGGCAGAACCATGGGTTATGAGTTTGAACTACTTCGAAATCTTGCGAACCATCTAGACGTGGGGCTGAGGTTGATTGTGAGGTCTGAGTTGGAAGATGCCTTCCGCTTGCTCAATATGGGTCAGGCAGACATCATTGCCATTAATTTTGAGGTAAATGAAGAACGTGAAAAATTCGCTGCCTTTACCGCTCCAATCAACCAGATGAAAACAGTATTGGTACAAAGGACCGGGAAATCAAATGTGGACAGCCTTTCTAAATTAAACGGAAAGAAAGTGCATGTCAAAAAGGGTACGGTTTATAAAGAGCGGCTATTAAATCTACAGGATTCCCTGCAATTACAATTTGACCTCATTGAGGAAAATACGAGCCTGGAATACCTGATCAATAAAGTGGTAAGCAAAGAAATCGATTATACGGTGGTGGACAATGATATTGCCTTGGTCAACGCTACCTATTATGACAATTTAGATGTAGATTTAGAAGTAAGCGCGCCCAATCCTGTGGCATGGGCGGTCAGAAAAAATGCCCCAATATTATTGGAAAACATCAATAACTGGATTGACCGCATCCATAGAACAGATTATAAAGCCATTTTGTATGATAAATATTTTTTAAATAAAAAAAACAGTTATTTCCGTACTTCTTCAGCCTTTTCATCTGTTTCCGGAGGGAGGATATCCGTTTATGATGATATCATAAAATCCGGCGCTGATCAATTGGGTTGGGATTGGCGGTTATTGGCAGCATTGGTATACAAAGAAAGCAGGTTTGATCATGCTGCCATCTCTTACGCTGGGGCTGTAGGGCTGCTTCAGTTGATGCCCGTTACCCTGCAAAGATTTGGAGTAAGCAACCCCAACAATCCGAATGAAAGTTTGAGAGGAGGGGTTAATTACCTTAAATACCTGGATGGATTCTGGATGGAGCGTGTTCCTGACAACAATCAGCGGATTAAATTTATTCTTGCCTCCTATAATGTGGGGCACGGGCATGTTCAGGATGCTTGGAGGCTGGCTTATAAGTTCGGAAAAGATACCAGACAATGGGAAAATGTAGCCTTTTATTTAGAAAAAAAATCCCAGCCTGAGATATATAATGACCCCTGGGTGAAGAGTGGGTATGCCAAAGGACATGTAACTGTAAGGTACGTAAGAGAAGTTTATGGATTGTATGAATCTTACAAAGTTCTTGTGGATTCCTGAGTTAAGGGACCATATCGGACATAATTTTGGCAGATAACAGGCACAATGGAATTCCACCACCAGGATGGACACTTCCACCGCAAAAATATAGGTTTTTAATTGAGGAAGAGTAATTGGCATGGCGTAAAAAAGCCGCATACCGGTTATTGGAGCTATTGCCGTACAAGGCACCATTTGCTGAGGATGTTTTTGACTCAATGGTGACAGGATCCAGGATTTCTTCTACGGAAATTAAGGGTTCGATATCGGTGTTTAGGGTTTTGTTGATTTTGCGGATAATGTTGGCCTTCGCCTGTTTTTTAAAAAATGCCCAATTCTGCCCCTGGTTATTGGGAACATTGATCATGGTGAACCAGTTCATACAGCCCTCTGGGGCATCATCTTTTTTGTAAACTGAGGTGATATTGATATAGACCGTAGGATCATGGTAAATGCTCCCCCGTTCAAAAATATGGTTGAATTCCTCTTTATAATCCTTGCTGAACAGGATGTTATGAAGGTCCAATTCCGGGAAAACTTTATTTATTCCCCAATAAAAAATCAGAGCAGAACTGGATTTTGGCTGTTTCAGCAAATTTTTGGGTTGTTTTTGATCTTTTAACAGGCTTTTATAGGCATTGACCATATCCATGTTGTTGACGACAATATCAGAAAAATAGTCTTTGCCTTTCGCTCTGATGCCTTTGGATTGCTTGTTTTCAACCAATATTTTATCCACCCGTTTCTCAAAATGGAAACGTACTCCCACCTCCTTGGCCAAATGAAATAGGATCATGGTGATGTCGTGCATGCCTTTCTTGGGAAAGAAGGCCCCGATATTGAATTCCAAATGGGGAATGATATTCAGGGTAGCTGGTGTCTGATAGGGATTGGATCCATTATAGGTGGCATAACGGTTGAAGAGTTGAACCAACTTTTTATTTTTGAATTGTTTTTCATTGACATGGGCCATGGTTTCAAATAATCCCAATTTTCCCATTTTGAGATAGGTATTCAGCGCCTTTCGACTGGTCCAGGTACGCCAATCATGTAAGGATCGGTGCATGAAAAGGGCAGAGAGGTGATGGTAAAGATAGGCTGATTTTTCCAATGCCCTATTTACATGGGTAACGGGTTCTCCCAACTTTTTATTGATTTCCCGGGCAAACAGTGTGGTGTCTGAAAAAGCGCGGATTTTTACCCCATCCTCCCAAAAATAGTGACAGTTTACCGATAGGCGTAGGTAATCAAAATAGGTTTTGGGGTTCTTTCCCGAAAGGATAAAAAGTTCATCTACAAGTTCCGGCATCGTAAATAAGGAAGGTCCGGCATCAAACCGAAATCCATTTAAATTGATTTCCGATAGTTTTCCACCTGGATAGGAATTACTTTCAAAAACACTGACCTCATAATTTTTACTTCTCAAACGAATGGCTGCAGCTAATCCCGCAATGCCGGAACCAATAATGATCGCTTTCTTCTTCATATGATAAACAACATAGTAGACGAAGATAAGTTAACAACGGATCTATCCCAAACATTATGGAGGAGGCACCATGAATTTTCCCAATGCCATTCGCCTTGGAAATGACTTCACCTTATTCGGCATCCATCCAACGGGAAATTGAACTCCTCTTCCATGTGAAATTTGTTTTCCGCAAGGTTTTTGCTGTAAAAAGTATTATCTTGATCTATTTAAAAAATAAATCCTTAAAAGTTTTGCAATGTTAAATATGTCAGAAATTATTACCACCATCAAAAGGCTCATAGAGGTGAGGCTGAAAATGATCAAATCGGAAATTGTGGATGCATTGGGGCTGGTCATTGCAAGGATAGTCATGCTGGTTTCAATGGTTTTGGCTGCCATGTTTGTCTTGTTGTTCGGAAGTATCGCACTGGCTTTCTATTTCGGTGAGATTTATGAGAGCAGTTCCATTGGATTTTTCCTTTTAACGGGGATTTATTTTTTAATTTTTTTATTGTTATTTATTGTAAGAAACTCCCCTCCCCTGCAGCGTGGACTTCAAAACACCCTTTCTAAGTTTGTATTTTTATTCAAAAATAAATAAGGATTATGGATGAATCACTGGAAAAAGAGTACGAAGAACTAGAACAAACTTTACAAAAACAATTGGGATTGTTAAAAGAAGATTCTCAGGTGTTTGTAAAAGTGGGTGGCATTGCCTTATTGGCTGGATTGATTTCAGTGGGGCTTATCAAATTGTTCAGGTCCAAAAAAAGTAAAAAGCCCAAAAAAGCCCTCCCCGACAAGAAAAAAGAAAAAAAGAAAAAAAGGAAAAAAAAGTATTCCTTTTTCGGAAATATCAGAAACAGGATATTCTGGTTGGCCATGGATTTAGGAAAAGCAAGGCTGATGGACATGTTGATTGCAAAAACCGGAGCAAAAAATGGTAAAAAACAGTAAAATTCTGGAGCAATTTATTTCCTTGAAAAAGTCAGGAAAAAAAGGAGTAGCCTTGTTAATTGATCCGGAAAAAACAAATCCCCATTCCGGTACCCAGGAGCTGATAAAATCGGCGTCAAAATACGGGATTGATTTTTTCTTTGTGGGGGGAAGTTTAGGGGATGCTTTTTTGGTTGAAGAAACGATCCGGCTAATTAAACTTGAATCTAGGGATATACCCTTGGTGTTATTTCCGGGAAACATGATGCAGGTTTCGGAGAATGCGGATGGTCTTCTTTTTCTATCTTTGATCTCCGGAAGAAATCCGGACTTATTGATAGGGCAGCATGTATTGGCCGCGCCTTCCTTGTCGAAAAGCAATCTGGAAATAATGCCCACAGGGTACATGTTGGTGGATGGGGGTGGAATAACCAGCGTCCAATACATTAGTCAAACCGTACCCCTTCCCCATAATAAACCGGAATTGGCTGTGGCAACGGCCTTGGCGGGAAAGTTTTTGGGTCTGTCCCTCTTTTACCTGGATGCTGGAAGTGGGGCCAATTATCCTGTACCTGCAGAAATGATTTCCGCTGTCAATGAAGCCATAGAAGGGCCTTTGATCGTGGGTGGGGGAATCAATACGGCTACCAAGGCCAAGAATGCCTGGGAAGCCGGAGCGGATGTGGTGGTCATAGGAAATGGGGCCGAAAAAAACCCCGATCTTATCACCGGGGTCCTTCATTATGCCAAAATATTCAATGCCTCACTAAACGTTAATTAAAGATTCTCTTCTCCTCATTTTGCCTGCAGGCAACCCATACATCATTTTAAATCTTCTGCAAAAATAGGCCGTATCTTTATAACCTACTTCCTTGCCGATATCCCGGATACTCTTTTTAGTGGTCCTCAGCAATTCTACGGCTGCTTCCATTCTTTGGTATTCAATGTAATCCTGTGGGTTGATTCCTGTCAGCATTTTAAAATACTGCCCTACATAATCTTCTGAAACATTAGCCACCTTAGCCAATACTTTGTTGGAAAGGTCACCTCCGATATTCTTCTTAATGTAGTTGAACATGTCGATGAGCCTTGGGTCTTTAAAATAGGTGCTGTTAGTGGAAAGTTCTTCCACAAATAACCTGTTTTTAAGAATATGACGGACCAATTCCACAACCAACAATTCAGTATAAATCTTGATGACCCTTTCTTTTCCGGGGGTGGTTTGCTCCGACTCTTTCACCAAATCCTCAATGATGGAAGCAATACGGTCGTTGAATCGAATGACAAAAGGCGGTATTCCCAGGGAATTGAAAAAATTCACCACATCAAAAACCTTAGCCTCAAAGGTGACCGAAGTGATGCAGTCGTCCTCTAGGTTTTTGATATCTTTAAAACTGATGGTCTGAAGGTATTTCTTTTTGTTTTCCAAAAAAGACTCATTGTTGGTTTCATTTCTTTTGGTTACGGTTCCAAAGGAAATTTTCGCCGGTCTACCAGCAGGAATAAAAAGAATTTCCCCTTCATTTACAGATTCCTGATCCTCGCCAAAATTCAGGGATCCGCGGTGTAATAGGATAGCCGTATTTTCCGAATCAGTATAATCAGTGATGGTAACAGGTCGTTCAACCTTAAAATTATTTCCCCTGACATACCTAACTCCAACCGACTCTATTACCTTATTGTAATATTCCATGATAATTGCCTTTAGGTTTATTTTTGTAAAAGTATATTTTTTTTCTGATTTAATAGAGCAATTATATATAAAAAATTAGAATAAACAAATTTTCGATTCGAAAATTACTATATAATTTTAATAATCCAATGCATGTACAATTATCTTAAAAGGGATCGGGATATAACTATTTTTTGAATTTCAGAGGTGCCTTCATATATCTGCGTGATTTTTGCGTCCCGCATCATCCGTTCTACATGATATTCTCTGACATATCCATAACCGCCATGGATCTGGATAGCTTCCAAGGCGGTATTTACGGCCACTTTGGAGCTGTATAATTTTGCCATGGCACTCATCTTGGTGTAATCCAATCCCCTGTCTTTCAAAAAGGCCGCCTGATAAGAAAGCAGGCGTGCAGCCTCTATTTCCGTAGCCATATCGGCTAATTTGAATTGAATGGCCTGATGTTCACATATGGGTTTTCCAAATGTTTTTCTTTCTTTGGAATAGGACAGGGCCAGATCATAAGCACCTGAGGCAATTCCAAGGGCCTGTGCGGCTATCCCAATTCTTCCACCGTTTAAGGTTTCCATGGCGAAACGGAATCCAAAACCTTCTTCCCCGATTCGGTTGGCTTTGGGGACCTTGACATCCGTAAACATCAATGAATGGGTATCAGATGCCCTGATGCCCATTTTATCTTCCTTTTTCCCTATCATCAATCCGGGAAAGGACTTTTCCACCAGGAATGCCGATATGCCTTTATGTCCATTTTTTGGGTCTGTTTGGGCTATGACGATGTAAATGTCAGCTGAGTTGCCGTTGGTGATCCAGTTTTTTGTACCATTTAAAAGATAAAATTCCCCCTTATCTTCCGCAGTGGTTTTTTGAGAGGTGGCATCTGAGCCTGCTTCAGGTTCAGACAAACAAAACGCCCCGAGGAGTTGCCCAATAGTTAAACCTTTCAGGTATTTTGATTTTTGTTCATCATTGCCATATTTTTCCAATCCCCAACAGACTAAAGAATTATTGACCGACATGATAACGGCAGATGAGGCATCTATTTTGGCGATCTCTTCCAAGGCCAAAACATAGGAAAGGGTATCCATGCCTCCGCCTCCATAATCTGGATGGACCATCATTCCCATAAAACCCAACTCTCCCATTAATTTTACCTGTTCTTTAGGAAATGTAGCTTGTGTATCTCTGTCAATGACCCCCGGCAATAAATGATACCAGGCAAATTCCCTGGCCGCATCCCTAACAGCTATTTGTTCTTCAGTCAGTTCAAAATTCATGGCTTATGATGATTTCCTTGTAAAATGCTCCCAATCAATATACGCCAAAAAAAAATAAAGGGCATCAATTGCCCTTTATTTTATTAAAAATTGTGAATCACTGAATTCTATTCTCTGCTTCCGAAGAAGATAAAGAAATAATAGGCCAAAGTGGCCAGTGAAGCCAGCGCCGCCACCACATAGGTCATGGCTGCCCATTTTAAGGCATCTTTTGACATCCCATATTCCTGAGGTGTTACGATATTCCTTTCTTTTACCCAGGCAAGGGCCCGGTTACTGGCATCAAACTCTACTGGTAAAGTCACAAATGTAAACAAAGTCAAAATGGAATAAGACCCTACGATAATGATTCCGACCACCTCATAGGGTAAGCCAAACAATGCCATACCTCCAAAAAGGGAAGCAATCAATACAACATTTAAAATCTTTCCGCTGGCATTTTGAATCGGTACTAAAGTAGACCTCAATTTCAACCATCCGTAAGCCGATGCATGCTGTACAGCGTGGCCGCATTCATGGGCTGCAACGGCGGTGGCGGCAGCATTTCTTCCGTAGAAAACGTCCGGGCTTAAATTAACCGACCTATCCATTGGATTATAATGATCAGATAATTGACCTTCTACACAGTTTACCCTGACATTATGGATTTGATGATCTGCTAACATCAGTTCAGCAATCTCCTTTCCAGAAAGATTGGACTTCAGCGCCGTTTGAGAATATTCCTTGAACTTCCTCTTAAGTTTACTGCTGACAACATAACCTAAAATCGCAAATACAACTATTATTAATATTAATCCCATGTTTTAATTATTGCTTTTTTTATCTAAACGATACTTGTTAAATTAAGGTTTCTTTGGCCGTTTATTTACAAGAAATATCAGGCTGATCATTCCAAATCCCAAGATAGTAAACATCTGAGAACTGTGTACGACGATGGCAAAAATCTTGCCCTGCTCTTCGTCAATTCCGAAAAATAGCAAAATGAAAGCGACCAGCGCATGAAAGGTCCCTATACCTCCCTGCACCGGAGCTACCATACCAATGCTGCCCATCACCATTACCATAAGAACGGAAGAGCCTGTTAATGAGGCAGTAGCAGGCATGGCTTTGGCTACCCAGAACATCATGAAAAAATAAATTATCCAGATAAGTACCGAGCTGATCCAAAATCCCCACTGATTTTTTAGCTTAAAAACGGTTTCCAGACCACTGACAAATTGTCTTAAAAACCACCTTACTTTCCTGATGATGTCATGATTTCTGAAAATGATGTACAGAAAAAATATAAAAACCAGAAATCCTGCAATAAGTGCCATAGCCAATGGGAAGTAATTTTCAACAAATGCCCCTAGGCTTGACGGTGAAATCAATAAATGAAAAATTTCAACAAATACCCTGCCCTGAAGAAGGAATGCCAAAAGTACCATCAGCACCATAAAAAGCATATCGATGGTTCTCTCCAACACCACCGTGCCAAACAGTTTTCCCCATTCCACCTGATAGGATTTTTGAACGGCCCCACAACGGGCTACTTCTCCCGCCCGGGGGATGACGAGGTTGATCAAATATCCAAACATCAGTGACCAAAAAACCTTAAAAGTGCTTAGCCGAAATTTTTCTCCTGTTTCAATTAAAAGCTTCCACCTCCATGCCCTTAGGATATAACCAACAATAGAAATAAAAACGGAAGCAGCCAGCCAAAACAAATTGGTTTTTTCCAATGCGATTAGGATGGATAGGGGATCAATGTCTTTGTACAAATAATAAAAAATGGTCCCTGCAACCAAAAAAGAGATCATGACCTGGATGGTCTGTTTGGTCCTTTTTTTCAAGTCAACCGGTTTTGGTCATCTGGAAATATGATTACAGGTTGGTATTTTTTCGCCTCTTCCCATTCCATGGAAGCATAAGAAATGATAATCACCACATCTCCTACCTGGGCTTTTCTGGCAGCAGGCCCGTTCAGGCAAACCTGTCCGCTTCCCCTTTCGCCTTTGATCACATAGGTTTCCAACCTTTCACCATTGTTAATGTTGACGATTTGGACTTTCTCATTTTCTATGATGTTGGCCGCTTCCATGAGTTCCTGGTCTATGGTGATGCTCCCCACATAATGGAGTTCCGCCTGGGTAATTTTTACCCTGTGGATTTTTGATTTTAATAGCTGGATTTGCATGGTTATAATTTTTTCATTTACCGACCAAAATATTATCGATCAATCTTACTTCTTCTACGTATGCCGCTATACAGAGTGCATAAGCTTCCTCCCCGAGATAATTTTCTTCAATGCTGAAATCATCAATTTTTACCAGTTCCAAATATTCAAGGGTTACCTGCGGAGACTGAATATACCGGGCAATTAGTTCTTCCCGGGTCTTTAACCATTTACTTCCTGCCATCAGTTCCAAATTGGCTTCCATTAAAATTTTATACAATATGGCTGCTTGGGTTTTGCCTGAATGGGATAACCTTTGATTGCGGGAGGAAAGTGCCAATCCGTTGCTTTGCCTTACAGTAGGCATGACTTCTATGGCCAGATCAAAGGAAAGGTCATGGGTCAGTTTTTTTATAATTGAGACCTGCTGAAGGTCCTTTTGGCCAAAATAAGCCCTATCAGGTTGGATAATATGGAAAAACTTGGAGACCACAATGGCCACACCGTTAAAATGTCCCGGTCTGAACTTTCCTTCCAAAATCTGGTCCATCTGACCAAAGCATAAATGGATATCCACGGGCTTGGGGTAAATCTCTTTTTCATTGGGAGCGAAAACCAAATCCACCTTTTTGCTTTTTAATATTTGAAGATCATTATTAAAATCCCTTGGATAGCTTTCCAAATCTTTGGAATTATTGAACTGAATGGGATTGATGAAAATCGAAACCACCGTGATATCAGAAGTATTGGTTGCCAATTCTACAAGGTGAAGGTGCCCTTGGTGAAGGGATCCCATCGTAGGCACCAAACCAATGGTCTTCCCAATTGATCTTAACCTTTTGATTTCCTGACGAATGGGCGCTATGTTATGAAAGATTTTCAAAGTCTAAAACAGGGTGATTTAGGAAAATAGGTGCAAAAGTATATTATTTTGGATAAAAACAATGGGATTTCCTGATTTTTTTTGTAAATTTGTAGTCCCGTTATATCCCTAAACAAAACAAACAAGATATGTCTAAACTTCGTATCCTTTACGTTGCAAGCGAAATCAATCCTTTTTTACAAACTTCTGAGGTAGCCAATTTTGTTAGGGCCTTGCCCCAGGCTATGCAGGAAAAAGGAATGGAAATCCGTATTCTTGTCCCAAGATTTGGATTAATTAATGAAAGAAAAAACAGGTTGCATGAGGTGGTAAGGCTTTCTGGAATCAATATTTCTGTCGGTGAGGAGGAAAAGCCCCTGATAATTAAAGTTGCCTCCATTCCCAATGCCAAACTTCAGGTATATTTTATTGACAATGAAGACTATTTTCAAAGAAAAAGCGTTTTCTTCGACAAGCAGAACAAGTTTTATGAAGACAATGACGAAAGAGCCATTTTCTTTTGTAAAGGAGTGATAGAAACCGTGAAGAAATTGGGTTGGGCTCCGGATATCGTTCATTGTAATGACTGGATGACCAGTCTTATCCCACTTTATTTAAAGACCACTT
>JBBDSA010000063.1:0-4440 GCA_040905165.1 Cyclobacteriaceae bacterium | reverse complement strand
GCAATATTAAAACCCTTATTCCATACTTACAATATTTTATTTCTTTTTTTAATTTGAAAAAAAAATGAATATTACGTGTTTTGATGAAATAGAGCAATTTAAGTTTATTATTTTTTTATTATAAGCATATAATTTTTAATATTTTACTTTTGTCAATAAAATCAAAATAAAATTTTGATCCAGTTTATTTAAGGTATTTATATAAATTTTAGCGTTCTCTTATATAAATTTTAAAATATTCTCCCTGAATCCATCGTTTCTTGTATTTTTGAAAAAATAGTCTAAAATAATAATTGAGCGGTTTGTTTTATTTTTGATCAATTAAACAATTATATGATCACATTTCCCAATGCCAAAATCAACCTTGGGCTCCATGTATTGAGCAAAAGGAAGGATGGTTACCACGAAATTGAAAGTTGTCTTTACCCTATTCCCGTCTTGGATGCGCTAGAGATTCTTCCTTCTAACCATTTTTCCTTCAATTATTCGGGAATCGATATTCCTGGTTCAAAATCGGATAATCTTATCCTCCAAGCATATGAATTGCTCAAAAAGGATTTTCCGAATCTGCCTCCTGTGGCTGTTCACCTGCATAAGGCAATCCCCATAGGTGCCGGATTGGGCGGCGGATCTTCGGATGCAGCCTTTTCTTTAAAATTAATGAATCAACTTTTTGAACTTGAACTGGATGATCAAGAACTTGAATCTTATGCGGGACAGGTGGGTAGTGATTGTCCGTTTTTTATTCAAAATCAGCCTAAACTTGTAGGTGGAAGGGGAGAACAATTGTCTTCCTGTGAGGTGGATTTGATGGGCAAATGGCTCTATTTGGTTCATCCAAACCAGCACATCAGCACTAAGGAAGCTTATGCAGGTGTAAAACCAAAAATTCCCGTTGAAGAGTTAAGGACGATTTTGTCCGAAAAGGAACTATGGAAAAACCGATTGGTCAATGATTTTGAAGAAAGTGTCTTCAAAATCATTCCCAAAATTGAAGAAATTAAAAGGCTGTTTTATAAGCAGGGTGCCTTTTATGCTGCGATGTCCGGATCAGGCTCTGCAGTTTATGGTCTGTTTGATGAGGAACCCACCGGTATTCCTGTTGAAAGCGGTTTTTTCCAATTTTGCAAACAGCTGGATTGAAGAAAAATTTACTGCAATCTTCTTAGGTGTCTGGTCACTTTCTTTTTATGGATATAATGAATGATGGGATAAAAACATACGGACAATAGGATGATACCGGTGCCAATGTAAAAAGCCCCGGTCATTTTTTCCTGTTCTCCAAAAATTATAATCGCCAGCAGAATGCCATATACAGGTTCCATATTGGTGGTGAGGTTAATGGAAAAGGCAGATAACCTTTTCATCAGTTTCACGGAAATCGAAAATGCAAAAACAGTACATACCTGCGACAATACCAGCAGCCAAAACCAATCCCATAGACTTGGGGAGAGGTTCAGTTCTGCTCCCGGATAATATTTGGCATAAATGGGCATGAGAAGCAGGGATAAAATGCAGGCCCCTGCCATTTCGTAGAAGGTGATGACATAGGGATTGTGTTTTTTGGTCAGCCTCCCATTAATTACCATGAAAAAAGCGCCGAATACCGCAGATGCCACGGCTAAGGTCAAACCCAACACATAACTGGATTCAAATCTAAAGATGATGTACAAACCTAAAACCACCAATATTCCCAATAGCATTTCATACCAAATGACCTTGCTCCCATTTAAAGCAGGTTCTACCATCGCGGTCCATAGAGAACAGGTCGCCATACCAGCCAGGCAAACAGAAACGGTGGATACCTGCGCAGCCAAAAAAAATAAAACCCAATGGGCAGCGATAAGGCCTCCGGTGAACAAAAATTTCATCAAATCCCTGAAATTAATTTTTACGGCGGCATTGCTTACATATAGGAAAATTAATAGTCCCAAACTGGCCATCAGGGTTCTGAAAAATACTATTTCCAATGAGGGTAAACTAATGAGTACGCCAAGAATAGCTGTAAATCCCCATATTAGCACAATCAGATGCAACCATAAATAATCTTTCACCACCTGGTTGTTTTCCATCTTATCTGGGAACTGTTTTGTACAAGATCATGCCGGTGATGGCAAAAACGATGTTGGGAATCCAGACGGATAAAATAGGGTAGGGAGTTCCTGCCTCTGCAAAGGTCCTTGATAGCAAGAAAAGAATGATATAAACAAATGCCAATAAAAACCCCAAAGCAATTTTGAATCCGGATCCGCCCCTGGTTTTTTTTGCAGATACAATTACGCCTATAAATGTGAGTAAAATAGCTGCAAAAGGGGACATGTACCGTACGTATTTTTCAATCTTATAAAAGGCGATATTGTCTGCGCCCCTTTCCTCTAATATCAGGATTTGTTCACTTAGTTTCGGAAGGGTTAGGGTTTCATGGTGATTTAGCGGCAGGTCAAAATCAGCCGGGGTGATGGACAGTACCGTATCCATGGTTTCACCCGATGACCATTTTTCCCGCATATCCTCCAACTCCCTTAATTTCCAGTTTTTTGCACTCCAAACATTATTGGTAGTGTCCCAAATGATCCTGTCAGCTGAGAATTTGGAAAGCAACTGCCCATCGGCAATATTTTCCAAAGTAAAATAGTAACCAGAATTGTTAGAGGTATAATATCTTTGCATGTAGGCATAAACATCCGGAGCCACCTTGATATGAATATTTTGTTGGTTTAGGTTTTGTTGTTTATCCAGGTATTCCACTTTAAATTCAGAAACTCCGGCAGTGGCTACGGGTAACACCCACCCATTCAGAAAAAAACTGACCAGTGCAATCAGGAGGGCTGAAAGAATAAATGGCACCAGCATTCTTACAAAACTTACCCCGCTGCTTAAAATAGCAATGATCTCTGTTCTTCCCGCCATTTTTGAAGTGATGAAAATAACGGAAATAAAAACAGTGATAGGGGTTAACAGGTTATTGAGATACAGCCCATAATTGAGCATGTACTGAAGTACTTCCGAAGTGGGTACCTCATTTCTGATATAGGTATCATTTTTCTCTGTGAAATCCAGTACCAATACGATTAGAATGAGCATCAGGACCACAAATAAATAGGTTTTAAGAAAATCTTTTATAATTAATTTGTCCAATAATTTCATTTCGTTCCTGACTTTCCTATTTATAGTTAACGTTCTATTCTATCGGTTGGGTTTATGGTTTTAACAACTGATCATAATCTTCTGCTTACTTTCTCCACTGTTTCATTTTTCCACGCAGTAAATGTGCCTTTTCGGATGTGTTCCCGGGCCTCTTCCACCAGCCAAAGGTAAAATGAAAGGTTGTGGATACTGGCGATTTGCGCTGCGAGCATTTCTTTGCTGGTGACCAAATGGCGCAAATAGGCTTTTGAATAAAAGTTGCTGACATGCCCTTTAAACCCTGAATCAATGGGGGAAAAATCATTCTTCCAACGTTCATTTCTTATATTGACGGTACCCTGGGTAGTAAAAAGCATGCCATTTCTGGCATTTCTGGTAGGCATCACACAATCAAACATATCTATACCCAAAGCAATACCTTCCAATATATTGGCCGGGGTCCCCACACCCATTAAATACCTTGGCTTTTCCTGAGGTAAAATGTCTGTAACCAAATCCGTCATTTCATACAACATCTCCACAGGTTCTCCAACGGATAATCCCCCGATGGCATTACCCTCTTTGTCCTGTTCAGCAATAAAAGTAGCAGATTCTTTTCTAAGGTCTTTGTATGTGGATCCCTGTACGATAGGAAAAAAAGATTGCTGGTATCCATATTTTCCCTGGGTTTGATCAAAACGGGCTACACACCGTTGAAGCCATCTATGCGTGAGGTCCATCGAATTTTTGGCATATTGCCAATCACAGGGGTAGGGTGTGCACTCATCAAATGCCATGATAATATCCGCTCCGATCGTCCGCTGTATATCCACTACATTTTCAGGGCTAAACTGGTGTTCGGATCCATCAATATGGGATTTGAAAACCACTCCTTCTTCCGTAATTTTCCGGTTATCGGAAAGGGAAAAAACCTGATAACCTCCGCTGTCCGTTAATAGTGGACCAGACCAACCCATAAATTTATGCAGGCCCCCGGCATTTTCAAGGATTTCCAGCCCAGGTCTCAAGTAAAGGTGATAGGTGTTTCCCAGAATTATCCTTGCACCTACATCATCAATTAATTCTCTTTGGTGGACAGCTTTTACTGATCCGGCGGTCCCTACAGGCATGAAAATAGGGGTGGGGATTTCACCGTGATCCGTTGTGATCAATCCGATTCTGGCCTTTGAATTTTTGTCTTTGTGTAAGAGATTGAATTTCATTCTGACCTATTCTTTGAAAAATTGATGTTTTCCTGATTATATTTGATGACACAAAAATAGGTGCTATTCCACAAAAGCCACGAAGTTTTTG
>JBBDSA010000062.1:0-4440 GCA_040905165.1 Cyclobacteriaceae bacterium | reverse complement strand
CTCATGGGGAGTTTTTCACTAAGCACAAGGAGGAACGGAATAAAGCATCTCAGTCAATCAGGTCTTATTATGCCGTAGTTCCTTGGAATTTTTCAGACAATTAACCCGGATGCATGTGAAAAAACAGCCCATAAATTTGGTGTTCATTGATTGGCCAATTAATATGGATTTAATTTTTCTATCGGTCTAATTTGATTTGGGATAAAAGCTACCGGATGGCGGTTCAAAAAAGGCAAAAAAAACTCCCCTGTCATAAACAAAGGGAGTTTAACCGGTGATAAATTGTTTTTCTAACTACAAAGGTGATACAACTTCATTCTACCCAATTATTTAATTTAAAATCTAATCGTTTCACTTAAGGGAATAGAAACCTCCCCCACAGGTCTAGCCGCATACTGGTAAGTATGAACCTCAGCATTGTTTCCATAGACAGTGATAGTGGCGGTTAAATCTTCAAAGTTTTCGTCCGGGATATCTCCTGCGTGAACGACGTTGAAGACAAAGTTAAATGTGTGTACGGGCTCTTCCGATTCCACTACAAGTTGGGAAAGGGCACCAGTTGTGGAAACGTTATAGGTGTTCGCCTGCTCGATAATCTGAGTCCATTCCAGTTCGCCAGGCTGGACAATTATTGGTCGCACAAATCCGCTCTGTCCTTTGTAGAGGGTATTAATTCCAAACTGGACCAGGTACTGATCCACGCTTCCCTCCATGTCCACTTCGATCCGCAGGGATTTTTCCACCAATGGCTGTTCATCATCGTTCTCACTTCAGGAAATGGCCAACAGCAACAGTAAAAAAAGAAAAAAGGGTTTTAACGTTTTCATAAGTATAGGATTAATTGGTTAACAATGGACTTTAACCATTGATAGGCTATTTTGTCCTTAAAATTGGAAACATGATTTAAAAATAATTAAACAAATTAAAATTGTCAATATTTTTATTGAAAGATTTACAGGTACTTACCGTCTGCCTCACCCCAACCTGCCGCAGGTGATTGCGGAGGGAGAATTTGGCAATACCCATCATGTAGTCCCTGCCCTTAAATGTAACCTTCACTATTCCATTTTTCACACCAAACTTGCAATCAAGCTCTTTCACCCAGTACTGCACCTTGCAGTCCCTGATCCTACCGATAAGGGAATGGCCGAATACGGTATGGATTTTTATCCGTTTTGAATAGTTTGCCAGTGTGGAAACAACCATTTCTTTATCCATCCGAGCTCCGATAGCCATAAAGGCCGCATAGGCAAAATCCATGCGGCCCCGCTTACAATGCACCATTGAAATCAGATGCATGACGGCGTCGGCAATAAACAGGAGGCGTACATTTTCGGGAGGTGCGGGTGAAAAAGAAAGGATTCCTCCGGACGATAATTTATGATTGGATACGGTTAGGATTTCCGAATCCACCGTCCTTCCATTTTCATCCCGGTAATCCGCCGTCAACCTGCCGCTTTCATCTTCACGCAACACCTCCGAAAAGAGTTGCTGCACCTCCCTGTTTATCCCCAGGCTGTCCAACAACTCAAATCCTTCGCCCACGTTGCTCATCCGCTTCTGATTTGTTGGATAGGTTTCGCCCTTCTTCGGTGTCAATGGAGTTAAACCGTTTTACCTCATCAACTCCCCGGTTTTGGTAGTTCTCCGGACGGGCACCCACTTTCGACATTTCCTCCCGCACATTGTTCAGGTCCCTGACCGCATCCCTGTCATTGGGGTTCAGGGCGATTCTCCGCTCCATTTGATGCTGCATCTTTTTGAGTCCTTCCTGATAACCCTTGGAATAGGATTGTTCCTCGCTGCTTTTTGCGCCCAGCATCCTCCGAACCCCGGTGATCAGCAGATAGGAAATCCCCCCATCCAAGACCACGGATAACAACAGCCCGTTTCGGTTGGATCGGATGCCCTTGGGGTCGGCCGTGTCATGCTGAAACCGGGTGCCGTCCGCCAGTTCGACCGTTTCCCCTTCCTTGTATTTCCGCTTTTGCTCGGCTGTCAGCTGCTGGTTGTTAACGGCCTCCGGTGCGGGAACGGTCCTTGGGTCATAACCCATAAACTGCTTCGTCTCCCTGTCGTAGGCAATGATCTCCGACCTAACGTTTCCGTCCCGGTCCACAAAGTCCTTTTTGATGTTGGCCGCCTCCCCACGGATCAGCCTGTCCTTTTCCCCGTCGGAAAGTCTGGGATGGGAATTGGGGGACCGGTATACCGGGTCTATCCGCAGGGAGGGGTTTCCGTCCGCCCCCCTTACGATGGAGAGCCTGGCCGGAAGGTTTTCAATATGGACATCCTTGCCTTTGAGATTTTTCAGTTCCACCACATCGGTCATCCTGCCCTGCCGCAGGGCGGTTACCTGCTCTTCCGGTATGGTAAACTTCCCGTCTTTGTATATCCCGAACAGTTTCAGGTCATTCAGGGGCAATATTTTTTCCTTGATCATCTTCCAAATTTGTCCGAGCCCCCGGAAGACTCCGATTTTTGCAGGGATTGGACGATGGCTTCGGCTGTTTCGGAAGCATCGGCCAGAGTTTGGATGTATTCCCGCTTTAGGGGATTGATCCGTTTGGAATATTCCACCTGATCCATGTTGACAACCAAAAAATCGGTAATCCCTACATGTGGCATTGTTGCTAATTGCTATAAAGTGCTTAGGCCAAATACTCTTCCATGGGATTTCTATGCTTCAATTCACTGCAAGGATGATGTTAAAGGATGTTTATGCTTGTATTTAACATTTTTGATTGTCAGAAAAAAATAATGTAAACTATTTGTTATTTATTTTATTTTTACTAGTTTTATTTTATAATAAAGTGACTTTAATACCAATTTTTAATTTTTTCACAGCAATCTAGGGCTTGCCACCCAAAGTCGGGGATGTGAAAGCGAAAACCGACATCAAAAAAACGAGTAGCGGAAGAAGTCAGCGTCCCATTTGCTTGACCCTAAATCTTTAAACTTGTTTTATTATGAACCGTTTAATTTATTCTTTCGGTATTGTTTATTTATTGATTTTGACAGGTTGTACTCGTTTCGATGAGGATTTTGTTGAGAAAGAATTAGATGAATCGGTTGATAATAGCGAATGTATTTAAGCATGAATAAATGTTATTTAATATTGTTTGCATCGCTGGTCCTTAGTTGTCAGTTAGACAGTGATCCCCGGGTGGAGATCGCCCCGGACCAGTTGGAAATCGCTAGTGCTTCAAGTGAGCACAAGGTCCTATTCGAAGAGTGGATAGGTGAAGGAAGTAGTCCAAACGCAAGGACGACGCGCGGCCATTACAGTTCTGGTGGTTTAGTCGAAATCCGTAGAGGCGGTGTCACCCGTTGGGCAGTTCCGAAATTGGAGGATCCGAGTACGTCGCTATCCTTTGTGTTGGATTCCGAATATAGGATCGCCAACGCTTTTGTCAGTAATACAATGGTTAATCCTGACCGCACCGTCACCAGTAGAATTTTCTCGCTGGATAACCAATTAATGGGAACCATCGTACATAATGCCGACGGAACCTTACGCGATGTAATTGCGGCTAACGGATTTAGGGACTGGTTTAGGGAAACCGACTACTGTTTGGAGAAAGTGACGGAGCCGTTTGATTCAACTTTTGCAAACATTGTAATGGATGCGACTTTTGCGGCGGCGACGCTTGGACTGTATATTCCGGCTGTAATTTTGTCTTGCTCGGGTTTTGGTTTGGCTAGAATGTAAATGTTATGAAGAATCTATTTATTTATCATTTGGTTGCCAACTTTTCCTTGGTACTTTACTTATACCCCTGGATGGAAGGTTGGATTTCCACAGAATGGTTCATTATTTTGGCTTTCTTTCACGCTTTTGTTTTCCATCCAATAGTTGATTATTACAGGCTATTGGCCCTTGGGAAAATTGGAAAGAATGATTTTGCTAAAATGTGGAAATGGGGCACGTTGTACAGATTTAAATACTATGACAGCCTTACATTTGGTGCTTGAAATAGAAAGCCAGGAATATAACCTGGCTTTTTTACGCAAAGGCTTGAATGAAGTGGTTGCATCTTCTGATCTATTTCATCCAATTTTAATGTAAATTTTTTATCGTATTAAATTCGGGAATGGGAATGTAAAAAATCCAAAAAAGAGACAGTCTTACCAATGAGGAATAGAATTCTAATTACTCGTACTAATATTTTATTGCGACACCATTTCCGGGTATTGTGTTTATTTAGAATAGCCACAGCAGCAATTGATTATATGAAATTTTTAACATTTCAAAGAAATTCCCTATCGAAGGTCGTATAATTTTTAAATGAACTGCACATAAAATTTTCACTTTGCCCCAAAAGTTTTAAATACATTTTCATCAGCTGGCCTTTAATTAGTTTCAATCAATTATAACTTCCAGAGAAACTAGTGTTTAATTGCGTAAATTAACTATATTATCTCTCAACTGGCTTCCCT
>JBBDSA010000061.1:0-106658 GCA_040905165.1 Cyclobacteriaceae bacterium | reverse complement strand
TTACGAGTACATTATTATTGACACTCCTCCTTTAGCACAGGTTTCAGATGCTCTTGCGGTTATACAATATGCGGATTTGAACTTGATAGTCACCCGTTACAATGTGACGAAAAAGAATTTGCTCAGGGTGGTACTGAGTGAACTAAAAAATAAGCACATTAAAAATGTATATCTTATTTTAAATGATAATGAACTGGTGAGTGAACAATTGGGATATGGGTATTATAAGAAGTAAGAAGAGTTTACTCATAATCCCAGATATATAAATGCAACCATCAAAAAAAAGGGAGAACCAGTCGGCGGTAAATAATAAGAGAATAGCTAAAAATACATTGCTTCTCTACTTTCGAATGATACTAACCATGTTAGTTTCCTTAATCACAGTAAGGATAGTGCTAAAAACTCTGGGTGTTACCGATTATGGTATTTATAATGTAGTGGGTGGAGTAGTGACAATGTTCTCGTTCTTGAGTGGGACCTTGGCTTCAGCATCTCAACGATTTTTTGCATTTGAACTTGGAACTAACAATATAACTCAGTTAAAGAAAACATTTAGCATGACCATGACCATATATGCCTTGCTGGCTGTGGTAATCTTATTACTAGCCGAAACAGTAGGATTATGGTTTTTGAATACTCAACTGACCATTCCTGACACACGAATGGAAGCTGCCAGATGGGTTTATCAATTATCTGTATTCTCATTCATGCTGACCATGTTTACGATTCCATATAATGCGGCAATTATTGCACATGAAAGGATGAACATGTATGCTTATGTTAGCATATTGGAAGTCACGCTTAAATTGGCAATTGTTTATTTGTTAGTAATTTTTTCTTTTGACAAATTAAAACTTTATGCTATCCTTATTTTTGCAGTTACCGCTATTGTTACATTTGTTTATCGCACATATAGCAAGCGTAAATTTGATGAGTGTAAATATTTTTTTCATTGGGATAGAAAACTGTTCAAGGAATTAATTAGTTATTCAAGTTGGAACTTGTTCGGAGCTTTGTCTGGCGTATTCAGTAACCAGGGCATTAATATAGTTCTGAATATCTTTTTTGGTCCAGTGGTGAATGCAGCCAGAGGCATTGCATACCAAATGAGCAATGCTGTTAATCAATTTGTGTCAAATTTTATGACAGCTACAAATCCTCAAATAGTAAAGTACTATGCTTCGGGGGAAAGAAAACAAATGTTATTATTGGTTTTTCAAAGTTCAAAGTTGTCGTACTTGCTTCTTTTTATACTTTCGATGCCAATTCTTATAGAAACGCAATTCATTTTTAATTTGTGGTTAATTGAGGTTCCTGAATATGTTATCCTTTTTTCACGTTTAGTTATTTTAATAGCCTTAATAGATTCCTTATCATTGCCTTTAATGACAGCGGCACAATCAACAGGTAAAATAATGAGGTATCAAGTAGTTGTTGGAAGTGTATTTATCTTAAACTTACCTGTTTCATATCTATTTTTCAAGTTTGGATTTCCTCCTCAGACAGCAATGTACGTTGTAATGATTATTTCTATTGTATGTTTAATTCTTCGGCTCTTGATGTTAACAAGCATGGTTGGTTTGTCTGTTACAGAATACTTCAAAAAAGTCATTGTTTCCGTAAGTTTAATTTCATTTTTATCTTATATAATTCCTCTATTAATAAGATATTATTTACCTATGGGGATATATCGATTTATAATTGTTGGTTTAATAGGATTAATAATATCAATCTTAATTACTTATAAACTTGGATTGTCAATACAAGAAAGACATTTTATAATATCCATGATAAAAAAAATAACAATAAGGAAAAAAAGGAAACTCTAAATATTGACAGCCAACATCATGATAATTATATTAAAATTAATCTTACATAGAATCTTACCTAAAAAATCTATTTTATTTATAAGAAAGCTTAAAAAATATTTTTGGTTTAAAAAGGCTTACCAATACGACTTTAATAAGTATTGGACTTTTTCACGTACAACAGGCAGTGTTACTTCTTCAAAATTAGCGGCCGAAATTATAATCCAATACCATATAATTGAAAAAGGACTAACTATGCCTCTACCACGTCTTGGTTTTGGAAAAGATATAATAATTTCCTTATGCAATTTATGTATAGATTATATTAAAAAATATGGTACTGAAAATGAACAACTAATAACTGGCATACAGGTAATTTTGGAATATGAAAATTATCACAAAACACAAAACTATTCTTTAGATACACCTGTCGTTGATAATATTAAAAAAGTATCAAGTATAGTTCCAAATTTATCTGCAAGTATGCAAAAAGCAATTAGCAAAAATGAATATTTTAAAGACATACATTCTTCTTTCTTATCATTTTCAAATACACGCGCAAGTGTGAGGAATTATACTAATGAAGATGTGCCAATGGAAAGAATTTTAAGCGCATTAGAATTGGCAAAAAACACCCCATCAGCATGCAATAGGCAAGCATGGAGAACCTATTTATTTACAAACAAAGAAAAAATTAGTCATATTTTAGAAGTTCAGGGTGGGAATAGAGGTTTTGGTCATTTGTCTAATAAGCTCATTCTAATTTGTGGGGAAATAGGAGCTTTTGGTGAAATTGCAGAAAGGAATCAAGTCTATATTGATGGAGGAATGTATGCTATGAATCTTTTATATTCTTTACATTACTTTGAAATTGGTGCTTGTATATTAAACTGTAGTATAACTCCTGAGAAAGATTTAATACTTAGAAAATTGTGTGGAAATAACAAATCTGAAGTTTTTATCGCTATGATAGCCTGCGGAATTCCTCCAGAATCATTTAAAATTGCGAATTCGAAAAGATACAATTTGAAAATAACGAATACAATAGTAAATTGATTTGAATGATATTTCTAATAAAATCATACAAAAAAATCATATAACGTTATGAATTGTAAGGAATTTAATTCTTCAGACTTGGACGTGTTCCGTTTCAATAGTTATTCTGGTTCAATTAATTATTAATAGATGAAAATTATTGCCATAATATTTATTTCTATGGCGTTAACAAATTTTTTTGGGGCAACAAGCATATCCAATTCAATATTACTGGTAACGCTGGTACCATTTATACTATTGGAAATAAATGAAAAAACGGTATTTAAGCCCTACATCTTTGTTTTACTTATTGGTCTTTTTTTGAGTATGATATCTAGTAATTTTTTCAGAGATCAATCGATAATGGAAGGGTTTAAAGCATCTGTAAATTTCTTTTATATAATGTTTTATTTCATGCTTAGAAGAATAAACCCCTCTACCATTCAAATGGAAAGTGCTTTAATTACGCTGGTTATAATTTTCTGTATAAGTTATATTATGCAATTTATTTTATATCCAATGGTTATTTTTTCAGGATCAGAGGAGGAATTCTCGGAAGATATTCGAATTCGTTTAATGGCTCAAGGTTTTAGCTCACTTGGTTATTTTTGGGGATTAAATAATTTATTAATCGGAAAAAAAAGGATAATTGGATTATTGCTATCAATCATGTGTGTTGGTGTAATTTTTTTAATGGGTTTTCGTACCATGCTTGCAGGGATTGCACTGTTTACATTCATTATGGCCCTTCGCGTTTATGGTTTTAGCTGGAAGATATTTATTACTGGTTTTTTAGCATCGGGTGTTTTTATTGCTATTTTACAATTCCCCCTGTTTGCAGAGAAACTGAATATTATGCTCGAAAGACAGGAGACTCAAAACTTTTCTAATTCAGATTATATTCGGGTAGTTCAGTTTCAGTATTTCACCCAGCACCATTTTAAAAGTACGATTGAATATTTTTTAGGCTCAGGTATGCCTTTCGAAGGAACTAGGTATGGTAATTATATGAGAAAATTAACGGATGAAGGTATTTATTACGTAGATTGGGGCTTAATTGGAATTAGTTGGATAGTTGGGCTGATTTCTGTATTTGCCATGATATCATATTCAATTAAGGCATTTAGTTTAAAAGTTAAAAAAGAACATTATTACATTGGAATTTGGTTTCTTTATTTAATAGTAACTTCAATAACAACTATGGAATTTTATCGTCCCGGTAATTTTGTAGTGCAAGCAATTGCTTTATTTATGGTGGAAAAGGTTTACGTGACTGATAAATATAAAATATCGGTAAAGCAAAAAAATAGGATAATATTTTAAAATTTTCTTAGGTTATTAAATAATATCAAAATGCTAAGTATTATTTAGTAGAAATTTTTAAAAAATAATCTTTAAATAGCGGTAATAAAAATAGTGCTAACATCTACAAAATGAAAATAGGAATTTTAACATATCACTATGTTCCAAATTTTGGTGCAAATTTACAAACGTTGTCTACCCTGGAATATTTGAAGAATCATGGACATAACCCTATCGTAATTAATTGGCAACCAAAAAGCGTTGTTAAATCCTATGAGGGCAGAGTTCCTATAATTCAAAGAAACAAACATTTGGAATTTTTGAAACACTATATCCCAATGACTGAAATTTGTATTTCGGATGATGACATAATCAATGAAATTAAAAGAAACCAGATTGACGCCATAATTGTGGGTAGCGATGTTGTTCTTCGTTATACATCCTGGAGAAGTCAATTTAAAATATTCCAGAGTCGGATGCCGCTTCGATTTATCAAAAGAACTTATGATGTAGTTTTCCCTAATCCATTTTGGTTGAATTTTCTAACAAAAACTTCTGAACTTAGCAAACTTCCTTCTGCACTAATGTCTGTATCTTCTATGGGTAGTAAGTATATTGAAATTCCATTGAGAGTAAAAAAAATGATGTTCAAGCAGCTTAAACAATTTAAGTTTATTAGTGTCAGAGATTCCTGGACCAGGGAAATGGTGAAAGCTATTTCATTAAATATGATCGACCCCAAAATTACACCTGATCCTGTTTTCGGATTTAATCAAAATGTAAAAAATGATTGTACAAGAAATGAGATTTTAAATAAATATAATTTACCTGAAAAATATCTAGTAATTAGTTTTCGAAATAATTATATCAATACTCAATGGATAAAAGAATTTGAGATATTATCGGAAGAGGCCAACTTAAAATGTGTGGAATTAGCTGTCCCCGAAGGCACTTTAAATTTACCACTAAAACATAAAATAGATATCCCGTTGGATCCAATAGACTGGTATAATATTATTAGATATTCATCAGGATATATAGGCCAGAATATGCATCCTATAGTTATTTGTATACATAATTGTGTTCCTTTTTATTCTTTTGATGATTATGGTGGAAATACGATTGCAAAGTCCAAAAATTTGGCATTTAGTCCAAGTAAAATATTTGATTTACTTAATCACACCTCTTTCACCAAAAATTGTTTTAATGTTGGGGCTGAAAGTTTTGATCGAATAGATAAAAAGGAGATTCTACGGATTATAAAAAACTTTGATTTTAAAAGATGCAAAATGGTTAGTAATGAATTGGAAAGGGAGTACAATAATATGATGAAAAAATTGCTGAATCGTCTGGAAATTAGTTGAATCCAAGGATATGTTAAAAATATTAACGTAAAATGATAATATTTCATATATCAATTAAGGTATAGAGTTTAAATTAACTCAACCATTCTAATTCCATGAATATTATAGCTAAACAATTTATCCAATACTTATATGGTTACAATTTTTACATCAAAGTAGCCCCTATTGATACTTCCTTGTTAGTAGATATCAAAAAAGGGGCTTTGTTAAAAACTGATCGAGGAGATGAATGAAAGGATCTACAGGTTTTTTATTTATAAAGTTAGCTAAAGATCAGAAGAAGTCCCTCCTTGGAAACTGGAAGTGATACATTACCCTTTTTCAAATTTCCTTTTTTGTATTGCTATATTTTCAACATTTTCAGATTGGCTTTCCGGACTACCTTGACCCTCTCTATATTTTATTTTGCATTTAGGGAGTATTTCTGCTTATTGAATTAGGCGCTCGATAAATAACTTATTCTGAACTAACTCTCAATATGTTAGAGACTTCCGTTTATTGGAAAAATCCAGCAATTTGACCCTTTGAGGTTATTTCCGGAAATAAAATCTCTTTTAGGATTATTAGAGCAAGATAGAATTATTGATTAGGTGCCTAATTCAATATACTTAAATACAAAAAATATTTAACAAATGGAAGGAATTAGTGTCATAATACCAACTTATAATAGAGAAAAATTCATTGATGAAGCGGTTCAGAGTGTCTTATATCAGGATTATAAGGGTAATTTAGAGATATTAGTATGTGATGATGGATCTACAGACAACACTTTGAATATTTTGTCCAGGTATGGAAGTAAAATTAAAGTAATTACAAAGGAATTCCATGATAACTCTCAAGGAGTATCTTCTACTCGAAACAGAGGTATTAGAGCAGCAACACAGCCGTGGATATGTTTCCTTGATTCTGACGATTTTTTTTTAGAAGGACATTTATCCAATATGGCAACTAAAATGAGTCAAGATCCAGGTACTTTTTTTATTTTTTGCAGAATATTAGAATTATCGGAGGAAAATAATAAAAGAACTTTGAAGCCATGGACCTTAAAAATAGTTTTAAGTTCTGATTCTCAAAATCCATTATATAGATCTAAAATAATACATACTAATGGTTTAATATTGAAAAAAGAAATCTTTCAAAAAGTAGGATTTTTTAACGAATTTTTAACAAATGATGAAGATAGTGATATGTGGTTCCGAATTTCCGATAATTTTCAAGGCCAATTTTCAAACCATTATGGTGCAATTTATCGAGTATCGCATTCTAATGATCAATTGACTAAAAAACCATCAAGCGAAAGTCAAAAATATATGCTTGATATGTTAAAATTTAAATTAAATGATCCAAATTATTTAAAAAATATCTCCAAGTTAAAAAAAATTCAATTGAAACATACATTTCTTTATGCTTTTTATAAGAAAGACTATATTTTAAAATATAGGCTCAAACAAATTTTTCTATTCTCTGTCTCTCCTCGAATCTGGGGTTATTGGTCAAAAGTTTATCTGCTTACCTTATTAAAAAAAGATAGGGCTTTTTCCAAAATAATTAAATCAGACAAAATTTTAAAAAAATATATATCTTAAAATGTTTGAGCTTTTCCTTTTTAAATTTTCATCACATCTATTTTAGATTTACTTCACTTGTATAATATTGGTATTTGCATCTCGATATATTAAAGGCCCCCTATGCTTAAGGGTTTGATTAATTCAATAATAGAAAATGTTTTATAAAATGATTTTGAAAGAAATATTATTTAATATAGAAATAAAGGAAAAAATTGACGGAAAAGCTTTTGAATTCTGTTTGGCAAACCACAAAAATGATATGGTTTAAAAAAGATTTTATAGAGAACTAATCCTCCAATCCTAAATACTTTAATGCTATGGATAGAATATATATTTTACCAAAAATTAATCATAGAATCTCAATTGTTCCAAATCCCTATATGGAGAATTTGGAAAAATCAATTGGACAAAATTTTACTATTGCCAACAAAAAAATAATAAGATATGGAGTTTTGGAATTATTTCTATATTTATTTAGGGCAAATACCTATGTTTTAAATTGGGTCGAGGATTTACCTTTATACAAGTTGGGAAAAATTCAGGTTGTTTTCTTTGTCATTTTCATCCCCATTAAAAAAATATTTAAGAAAAAAATAATCTGGGTTTTGCATAACAAATACACCCATTTCCGGAAAAAGAACTTTTGGACTGATTTGATGTATGACTTATTAGTGGCGCATTCAGATTTGATATTGACGCATTCAAATGAAGGAATTAGGTTTGTCAAAGAGAAATATCCTCACCATGAATCAAAAGTGCATTATCTGATTCACCCCATTGAAAAGCCTTTTCCAATGGTTAACAAAACGGGTTTTGAATATGATTTAATCATTTGGGGTTCAGTGCAGCCTTATAAAGGTATTTTGGAATTTTTAAAATTTATCAACTTAAGCAATGAATTGAAGACCTTAAGAATTTTAATAGTAGGAAAATGTGCTGACTCTGGTTATTTGGATTTGTTGAAAAGGGAATTTTCCTCAAAAATTCAATTGATTGATAAAGTTTTGTCTTTGGAAAAAATAGCTCCTTTGGCACAAAAGTCAAAGTTTATTTTTTTCCCATATAACTCGCCCTCATTATTAAGTTCCGGAGTCTTGATGGATTCCTTGAGAATGAACTCAAAAATATTGGGTCCAAATTCAGGGTCTTTCAAAGACCTCTCCTATCTCAGTGTAATTGAGGTGTACAACGATTTCTCCGAAATCGGAAATTTTTTTACCAAACCGTATGATTTATATTTTGATAAATTGGAATTGAAAAATTTTTGTAATGAAAATACTTGGGATAAATTTAGTTTTAAATTTTTAGCTTTTTACAACAAAATATATTAAGAGACATTATGTGTGGTATTAATGGGTATTTCTTCCTAGAAAAAGATATTTCTGATCAAATGAAAAGTAGATTGGAGTTAGATTTAAAAAAAATGAACGATTTGATTCTACACCGGGGGCCTGATTCTGAGGGTATATTTTTCAAAGACCATATTGGATTTGGTTTTAGAAGGTTAAGTATCATTGACCTTTCTAGCCATGCTGACCAACCCATGGTTAATGAATCGTTGGGTTTGGCAATTGTATTTAATGGGGAGATCTATAATTATATTGAAATAAAAGAAATTTTAAAGAATAAAGGGTATATTTTTCATACGGAATCTGACACTGAAGTCATTCTAAATGCTTACAAAGAATACGGTGAGGCATGTGTACATCATTTTAATGGCATGTGGGCCTTTGCAATTTATGATTTTGCCACCAAAGAAGTCTTTTGTTCAAGAGATCGCTTTGGTGTTAAGCCATTTTATTATTGCGTCCAAAATGCTGTCCTTTTTTTTTCAAGTGAGTTAAAAGCACTGCATGCGGTATGTGATTTAAAGAAAGCAAACATAGGAAAAGTGTATGATTACTTAGCGTATGGCTATAGGGTAAATGATGGTGAAACTTTTTTTGAAGGCTGTTCAGAGTTATTGCCAGGAACCAATTTGAAAATAAAAAATGGGAAGGTTGAAGCCACAAAATATTGGGAGTTGAAAGAAAACCAATACAAACACAATCCGGATTTGACTTATGAAGAGGAATACCGGCGACTTTTTGAAGATGCCATAAGGATTCGCTATAGAAGTGATGTGCCGGTTGCAATTTTATTAAGTGGTGGCTTGGACTCAACAGCAATTACCAAAGTGACAGACCAATTGATAGCCAATGGAGAATTAAATAAAACAGACATACATGCCTACACGGCTTCCTTTCCGGATTTTGAAAAAGACGAAACTGTTGTTGTTAGGAATTTCATTAAAACATGCAAAAATATCAAGCTTCATGAAATGGTAATCAACCAAAATGAATTGCTTACAAATTTTGAGAAGATCTTGTCAGAATTGGACCATCCTCTGGGTTCGTTTGCTTCCGTCGCCCACAACAATATTATGAGGCAATGCAAAAAAGAAGGTATCAAAGTAGTGCTGAATGGACAGGGAAGTGATGAAGCTTATGCGGGTTATTGTAGCTATGTGGCAGGAATTTTTTTAGTGGATACTTTACTTTCTAAACCGAAATCATTTTTAAATGAATTTCACGCACTCCATACCCTCAATGGATATTCCAAATTTTACTTATTTTCCCAAATGTTTAAGGCGGTGATCAACCAATCCACAGCCTCCTTTCTAAGGGCCAAGTACCAAGAAAAAACATTAAGTGTACTCAATAAAAAATTCATTCAGCAGAATAAAAATCATTTTAAAAAGCAATATAGGTTTTCACCAAAAAAGGGTTCATTCTCCAGATACCTCCTTCATCAGATTAATTATACAGGAATCAATCAGATTTTACATTATGAAGATGTATCTTCTATGAATCAATCCATAGAAATCAGGTCCCCTTTTATGGATTACAGGTTGATGGAATTTGCTTTTTCAATCCCAAACAAATATAAGTTTTCGGAAGGTATCACCAAAAAAATCCAAAGGGATACCATTGGTAAAGATTTACCCGATGAAATAACCCATAATAGAGATAAAATAGGATTTATGACGCCCTTCTTGGAATACCTTAAAAAGGATGAAAAATTTAAAGCTTATATTGAAACGATTTTGAATTCAGAATCCTTCAATTCAAAAAGGATTTGGAATGCAGAAAAAATCAGAAAACAGTTCAAAAATATTGAAAGCAATGAGAACTTTCCCTACTGGAGAATAATCAATTTGGAAATTTGGGCTAGGGCCTATAACATCACCAATCTTTAAAAAATTATTTTAAGAAAAGCTTATAAAAAGGTTTTTCAGAATTTTAAACGAATCATTATCACATATATTTTCGGTATAATCCCTTAAGTTTATACCCTAATCTTTTAGTAATTGAGTAATTATTTCTGAACTCATTAACTATTTTATTGTTTAATGCTAATTCTTTATCAAAATCAAATGACCGTTTATTACTTTTATCTAAAATGGTATGAAATCTGTCTTTATCCTTTGCATTAGTAGCTTCCTCCCCGTCTCCTATATGATTAACTTTTGATTTTGAGGCATAAACGGTAAACATTTCATTTATAAATTGGTGGTAGCACCACCGGATGGCCCATGAATTAATCTTGCCATCCATTTGCCTTTTGAGCATTCTAGGAAGGTCACTTCCTATTCTAAACCATTTGAATTGTTTAATAATATCCTTATCAAAACTTTTATAGTCTGACACTTCCCAATCAATATTTTTCCATTTGTTTTCCCAGGTTCCCCAACCCAAAGAAGATACTCTTTTGGTGATATAGTAATCTTTATCTATAGTAATTAAGCTTTTCAAATTGGGGGTATAGCCTGAAATGGAAATTATTTTTTCTGAGTCTTTATAAAAATTTAAGGCTGCATTCAAAAAATCTAAAAAATTTTTTGATGTCACCAAGTCATCTTCTAATACGATAACACTACCATAACTATTGATGACCTCAGTGACTCCGTCTATAATTGAAGTGGCAAGACCTTTATTGTTATTTGATTCTTTGATATTAATCGATCTAAAACCTTTAATAGAACGTATGTAATTTCGGACATTGGCTACTTTTTCGCGGTCTACTTCTTTTTTAGCCCCATCTGAAAAAATATACAAATCGCTCATCAAAGCCAGGTTGTTTTTTTGCAATGCTTCAACGGTCAATTTGGTCTCTTTCAATCTATTGTAAACAAATAAGACAATGGGCGCTAAAGTATCTTCCTTATTCAAATTATCCATATTTTCAAAATCATTTAATACTCTTGGTTAAATTAATTAGTTTTATTTAGTACAATTTAAAATTAAAATAAATATATTAAAAATCAAAATTTTGTTTTTTAAATTTTAAAATGTAGCTTTATAGATTAGTTTAAAACAATAATCATAATATAAATTAGTTGAATTAGACGCTTGATAAATTGGATTCTATCGACGGATTGTCAAACTGTTAGACACTTCCATCCATTGGAAAAAGCCAGCAATTTGACCCTTAGGGGTGTTTACGGAATTTAAACGCCTTTTTGGACTATTGGACAAAGATTAGTTTATTGATTAGGTGCCTAATTCAATAAATTAGATTTTCAGTATACCGAAATATAATAATAAAACTACAGTTATATAAAAACCAGCAAGAATCAATTGAAAATTATTGATACCATATTTGCAGGAGGATTCAGAGTAGGTTATGGACACATTGAAAAGAGAATCCAGACCCATTCAATATCTTCCTTTATTTGGGCGAAAATCTTTATTTGAAATACAATCTGAAAAGTCCAATAAAAGAAATGTTCCAAGATGATGTCATCCTTTTTAAGAAAGACTTAGATTTAATGAAGGAGAATCCCAAAAGTATTTTTGCAATAAGAATAGATTAATGTTTTGAAAATGGAATTTCTTTTTACATGGCGTTATTGCTGTGGGTAATTACAATTACCTTGGAATGTACTTAATTATTAAATAATGAATAAAGTTAGTAAACAACTATGTGTGGCATAACCGGGATATTACACTTTGATAGGGAAAAAAAAGCTGACTCTTTTATTTTAAAAAAAATGACGGATTCAATCTTACATCGCGGTCCGGACGGTGAAGGACATTATTTGCATAATAATGTTGCTTTAGGCCATCGCAGACTTTCAATTATTGACCTTAATACAGGGGATCAACCAATGTTTAATGAAGATAACTCGCTTTCATTAGTATTTAACGGCGAGATTTATAATTATATAGAACTACGTGAAGAATTAAAAAGAACAGGATCTTGCTTTAAAACTGATTCTGATACCGAAGTAATCATTAAGGCCTATGAAAAATGGGGTATTAAGTGCCAAAATAGATTCAACGGTATGTGGGCTTTCGCTTTATGGGATAATAATAAGCAACAGCTTCTATTATCTCGGGACAGAATTGGAGAAAAACCCCTTCATTACACTATTTATGAGAATTCTTTAATATTTGGCTCAGAAATAAAAAGTATACTTGCATACGGTGTACCCAAAATCCCCAATAATGAGCTTCTTGAGATATATCTTTCATTGGGTTATATTCCTGCACCTTATACTTTTTATAAAAACATACATAAACTTAAAGCAGGTCACTGTTTGATCATTGGTCGAAATGATATAAAAGAAAGACAATATTGGGATTTGCCGGAAATCGATGAAGAAAATATGATTTCCAACAAAAAAGAAGTGTATGAAAAGTTCGAAGACCTTTTTACAGATTCTGTGAGATTACGGATGAGAAGTGATGTGCCTTATGGAGCATTTCTAAGTGGCGGCCTCGATTCTTCTAGTATAGTAGCATCAATGTCGGAAATTAGTTCATTTCCCGTCGAGACATTTACTATTGGGTTTAAAGAAAAGATGTATGATGAACGATATTTGGCAAAACTCGTGGCAGATAAATTCAATACAAACCATCATGAATTCATCGTTGAATCCCAATCATTTAATGAATCACTAGATAATATTGCTTTTCATTTTGATGAACCTTTTGGAGACTCTTCTGCCATTCCTACCGGCTATGTCTCAAAATTTGCAGCTTCGAAAGTAAAAATGGTCTTAACCGGTGATGGGGGTGATGAAGTTCTTTCGGGATATACAACATACCAACATGAAAAATTTGCTTCCCAATTTAAAAGACTTCCAAGTTTTGTTTGTAATAAATTCCCATACTTTCTTGAACTAATCTCAAGTCCAATCAAAGGATCATTGAAGTATTATTTAAACCGTGCCCGTGTTGTATCGTTTTCTTCAAATATGGATTTTCAAAGTCGGTATTTATACAAAACTCCCGGAATTGATTTAGCTGCAATAAAACAGATGACCAAGGATGAAAAGGTATATCCAATTGAAGAATATTTAAGCGACTTTATGAAGAAATGTACATATAAAGATCCTTTTTATCAACTGATGTACCTTAATTTTAAATTATCCCTGCCTGATGATATGTTGACAAAAGTAGATCGTATGAGTATGGCTTATTCACTTGAAACCAGAACCCCATTTTTAGATTTCCGGTTAATAGAGTACATGGTCAATGTCCATAAGGATATTAAAATGAAAAAATATGAACGAAAAACCGTTTTGCGGAATTCATTAGGTCATAAACTTCCTAAACAATTATTAACTGCTTCCAAAAAAGGATTCGTTGTACCATTATTGGATTGGTTTAAGGAGGATTCTTTCAGTAAAAAATTATATAAATTAAAAGAATCTCTTCCAATGGTAAATGAAGAAATTTTTGGAAGGATCGCAAATACTAATACAAAAGAGGACAAAGAACTTGGCAATTTTATTTGGAAGTTATTTGTCCTAAATAAAATTATAAATTAATAAATAAGTTTAAATCTTATTAATTCTTTAACGACAACAAAAACCTCATTATTAAAGAATATGTTATGGAAAAAAAAAAGATTTTATTTGTAAGTACCCTTACACCACCTTTTTATGGCAGTTCATTATCAAGTGAAATGTGTCTTAATATTTTAAAAAAAGATGGTAAGTACGATGTTACAAATATTAAGTTGAATTATTCTTTCGATATGTCAGACGTAGGAAAATTAAATTTAAATAAAATATTGGGGTTTTTTAAGGTTAGGAAACAAATCAGAGTTTCATTAAAACAATTTCAACCTGAAATAATTTATTTTGTACCCGCTGTAACCGGTCTTGCTTTAATTAGAGATTTTTTATACTTGAGAAGCATAAAATCATTAAAAAATGGAAAGTTAATTTTACATATTCGGGGACAATTTCTAAAGAAAGATTGGCAAAATCCTATAACAAAATATATTATAAAAAGTCTTTTAGTATGTGATAAAGTAATTGTGTTGGGCCCTGAATTGATAGCAAACCTAAAAAACAGAATATTAAAAGAAAATATTTTTGTTCTTATAAATGCTATACCTAATACTTTATCTAATGATGAATTTGAGGAAATTATAATTCAAAGAAATTTAAATAGCGATTTAAATCTATTATTTCTATCCAATATGCATGAAGCCAAAGGATGGTTTAAGGTATTGGAGGTAAGTAAGTTACTTTTTGATTCTGGAATAAAATTTTCTTGTCATTTCGTTGGTGGATGGGCTTCAAAAAATGACAATAAAAAGTTTTTTGATTATATTAATAAAAATAATTTAAGTAACAATATTTTTTATCATGGCCAACTATTAAATGAAGAAAAGAACCAAATGTTAGCAAAATCTAATATCATGATTTATCCTACCGAATATAATGATGCATGTCCACGAGTCATTATAGAAGCAATGGAATATGGATTAACAGTTATTGCAAGTAACGAAGCTGCAATTCCTTCTCTAATTTTAGATGATGAAACCGGTATAATTCTTAAAAAAAATACTGTAGATGATATATTTAAAAATATACTAAAATTAAACGACAATACATATCGTAGAGATATGGAAATTAAGGCAAGGGAACGCTTTTTAGAAAGATTTACTCTCCAAACATATAAAAATAGATTTATTGAAATATTTTCTAAGATATAATTTTAACTATAGTAAGTAAAAATATTTTTAATAAATACCTATTTAATTACGATTTTTAACTTTTTTATGCTTATGTTTAAAGATTTACTGTTTATAAAATGTCCAAAAGATTTTATTAATATTTCCTTCTTTCCAAGATTTTGCAACGGGCAGTTGCATCTGTTCCAAAAATTAGTATCATATTTGGAAATTGTCTTTTAGAGGACAAAGAATTGTCCCGTACCGAAGGTCGGGACAGCCTTGCCCAGTCTGATCCCAACTGGTTTAGGGGAATTTTTTTCGGGGGAATCTCGCATGTTTGATAATCATTCCTACCAGTGACGTAAAATAAATTAACGCAACGAATTCGCAGCTGCCACCTCGTGGAATCAGAAGGCTAGGGAGTGGTAATACGTTACTTGAACTTTACCTGCGCACACCCCTCAGTCACATTAAGGGAAAAACAGCCTACGGAATTGATATTTTAGTAGATCGAAAAATGTTTGTTTAGCGTCATAATTGACGTGACCTTATATTAGAATAATTGAATTAGTCACTTTGTAAATAGAATAAAAGCATCTGTTAATTAGTCAGGTAAATGTTTTATAATATTTATTTTACCAAGCAATTTGAGCTCTCGGAGGCTTCTCTAGAACTAAACCCCATTTAAAGGGTGATAGACATATATTGGGCCAGACCAATAAAACCCGGTCTCATGGCATGCCAGTGCGATCTTGTACCAAAAAACTTCAATCATTTTAACCTATTAAAATAGGGTAAACCCAAAAAGTGATTTCTGAATTTAAAGATTAAATTCCAGAAAACTTTCCATATGGTATTTATCTAGTAAATTATTATTCCAATCCTGAATAAAATGAGATTATATATTCATATCAACCCATTAAAAGATATTCCGTCATTGTATTACAATCAACCTTTGCATCTCCCCGGCACCTGAATCCGTGATGGTAGTGACAAAGTAAATGCCTGCTGCCAACTGGTGCACCGGCACCTCAAAACGTCTGCCGGGTACCTGGTCTCCTGGCACATGGGTCTGTACCAGCCTGCCCTCCAGGTCAAAGATACTGATTTTCCCGACCGGTTCTCCTCCTTCTCTCACTTCAAGCGTCACGAAGTTGGTGGCAGGATTGGGATAAATGCTGATCCTGGCATGTTCCGGATCCACCACCTGGCCTTCCAGGATGTTGGAGTGAGGCTCGGGACTCAGCCAGTCGATCTTTGAAATGGGCTCCGGAACTGTTTCATCCGACTTTTTTATCAGAATGACAGAGGAGAAGGGATCAAGGGTGATGGTTCCGGAAAAGAGGTTGTTGTCCAGATCCACATAGGTACCCGGAAGGGAAATTACTTTGGGCTGTGCGGAGTCATTGTATTCAAAAAGAAAATAGGCTTCGGGATCGGTCATTTGCGCTCCCACCTCTTGAAGGACCAGGTTATCCAGCCAAAATGAATTTTGGGCATCCATGGTCTTCAATATGATAACGGCATTTTCTTCATTTACCTGATTGGTAAATAGGATAGACACCTCTGATTTATTAGGGGAGACCTTAAGGGTATGGGTATCAGAAATGATCTGGTAGGGACTTTGACTTTGCCTAAGGTAGGTTTTGACCAGTCCGTTTTCCTCCCCAATGCCACTAAAGGTAAAATGATAGGCTTTTCCCTTGGTGACCGCTCCAATACTAAAAGCAACAATACCCCGGCTGGGCAAATTTACCTTTAAGGCCTTACTTTCCAGGTCATCTTTTTCCTCTATTTGGATATTGCAATTGTTGTCAGGAGAATAACAATAGGGATCATTTAGTGGTGCTTCGAAATCCCCATTTTGCACTTTATTTGCTCCGATGATGGATTTGATCTCAAAATTGGGAAATGATAAGGGACCATTTTTAGAATTCAAGTCCTGTTGGAATTTTTCCTTCCATGATCCCAAATCAATTTCCTTCCAGATTACCTCTCCTGAAGCATTCTTTAAGTGAACAGTGATAGGGTCTATTTGATTGAGGGGATGGGCATAAACATTGCTTTCAAATTGGCCCATTTCCGGGACATCATTGGCTTTTGAATTTATTCTGATCAATTTTTGATTGCGGTATTTGGCCAGGAACCGGTTTCCATTAACCAATAAATTTCTGATGGGCTCTCCCAGGTTATCATGGACCATCCATAGCGATTGTTTGGCATTGTAGACCCGGTTGTTGTATATTTTAATATCATTGGCATTGTGGATATAAATCCCGCTGTTGGCCATATTCGCCACTGAATTACCGGATATTTCCACCCCTGTGGCATTGTCATCGATGTATATTCCTTCCGCGGCACCCTTGTCAAGGGTATTTGAATTATTGGTCCCTTTATTCGCCCCCAATCCATTAAGGATAATATTGTCGATTACTTTTCGGTTGGTGTTTTTGGTCTTTGGTGGGCCTGTCCAGGTATAAATCCCTGCCCCATCATCTTTGAGGATACAAAAGGTATCCAGCAAATTATTTTTTACTATGGTATTATTTCCATTAAAATTAATTCCAATATAACCTGTATTGGTTATTTTGTTGAATTCAATCAATCCGTTGTGTGAAGATCCATCCATGTAAATTGCAATTCCGTTTCCATTATTGCTTCTTCCCATTCCGGAAAACATAAAAGTTTGGTCAAATAAATTATTACTTATAATTGCATTATTGTCCTTCCACTGCAAGAAAACTCCCCCATTATAACTGTGTTGTATGATGGAATTCTTTAAGGTGAAATGCGAACTTGCGATGGTGTTAACGGCATTTTTTCCGCTATACCTAATCTCACAATCAGAAATGCTGATGTTGTCGGAGATTTCCAGTTCAATGCTGTTTTGATTAGACCCTTCAAAAGCCAGCTCTTTTATTTCAATATAACTGATATGTGGCCGTATATTCACCAATAGATCCTTAGTAGCCACGTTTATTTGGGCTTCCGATGGGGAGCCATTGGGATAGTACAACAACAACTTTTTGTTGGATTTGTCATAATACCATTCTCCCATTTCATCCAGTGTACCCGGATGGTTTTGAATGAAAAAACCATAACCATTCTGTGGCTTATAATCGCTCCCCTCCGTATCATATTGAAAAGAGGTAGCGGAATGAGAAGTAATGCGGTGGCGGTCTATGATCCAATTGTTTTTTCTGATGACAATTTCCCCGCCTGTAAAGTTACTTGGAGCTTGTAGGTTATTGGTAGATACCATATTCTCCCCATTATGGGAATCGATGGTCAGGTAGACGGCATTTTCCTCGGAACGGTTGGGGTACCTCCCCAGGGCATAGGGGGTTCCGGCAATGGTCAGAACGGACAAATCTCCGGAAATATCTTCCACATGAGCTTCATACAGGTGATTGCCCTTGGTTTCCCAGTTTTTTACTTCCATCATGCTGGTGATGACAGGTTTTTCTCCCTTCTCATAGGCACCAATGACAATGGGGTTTCCTGCTTGTCCAGACTGAGTAACATTGATGCTGCCGAAGAATGTTTCCCCCCTGCGGAAGAGGACCCGATCCCCCGGTTTTAAGGAAATAAAAATTTCATTCAATTTGTCGATCGATTTCCAGGGAGTATTGGGGTCCTGGGCCGCAGCAAAACTTCTGGCATCATCACCCTGTTCCGCTGAAAAGTAATAATTGGCTCCCCGGCTCTCCTGAACCATAGTTGCCACTGCTGATACGATAAGAATTAAATAAAACAGTGTTTTCACGGTGTTTCCATACTTCAGTACCATTAATTGCCTTTAATATAATATTCCACCCACCAAATTGCAGAAATGGTCAATGCCTGTAGTGTATCGCATTCATCATTCAAAATCTTGGTTTGTTTGGAAATAAGCTTAGTTCATTCAATCTACCTATAAATCAAGTAAAAAAGGGTACCAAAAACAACATTAAACATTTTTATTTGATTATGAAACAATTTTATGCGTTTAAAATACAGTATTAAAATGAAATTTTCATACTGTGAATCATTAGAAATTAATACCAAAGCTCTCCATTCTACAAATTGTTGTTCTGAAATTTTGATTAATAATTACTATCAAAACCTTAATGCCAATTTGTAATGGCCCAATGCATCCATTTCAAAAACTATTTTCATTTACTTTCAAGCTGTGCTGGCATTCCCAATGCATATAATCCGTACCTGACTAAATATTAGGGATGTAAATAGTACCTATACCCAGTGTTGATGCCAAAGGTTTCATTACAAATACAGAACTGCCGAATTTCGAAATCCTTCCCCTTTCTCCTAATCAAGGAAGGGAAGGTGTCAGGGCATAAAACTTTGTAGTCTTAAAAGCATCGCCATATACTTCGAAAACTCCTGCCCTCTCCTTCAAAGAAGAGGGCAGGGCCCAATAGTATCTTATTATCAAAAAAATAGAATAGACCAGAAAGGCCAGGGTTTTTTAATCCAGAATCGAATTGTTTTTTTCAAGTAAAACATTTCCAATCGGTACCTTAAATAAAAATCCCGCAAGTCCTAAATCTCCCCCTTTAATCCCCTGGATTGGGCCAGTCCGGAAATACCCGGACTAATTGGCATGCAGGTGCATATACCACAGGATCTAGTTTTTAGAAATAATCCATTGGATTTCAAGATGGTTTACCATTTTCATTTTCATTTTTTATTCCTGTTATTTTCAGCAATTTATTTTATGGTGTAACAATTAAGCGCTGTCTTTTGATCACTTCAAGTTCATCGGAAACGGTAATCAAGTAGATCCCCGGAGATATACTACCCAGCGGTAGGGTATACCGGTTGTTTTCAGCTGAAAGCCAATTAAGGTCAAAATGGCTGATCAGTTGCCCGCCCATATTATGGATCAGGATTTTGCCTTCCGTTACATCCATATTCATTTCTACAAATACATTTTCTCTGGCCGGGTTTGGATAAATTAAAATCTCTTCATTGGGAAATCCTTTCTGAATTTCACCGATTTCCATTTCTCTATAGCCCCTGCTATGGTCCATTTCTCTGTATCCCCTGAGATTGGCCCCCTTTATCTCATGTATCGCATTATCCTTGCTGTTACCCATAATGGCGATGCCTGACACAGATGCCCTGTTTTGGGAAGCCGACATCTCCAGATCCAGGAAGCCATCTGTCACTTCAATGTTTTTAAAATCCAATGCCGTAGCTTGATTTCGGTTTTCCACAAACATGTCAAAATCCTCTTTTACTGTTTCCCCCTCTATGCGGATGTCGAATACTCTCCTTCCGGCTCTGGCGGATGGACCGGAATGGCCAAAATACAGTTCATTGTGAATGGTGTAAACAGTATAGGTACCGTTGGGCACCGGTATGCGGTAACTGAGGTTTTCTGCATTTCTTTCAGTCTGAAACAGCTTGTCCTCAGCCGCATGGGAGTTTGAATAGATCCATGAATTTGGGTTATGAAAAGTGCCCCCTGCATGAACTTCACTTGTGAATGTATAGCCCATATACGGCTCATCGGTTTTACCACCCGTGTTCAAAAAGAAGTTGTGATCCGCTTCAGGTATTTGGTTTTCCGTTCCCAGGTTTTCATAGATAGAGATGGCGGAAATAGTGGCCCGGTTGGCGGTGGCCACCATATCCAAGTTCAAAACCCCGTCTTTGACGGTAATTTGCTTAAAGGTCAACACTGTGGGTTGGTTGTTGTTCTCCACAAAGAGGTCAAAACCTTTTTTCACCCTTGCACCTTCCAGGGAAATGTCAAATACCCTTCTACCCGCTCTGGCATCAGGGCCGGATTGGCCAAAATAAAGTTCATGGTGGTAAGTTTTTACGGTGTAATTACCATTAGGAATGGGTATCGCATAATTCAGTACGACCCCATTTCTTTCAGATTGGAAGAGTTCCTGCTCACTGGCTTGGGGATTGCGGTAAATATAGGACTTACCGTAGTATCCTTTAAATTTAAAATCGGACTCATAGGTAGCACTCCCATGTGCCACATCTTCCCCATATCCGGTTTTTAATCTCAGCACAGGTCTTAAATCCGGCTGCGTTATTTCCGGTACCATTCCAACAGGTGCTTCAGCCTCCTTTTCCTGAATAATGGCCAGGCCATTGATACTGGCATTGTTGGCATGGGCTTTCATCCCCAACTCCAGGATACCGTTCGATACTTTTATCTGCCTGAAAGTAAGCACCATGGGCTGATTCCTGTTTTCTTCAAAAAGGTCAAACTTTTCTTTTACGATTTCCTGTTGCAGGCTGATGTCAAAGACCCGCTGTCCCGAAGAAGCTTTCGGCCCCCTGTATCCAAACCAGAGTTCGTTATGATAGGTTTTTACCGTATAGGTGCCGTTGGGCAAGGGTACAGCAATGGTAAACGCCTTGCCGAACCTTTCGGTCTGAAAGAGGGGTTCCCTTATGCTGTTCGCACTGAAGAAAGTGGAGGTGTTCCCCTCGATATAGCCGGTAATGGCGGGGTCTCCGCTAAAGGTTTGGGATGCCCAATTTACCTCATCCCTGGAACCCATATTGACCAAAAGGGTATACCCTTCTGAGGGAATAATTTCATCTGATGGGAGTTGCTTGCTTGGATCAACGGTCAGCTGAATTGGTGTAGAAATAATTTCCAGTCCTTCATTATCAATCACCCTTACTGAAAGGGCATAATTTCCCGCGGGAATTGCATTCCAGGTAAAGTCATAGGTGTTTTGGTTAGTGCTTCCGATGCGTTCATTATTGGCAAAAAACTCTATTAATGCAATTTCACCATCCAGGTCCAGGGCAGAACCTTTGATAGAAAGGGATTCCCCTTCTAAAATATGGGTGTCTTTGGTTGGTGTGTCTTGATTGATCACCGGTGCTACATTGGGTTTCCTGACCTCCACCAAGGTGCTGTCGGAGGTGATGACTCTTCCGTATTTGTCAAAGGCTTCCACATGCAGGTAATGATTCCCGTAGGGCAAATCCTTCCAGGTGCAGGAAAAGGGGTCTTCGCTTTCAGTGGAAATCAGTGTTTTGCCGAAATAATAATTGATTTTTTCGACATCCCCGATTTTGCCCTTTTCCACTGCTACCTTTAAATTAAGGGAATCCCCTTCATGCATTATGGTATGGGAATCAGGGCTAAGCCATTCGATTTTTGAAATAGGTTCGGGAACTGCTTCCTGAGGTATTTGGTCGGACTTTTTTATTAAAAAGATAGAAGAGAAGGGATCAAGGGTGATGGTTCCCGAAAAGAGGTTGTTGTCCAGATCCACATAGGTACCTGGAACTGAAATCACTTTGGGCTGTGCCGAATCATTGTATTCAAAAAGAATATAGGCCTCCGGATCGGTCATTTCCGCTTCCACCTCCTGTAGGGCCAGGTTATCCACCCAGAAAAAATTTTGTGCATCCATGGTCTCCAATATGACGATGGCATTTTCTTCATTTGCCTGATTGGTAAATAGGACAGATACCTCTGATTTATTAGGGGAGACCTTAAGGGTATGGGTATCAGAAATGACCTGGTAGGGGCTTTGACTTTGCCTTAGGTAGGTTTTGACCAATCCGTTTTTAGACCCTATTCCGCTAAAGGTAAAATGATATGTTTTTCCTTTAAGAACCTCCCCGATAGAAAATGCAACAATGCCTGGGCTGGGCAAATTCATTTTTAAGACCTTACCTTCCAGGCTGTCATTTTCCTCTATCTGGATATTGCAATTGTTGTCAGGAGACCAACAATAGGGACCGTTTAAAGGGGCTTCGAAATCCCCGTTTTGCACTTTATCCGCTCCGGTGATGGATTTGATCTCAAAACCGGGGATTTCCATAGGGCTCCGCTTGGAATTCAAGTCAAGTTGATAATTATCCTTCCATGATCCCAAATCAAATTCCTTCCAGATTACCTCTCCTGAAGCATTCTTTAAATGAACTGTGATAGGGTCTATTTGATTGAGGGGATGGGCATAAACATTGTTTTCAAACTGGCCCATTTCCGGAATATCATTGGCTTTTGAATTTACCCGGATCAATTTTTGATTGCGGTATTTGGCCAGGAACCGGTTTCCATTAACCAATAAATTTCTGATGGGCTCTCCCAGGTTATCATGGACCATCCATAGCGATTGTTTGGCATTGTAGACCCGGTTGTTGTATATTTTAATATCATTGGCATTGTGGATATAAATCCCGCTGTTGGCCATATTCGCCACTGAATTACCGGATATTTCCACCCCTGTGGCATTGTCATCGATGTATATTCCTTCTGCGGCACCTTTGTCAAGGGGGTTTGACTGATTGGTTCCATCATTCGCTCCCATTCCATTAAGGATAATATTGTTTATCACTTTTCGGTTGGTGTTTTTTGTCTTCGATGGCCCGGTCCAGGTATAAATCCCTGCCCCATCATCTTTAAGAAAACAAAAGGTATCCAAAAAATTATTTGTTACTATGGTATTGTTTCCGCCAAAATATATTCCCAAATACCCAGAGTTGATTATCCTGTTTTTTTCAATTAAACCGTCATGGGAATCCCCCCCCATGAATATAACTGCGTTTACATCCCCGCTTCTTCCCATTCCGGCAAACATAAAGGTATGTTCTATTAAATTATTGCTTATAATTGCATTATTGTCCTTCCATTGCAAGAAAATTCCCCCATTATAACTGTGTTGTACAATGGAGTTTTTTAGGGTAAAATGCGGGCTTGCGATGGTGTGAACGGCATTTTTACCGGTGTACCTGATTTCGCAGTCGGAAATGCTGATGTTTTCCGTACTTTCCAATTCAATGCTGTTTTGATTGGATCCTTCAAAAACCAGCTCTTTAATCTCAATATAACTTATTTGATACCGTATATTAACCAACAAATCCAAGGTAGCAGTCCTTACTTGGGCAAGGGATGGGGAACCATCAGGATAATACAACAATAGCTTTTTACTTGATGGATCAAAATGCCATTCCCCCAGTTCATCCAGGGTACCCGGATGGTTTTGAATGAAAAAGCCATAATTTTTCTGTGGCTTGTAATCACTTCCCTGTGAATCATATTGAAAAGATGAAGCCGAGTGGAAAGTAATTGGGTGCCGGTCGATAACCCAACGGTTTTTTCTGATGACGATTTCCCCACCTGTAAAATTGGTGGAAGTATTTAAATTACCGGTGGAGACCATGTTTTCCCCATTATGGGAATCAATGGCCAGGTAGCCGGCATTTTCCTCGGAAAGGTTGGGGTACCGACCCATGGCATAGGGGATTTCTGCAATGGTCAGAACGGACAAATCACCGGAAACTCCATCCACTTGGGCTTCATACAGGTTATTGCCCTTGGCTTCCCAGTTTTTTACTTCTACCATACTGGTAATGACCGGTTTCTTTCCCTCTCCATAAGCTCCTAAAATAATCGGATTACCTGCTTGTCCGGACTGATTGATATTGATGCTGCCAAAGAATTTTTCTCCCCTTCGGAAGAGCACCTGGTCCCCCGGTTTCAGGGAAATAAATATTTCATTCAATTTATCAATGGATTTCCAGGGTGTATTGGGATTCTGGGCCGCTGCATAACTTCTGGCATCATCGCCCAGTTCCTGAGAAAAGTAATAATTGGCACTTAGGCTTTCCTGTACCAAAGAAGTCAGTCCTGATACGATAAAAAATAGGTAAAATAGTGTTTTCATGGTCTTTCTATTAAAAATGTTGCTTCTTTATTTAAAGTCAATCTTTGGTATATTAATGTTTCTGCATGCCCAATCTTCCTTAGTTTTGATCAGTTTATTTTGATGTATGCCCTTTAAAAATCGTATTTTAAAAATAAAAATTATATTAAATGAATTTTAAATATATCAAAATGATATTCTTATGATACAACATATATCCATAATAAAAAGTATATTATATTTAAAAACAAATTATGAAAGGTTATAAAAATCAGTCATTTTACCCTGAAAAAATTTGTTGCCTTCAATAATGTATTTCATCTTGAAAATATTGTGGATCGGCATCATTTGACGAGAAAATTAATTTTTGATTTTTTTTTATTTTATTCTCCAATGCCTGAACGGGTCATTTCCTAACATGTATCGTATCATCTCATTATTAAACCTTGTTTTGTAGGGTAGAAGAAATAAGCCTGGGCCACTTAACCTTCCCAATAATAAATACAAGTAAAAATGTCTATCAATCGCAACATTAAGCATTTTTAATAATTCATGATGCATTTTAATGCATTCTAATGATATTTATAAAATAAAATTTTTATATTGGTGGATCAATAAAGATTAATACTACCGGACCCTCCATTCTACAAATTAAATAATGTTATCCTGTGACATTAAATTATAGATTACTACCGAAAACCAACTGATCCTATCATTTTCAAATAATTAATTGACATAAATTAATATTTAGTAAAATCCTTTTCCCCACCACCAACCTGATTTTCCTAATGCTAAAACAAAAATCCACTGAAAACCATATAAGAAATTATTCCCTGTTTACGAAAGAGTTGCACGAGTTACCTGCCACATCAAAAACCCTGGTGCATACCATTAACCAATACTCCTACTGCCTCGCCAGCAAGGATCTGGCATTCAGGAAATCTTTAATGGAAGCCGATGTGCTGCTTCCAGACGGGGTGGCCATCGTGGCCGCTGTCTGGCTTTTGACCGGAAAGAAGATTAAGAAAATTGCAGGCGCCAACCTGCACCAGCACTTAATGGAGGAGATGGATCGAAAAGGTGGCCGTTGTTTTTACCTCGGTACTTCAGACAGTACCCTGCAAATCATCGCGGAACGTTCCCGGAGGGAATATCCAAATATTAAAGTAAGTGGGTATTCCCCCCCATTTAAAGAAGAATTTACCATGGAGGAAAGTGACCAAATGATTGCCGCAGTCAATGCCTTTCATCCGGATGTACTCTTCATCGGTATGACGGCCCCAAAACAGGAAAAATGGGCCTTTGCCCATAAGGAATTTCTTGATGTTAAGGTCATTTGTTGTATAGGAGCCGTATTTGATTTTTATGCCGGTACCATTGAACGGCCCGGACAGGTCTGGATCAATTGTGGACTGGAATGGTTGGTTCGTTTGGTAAGAGAACCCCGAAGAATGTGGGTCAGGTACCTGTATTACGGACCTATTTTTATCAAAGACCTGCTCCTGGAAAAGGCCAACCGGATGTTGATGTAGAATTAATTGAAGTATGAAACTACACCCAAATATTTTCGGTGCATTAAACAGTTAAAGATTGTCTTATGGCCATTTGCAATGGCCAAATGTACACGTTTCATTAAACGTTTTTACGTACTCTCAAATCGGGCCGGCATTGCAAATGCCTCGAATCCGTTTCTGCCTCAATAACAGGGATGTAGATGCAATCTCACACCCAGTTGGGCTCTTCCTTATCCGTGGGTTTTCACCCACAGTTATTGTTGGGACAGCCCTCCAGGCCTGAAATTCGGCGATAGCAATCACTGTGACCAGACAGTTAAACCTGGGCATTTATCCCACCCTTTTCTCCCGCACATCCAGCCGTGCTCCCCCTGAAAAAATCAGGATTTTTTGTCGGCCCCACCTCTTTCGTAACTAAAAATAATTCTTATAATTATTTTTAATACTTTTCAAACAATAATCAAAATACCGATTCACTTCCGACTTGCAGGTTCTGGCTATATGATATTATTGAATTACCGAGGAACCCCTAAAAACAGCTGACATTGTGGTACCTCAGGAAAAGCAAGACCTTAAATCCTCAATAAGCATTATTGTTATCAAACAATATGGAATAGCCTGTCCAGGCAAGGATTTTTAAATCAAAAATCAAATTCCTTTTTTTCAGGTAAAACATATCCAACCGGTACCTGAAATATAAATCCTGGTAGTTCTGGATCTCTCCTCTATAGCCCTTGGCCTGAGCAAGACCTGTGATGCCAGGCCTGATGGCATGCCGGTGCATATAACCGGGGATCTTATCGGCGAAAATTTCATTCATAGGCACGGCATGGGGCCTGGGACCTACCAGGGACATTTCTCCTTTCAATACATTGATCAGTTGCGGTAATTCATCCAAACTGGTTTTTCTCAAAAAAGATCCGACTTTGGTGATGCGCAGATCACCTATTTTCGCCTGTTCGGTATCGGCTTTATCGTTTTCCACCATGGTCCGGAATTTCAGACAATAAAAGGGCCGATTGCCTATTCCATGCCTCAATTGCCTGAAAACAATCGGACCCTTTGAGCTGCCTTTAATCATCAGGGCAATCAAGGGGAATAACCAGGTACCCACAAAAATCAGAAAGGAAAGCGACACAAAAAATTCGAGATATTTTTTTGCTTTAAAAGAATAGGTATTCTCTAAAGCTTGATTTTTTGATTTTAGTTCTTCCTCAAAAATGGGCTGGAAGACGGTATTTTTAAATAAGGTCTTATACATTTTAATATGGGTATCTTAATATGCACTTATTATCTTCCTTTAAAACTATCCAGGATCCCAATAGGCTAAATCGTTTTTCCCAACTCACCAGTTACCAATAATTGCAATTAAACAGTGGCGACCATTCAATAAAAGCGCTTTAAATGGTAACATTCGGTATAATCAGAGAACAAGACTTTTCCTATAAACCATTTTATTTGTAGTAGAATGAGAACCTGAAACGGTAAGTTGGTTAAGTATATATAATTATGACTACCTTTTATTTGAAAAAGAACAAAAAATTCGGCCAAAAACAATACGTTTAATAGATGTTTTTTGTTTTTGAAATGCAATTTTTTGCCTTTCACGTCTTAAAGATAAAAATTATTATCAATTTGTCCATATCCTTGAATAAATATTTTGGGGATTCAAACCATATATTAAATAGATGTAGAAAGTTTATTTAGAAAACTTATTGTTTCAACATCTAATAGTCTAATCGTACTATTTTACTCCATGTTTTTTGTTATTTATTCATGATATTTTTATAATATTAAAAAGGTGATTTTTTTAATTTAATTTGAATTTTTATTCCATAAATGGTCTGTTTTCTTATATCCCCGCTGTGGGTGTCCTCACACACAGATGACGGTCCCTTTCGATTTTCACTGAATGGCCTCGTTTCCGTAGAATTTGAACAGGTTGAGGGATATCCCAAAATCTTCAGTAAAATAAAAACCAGCAAAAAAATTCCTCCTCCCTAATTTAAAAGAATACAGCAAACGAAAAATAAATTTAAAATAATATTTCAATGGAATTATTCAAATTTCAAATTTGATAATGGCATTATAACACTATATTTTAACCGGATTATTATATTATGAATAATACCTCAAAATAAGTTTTTTAGATTTGAAAAGCATTTTTAAATATTTAAAATACATTTTTTATGGTTTTTATTTGCATTTCTAAATTTCCTTTGTATATTTGAAAATCAGTTTAAATAACAGAACAAATAAAACTGTAACAGCTTTTTTGGTTCCTGAATTTATTCTGTACTATTTTCTTAGGGGATACCCTTATTAAATGAATATTTTATACCAAAGAGAAAATTCATACTGACGCACATCATCAGATTTTTATTGAAATATTAAGCATGCCTAGTAAATAATAATAAAAGATTCCAGGTAAAGTGGATCTGGTGAGATGGATTTTTCCAAACTTGGTTAAACGTTGGTTCGCTATCGGTCTTTCCATACCGGGTTTAGCCTCCAAAAAATAAACCTTATTACTTATTTAAGGCTACTTTATTAATACAGGATGAAAAATAAAAAGGCTAAACATCTGGCCGGATTTTTAAAATATTGATGGGGAATTTTTAAAGCAAAAAACGCTAAGAACATGAAGATTAAATTTCTAGGAATTCAAGTTGATTCATTAACAATGGATGAGACTGTTTATCAGATTGATAATGCTATAAAAGAAAATAAGCGAATTAACCATGTAGTCATTAACGCCGGAAAGGTCGTTTCAATGAGAAGCGACAAAAATTTGTTCGAAAGTGTAACAAGTTGTGATCTGATTAATGCTGATGGGCAAAGCGTTGTATGGGCCGCGAGATTTCTGGGTAAAAATTTACCGGAAAGGGTAGCGGGTGTTGACCTAATGATGAACCTTGTTCATCTGGCATCCCAAAAGGGATATAAATGTTTCTTCCTGGGAGCCAAAGAAGAAGTGGTAAAACGGGTAGTTGATATTTATATTGAAAAATATGGCCCGCATTTGGTTGCAGGATATCGAAATGGATATTTTACTAAAAATGAAGAACCGGAAATTGCAAAGCAAATAGCTGATAGCGGTGCGCAACTGCTTTTTGTTGCCATTACTTCTCCCCTGAAAGAAAATTTTTTGTATGAATATCGTAATGTACTTTCAGATGTCAATTTTACAATGGGTGTTGGAGGAACATTTGATGTAATTGCCGGCATTACAAAGAGAGCCCCGGTATGGATGCAAGACGTTGGTTTGGAATGGTTCTATCGGTTTATTCAGGAACCTCAAAGAATGTGGCGCCGTTACCTGATGGGCAATTCTAAATTCATTTGGGCTGTATTAAAAGAAAAATTCGTAGTCTCAGCCATTCATTCACACCCACAATAGATTGCTTCACTGCTTTCTTTGGTTAAATTTCTTCCCATTTCCAATGATTTACCGCCTTGCAGGTTTTGGCGTTAAGCAATTAGGATTATGGGGTGTCAATTTGACGTTTTGCACCAATTCTTAACACACCACCCGCGTACAGTTCAACCCTTACCAGGGTTGGGGATTCAGGTGGATCTTCCTTATCCGTGGGTTTTCACCCACGGATATTGTTGTGACGGCCCTCCAGGCCTATTTCAGGGCTATCCCGATAAATTTGACCAGGCAGGTTTACCTGACAATATATCCTTCCTTTTCTCCATACCCGCTGTTCGGAATTTGTAATGCCGAACCCAGATAAACAGGGTTTACAACCCTGATATCGTGAACCGCATATTTAATGTAAAATACTTTTGATGGATCGATGGTATGATGATGTCAGCGGTGCCTGAGCGGAGTCTAAGGCAGCGGAGTCGAAGAGCAGCCCTCGGTGACTTTCTGTAATGCCTGCGGTCCCTGACCCATGGTATGATAAGTATTAGCTGCATGCCTATATTGAAACTTGTCTCGTCCGGGGCGAAATATAATCGTCTGATAGTTCCTTACCTTGAAAATGATTTACATTTATTTAGTCTTTAGACGAGGATCAAATCTAATTGGTGTTTTTGTGATTACCTTAATCTTCTTAGCATCAGGATGATTTGGATTGATTAGATAATTATATTCTTGAGGTACAATGCTACTTGGAACTTTTAGAATTGCAGCTTCATTCTCAAATACAAAGTCATCTCCTATAGTCTGCGTGGTTAAAGTGGGAGGTTTCGAATTCCAATTATCAGGAAGATCTTCTATTTTTACTTCTTGTATAGTCAATGTATCTGGTATATCGATTTCCACATAATACCTATCAGTCGGTAAATCTTCACTTAGGTCTAGATGGACTGAAATTTCCAATGTTGCTAAAGCCCTACTTTCAGCTGTATATATCAATTTTGTATTTAGACTATTCCATCTATATCCTTTTGTCATCGATGCTCCAATTCCTGTAAGCGTAGTTTTTAGGTATTTCTCTCTTTCAACCCTGAAAACCCTCATTATGCGAAATTGCCAAATTCAATCCTATTAAGCGCAAAATTTACTTCATCAATGCCTGTTGTTGTATCTAACAAGCTTTCTGGAGAATTCCCGCCTAGAGATAGGTTAAGTTTTTTTAACCACCTTTGGAATTTTTCTTCCTCGTTATTAAATACTTCTAATCCAAAGTCAATCAACTCCGTTATTAATACAATCAACTCACTATTTCTGCTATCCAACAAAGCATGTTCACTCTTTTTCTTGTTATATGTCGTTTGAGGCATTCCTACAATGGACAATACTGATTTAATGGGACGATTTAACCTATTGCTAATTATCTCTATTGCTTTATAAGGTAATCCTTGCCTAATAATTCCAATACGTTCCATTTTACTGGACCAAACATATGTTTTGCCGTCGGCATCTATTCTCGATACTTTTGAGTCTTTTCTTATTCCTGTGACTTTTTTAATACTTTTTCTGGCATTAAATGGTGTCGTTTTTATGGTCTTCTGTGTCATATTACAGCAGTTTAATTGTAAATATACAATAAAACTGCTGCCATTGAAAATTTTGAAGATAGTTTCTGTTAAATGTCACATGCTGCTGCACCCGCCTGAAAAAATCTTTATTTCTCAAAAAACTTGGCAGAAAATTTTTTCAAATCCCTACCAAAATATAAATAAAAACTTCCCCCTTGCAGGTTTGGCGTTAAGAAATCCGGGCTGCTGGTTGGCAAAGGCAGAAGCATGTTTGACGAGGGGTTTTGGGGAATCAATCTTTCCCACTAAAAGGCCTCTTAAATAATAAATCTTACGAGAAAATTAAATTATCACCCGCTGTTCGGAATTTGGAATGCCGAAACGTTCTGCGGTGCCTGAGCGGAGTCGAAGGCAGCGGAGTCGAAGGCAGCCTATCGAAGGCGCAACCCTGATTACGTGAAACCCATATTACATAGAAAATGCTTTTGGTCTGATCGGTTTTGTATGAGCTGCATGCCTATAATGAACCCCCTCTCCGGATAGATAGAGCATGCTGTGAAGGACCAGGCGCATGGTTACAAATTCCAACCTCGTACAGTTTAACCCTTGCCAGGGTTGGGGATTCAGGTGGATCTTCCTTATCCGTGGGTTTGCACCCACGGTTATTGTTGTGACGGCCCTCCAGGCCTATTTCAGGGCTATCCCGATAAATTTGACCAGGCAGGTTTACCTGACAATATATCCTTCCTTTTCTCCATACCCGCTGTTCGGAATTTGTAATGCCGAACCCAGATAAACAGGGTTTACAACCCTGATATCGTGAACCGCATATTTAATGTAAAATACTTTTGATGGATCGATGGTATGATGATGTCAGCGGTGCCTGAGCGGAGTCTAAGGCAGCGAAGTCGAAGAGCAGCCCTCGGGGACTTTCTGTGGGGCCTGCGGTCCCTGACCCATGGTATGATAAGCATTAAGATACCCCTAAAAATAGCTGACATTGCGGTAATTCAGTATAAGCAGGACCTTAAATCCTCAATAGGCATTATTGTTATCAAACAATATGGAATAGCCTGTCCAGGCCAGGATTTTTAAATCAAAAATCAAATTCCTTTTTTTCAGGTAAAACATATCCAGTCTGTATCTAAAATATAAATCCTGGTAGTTCAGGATCTCCCCTCTATAGCCCTTGGCCTGAGCAAGACCTGTGATGCCAGGCCTGATGGCATGCCGGTGCATATAACCGGGGATCTTATCCGAGAAAATTTCATTCATGGGCACGGCATGGGGTCTGGGACCCACCAGGGACATTTCACCCTTCAGTACGTTGATCAATTGTGGTAATTCATCCAAACTGGTTTTTCTCAAAAAGCATCCAATTTTGGTAATACGAAGATCACCCTTTTTGGCCTGTTCGGTATCGGCCTGATTATTCTCCACCATGGTCCTGAATTTCAGACAATAGAAAGGGCGGTTGTTTTTCCCATGCCGCAGTTGCCTAAAAATAACCGGTCCCTTTGAGCTGCCTTTTATCATCAGGGCAATCAAAGGAAATAACCAGGCGCCAATAAACAGCAGGAAAGAAAAGGCCAAAAAAAACTCAAAATAATTTTTTATTTTTAAAGGATAGGTATTTTCGATGGGTAGCATTTTTGGTTTTTGCTCCTTCTCTAAACTTTTTTGGAATTCGTTATTGTTAAAAAGGGTCTTATACATCATCATACCGGTCTCTTAAAATTAAATTAATTGCTTCCTTTAGATTTCCCAGGATCTCAAAAACTTATTTCCAACTCATCCATTACAGATTATTTGCATTTAAACCGCAATGACCGTTCAATAAAAGCATTTTGGATGGCCTATTTTGATTTATAAAGAGAATAGAATTTTTCCTATAAAATATTTGATTTATTTTTGATTGAAATCCTGAATCAATTAATTGGGCTAAGGGTTTAAAATAGTAAGAATCACTCTTTCATGAATCAATGCAAAAAAACGATCAACAAAACAATTTTTTATTAGACATTTTATTGTTTTTGAAATGCAATTTTTTGCCTTTAACGACTTAAAGATAAAAACTATTTTTAATTTGTCCATATATTTGATAAATATTTTGGGGATTCAAACTATAAATTGAATAGATGTAGAAAGTTCATTTAGAAAACTTATTGTTTCAACATCTAAAAGTCTAATCGTACTATTTTACTCCCTGCTTTTTGTTATTTATTCATGAAATTTTATTAAATTAAAAAAAGCGTTTTTTTAATTTAATTTAAATTTTTACTCAATAAATGGAGTGGTTTCTTATTTATTACAGCTGTGAGCCCCTTGGTTTGTCGCAGTATGATAAAATTAGCCTTAAAACCAGCGGCTAAATCTTTAATTCTGAGTACTTGGTGAAGGTGCTGGGCGAAGTACATGCTGGGCGAAGGTGCTGGGTGAAATTTGCAATTTCACCCTTATATTTTCGGTGAATTAAACATTTAAAGCTTGCCAAATGGCCATTTGCAATGGCCAGGCGTATCCGTTCTCAAATACGATTTTTACGTACTTTCAAATTGAGCCGGCATTGCAAATGCCTGGAATCCGTTTTTACCTCGATATCAGGGATGTAGAAAAATTCTACACCCAGTAGGGGCCAGACGTATCCGTTTCCATAAACGTTTTTTACGTATTATCAAACTAGGCCGGCATTACAAATGCCTGGAATCCGATTCAGCCTGAATAACAGGGATGTAGATGCAATCCACACCCAGTGCGGGCATCTTTTCCGTGAACATTCCCCCCTCTCCTTCAAGGTAGATGTCCCATGGCCAATTAACCCATGGCATTTTTAAGCCATAAAAAAATAATGTATTTAGCTGAAAAATCAACAGGAAATTATATTTTTATGGTTATAACCCGAAAACCCATATTAAAAAATTATTTTAGTCTTTGCCCAAATTAATTTGACAGGTGATCAATAGTGGGGTCAAATTAAAATTTTGCCTGTAAAATCATTGAACCATGAATGATAATTATTTTGCCTTCCTGGACTATTTAAAAGGGATAATCGATCTAGTGGGCGGTTTTTCATTCCTCCTATTTGAATTGCTCGTCACTATTTTAATCATCAGTGTCTTTTTTTTAATCCTTTACAGGGCCAGAAAGCAAATTATTTTTAACCCATGGGTCAACCGCTTTGACCATAATGATCCGGACCTGGGCAAAAGCATCGCGGATTTGCTGTTATTCAAATTAAGAACGATTAAGAAAACCCATGAAATATCCGGTCGGAAAATTGGGCTTTGGAATACATTTGAAGATATCCCCTCCTTCAGACAGAATATGGACAAAGAAATAGACCTGTCGGCATCCGTACAACTGGGTAATTACGGAAAAATCCTATCCGGGATATTTGCCTTTCTGTTTAAAATATTTCCCCTGCTGCTAAAACCTGCCAACATTGCAGGCCACATTAATAAATTCGGTGAAAAAAGAACCATTTTACAGGTTTCCTTAGAAAATTTCAGGCCCCGAAACTGGCTGCATTCAGAAAGTCTGTTATCCCGTAGTCAAATACAACCTGGGGGTGCTGAAATATTATCAATACCACGAAAATCTCAATGAAGAAGCCATTTCTTATTTCACGCAGGCTTTAAACTGTAACGAACGGAATTTAAGAGCAAGGGCATCCAGCGGTATCGCCAATGCGCTGACGCAGAAAGTAACCCGGTTTAAATCTTCCGAAACCCAAAAACTGGAGATTTTGACCGAAGCCATCGACTATGGTGAAAAGGCCATAGAACTTAACAAAAAACTGGATTCAGCCTATAAATCTCTGGCCTACGCTTTGCACCAAAAGGGGGAAGCTTTGGCGGCTAAAGAAACCAACCCCAGGGGCCTTGCCGCCCAACTGAGGGCCAGGGCCATCCAAAACTATAAAAAAGCCATCTCCTTAAATAAGAACCATTTTGTGGCCCATAATAACCTGGCCAATTTATACCTTCACTGGGCAGATTCCATTAAAGGAGAAATAAGTTCCCCCTTCGAGTTGAAAAATTTTCAGTTGAAGCTGAAGGAATTGTTTTCAAAAGGGGTCACCATTGATAAAAGAAGGTTTTTAATAAAGGCGATTTATCACTGCGAAGAAGCCCTAAAGATCAACCCCACCTATCAGTTTGCTTTTAACAATTTAGGGCATGCCCATTTAAAATTTAAAGCCTACGAAAAAACATTTTCCGCCTTCCAAAATGCCTTATTGTATGATCCAAACTATCCGGAAGCCTTAAATGACCTGGCAATACTTTATTTGAATAAGGAATTCAATCGATATAACGAAGAAAAGTCATTGCTGAACCACAAAGCAGCTTTGGAACTGACCAAAAACCAACCGGGACGGCACAAGAAAATTACGGAAGAGTATAACTTTTATAAAAACACGTCATTGGCGTAATGGAAACCACCTGTGCGAAAGGGTTTAATTGTTTATTTGTTGTTTTCGTTTTTCAATCACCACATCACCAGATCACCAGATCATTTAATCATCACCAATTTTTAGTCGGTCATAAAAGTCCAGGTTGGGCTATTGGCAACATTTCTTCCTTGGTATTTAGCTACCACATACCAGAAATAGGTCGTGTTTGGCTTTAAGTTGGAAACGCCTATTTCTTTTCCAATTAGGTTTTCTCCTAATAAGGTTTGAGTGGTGGAGTTCGATTCGAAAATATATACATTGTATTCAAGTTCCCGGGACCTGACATCCTGTTCTACTTTCCATTCAAGGGTCAAATCTTCCATCTGTCCCACTGCCCCATTTCCAGGGATTGGATCATAGATGTGCACATTACCAACATCATTATCATCTTCCAAAAGAAAAAAAGTAAGTGAGGTATTTAGGTTCTCATTTACGGCAACACTTACACTGCCGGTTAAAAAATCCTTTTTCTTTGCTGTAATCACCAATTCACCATTTTTTACCCTTTCTATTTGAAAAGACCCTTCTTCGTCCGTCAATACAATGGTACTTGCCGGGGTGGTTGAGATTTGGACCCCTGACAAGGGTTCGTAATTTTCCCCATCCACCACCATTCCGGAAATAGTCCCAAATTTGTCCTCGGTGATATGTTCCAGTTCACATCCTGTGAAAAAAATAAACAAGGTTGCTGATATTAAATAATAAACTACTTTCATTTTACAATCAATTTCCTAAATAAAATTTAAATCCTAATCTGGCTCCCACTAAGTGATCGTCAAAAGAGCCTGAAACAATCCCATCATAATTATCAGTTAAGTGTTGGTTGAGGTAAGCCCTTAAAGTCAGCGCTGATTTTGGAAAGACCAAATATTCCAATCCGGCACCATAGGTAACATAAGGTAAAAGTTGATTTTGAGAAAGGCCTATCTCGTTACCAAAGTTATAATAAGTGCCCGCTCCAATGCTAAATAAAGGGGATAGTTTACCTGTAGGGTTAGCCAAAAAAACGGCGCTTACATCCCCATAGAATTCAAAAGCGTTCATTACATTCTGAACATTTACTTCCTGGTACCCAAGGCCAGTTTCCAGATACAGCGATTTGTTAATACCAAATCCAATGGAATAATTTATTCCCCCTCGAATCGCACTGGAAGGGTAATCCCCCAGGTAATTTTGAGTGGTCAACATAGGGTTTAAATAAAAACCTGATCTATTTTGAAATATATGGGGTTTACCCATGTAGTCCACTTCAAGGTTTCTTTCCTTTTCTACCAGATATTCGTCAATAAGATGCTGGGCAGAATCAAGAGGTTCGTTTAATTCCCAGAGCCGGCTCATTATCCCCTCTATCACTAAACTATGTACAGCTTTCTCCACCGCTTCAGTAATTGCCAATTCCCTGGGTTCATTGTGGGTATATCCCATTTCTGCCTCAAGTAACCTTTTAAACGTTACATACCTAAAAATCCCCGTACTTACTTCTTGGGACAATATTGACTTAGTGGTATAAACCGTTTTCAGCACTTTCCCATTGCTGGTAGACACAGCCCTCAGGTAAATGGATACCCTATCTTCCCTGTACTGTGAAGAAGCATTTGATCCGAAGTACCTGATACCAGCACCCCCAGTAAAAACATTGGTTTCATAAGAGATAATACCCCCCTCCAATAAAACACCAGCAAATAGGAGTGGAGGCAAAAGAATGTTGTTATTACCCTCATATTGCTCCCTACTTGAGCGGATTATTTTTCGCTCATTTAAAAGATTACTGATATTCTCCCGTTCAATGGGTACAAACCAACCGGACTCTTCCAATGCCCTGATCAGTATATTCGTTGCCCCTTGGGTCACTGCGGTAGACCAGCTGGCACCAACATTAGACTCCTTATATTGACCTGTTTGATCCCTGAATTTATATACTGCTACTACAACAGGTTCTTTAGGCTCGGGTAAGGCCAGAAGTTCCTTTTTCATTTTTGTTTCGGGGCCAAGGGTAGCATCCCTGTCTCCAAAAGGCTGGTAAAAATAAGGACTGCAACTTCCCAGGGAGATTAATACTGCAAGAAATAGGACATACTTATTCAGCCGCTTCACCAATAATTTCATCAACACAAAGTTAAAAATCTACTTACTAAAAAAATGGGACATCGACTACCGTACTTGCTCCCGTTCTGTTATCCACAATATTAATATTTATTCCCGCACCTCCATTGCCAATTTCAATCTGATAGTCACCTAACTGGTAACTACCCTCTTGTATTTCATCTTCACCGAATTGCCTTAGCACCAATTCTCTTGAAAGTCTACTTAGAATTTGTCTGTTCAAACTCTCCGTAAAATCATTCAGGGCGGATCTTTGTGAGAGTCCAGGTTGCGTCCTTTGCTGTTGAGAAGGATCGATGGTGGTATCCTGCGCTTGAGCGGAACTAAGCATCCATTGATAATTAAAAGTTTCTCCTCCAAATGCTGGGTTTTTCGCTCTATACACCATCTGTTGTGCCTCACAAAAATCAATTGAATGACAAAAAAACAACGTTAAAATAAATAAAATCTTTCTCATAATAAATCAAAAATTAAAATATGCCGCTGCCGGAGCGTTCTTCTCCAGCGAGTTCTCGTACAATTTCCTCATACCTTGCCAAATACATATAAGTTGTGGCAATCGATTGAGCTACCAATTCCTCTACAAAATCATTCCTTGGTTGTAAAAAAGATTGAAATACCATCGTTTCATTAATATATATTTCAACCATAGTGGTACTAAGTCGGAAGGGTTTTTCCTTAATAAATATTGAATAGTTATTAGCATCTTCAGGCGCTTCCCATTGCCTGTAAAAGAATTCGAAAAAATCTCTACCGCTTTTGGTCTTGGTTTCATCTATCAGCAGACCATCTATTTCCAATTCCGTCTCTTGCTTCAATCGCTTAGTTTCCTCCTCGGTAATCGCCTCCAATAAATTTATTAAGGCCTCAGGAGCATCTTTAACCGAATTGCTATCCCCTTGAACCCTGGTGCTGTCAGCTTGCGCCAATATATCGGAGAAAAAAAAGAAGACCGATATGCACGTTATCAATAGCTTCATTTCCTTCTATCTACCCTTAGTTGATAACATTCCAATTACGAATTAATGAATATTTATTTAAAATTAAAAGAACTACCTCCGATTTGTATGGATTATCCTATTACTTACCTCCTCATAGGAAAATTAAACTGGGATGTAGAAATATTTACTTTCATCCCCTCTCCATTTGCACCTGGGTGCTGGGTAATTTCGAAAGATGAGCTGAAGTCCTCCATCCTCGCATCCACTTCATGCTGATTTCCAAATTGAGAAATCCGTACGTTTTGGTCCATAACATTGGTACCAAACCCATTCCCAACCAAGGACAGGTCAATGCTGTTTTGATCTCCTTCCTGAATTAAAACTGCTGACCTTTTATTTATTCCCTCCTGGGAAAGGTAGCTATTGATGCTGTTTTCATTTCCATTTTGTAGTACACTGGTGATAACACCTTCACCTATTGACCATAAATTTGCCTCATTTTGGTTTCCACTTTGGTTTAACTCGGTACGAAGTCCGCTTCCACTTTGGTCGATATAGCCGCTGTTTCTCATGCCTGCTTGCTTCATGAATATGAAGTTGGCTTGACTTCCGTTATTTTCCTGAATTACCCTCGCATCGCTACTATTGCCCACTTGTTGAATAATTGCGCTGTTGCTGATTTCTTGTTCTTCATGCATTTCTATAGCCTGAACATTAAGCAAAATATTCGCTTCATGTTCCACTACCTCTTGAGAAAATGCCTGTAAGACACTTGAGCAGATCAATACAATCAACAGAAAAGGAATGCGATAGATCATTTAACTAATAAAAGGAATTTTTGCGATATTGCAATCAAAATGAAATTTAAAAACAGGTTTCCAACAATTTTAGTTGATGGAAACCCGTAATGTGTTTCAATTACGATTTACAAATCGAAACCGAAAGCTTGATTAACATTCGCAGTGTGGTTAGCACCACTTTGTGAAACGTTACTATAATTACTTCCGCCTACTTGCATCTGATCAGCAAAATTGTCTGAACCGTTTTGGTAGATCATTGCTTCGTTTAACACGACATCTCCGCCCATGGTGGATTGATTTTGAAAAGCTTCGTTATCACCTCCATACTGATTAATGGTCGCGAGGTTCAATGGATCATAACCACTAGAACGTCTTTCATCTGAACTTTGAGTTTGTTCTGCGGTTCCCCTGTTGCCGTACTGATTGATATAACCAAAGTTCAGGCTTCCAGTTTGATCCTGAACAGCATCATTATTGTTTCCGGATTGGTTTACGGAAGCAGTGCTTACCCAGGAATCTTGAGTTTGGGTACTTGAATTATGATTCCCAGACTGGTTGGCATAGGCCGAATTAGACCATCCATCCTGTACTTGCGTGGAAACATTGTCGTTTCCACTCTGATAGATAGAAGCACCATTAAAACTTCCTTCTTCACCAATAAGCATATTAAGGTCCTGGGCTTGTTGTGCGTCATTGTTATTTCCAGACTGTTCAATTAGGGCCGTATTGCCATACTTCACCTGGTTTTGCGATGCGAAGTTTTGGTTACCACTTTGGGTGATACGGGCTTCACTCGTGCCCATTTGACCATGAGGTCCTTGCCTTTGGATAGCAGAATTATTATTACCAGTCTGATTAATGTAGGCATCTAAAGCCCCTGCCCTTGACTCGAGTCCCCCATTATGGGATTGTTCCACTGAGGCATCATTGTCTCTTCCACTTTGGTATATAGTGGAAATGGTGGTGTTTTCCTCATACTCACTTGTCGAAATCTGACTTACAGTCGCTTCATTATTTCTGTTGGACTGATTGATCAGCGATGAATTTTCATTTTGGCCGGATTGGGTAACATCAGCTATCTGGTTAGAACCTGCCTGCACAATGTCCGATGTGTTGTTGCTCTGTGCAAAGGCGATGCCTGTTGCAAACAACATGGAGAAAAGAATACTTGTTTTTTTCATTTTGTTTTAATTTAATTGTTTATAATTGATTGAGTAATAAATCCTTTTTCTTTTAAGTTAGATAAGTGATCATGGGTCTAGAGTTTTGCTGTTCTGCCTTATGGTCACCTTATTATTAGAGCCGGTTTGTTTCACTTCAACCTTTGATCCTTCGGGATTTTTATGGGTACTTATATTTATGATATTTTTTTTCCCGGTTTGAATTAATTTACCTTGATTGCCTAGTAAATACAGGCTATCTGTATTTTGAAATTTATCATTATTGATTTTGATGTAATTTGATTTACCGGAGGTGTTGATAAAAACACTATCTATGGGCATTATCTGACATTTATTGGAAGAGGAGTCCGTTGTAATATATTTTTGTGTTGAGCTCGTTAAATTTTGAGAATTTCCTGAACCTAAAAACGTTAAGCTAATAATGAAGATGAAATATATTCTTTTGAATCCCATATTTTTAAATACACAATTTTGTTTTTAATTATAGTTAAACTGTATTTCAAATTGTTTAAGACAAATATAGGGATACCAATGACAGTCCACAATGGGTAATTACCGAACCTTAAAAATTTGTTTAGTTAGTGAAATCACGTATGATCAAACTGTTGAAAAAGGGGCATAAGGTACTTGATATACAGGTGTTAATAGAAAAGTATAACTTTCAAAGTGCTGTTTGGTGTATCCTGGACCCATTTAAAGTTGAAAGCGCCTCTATCATATTTTTCACCCCTAATTTTTCCATAATGTTGGACCTGTGTTTTTCAATGGTGCGATTTGAAACACCTAATCGAGTTGCAATTAATTTTATGGGAAGGCCATAGGAGGATAGCTCCAATACCTGAGCCTCCCTTGCTGTAAGGATCGAACCGTCATTTTGCATTTTGATTTGGCTCTTACTATAGGTAATTTCCATACCTGAACCTGCATTGGGAAATATTTCAATCAAATATCGATTATGTTTATTTTGGCCTCCTTTAAACATAAGAAGGTCAAAATGTATCCCTTTAAAATCCTTAAATGACACGTCTTTAATTTTGCAGTAATTGATGATGTTATTATGAAAGCGTTTGTGGTTTAAACTATTTGGTGTGGAATTCGGGAATTCAAAAACCTCCTCAATCCGCTTACCTTTGAGCCTTTTGCTGTTCCATAAAAGAGAAAAAGAGTCATTCATCTCATGAATGCTGTCTTTTTCTACTAACATCATGGGAATATGGGAGTTATTAAAATAACTTTTGAAATCAGAGGTATTTAAAAAATTAAGGAAAGATTTTTTATTGATTTCTTTATTGATTTTCCGAATGGTTGATGCTTCTTCCAAAGGCAGAAAAATGACATTATCTATACCAAGCTCCAAAGCGAACATGATATCCTCTTTTTGAAAATCCTCCAAAATCAAAAAGAATGGAATCGCCTGAGAAAGAAGTTCGGGCTCCAAAAGCCGGTAAATATGGTCTCCCTTTTCCATATCGATTGATTCTGTACTAATTGTCAATTGGAATTTGAAGCGTTGAAGCTTTTCTAAAGCTTCATTTACATTGGTTACCTGATCTACTGAAAAACCATTGGATTTCAGTAGATCAACAAATTCTTCATTAATTTTACTTTTTTTAGGACTGATAAATAAAAGATTTCTCAAAATAGTGGACATACTAAAAATATAATTTATAGATAATCAGATTTAACAATATATTTAAATAGTTATATTTAAATTAAAAATTTTATAATCTAAATAAATTTTACCAATTCATCATTTAACGGTAAAAATGGAATTATTTGACTTTCATTTAAATGAACTTCAATTAATTTACTCTAACCTACATTTTTTTTGATGTATTAACCAATATTTTAATTATAATTTTCCTGCGATCGATTTTTTTGAAAATAATAAAATTAAATAAATGGTATTATTTAAATATTATGTGAAATAAAATTAATGGATATAATGGATACTTATGGTATGGGAGAAAAAATAAAATTCAAAGGGAATTTCTGTTAAAATCCATGTAATTAAAATGCTGTAAAAAGTTGAATGGTTTTGTATTATCATCTTATTTAAGAATTATTTATTTTTAAATTAAGATATAATATAATAATAATACTATTGATTGGAAAAAATTGATTAAATCCTTGTAGTTTTAACTTTTATATTCTAGGCGTTAAAATTTTTATTTTTTTTCAGTTGGTAGAAATGAAACTGAAAGATGGGTTTGCGAATCAGATGTGCAGGTGTTGTTTGGAGTTCGGGAGGGTAAATATTTGTTGAGCTCGGGATTGTCAGTCTTGTTTAACTGTTTAACTGTTTAATCGTTTAATCGTTTAACTGTTTAGTTTAACTTCTTAACCCTTAACCTTTTTAAGGTTACGTTCACGGAGCCAGAGTTGCAAACTGGATCTGGGTTTGGCATTGAAATACGGAACAGCGGATGTACGCTGGGTGAGTAGCGGCTGGGGGAAGTACATGCCGGGCGAAGTACAGGCTGGGCGAAGTTTGTAACTTCGCCTTAATATTTTCGATATTATAAACAGTTAAAGCTTTCATAAAGGCCATTTGTAATGGCCAGACGTATTCGTATCCAAAAATGATTCTTACGTACTTTCAAATTGGGCCTGCATTACAAATGCTACACTGGGTGAAGTATGCCACTTCACCCTTATATTTTCGATTTTATAAACAGGTAAAGCTTATCTTAAGGCCATTTGCAATGGCCGGACGTATCCGGTTCCAAAAACGATTTTAATTACTCTCAAGTTGGGCCGGCATTACAAATGCCTCGTTATCGTAAATGAACGGATATTAGGTATGTAGAAAAATTCTACACCCAGAACGCTGGGTGTAGTTTGAAACTACACCCTTATATTTTCGGGGAATTAAACAATTAAAGCTTACCAAAAGGCCATTTGCAATGGCCGGACATATCCGGTTCCAAAAACGATTTTACGTACTTTCAAGCTGGACCGGCATTACAAATGCCTCGTTATCGTAAATGAACGGATATTAGGGATGTAGAAAAATTCTCACCCAGAGGACTTACCCCATCTTCTCAAAAATATTCCTGAAACTACAGGCCTCCGTCAGCCTTCCATGCAGGTCAGCAATCGCCACACGTTCCTGCTCCGTGGTATCCCGATGACGGATGGTCACCGTATCGTCCTCCAGGGTCTGGTGATCCACGGCGATACAGAAGGGGGTGCCGATAAGGTCCTGGCGGGTGTAACGCTTGCCAATTGAAGCAGCCTCTTCATAAATGATGTTGAAATCATACTTCAGTTTTTCGAAGATGGCCTTTCCCTTTTCAGGTAAACCATCTTTTTTGGTCAGGGGAAGGATGGCCGCCTTTACAGGGGCGATGGCGGGATGGAACTTCAGATAAGTCCTATCCTTCTCCCCGGCCGTTTCCTCCACATAGGCATTGCAAAGGACCATCAAAAACAAGCGGTCTGCACCGATGGAGGTCTCTATCACATAGGGAATATAATTCTGATTCACTTCCGGATCAAAATACTGTTGTTTCTTCTTACTGAAATCCTGGTGGGCCTTCAGGTCAAAATCGGTTCTGGAATGGATGCCTTCCACTTCTTTGAAGCCAAATGGAAACTGGTACTCAATATCCAAAGCGGCATTGGCATAATGGGCCAGCTTTTCATGATCATGCCTTCGGAGCTTTTCCTCCGGAATCCCCAATGCCCGGTGCCATTTTACCCGGGTAGCTGCCCATCTTTGGTACCATTCCATCTCGGTGCCCGGGCGGACAAAATACTGCATTTCCATCTGCTCAAATTCCCGCATCCTAAAAATAAACTGCCGGGCCACAATTTCATTCCGGAAGGCTTTTCCAATCTGGGCAATGCCAAAGGGAACCTTCATCCTGGCCGTTTTCTGCACATTCAGAAAATTGACAAAAATCCCCTGGGCGGTCTCTGGCCTAAGGTAAATGGTGGAAGAATCATCTGCCACCGATCCCACCTGGGTGGAAAACATCAGGTTAAACTGACGGATCTCCGTCCAGTTGGCGGTGCCGCTTATGGGACAGGTAATGGCCTCATTGATCATCAGCTCCCGCAGGGCAGCAAAATCCTCCGCATCCAGTAGCTTACCCATGGCCGCTAACAGTTCCCTGGCCCTTTCCGGATCTCCGGACTGTTCATACCCGGCGGCCTTTTCCTCGATCAGGACATCGGCACGGTACCGCTTTTTGCTGTCCTTGTTGTCCACCATGGGATCGTTAAAGCTGTCCACATGACCGGAAGCCTTCCAGGTGGTGGGATGCATGAAAATGGCTGAATCCAAACCCACAATATTGTCATTCATTCGGGTCATGGATTCCCACCACAGCCGCTTGAGGTTGTTTTTAAGTTCCACCCCATAAGGTCCATAATCGTACACGGCCTGAAGGCCATCATAGATCTCTGATGAAGGATAAACAAACCCATACTCTTTGGCATGGGCCACAATATCTTTGAATAAGGAAACTTCCTGTGTCTGCTCTATTTTTGCCATGGGCGCAAAATTAACCAAAAACTGGCATTGTACAAGGATTTTAAACTACCGCATATTCTGTTTTGTCCCACCCCAGCCTCCCCTGAAAGGGAGGGAGTCCGTTTTCTAAGTTTTAAGGAATATTTTCAGTTAACGTGCATTAAAACCCCATTATCAAAAATTATTCAATAACCATTAAATGATATTTTGTTCTAGAAGAACCTGGGAGAGCCATATAAATTTGGTATTTTGATGTACATTTCTTTTCGTTCACTTTAATTAAGTGCCTATACAGTGGCAATTGATGCAAGGAAATTGATCCTAATATTGTAACCATATTATAGTCCATAAATCAATACCCAAACCCCTTCAATAGGAATGCGGCTTTAGCCCATTCCAAAAAATAGCATTCCAAAAACCCCGGCTTTAGCCAAAATTGAGGAAATGTAAGGGCATATGTTCTTTAATTGGATTCGGAAAGCAAAAATTTCAAATGATTTATTGGATTTGATTTGCCCTGAAAAATCAAGAAGCGCATCATAGGGGAAATATATTCCAGGAGTTTATTATGAATTTATATTTGAGCCAATTAAAGGCAAATTGGCTGGTTTAATGGCTAATTTTTAGGACAGCGATAACCCTATTTTCCCTCTACAACTGCATCAGGTAGGCGGTGATATCGGCCACGTCCTGTTCATCCAAACCCATGTGGGAGGGAGAAGGCATCAGGCTAAAGGGCATTTGTTTCCTGCCGGCGATGTCTTCCGAAGGGATGATGTACTTTTTGCCCTGGCTGTCAAGCAGGGTAACCACCGGACCACTGGATTGTAACAGGCCATACAGTACGGCACCGTTTTTCAAACTTACCAGGAAAGCCTCAGAGCCAAAACCAACCGCAGCATCCGGCTCAATAATGGCGTTGATCAGGGATTTGGTATCCATTTTCAGGCGGATTTGGCTGAGATCCGGACCGATCTCATTTCCGGAAGAACCTATTTTATGGCAGGACAGACAGTTTTGTATGGCCTTTACCTTACCTGTGGAAGGATCCGCATCCAATGCCGCTATACGGTCTTCCGCCTGGGAATACGGCGCTGGTTTATTTTCCGAAAAGTACCGGTCCAGAAGCTTTTTTATGGCAGGCCTGGCTTCTTCCTCAAAACCCGGGTGATGGGCTGTAGGGCTAATTTCAGGCATTTTATTGGTGGAAGCCAATAGGACCAAATGCAATCGGCCTACCGGATCCATGGCCAATTTCTGGCCTGCATTCAATACTTGCTCTTGGCTGGACAGGCTGTCGGTCAGTTCTTCCCTTAAAGCCATTAATTCCGGATGGGCCTCGGGCAATAGGTCATTCGGCGATTCCCAATCTTCCAGAAAACTCCGCCAGCTATTGTGTTTCCTGAATTGCAGCCACCAAAGGGCATTTTCGGACAGCTCACCTTCCCCCCTTTCGCTGAGGGCCATTAGGGCTTTGGCAGCCTGATTCTCGGGTATAAAAGCCAGGGTTTCCATGGCCAATTTTTTCTCCGTTAACCCCAGTTCAGGGGCTTCCAACCTGGTCTGCAAGGCTTCCAAGGCAAAATGGGGATGAATTTCCCAAATCAGACGGGCCATTTTATCCGGCCATTCCAAAGCCGAAGGATCACCATAGGCCTCTTGGATAAGCGGATAGGCTTCTTCCCGATGCTCTTTTAACCCTATCCCTAAGGCGTTCAGGTACCAGGGGTCCTGACCATCATAGCCTTTGATCAGATCCAGGTAAATGGCTTTATTATTTTCCCAATCTTCTTCCCTTAACAAAATGGCCAATTCCCTTTGCACCACAGGATGCGCATTTTTACCCAGCTGAGGTGCAAGATCAGCCAGCCTATCCGGCCCATAACCCTCCATGGCCCTTAAAGTGACAAGGGCAATTTCAGGATCATCGCCCTCCAATAGGGGCTGGATTTCATTTAGACCAGTTTCTCCCATCTGCGCCAACAACCAAATGGCCCTGGCCCTGTAAAAGGGATTGGGGTTTTCCAACAAATTGGTCAGGGAGGGAATGATGCTTTCTCCCTGGTCCAATAGGGCCTGGGCAGCCATGGCCCTCACATGGATGGCCGGATTGAGCAGTGCCTTGATTTGCCCTTCAGTATCTGTCAGGTCAATATCAGGTAAGGTCAACTCTTTATTTTTGGGGGAAATCCGATAAATTTTTCCTTGGCCTACGGTATCCCGCATTTGGTGCCCCCCCACAATGGGATCATACCAATCGGCCACAAACAGGGCCCCATCTGTTCCCACGGCCACATCACTGGGGCGGAACCATTTGCTGTCATCCTCCTCCACCTCATGCCAGATATATCCTTCATTGTCGACATCCACAGAAGAAATAAAATGCTGTCGGTCCGGCAGCGCATACCCTGAACCCTGCAATTTGGGTTGGTACCCAAAAACAATGTTTCTCCCGGCATCTGCGCTGAGCAATAAGCCCCTGTATTGCTCCCCCAGTTCATCCCCTTCTATCCTTACGATCCCCGTGGGCGACCCGGCCCCATAGATATCGCCGGCAGGCAGCACCCCCGGATCATGTTGGTGCCAATGTGCCTCGGCAATGGTCTGCCCCGGTCTTCGGTCTGCCTGCCAGGTACGTTCTCCTGTCTCACTGAAAAACCCTGCATTGGAGCCCTCCATCAGCCAGGTGGTGCGGCAGGAGGCGGTTTGGTCATCATTGTCGGACTGCCACATGTTGCCAAAGGAATCCACACTAAGCTCAAAGGCATTCCGGAAATTATGGGCCATTACTTCCATTCCCGTCCCGTCGGGATTCACCCGGATCACCAGTCCACCCGTATAGATTTCCCCATCATCACTCACCTGGGCAGGTATATTTTCTGTACTGTAGGGGGTATATTCATTATATACACTTCCGGAGCGGAGGGTCCAGCCATCTTTCCCTTTTACCTGATGGGGACCGGCATTTCCGGTAATGAAATACCATTTGCCATCCGGGCCCATCACCCCGGCATGAAGCCCATGGTCATGGTCCCTTCCCCCAAATCCGGTTAAAAAAACCTGCTTTCGGTCCGGTACATCGTCACCATCTTCATCGGTATAAATGATCACAGATGGGGAACAGGAAACAATTACCTGATTGCCGAGCACGGCGATGCCCAAAGGGGCACGAAGGTCTTTATCCTGCACAAATACCTTGGTCGAATCGGCCTGGCCATCTCCATTGGTATCCTCCAAAATGACCACCCGGTCTCCTTCCTCCCTGACCATATGGCCTTTCGAATTCCGAAAATCCCGGTAATTGACTGCCTCGGTTACCCACACCCTTCCCCTGGCATCCACATCCATATTGGTAGGGTTGAAAAACTGGGGGGAGCTGGCCCAAAGGGTGACCTCCAGGTCATCCGGCACAAAAAGGGGATTTTGCTCCTGATCTTTTTTCTGACCACAGGATACTGTGATGGCCAAAATAAATGGGAAATATAAAAAAGCGGCTTTGGGCAGTTGCATAAGATCAGGTATTCATGAGTTGCTGGACAAATTTCAGATTGCTGCGGTAAGAAGGAAGCATTTCCGCACCTTTTGGAATGGCCCCTTCCATAATCACCCAATCCATATAACCGATCTCTGCCAGGGTGCGCTTCACTTTATCAAAATCCACTTTGCCCTTTCCCAGTAAATTCCCATTTTCTTTGAAGTGGATTTCACAGAGGTATTCGGTGCCCAGCATTTTCATTTCCTTAAAAATATCATATCCCATTTCCGTGGCATTGGCCACATCGTAATAGACCCTGACATGGCTGGAACCTACGGACTGAATGATATCCAAGTGTTCTTCTGCACTTAACCAGGATTCAATGGCCAAATAAACGTCCTGGTTTTCCGCTTCAGGGGCCACTTTTTTCAACCTGCGGATGACTTCGGCTTTGCCCTCAGTATCATTTCTGAGGTCTCCCTCTCCAAAGAAAGCCAATAATATGACCTGGCAACCCAAGGCCTTGGCCACATGAATGCTGTCAGCCACCCACTGCTCTGTTTCCGGGGCAGATTTGTAGGGCACCCTGTTCAATTCCCCCAGGGCCAGGCTGGAAATTTTAACCCCATACTTTTTAGAAGCTTCCTTATAAATGCTTTGCATAGGGGCCTGCCTGAGGTGCATGTCATTTTGGGCATTGCCCAGACTCACCTGAATGCCATCCAATCCTATTTCTCGGGCCACTTCAAAAGCCTCGGGATCGCCTGCTTTTCCAATAGACCAATCACAGGCGCCGATCATGTATTTTTCCGGGGATCTAAGGGGTACCATTCCACTCAGTGGCTGTAATCCCGCCAAGGCAGTTAACCCAATTCCTCCTTTGATCATTTTTCTTCTGGATAGGTCCATATTTTGTCTTTATTTTGCGCCGATCATTTTATAGACCTTGCCATCTGCTTTTGTAAATAGGTACAATTCCCCTTCATGGTCCCTGCCAAATCTCAGGTCTACGCGGTTGCTTCCCGACAATTTCACCAGGTTTTGTACTTCCCCTTCAAAACTTACCTGCCAGGCCTGGATCGGTGCCAGTTTTCCCCTTTCCAGATCGGCTGTTTCCACATAAAACAACCTGCCCTGAACAATGTCGCCAAACAAATATTTACCTTCCAGCGCAGGCAGATTGTCCCCCAAATATTCATATCCCCCTGAGATGGCATTGCCTTCATCATGATCATACATGGCCACAGGATAGGTGAAACTCAGTTCCGATTCATTATCAGGAAGGGAAAATACCTGACTGATATCCACCTCCGGATCCATGACATAAGGCCCTTCCCTGACGGGCCAGCCATAATCATCTCCCGGCCGTAGCATATAAATGGATTCAATTTGATTCTGACCGATATTGGTGGCCAATATTTCTCCCTCCCTGGTCCAGGTAATTCTATGGGCATTCCTAAAACCATGGGCATAAATCTCTTTCACCCAACCTTCTTCATTATCCGCAAAAGGATTGGAAGGAGGAATACCATACTGTCCGTTATTACTGTTGTTGCCCTGGGGGTCAATCCTCAAAACCGCCCCCCATGGTTGGGTCGGGCCATAAGACACCCATAGGTGGCCTGCCCCTGCGCTACCTCCATCTCCGATACCGATATACATCAGCCCATAATCTTTATCGCCGGGTTGGGCCAGGGGATTAAAGGTTATTTCCTGCATGCCATGGATCCCGGTGACCATGTCTATCCGAAACAGTTCCCTGGGTTCACCGGAAAAAGGAACAGCCAGGGGATCTTCTGTTTTCCACTCTGTGATGACCCATTGGAGGGTGGTCTTTATGGAGTCCCCATAGGTATAATCTGCCTTCCCGGAACCGGGAGCTTCGGTGTGGGTGGTATAAAAAAGCCCATTAGTTTCAAATTCCGGATGAAAGGCAAAACTGCCAAAACCTGTTGCCAGGCCGGGTTGGTTGATAAAGTTGGGAATCAACTTTTCCATATCCATGTATACTTCTGTTTCACTGCCCACCATCCGGTACATTTTACCCCTAAGGTCCATGATGTAAAGGTCTTTGGTCATGGGATGATAATCCATTTTGGCAATACGGGTAAGGGGTTTGCGGTCGCTGGAGAGTGGCACGGTGGTGATCCACTCTAATTCCACCACCAGATCGGATAAGGGGATGGGCTCAGGAACAGGATTAACAATGGAATCCGACCTCGTTTTGGTTTTTTCGGCAGGTGCTTCAAACTGATGCATATAGGCGATGATGGCATCAATTTCCTCATCGGGAAGGTGTCCAAAAGCAGGCATGTAAGTGTTGTACCGGTCAAAAAGCATTTTAGCTCTTTCATCCCCGGAATTGATCATTTCGGTAGGGTTTTTAATGAAGGCCCTGATCCATTCCAATGGTACTTCTCTGGTCAGATCTCCTAAATGGGGCCCGATCAGGTCTTGTTCAAATCCATGGCAACTACTGCAATTGCTTTCAAAAGAGGACTGACCTTGGTCCAATGCAACCGAGTCGAAAGGAATCTGACTTTCAATAGAATCATTTCCAGCGTCACAGGAAAAATAAGCAGTCATGGCCAACATCAGGAAAAAGTAAGGATAAGTTTTTTTCATTTTTTAAGAGAAAGAATTTCAGTTTAATCTTAAGTGATTGTCAATTTATTCGACGAATCTAACCCATTCTTACAAATTAAAAAAGAATTATGGGTCTGCAAGGATCAAGTTTAGGAAAATTCAATTTTAGCAATTCCCCATTAACAAGGGGGTTAGGGGGATTTGATGATGTTCATTCTAATTCATAACTTTCTGAAAAATTGGTTGTTACCGAAAAAATCCCCCTACACCCCCTTTATAAAGGGGGAATTGTTACCGTTATCTTTTCGGGCTCCATTTTAGCCGGAAAGCTGCTTTGACGCATCAAATTTCAAAGAATCAGCAGCAAGCCCCAATTTCAGCAATTCCCCCTTAACAAGGGGGTTAGGGGGATTTGATGATGTTCATTCTAATTCATAATTTTCTGAAAAATGGTTGTTGCCAATAAAATCCCCCTGCACCCCCTTTATAAAGGGGGATTTGTTACCGTTATCCCTTCCGTGCACAGTCCAGCCGAAAAGTAGCTTTGCCACTTCAAATTTCATAGAATCAGCAGCAAATCCCAATCTCAGCAATTCCCCCTTAACAAGGGGGTTAGGGGGATTTTTTCGGAAATGGAGGAAAAGTTTTAAAATAAATTTTTTATTTTAGATCATGCATTTTCTTCCCTACAATAAAAATTTGAGAGAATTTTCAAGAGAATTGAGATCTCATTCTACATTATCCGAAGTTTTGCTATGGAAAAGGCTAAGAGCAAGTCAATTTAGGGGGTATGCATTTAACAGACAAAAGCCTTTAGGGGATTTTATTGTGGATTTTTACTGCAAGAAATTAAGTCTGGTAATTGAAATTGATGGGGATAGCCACTTTTTCCCTGAATCTGTCGTTGAGGATCAAAAAAGGCAAATTATTTTAGAAAAAAAGGGATTGCTTTTTTTAAGGTTTCTGGATATTGATGTAAAGAAAGCCATGCCCTTTGTCCTACAGGAAATAGGTTCATATATTGATGATTGGGAATATAAAAATAATGCTCCCAAAACATTTTTTAAATAGTAAAATTCCCCTACACCCCCTTTATAAAGGGGGAATTGTTACCGTTATCTTTTCGGGCTCCATTTTAGCCGGAAAGCTGCTTTGACGCATCAAATTTCAAAGAATCAGCAGCAAGCCCCAATTTCAGCAATTCCCCCTTAACAAGGGGGTTAGGGGGATTTGATGATGTTCATTCTAATTCATAACTTTCTGAAAAATTGGTTGTTACCGAAAAAATCCCCCTACACCCCCTTTATAAAGGGGGATTTTGAACCGTTATCCTTTCCGTGGCCGGTTTATTGCTTTAAAACTGGTACGTAGGGATCTGTCCTATCGCTTCCAACTTCATTTAAATTTCCTTCTGTTGATATTTCCACAACTTTCCTGTAAAAATTCAGATTCTCTTTATTTTCATTTTCTATCTTTGTGTCATTCCAATAATCCAATACCAGAAAAGTATCCTAATGAAAAAATTATTTACAATTACCATTGTCTTTATTTTTATATCGGGTTTTAACATCCATGCACAGAATAATAATTTTGGTGAAATCCGTGGAAAGGTCATGGACGAACAAGGCCAGGTACCTTTGGGCTTTGCCACCATTAGTGCATTTGCCCAGGGAGAAGAAAAAAGACTGATAAACGGGAGCATCACCGAAGAAGACGGCACCTTTGCCTTTCCCATGCCTGAGGGTAATTATTACCTTCTCGTGGAATTCATGGGATATCAACCATTACAAATTGATGAGGTGGTGATCAGCAGGGCAAACAGAAGGGTTGACCTGGGAAACATACTTTTAGCAGTGTCTGCAGAAAACCTGGATGAAGTGGTGGTACAGGGAGAAAAAACCTTGATGGAACTTTCCCTGGACAAAAGGATTTTCAATGTAGGCAAAGACCTGGCCAATGCCGGGGGCACTGCCACCGATATTTTGATGAACCTGCCCTCCATATCTGTGGATCCCGAGGGAGGCGTTAGGCTGAGAGGCAGTGGAAATGTCCGCATTTTGGTGGATGGAAAACCTTCCGGGCTGGTCAGCTTCAAAGGCAGCAGTGGTTTGCAGCAGCTTCCTGCCAGCATGATAGAAACGGTGGAGGTGATCACCAATCCATCTGCAAGGTACGAAGCCGAAGGCATGGCCGGGGTCATCAATATTATTTTGAAAAAAGAAAATGCCCAGGGATTCAATGCCTCTTTCGAAGGCATTGTGGGAAACCCCAATAACCTTGGTCTGGCCGCCAACCTGAATTACCGTCATAAGAAAATCAATTGGTTCATCAATTACGGCATCGCCTACAGGGAAGTCCCAAGGGTCGGTTCCCTTTACCAGGAAGTCAGTAATGCCGACACCTCCTTTGTTTCAGATCAAAGCACTACCGGCTCGGTAAACAGCATGAACAATAACATCAGGGCAGGTTTGGATTATTTTTTCAGTGAAAAAAGCATTCTTACCGGTTCTTACCTATGGAGAAGAAGTGATGCCCAAAGGCTCACCTATATCCGGTATGATGATTATGCCACTGCTGGAGGCCCTCTGAACAGCTATACCCTTAGAACACAGGATGAAGATGAAATGGAACCCAATTCTGAGATTAACCTGACTTATAAGCGGACCTTTGAACAGAAAGGGCATGCCCTGACCGGGGCGGTAACCTACCTGGATTATTGGGAAAACTCCGATCAGGTTTACACCCAGGATTCTTTTTTACCCAATGGTTCTCCCATTCCTTCCACTTCCATTTACCAAACCTCCGTCAACGATGAGTTTGATAGACAGTGGCTTTTCCAGTTGGACTATACCCAACCCATAGGTCAGGAAGGGAATTTTGAAACAGGCTTCCGTAGCAGTTTCAGAAATATGGAAAATGACTTTATTGTCAGCGAAAGATTGGAATCGGGGGACTTTGAAGCATTACCAGGCTTGGATGACATTTTTTTGTATGGAGAAAATATTCATGCCGCTTATGCCATCCTGGGGAATAAAAGCAATAAATTTACTTATCAGGGAGGTCTGCGGGCGGAATACACCGATGTTACCACCACTTTGGTGAAAACCAACGAAGTCAATCCCAGAAAATATGCCAACCTGTTTCCCAGTGCCCATTTGACCTATAATATCAATCAGGAGGATGCCTTGCAGGTCAGCTACAGCAGAAGGATCAGAAGGCCGGTTTACAATGACCTCAGCCCCTTTATGACCTTCTCCGATGCCCGAAACTTTTTCAGTGGCAATCCGGACCTTGACCCGGAATTTACCGATTCCTTCGAGCTGGGCCATATCAAATACATGGAAAGGGGTTCTCTTTTTTCTTCGCTGTATTACCGGAACACCAAAGATAAAATCGAGCGGATAAGAAGTGTGGACGAAGAGGGGAATTCCATTACCATCCCGGAAAACCTGCTTTCAGAACAATCCTATGGGGTGGAATTCACCACGGATTACACACCGGTAGAATGGTTTAAGCTCGATGCCAATTTCAATTTCTTCTATGCTGAGATTGATGGAAGCAATATCCTGGATACCTACACCACTGATACCTACAGCTGGTTCACCAGACTTACCTCTAGGTTTACCCTGAACAATGGTTTGGACATCCAGCTCAGGGGAAATTATGAGGGCAGGCAAAGGGTAGCGCAGGGGATAAGAAAATCCCTCTCCTATATGGATATTTCTGCCAGCAAAGACATCATGAACGGTCGGGGCACCTTGATTTTGAATGTAATGGATGTTTTTAATTCCAGACGAACACGTTACATTTTTGAAGGCCCGGGATTTATGACTGAGGGGGATATGTTACCCAGGAGGCGACAGATTAATCTTTCCCTGAATTATCGGATCAAACAATCCAAAGCAGCGGCAAAATCCACCCTGTTAGAGGACGAATAATCCTATACTGATTGATTATGATGTCTGCAGCAATTGGGGCAACTGGATGTATATTGCTGGTGTGGGCAATGATCCCCATGCGCTTGTTTGATTTCATTTTCATGATCCTAATTGCGGTGGCACTCTGGGTGCATCAACATCCCTGTTATTCAGGCTGAATCGGATTCCAGGCATTTGTAATGCCGACCCAACTTGAAGGTACGTAAAAATCATTTTTGGAAACGGATACCTATGTCCTTTACCAATGGCCTTCTTTCCAAGAATGGACACCCCTCTCCTGTTCTGGGAGAGGGGAAGGGAGGGCTCTTACGGATACGTTTGGCCATTGCAAATGGCCTTAAGGTAAGCTTTTATTTTTCAAAGCGCCGAAAATACTAGGGTGGAGTTTCAACTCCACCCAGCAGACTCTTCACCCGCTGTTCGGAATTACCAATTCCGAACCCAGATAAACAGGGTTTGCAACCCTGGTAACGTGAACGCAATTTTAAAAGGTTAAGGGATAAGAGGTTAATTGTTGAACCGTTTAACTGATCGGAAGTTTAAAGGTTAGGTAATTGGTTAACTATTTAGAGTTATTAAACATACCTAAATTCCGCAGTGCTTTCATGTAACCAGTTGATTCTTATGAAGAAAAACCTTCCAGGTTTCACCCGTTTAATTTGAACAACTAGTTGATTATCAACAAAACCTGGAAGGTTTGCGGATTTAAGGAAACATAACTAAACAATTAAACAAATAAACGATTAAACAATTACGCAAATGATTTCCAAAATCCAACCCGGTTTAGATGGTTATTGCTCACAATTGAAATACGAAAACAGCAAATAATCAAATTAAACTTATCGACCTTTCATCCAGTGCAGCCCTCCTATTCCCTTGTCCGCTAAAATCCAATCCGGCAAGCAAGACCTAAATTTATAGCTGGTAATTTTGATTTTAGGCGGCCATGTGTATCTGCTGCATGCCTATATTGAACCCTGCCGGGGTTCCGGATGTTTTGCATTTATTATGTCCATGGGTATGCACCTATGGTTATTGATCATCAGCCCCTTCAGTCTTGGTACCATTTTGATGGGATGATTATATGATTGGTTGATGGTTCGATGTACTGATGTGCTGCTGGGATCAGTTAAACAATTAAACACATTAAGCCTATCAACCATTTCGCTAAGGGACGACAAAAATGCCCTGCTTAATCAGGTAGACTTTCCAGAACCAGTTTGACCAGATCTGCTTTTTGATCATTTTTGATCCAACGGCTGACGATAACCAGATCATTTTCTTCATCTACATATATCATATTGGTGCCCGCACCCAAATGAAAAAATGCACTTTCCGGAGCCGCAGGAATTTCCTGTTGGCCAGTATTGAGCGTATAATTCATAAATCCATAGGTAGGCCTGATCGGGGTGGAAGTTCTTGATTTGGCCACCCATTCGGCCGGAATGACCTGCTGGTCCTTCCATTTCCCCTTCCTAAGGGTGAGGTAGCCAAAGCGGGCCTGATCATAGGCATTGATCATCATCCCACCACCCCAGTGGGAACCACCGCTTACGGATTGTATTATCTGTCCGTCCAGGATAATAAAAGAATTTTCATACCCCGTCCACCGCCAGGTAGGACTGGCCCCGATTTTATCCATCACATGGACTTTTAAAACCTGGGGTAAAGGCTTCCGCCAGACATTCAGAGCTGCCAGGGCCAGCACATTTACCCGGGTATCATTGTATTTATATACCGTACCGGGCTCATGCCGCTCACGGCTAAGCCAGCCACTGCTCTCTCCCTGAGGCCTGTCTGCCCAATCCGGTTTTCCCCACAAAGTACCTTCCCAATCCGAGGTTTGCCGGAGCAGGTGTTCCCAGGTAATTTTTTGATTATGGGTGGTACCAAACAGTTCAAACACATCCTCCTGTTCCAAATGATCCGATTTGTTCATTTCTTTTTGATATGGTATATAGGGGACAATAGGGGCCATGTAGGGATGGACCAGGTCTTTTTCACTGCGGATCAATCCCTGATCTACTGCCAGTCCCACCACCGTGGAAAGGAAACTCTTGGCCACACTAAAGGTCAGGTCTATCCTGTTAGGATCTCCCCATTTGGCAATAATGTAGCCTTTGTAAATGACCAATCCGGTGGCAGCCCCACGGCTTTTCATGGGACCTATGGGATACCCAAACGGTTCCCGCCCAAATCCACTTTGATAATGGGCGATTTTTAGATTTTTATCCTGTTCGCTCTCTTCCCGAACGGCATGTTCCACCGCTTCCTGTAATTTGGCTTCATCTATCCCCATTTCAGCCGGAGACTTCTCCAGCCAATTCCCTTTTTCAGGAAAATAGGTTTGGGTCTTTCCAATAAGGGAAATCATCATTAAGAATAAGACAATCCCTATCGATTGGGCTGTTTTCATGGTATTGAGGTTAATGTATAGCGGTAAATGTTCAATGCTCTGGGTTATTTTGCCATTCGTTTCACTTCCTGGTGTCTGAAACATTGAACCAAATGGTCGTTGATCAATCCGGTTGCCTGCAAATGGGAATAAATAATGGTGCTCCCCAAAAACTTAAACCCTCTCCGCTTTAAATCTGTGGCGATTTGAAAGGATAATCCAGAGTTGGCAGGCACCTCAGCGGTGGATCGCCAGGCATTCTGAATCGGCTTCCCATCCACAAAATCCCAAAGAAATCCTGTAAACGAACCATAGGTTTCCTGAATTTTGATGAATTTTCCGGCGTTATTGACGGCCGCTTCAATCTTTTTCCTGTTCCGGACGATGTTGTAGTTTAAAAGAAGTTCCTCCATATCCTTATCGGTATAGGAGGCCACTTTATGGTAATCATAGTCCGCAAATGCCTCGGCATATCCTTCCCGCTTATTGAGAATCGTGGACCAACTTAAGCCTGCCTGTGCACTTTCCAAAACCAGGAATTCAAAATGTTTTTTATCTGAATATACCGGCACACCCCATTCCTCATCATGGTACTGGATGTATTTTTCAAAGCCCAAACACCATGGGCAACGAAATTTTTGGGATTGATCAAGTATAAAGTCACTCATGCATGAATGGAAGAAAAACCTAGGGAAGATAAATAAAATTGAAATGAAAATTAAGCGCGTATAAAAGAAATCGGAAGAAATGCCAATCAATTCCCCGTAAGGAATAGGGCATTGGCCAGGATCAATTTGCCGCTTTCCCAAAAATTCCGGAAGACGGGATTATCCACAAAATAAATAAGCTGGCCCTCGCCCAGGGAAACGGTTCCAAAAACCAGGGAATTGGCCATTTGGGATTTCACCTTGTACCCGATGAACCCGGTTCTGTGTTGCCCTAAATCGGCAATGTAACCTGCATTCACGCCTTTTTCCAAATACGCATACCTTTTGGAATTATTTTTAAGGGTATAATATTTCCCACCCGTCCCATACCCCAGGGAATGTGTTTGATCCACATTCACCTCAAATATGGCTCCTACGGATTGATTGGAAATGTCCCACCGCTCTTTTTCTATATAGGGGGCTGTTTTTTCTGCCTCATTCATCAGCAACAACTGACCTTCCATCCACTCTTTTTCTGCTTCATTAACAAACTGCTTCAAACCCAGATCTTCTTTATCCACGAAGTTTTCGAGAGCAGCCTCAATGGCAATCAGCTTTCCGCCGGCTTTCACCCATTCCAATACCGCAGGGGGTACAGAATCATTCCATGTGGTGTAATCACCGTCAGGCAAAACCATGACATCATATTCTCCCAAATCAGCGGCCTCCAATTGATCCAATTCCATAACAGAGGTAGGATAGGCCAGTTCCTGATCAAGGAAAAACCAAATTTCACCAAAATTGAGAGAAGAGGTGCCCTCACCCCCAATCAAAACCACTTTGGGAGGAGGAATGGTTTTTACATGGGAAGATCCAAAATCCTTACCCCCGTCAACATAACCGGTGGTGGTTTGTCCCAGTGTGATTTTATAATCGTTAGCGAGTTGGGTAACCTTCTGGTGAAAATCAGCAACATATTGATTACCGCCCCTGGTGATGATCAGAGATCCACGCGGATAACTGGCATCCCCTATCATAAAATCATATTCTGAATACCGCACCCGGATTCCTTGCTTCATTAGGGCACTCAAAAAAGCCGCATGTTTGGTGGCATGCCAAGGGGAAATATAAGCCAAAGTCGTGGTATGGGCCTGATTATTTTCAAAAGAGGCCAATGAGTAGGTTTCATCGGCATCCAGCCTGTTTTCCAAAGCATAGGCTTCCAGATTATACCCATAGGGAATGGCCCAGCTGGTGATGTCATAGGTCAAACTGTCATTCAATGCCGGATTGGGTTCAAACAGGACCTGGGTTAGGACGGATTTAGGCTGATAGGCATTGATGATGATGTCTCCTTCAGCCAATTCAAAACTTTCATCCGCTCCACTTTGATAGGAAAAGCCCTTTAATCCCTCCGTTCTGCCACTAATTCCATATTGCACCCCATTTTTATCCAGAAGTTTTAGCATGGACTCCACGTTGGCTTGGGGATTGGATGCTTTGATCACAAAGCTTTGGTATTTTCCGGAGGGGTTGGTGCTGCTTTCCTTAAAATATTTTTCGAATTCATCCAGCACCCGATCGGCAATTCCAGAAGTCGTTTCAATGGCGGACAATCCGGTGGTATGGTGGTGAACAATTCTTTCCTTCAGGGTTAAGGTATCCCCTTCTGCATTAATTATTCCGATACCGGCCCTTCCTGATCCTCCCTGTTCGATGGTCATGCCTATGGCCCCATTGTACATGGGATAAGTATCTCCATAGCTGGGGTAAAGCAGGTCAAACCGCTCTTTGGTGAAATAAAACCAATCGTTTTGGTCAAAATAATCGGCGGTATTCTGGCCGAAAATCTCTTGGTATTCCATTTGGAATGGAGTCAGTTGATGATGCAAAGGTTCAGCCGCAGGAGCAAAATAATAGGGATCATCTACTCCCTGCTCATGGAAATCCAGGTGTACTTGGGGCAACCATTCGTTATAAAGTGCCAATCGTTGCCGGGATTCGGCCTGGGTCTGCCAGGCCCAGTCCCTATTCAGATCGAATAAATAATGGTTGGGCCGCCCACCCGGCCATGGTTCCATATGTTCAATGGACTGAGGGTCCGGTTGCAAAACCTCGTTCATTTTCTGGTTGTACCAATTTACATACCGATCATGGCCGTCGGGATTAAGGCAGGGATCAAGGACCACCAGGGTATTTTCCAGCCAATCCTTGGTTTGGGTCTCACCTGGATCCACCAGGGAAAATAGTGTCATCATGGTGGCCTCGGAAGATACCGCTTCATTCCCATGTACATTATAGCTCATCCATGTAACCGGTGTCCGGGTTTGGGTTTCTCCGGAGAGAATGCCGGCCCTTTTAAGGTTATCGGTCCTTATGGTCTCCAATTGCTCGATATTTTCCTCGGAGGAGATAAAAGCGACCATCAGCGGTCTCCACTCATTGGTTTTCCCATATTCCTGAATTTTCACATTGCTATTGGATGCGGCGACATGTTGAAAATAGGCCACCACCCGGTGATGTGGCGTAAACCGCTCCCCCAGTTCATAACCAAGGAATTCAGCAGGACTTTTTGTTTGCGCATTCAGGTGGAAGAAAATCGAAAAAAGAATGGAAAAGGTGTATAGTTTTTTCATATTATTTTTTAAACAGGGCCAGGATATCCGAAGAGAATTCAGGGTCACGATATCAGTTAGAAGGAGGGTATATTATGGGGAACAGAAAAATTACATGTTTCTAATCAACTCATTTTTTGGAAGACGGATGCTCCACATGCCCCTTAGTTGACCTATTTTATAATTTACAGCTTTATCTTCGGGGTAAAGGGCATTGATTTTGTCCAATGTTTCTTGCTGGATTTCATTTCCGGGTTCACCATGACAATTTAGACATAGTCCCCCGGGTATTTTGATGACTTTGGTATAAAGTAGGGCTTCCCCATTCTCTATTTTCTGAATATTGGGCTTGTTTTCCTGCTTATTGTCCTCGTTGAAGGCATAGGCCTCCATAATAGGTTGCTCATTTTCATTGGGATAGTTGTCCGGATTCCTGTTTTTCAAAGAAACCCTTCTGACCCCTACCTTATATTTTTCCTCCACCTCCCGGATAATGGGAAGCGCTTCTTCATTACAAAATCCAACGGCCCCTTCGATCCCTCTTTCTTCAATGGCTTTAGTCAAAGACCCCATCAAAGCTTCCTGAGCGGCTGTACTGATTTCATCACCCCATTCCATGGCAAAGGTGGCAATCTCTGCTTCACTTACTTTTTTCACTTCATTGGCCTTGGTTACTTCTTCTACTATGCTTTTGTCCACCCTTTTGTTACCATCACAGGACATCAAGATGGTTAAGAGCAGCAGGGTTGAATATAAAGAGAAATTCTTCATGATCTCATCGTTTTTTATCTGATACTAAATTAATGACTATTCACCAAAAAAATACAAATCGGTTCATTTAATTGCCAGCTGGGTCAATAGGATTTAATGAGCTGGTGATCTGGTTATTTAGTGATCTAGTGATTTGGTGAACTGGTTAAAGGTTAGGTAATAGGTTAACTGCTTAGCGTTATCAAACATAACTAAACAAATAAACGATTAAACAATTACGCATTTCCAAAATCCAATCCGGTATAGATGGTTGTTGTTCACAATTGAAATACGAAAACAGCAAACAATCAATTAAACCAATTCCGAACCCAACATCCATCAACCCTCCCGAACTCCCAATAATAGCATCCCCAAAATGTTACGCAACCAAAACCTATCGACCTATCAACAATTTCCCCTGCGGTGCCCCCGGTGCCAGCGGTGCCTGAGCGGAGTCGAAGGCAGCGGAGTCGAAGGCCAAGGCATAAAAGAAAAGTCTTAAGACGCATACCTCAACAATAATGCTTAATTTTGCAGCATTAATGTCCAGACTATGCTTGATAAACTTGAGGCCATAAAAGAACGATTTGAGGAAGTAAGTCAGTTGATCATCCAACCTGACGCCATGTCTGACATGGGCAAATACACCAAGCTTTCCAAAGAATACAAAGACCTGGAAAAAATTGTTAAGGTATATCATGATTACAGGTTGGTCATGGAAAATATTACCAGCACCAAAGGGCTGCTTGAAAAGGAAAAAGATCCTGATTTCAGGGAGATGGCAAAATCCGAATGGGAGGAATTAAAAATCAGGCAAGAGGAGTTGGAGGATGAACTCAGGAAAATGCTGATACCCAAAGATCCCAATGATTCCAAAGATTGTATATTGGAAATAAGGGGAGGAACAGGCGGTGATGAGGCCGCTATTTTTGCCGGTGATCTTTTTCGGATGTATGAGAAATTCTGTGAAAAACAAAACCTGAAACTTACGGTTCTTGACCTGACATTTGGAACCTCCGGTGGATATAAAGAAATCATCAGTTCGGTGTCCGGCACCGATGTATATGGCATGCTCAAATATGAATCCGGTGTACATCGGGTTCAGCGGGTTCCTGCTACAGAGACACAGGGAAGGGTGCATACCTCCGCTGCAAGTGTGGCCGTACTGCCGGAGATGGAAGAAGTGGATGTGGAAATCGACATGAATGATGTCAGAAAAGATACTTATTGTTCTTCAGGCCCAGGTGGACAATCGGTAAATACCACCTATTCCGCAGTCAGGCTTACCCATGAACCCAGTGGAATCGTGGTTACCTGTCAGGACCAAAAATCACAGATCAAAAATTTTGAAAAAGCGCTTAAAGTGTTACGTTCGCGGATTTATGAAATAGAATTGGCCAAACACAATGAAGCCGTGGGAGCACAACGGAGATCCATGGTGGGCAGCGGGGACCGCTCTGATAAGATCCGTACCTATAATTATCCCCAAAGCCGGGTGACTGATCACCGCATCAATAAAACCGTCTACAACCTACCTGAAGTGATGGAAGGTAATATTGAGGAGTTCATCAGTGCATTGAGATTTGCTGAAAATGCAGAAAAAATTAGAGATGGGGGAATTGAAAACTGATCTTAGGGGCAATGGAGATATAAAACAGGAATGGCTACCGAAAGGATAACGAAAACTAAATCCCCCTTTTTTAAAGGGGGTAAGGGGGATTTTTTCGGGAATTTCCTTAATCAACCAAAACCCTCCTGTTGTAACCCTGATATCCCGGTTTGAACCGAAGAAGGTACAAGCCTTTAGGAAGTTGGTTGACTTCATAAACCAACCGACCGGCCTCTGTTTTCAGTGTCCTGATTTTTTGGCCCAAAGCATTGATCACTTCAATTTCGGTTAGGGCTGGCATCCCGAAAACCGTAATGCGCAAATCCCCTTGGGAGGGATTGGGGAAAACATTGATACTTACCTCCCGCTCCTGAGGCTCCAGTGAGGTAATCAAATTGACATTAACCGTCAAGGTCCTGCTTGGACCTTGGTTACAGGCATTCATTGGGGTAACATACAGTTCATGGTCTCCCTCATTTTCCCAATTGATCCGGACCAAATTAGTGCCCTGCCCGCTTACAATGGTGCCTCCATTTCCGGCTTTCCACTGGTAATTGATGTCCTGTAAGCCGATGATTTCATATTCAGCCTCTTGGATGCCCACCCTTGTTGGCCCTTCAATCGCAGAAGGTTGTTCTGGTAGGGTGATCACCCGAATGGGTTTAAGGGAGCTGGGGCCGGGGCCACAGGGGTTAGTAGTTGATACCGATAAAGATTGATCCGAAAGATTGGTCCATTCAATGGTGATGTTGGCGGTTCCCTGTCCTCCTCTCACCACACCTCCGGTGGCCTGCCAAACATATTCCGTTCCCGGAATGGAGTCAACGGCATAGGATTCCAAAGTATTGATACAAACCACGCCTTCACCCAGGATGATGGATGTCTGCTTAGGCTGTTCCGAAACCACCACTTCCATGGCCGTCGTGACTCCATTGCCACAATTATTTTGACCCCTCAACATAATGGCATTTCTTCCTGGACGGTCCCAGCGGATGACCGCTCTGGTAGTCCCCTGCCCTTCCAATACCGTACCTCCGTCAATCCGCCACTCATAGCTGGTCCCTTCCTCTTCCAAGTCCTGAATGGTATAAATTTGTTGGCTAAGGCAGATATTGTCCTCCCCGAAAATGGTCGTAATCTCCTGAGGTACCTGACAGGTGTACTGGTAAAATATTCCGTTTTCCCCGACGGCATAACCCACGTTCAAATCCCCAAAACTCAAACCTGAGAAATTTTGGAAGGTCCCGGTAGCTAATTGCTCCCAAGTTTCACCGGCATCAAAGGTCCTTAACATCCATCCTTTGTCCCCGGCAATAAATCCTACCGATTCATCCAAAAATTCTACATCATTAAAATTAACCTGGGAGCTGACATTGAGTTTTTCCCAGGAAGTACCCCGGTCTGATGTTTTGAATGCCGTACCGCTTTCCCCTACCAAGATAGCCGTATTTTCATCCAATAAGGTGATGGCATTTAAGTCCTTATCAGTGGATAAGGAGATAGGTATCCAATTCTCTCCATTAATGGTTTTACTGACAAACCCCTCTTCTCCAATAATTATTCCTGCTTCCTCATCAAAAAAAACAATATCCTTAAAGTTGGTTTCTCCTTCCTGGGTGGAGATCTCGGACCAATTCAATCCCCGGTTTTCCGTTTTGGTGATCAATCCCCGGTCACCCACAGCATAGCCCCTGTCCAAATTAAAAAAATATAGTCCATTGACATTTTTATTGGTTCCCGGATTAAGGGTGGTCCAGTTTCCACCTGAATTGGTGGTATTGATGATATTCCCGTTATTTCCCGAGATATAACCGGCTGTATTGGAAGTTAAAAAAAGGGAATTGAAAGGCAGGGATATGGGCCGAGACCGGTCAACAAAAGTACTCCCCCCGTTTCCGGTCAATAAAATCAAGCCATTATCGCCCGTGATGAATCCTCTCAAATCTGTGGTAAACTGTACCGCGGTATAGTCATTGGCCCTCCCTGCCAAGCGAATACCCCAACTGCTCCCTGAATTATTGGATACAATCAAATACCCACTCGAGGCAACGGCAAACACCATATTGCTCTCGTGCAAAAATGACAGGGCATGGAGGTCTTCTGTGGTCCTGGATCCGGTTGCCACAAAGGTCAATCCTCCATTGGCTGTCCTTAATGAAGTCCCATTTTTACCGGTCACCACGCCTATAAGCGGATTGGAGCGGTTAAACTCCACATTGGTCAAATCGGTATCCATCCCACTATTAATATATTGCCAGTTATCTCCTCCATCTGTGGTTTTGATGATCGTTCCCAAATTTCCTACCGCATAGCCGGTGGTATCATCAGTAAAGTAAATATCATTCAGGGATACATCGAAACCAGTGGGAATTACCTCCCAATTTTGCCCTCCATTGGTAGTTCTTAAAATTTCAGACAGGGATGAAACTACAAAACCATGATCGGTGTCAAGGAAAAATAAGCCATTTAAATCTGCAGTGGTTTCAGTGCCCTGTTTTTGCCAGGAAAGCCCTGCATCCATAGAAAGGTAGAGTGCTCCCTCCTTTCCGGCCAGGACCAGGTTATTCTTGCCCAGATATTGAACATCAGTAAGGGTTTCATTGCTATTGAGAGGAATGGTTGTCCAGGATTCACCACCATCGGAAGTTCGGTACACCGAATTTTCAGCAATCAACACTCCGCTTTGTTCATCAAAAAAAGCCAGGGAGGTCACTTTACCCCTTGTGGGCGATTGTCTTTCAATCCAACTCAAACCGCCATCTATTGATTTCAGTAGAATATTCTCCCCTGCAATGTAGCCGACCTCATTGGTTACCCATTGTATATCATAAAAATCATTTCCCCAGTTCCCGACCCTTCTCCAACTTTGACTGAAAACAGTCTGCAAAGATATCATTAACATGAACAAAAAAAGTAAAGCCTTCTTCATACAAATCCCTAACATTAAATAATATACACCTACAAAAATAGCGGATAAATCAGGATAAAAAAGTAAAATTCGGCTTTAAGAAAAGCCTAGATTCCAAACCCATTTTAGTGGCTACAAAGTTGAAAAAAACAGCAATGAAAAAAGGCCCATAGGGCCCTTTTTTCATATTGATAAATATTTTTTCTGTTTTTACCGGTCCTTTCCACCAACTGCAATCATCGCACACCTAAATCCGATATGGTTGGTGGCCGAATCCTGGTGTAAAAACCTTCGAGTTCCGGGAGCCAGCCAATAGGCCACATCCTTCCATGATCCACCTTTAAACACCCTGAAACTATTGTCAATCAAAGTAGTATTGTATGTTGATTCCTCATCATAAACACCATCTTTTCTTAAAGGGTTAAGGTCATCGAAATCCTGAAAAGACAAGGGCCTGTAAACATCCTGCACCCATTCATTCATATTTCCTGCCATGTTGTACAGGCCAAAATCATTGGGTGGAAAATCATACACATTGGTAGGAATGATTTCACCATCATTGGAAACACTACCTGGTATCCCTGCATAATCACCCCTTCCTCTTTTGAAATTGGCAAGGAAATCACCCTGCCTGGATTGCCTTTTAATATTGTAAGGGTTTCTGGGTCCCCTGCCGTCCCATGGATAAATTCTACCGTTTTCCTGATTTTCGTCCATGTATTGGGTGCCGATCATGGCTTTGGCAGCAAATTCCCATTCAGCTTCATTGGGCAGTCTGTAATCCGGGAATACCACCCCTCTCTCCACCAGTTGATCCTGGGTCAGGGCAGAATCCAATTCGTTTTTTTCCCTGTTTAACTCATTTACATAGATCGTCCGCCATTTACTGTATGTATTGGCCTGGTTCCAACTCACCCCTGCTACGGGATAAAAGTTAAAACCGGGATAGCGGAAATAATAAGTGGCATAAACATCATTGTAAGACATGGTACCATCCCAAACTTTCTCATTAGGCTCCAATTTAAGAATCGAATCCGCACTTACCCTTGTGGCCATATTAAAAAGGAATTCCTTATAATCCACATTGGTAACTTCTGTTTCATCCATATAAAAAGAAGCGATGGTTACCGTCCTTTCTATATTATCCCGAAAACCCATAATATCCTGTTCCTGTGAACCCAATACCGTTCTACCACCCTGGATAAATTTTAACCTGGGCCCTACAACCTCATTGGGGAGTCGGAATACCTGAAAAGAAGTAGAGTCTTCCTCATCAAAACTGTACCTTGCCCCAGTAGAAGCACTTACGCCACCTGGATTACTTGCTGTCCTTCTGCCGGTTTTATTTCCACAGGAGGCCATCAGTAATCCGATTAACATGAGCGAAGCAAAAAAGCTTATTTGATAAATTTTGTTCCCCAATTTCATTTGACAAGAATTTATTTCAGTCCTAATAAAACGCTAATATATGATCAATAATATATTATAACAATACTTTCTATACCGGGCGCTAAGCAGCTAATCCTGAAAACCTTGTAAAAGGTGTGAAGTATTACAATAAAATTTATATCACATCAATAAATAGTAATATGAAAATATTTGATTTTTTTTAGGTCTTTTTATATTCACCAAACTTTCCACCAATAATTTCTTTCATTTAAACCCCTGTATATCATACTCCCATCTGAATGAAAACAGGAATGAAACTCAGTATCAATTTTTAATCGATTCATCCAGAAGCATATCCATTAGCCAGTTTTTCGCTTTGGGAATGGTATCTATTCCTTTTATTACAAGTATCAAACGGTCTTTCGTTTCTTTTATTTTACAGTATCTGCCCTTAATTTGAATGAAACGGATGATATTTAAAAAAACAGGCGACTTAAAATACGCCTCTTTTGTGGATGAAACGAAGTAGCATTTCATTTGTTCGTTTTTGAGTGAAAGTTTTTCAAACCCCAATTGCTCGGCCAGCCACCTCAGTTCAACGGTTTCAAACAAGGCATTCACCCGATCCGGAATGGGCCCAAAACGGTCTCTGATCTCAGCGATAAATGAAGTAAGCGCTTCTTTGGTTTTGATGTTGTCCAATTTTGAATAAAGGCTCAACCTTTCGGAAATATTACCGACATATTCTTCAGGAATCAATAATTCCATATCTGTTTCAATCACACAGTCCTGTACCAGAGGGGCCACTTTTTGTTTCAAATCCACTTCAAATAAAGAGGAAAAGGCGGTTTGTTTCAACTCTTGTACGGCTTCGTCCAATATTTTATGGTACATTTCAAAACCCAGGTCTGTGATAAAACCACTCTGTTCCGCTCCCAAAAGATTCCCTGCTCCCCTGATGTCAAGGTCTCTCATGGCTACTTTAAACCCATCACCGAGGTCGGAAAACTCCTCCAAAGCCTGAAGTCTTTTCCTGGATTCTGCACTTAAAGTGGATGTTGGTGGCGTTAAAAGATAACAATAGGCCTTTCTGTTGCTTCTCCCTACACGTCCCCTCATTTGATGAAGATCACTCATACCAAACATATGGGCCCGATTGATAATGATGGTATTGGCATTGGGGATATCCAGACCGGATTCGATGATATTGGTGGAAACCAACACATCGTATTCTCCTCCTATAAAATCAATCATGACCTTTTCAAGTTTCTTTCCATCCATTTGCCCATGGGCGCCTACAACTTTTGCATCTGGAACCAATCGGAGGATTAAATTGGCAATGGAATCAATTTCTCCGACCCTATTGTGAACAAAGAAAACCTGGCCTCCTCTGCTGATCTCCTTGGCAATGGCGTCCCTGATCACATCTTCCCTAAAAGTATAAATTTCGGTCGTTACTGACTGCCTGTTTGGCGGGGGCGTGGCAATTACGGACAAATCCCTGGCACCCATCAAGGAAAAATGTAATGTCCTGGGAATTGGTGTGGCCGTAAGCGTCAGAACATCCACATTTACGCGGATTTCTTTCAATTGGTCTTTCACCTTCACGCCGAATTTTTGTTCCTCATCAATCACCAGCAATCCCAGGTCCTTGAATTGAATGTCTTTGTTTACGATTCTATGGGTACCAATGAGAATATCAATTTCACCGGAACGCACTTTTTGAATGATTTCTTTGGTTTCCTTGGCGGATCGAAACCGATTGATATAGTCGATATTTACGGGAAATGAACCCAGCCTTTCTTTAAAGGTACGGAAATGCTGCATGGCGAGAATCGTGGTAGGCACCAATACCGCCACCTGTTTCTGATCATTGACGGCTTTAAATACGGCTCTGATGGCTACCTCGGTTTTGCCAAATCCCACATCCCCACAAACCAACCTGTCCATAGGATATTCCTTTTCCATGTCTGCCTTCACATCCGAAGTAGCTGTGGCCTGGTCAGGGGTATCTTCAAAAATAAACGAACTCTCCAGTTCCACCTGTAACACGCTGTCTGGGGAAAAGGCATGCCCCTGGGCCGCTTTCCGCTTGGAATACAATTGAATCAGGTCTTTTGCAATGTCCTTGACTTTCTTTTTTACCCTTGTTTTCTTGTTTTCCCACTCCTGGGAGCCAAGCTTGGACATGGTGGGCATGGCGCCTTCCTGACTGCTGTATTTGGAGATTTTGTGTAGGGAATAAATGTTTATATACAATAAATCATCATCCCGGAAAACAAGGCGTATGGCTTCCTGTTTCTTTCCGTTAACTTCCACCTTTTCAAGGCCTGCAAATCTCCCAATGCCGTAATCTACATGAACGATATAATCCCCAGGGTGGAGTTCTTTAATTTCTTTTAAGGTTAAAGCTTTGGATTTAGAGGTTTTGGAGCTGGATTTGTAACGGTGGTACCTTTCGAAAATCTGATGGTCTGTATAACAGGCAATTTTCATGGAAAGATCAATAAAACCCTCCCTTAATCCAAGTGGCAGCGTTTGGGTTCGGAGCGTAGGGTCCAATTCGGAAAAAATATTGGTAAGTCTGCTGATTTGTTTTTCGCTTTCAGAACAGATGATGTTGGCTATCCCTTTGCTTTCATTTTCCTTCAGGTTTTCCACCAATAAATCAAAATTTTTATTGAACGATGGCTGAGGACGTGTATGAAAGTCAAAAGTCTGTCCGGTTTTGAATTCAAAAATATGGCCAAATTCCACCAATTTAAACGGATTTGTTTTTTCTTTAAATTCGGAGGAATTGATGAATAATTCTTCCGGGCTGAATAAAATAGATTTACCCGTTTCCGCTTCCTGGCTCAGATTTAAATAATTTTCTTTGGCATTACCATACAGTGTATCCAACATCCCGGTACAATTTTTATGGTTTTTGACCCAAATGCAGGTTTGATCAGGGAAATATTCCATGATGGACTGTCTGCTTTCCACCTCCAGTTGTGTCTGGATATTGGGAATAATGCTGATTTCCTTTATCGCATCGATGGACAATTGTGTTTCCGGATCAAAAGTCCTGATGCTGTCAATTTCTTTACCAAATAGTTCCAATCGATAAGGCAGCTCATTGGCATAGGAAAATATGTCGATAATACCCCCCCTTACGGCAAATTGTCCCGCCTCATAAACAAAATCAGATTTTTCAAACCCATAGGTGGTCAGGAGTTCCTCCACAAAAGAAAGATCTACTTTCTCCCCTGTTTTTACCCTAAAGGTATTTTCTTTAAGGCTTTTCCGATTAATGGTCTTTTCGTATATGGCCTCCGGGGAAGTGACCAACAACCTGCCCGCGGTGGGGAGGGTGATCAACTTATTGAGAATCTCAGCCCTCATCAATATATTGGCATTATCTATATCTTCATGATGGTATGGTTTCTTATAGCTTGCCGGGAAGTGATAAGGTTGATCTCCCAACATTTGAAGATCACTGCTTAGATAAGCTGCCTCCTCTTTATCATGCGCCAAAATAACATGAAAACCCCCTGAGAGCGCGGCTATGGAATGAATTAAAATCATATCCATGCTTCCCGAAAGCCCTTTTACCTGAAAATGGGTGTTTTTTTGAGACTTTATCTCGAGAGCCAGGTTATTGACAAAAGGATCCTCTTTATAGAGGGTTAAGAAAGCTTGTTTATCCAATTAATTTGATTTTTAGGTGCAAAGGTGGAATTTTTTGCAATTTATAAATTTCCTGTTGGATGCCACCATGGACCTCTGACAGAAGTTCATGGTTTCTCCCCTTAAACACAAGTTGCCACCATAAATCCCCACGATGCGCAAAATTTTTGAAATACTTCAAAAAGAGCACGAACCAAGAAGGAAGGATTTTGTTAATTGAATAGGATAAGACGGAACATGAAAAAAGATAACCCGGGAAACTGGTTTTATAAAATAGAAAACCTCCACCCCTATCAAACCCTTCTTTATTTGGGCATGTTTGGAAGCGGATTGATTTTCTTATTTCTGGCCATTGCTTTCTTAGCTTCTCAGGATTCCCCAGGCATTTATGGTGAATTCAATCTGCCCCAGTCATTCATTGTCAGCAGTATGTTCTTGGTGGGCAGTGCCTATACTTCCTCTAAAATAATGCCCAGTTTCCTTACAAATAGCCTTCCCAAAACAAAGCGGTTTCTAACAGGCACCCTATTACTCGGACTTTCCTTTTCAGGATTTCAATTTTTGGGTTGGAAGGAATTGGCAGCAAAGGGGATAGATTTTACCGGTCTACCCTCGGGAAGCTTTTTATATGTTCTAAGTGGCATCCACCTATTTCATTTGCTCGGGGCCATGATTTATGCCCTGGTTTTGATTGTCCAAATTCAAAAATCCGAAACCGATCAGGTGAAAGGCATTATTCTGTTGTCAAATCCTTATGAAAAAATGAAACTGGACCTCTTTTCAATTTATTGGAAATTCATGGATGTTGTTTGGATCGTACTTTTTGTTTTGTTTATTTGGATGTTTCATTTTTGAATGCCTTTTAACCTAATGGAACCCCGATTTTAAGACCAAAAACGGATATAAAAAGTTTTTTCTATCAATAAATCGTACCTTGTAAAAAAAAAATACTATGGCAGACAATCAGTTTGAAATCAATGTCAATCCAGACTGGATAAAAAAATATTTGTTAAGAATAATTTTAGGGCTTGTGGTAGTCATCCTCCTATTCACAACTGTCAAGACGGTTGGACCGGAGGAAGAAGGCGTAGTGATACAGTTGGGGGAGTACAACCGTACGGTTTTACCGGGTCTTAACTTCATCATCCCCTTTGTGGAAACCATGCACAAAATACCCGTACAACGCCAGTTAAAACAGGAATTTGGGTTCAGGACTGCTACTGCAGGCCAACGATCAGACTATGTTAAGGAGGGGTATGGAGACGAAAGTATGATGCTGACTGGAGATCTGAATCTGACCGATGTGGAATGGGTAGTGCAATACCGGATAGTGGACTCCTACAATTACCTCTTCAGGGTAAGAAATGCGGAAAAAACCCTGAATGACATGTCCGAAGCCGCCATGCGGAAAATCGTTGGGGACAGGACTGTAAATGAAGTTTTGACCGTAGGCAGGCAGGAAATTGCAACAAGTGTGGAAGTATTGCTACAGGAGATGTGCGATGAATATGAAAACGGCATAAGAATAGATCAGGTGGTTCTCCAGGATGTTAACCCTCCAGAACCTGTAAAACCAAGTTTCAATGCCGTCAATGAAGCGCAGCAAGAACGGGAAACCCTGATCAACCAGGCAGAAGCAGAGTACAACCGCGTAATTCCCAGGGCAAGGGGAATTGCGGAGGAAACCATACAGTTGGCAGAAGCGTACGCCTTGACCCGGGTAAACGGAGCCAGGGGTGAAGCGGACAGGTTCAATTCCGTATTCGAATCTTATATCAAGGCACCAGAGGTAACCAAACAAAGGATTTATTTGGAAACTTTAGAAAAAATCCTCCCTAAAATCGGAAATAAAGTGATAACGGATGAGGAAGGAAGCAATGTCCTCCCCTTATTAAACCTTAATAACCTGGACAAGGTCACTCAACCGTAAAACCTTTCCGTTCCGGGAAGCTTACATCGATTATCAATGAAAATTTAATATGAAAAAAAGTAAAATAATATATATAGTTATTGTGATTTTTCTGCTCATTTTTTTGGGAAACAGTGTTTTCATTTTAAATGAGACAGAGCAGGCTATCGTTACCCAATTTGGTAGGCCTGTGGGTGAGCCCCGTACCGATCCGGGCATCAACGTCATCATTCCTTTTATCCAAAAAGTACAATTTTTCGACAAAAGGTACTTAGAATGGGATGGAGATAGAAATCAGGTACCTACAAGGGATAAAAAATTCATATTTGTAGATACTTATGCCAGATGGGAAATTACAGATCCATTGCAGTTCTTTATCAGGTTAAGAGATGAAAGATCAGCCCAGTCAAGGTTAGATGATATTTTGGACGGCGAAACCAGAAATGCCATTGCCAGCCATGACTTGTTGGAAATCGTCAGGTCTACCAATAGAGCCCCGGAGGTTACCGAAGATTTTATGGAAGAAATTGAAGTTTTGCAGGACATAAAAGTGGGTAGGGAAGCCATTGAAGAAATTGTATTGGAAAAGGCAAATGAAAGAACTTCCGACCTTGGGGTAAGAATTTTGGATTTTCGGTTCAAGCGGATGAATTATGTAGATGAAGTAAGGGATAGGGTCCACGACAGAATGATCAGTGAACGGAACAGGATTGCAGACCAATTCCGTTCTGAGGGGCAGGGTGAGGCCAGGGTTATTGAGGGTAACAAAGAAAGAGATCTGGCGAAAATACAATCTGAAGCGGTCCGGGAATCGGAAGAAATAAGGGGCCGTGCAGATGCAGAGGCCACAGAGATCTATGCCTCAGCTTATAACCGCAGCCGCCAATCCATTGACCTGTACAAATTTTTACGTTCCATGGAGGCCCTTGAAAAATCGGTGGATGATAAAACCAGTCTGGTGATTTCTTCTGACAGTGAGTTGTTCAAGTATTTCAAGAACATGCAATAAACCAGGTAGGGCTGGCATACCCGGACATGAAAATCATAATTACCACGGAGGTAGATCAAAATTACCTACTGGTGAAAAGTGGATTCAATGTAAAATTATTTTCGGCTTTGAATCCTCCATTTCCTCCAGTAAAACTATTGCGTTTTGACGGTTCCCACCAAGGGGATTGGGTAAGCCTGGAACTGAATTTCCTCCTGTTTAAATCAATCTGGACCAGTGAAATCATCGCGGATCAAACGACGAAAGCCGAGTTTTACTTTATTGATGAAGGCAGAAAACTGCCATTTTTCCTTAGGGAGTGGAGGCACAAACATCGAATAGTTAAAAAAGAGGCGCAAAAATCATTTATAATAGATGAAATTGATTTCAAAGCCCCCAACAGGATATTGGATTTTTTGCTTTACCCTCTCCTGTATTTGCAGTTTTATGGGAGAAAACCCATTTATAAAAAATACTTTTCTGCCCGGCAAAATCCACCATCTTCATCTGATTAATCGGGTTATAGTATTATGTTTTCCATTTAAATCACCTGAAGATTTTCACAATTGGGGATCTGACAATCACCGTACAGGACAAGGGAATGACTGGTTATTTTTGAGGTAAATTTCTTACCCATTGCTTCCTTGATCAAGGTAATCCGTTGGTCGGAAAACTCTTTGATTTTCCGGCATTGATTGCAAACATAGTGATCGTGGTGCTTATAGGTCAAAGCCTGCTCATATAGGGCCACTTTGTCCTTAAATTGATGCTTTACTGCCAAACCACATTCCACCAATAAATCGAGAGTATTGTAGATGGTAGCGCGACTGATGGAATAACCGCTGTTCCTCATCTTTAAAAACAAGCCCTCCACATCAATGTGTTCATCCTGAGGCAAGGCGTACAATTCATCGATCACCGAAAAACGCTCCGGGGTTTTGCGGCTTCCCTGACGAATCAGGTAATTTTCAAATATTTTTTTCGCTTTTTCAATTATTGACTTTTCCGCCATGATTTTTATTCTAAGGAATAAATATGAGGGTTTTTTTAGATTTATCAAACCCATACTCATCTTCAATTCCCCACTATGTTGTAATTTTCAATCTTTCTAAATAAATGGCTTGCCAGTAAAATAAACTTCCACAAAGAATAGGTAGTATGGTCTTTGTACTTAAATTTATTTTATATATTAAAGGAATGAATTCAGATTAATCCACATTTATGCGCCAAAGCATCAAGTTAATATTTTCTTTTGCCCTACTATTTTCCTTTGCTTTTTCGATCCAGGGCCAGGTACCTGGATTTTATATGAAAGAGGACAAAAGAAAAGTGAAAATCCCTTTTATGGACTCCAACAGCCTGATCATTATTCCAGTATCTGTAAATGGTGGGCCAGAAATCAATTTTTTATTTGATACCGGAGTGAAATCGAATATATTTTTCAGTAAATCTGTAGCGGATCTGATGGGGATGGAATACACAAGGAAACTGAATCTGGTTGGTGCCGATGGAAAAACAGTTTTAAGTGCCTCTGTCTCCCCCAATAATCATTTTGATTTAGGACCTGTAGAAGGAATTTATCAGGCCATCCTCGTTCTGGATGAAGATTTTTTGGAATTGGAAAAAGTAATAGGAGTGCCTATATATGGGGTTATCGGTTACGATTTTTTCAAAAATAACCCCGTGAAAATTGATTATGACAACATGCTGGTATCATTTTACCGAAGAACCGCCTTTAAATGGCGGCCATTTGGCTATAGAAAAATGGATTTTGAACTTCTCGGTAGCAAACCTTATATCCAAACCATGGTCAGGCAGATTAATGGGCCCAGGTTAGACGCCAAATTGTTGATCGATACAGGGGCCAATCATGGTTTGTTACTTAATATGGAAACCTCGGACCAAATTACCCTTCCTCCCAAAACCTTGAAAAGTGACCTTGGCAGGTCATTGGGCGGTGATTTGTTCGGAAGGGTAGGAAGGATAAGAAGATTGGATATAGAAGGCCTAAAATTCAGGAATGTCATCACTTCTTACCCTGATAAAAATGAATTTTCCGATATAATTGTAGGAACCGGAAGACAGGGAAGTTTGGGTTCAGAAGTATTAAGCAGAATGAAAATCATTATGGATTACCCCAGGGAAAGAATGCTCTATAAAAAAGGGGCCAAATTCAGTTCTCCCTTCAAGTACGATATGAGCGGGATGATGGTCAGGGTATTTTCAGCAGAAATCAAGCGTTTTTATGTCAGCCAAGTAAGAGAAGACTCTCCTGCCGCCAGACAAGGCGTCAAAGAATTTGATGAAATCATATCCATCAATAAAATCCCCTCCATATTTTGGGAATTGTCGGATATTACTGATTTACTGCGATCCGAGGAGGGAAAAGTAATATCCCTTGAGGTTTTGAGAACCCAAAATAATCAAGAGAATACCACTACCATACATAAAATTACATTTTTATTGGAGGAACAATTGTAAACCAAAGGCTTTTAAAGGTAGAAATTTGTCTTTTATATAGGCTAATTTGGAAATTAAAACTATTTTATTTAATCTTTATAAAATTTCATAATTTTATGGGGAAATTAATAATTAATGACGCTGAAATTTTCAGTGTTGGTCTCCATATATGCCTGAAAAAAAATTTAATAATTTACTACTTACTTTTAAAAAGTACGGGGACCGTACCATTGAAATTATCTATTTGTCCCAAGCATTTTTAGAAATAATTAAAGACCCTTCCAACCGTCTGGATAGTCAACCTATTGAAAAGCTTTTCCCCACTGAAGGAAAGAATTTATTCCCCCAATTAGTTGAAAGCATTCTTGAAAAGCGTGAGTTGGTATTACCCTTGTTTATCTTTGAATCTACCTTCATTTGGGTCAAAACCGAGGGCCACTCCATTCCCCTGGGAAATCAGGGACTTCTGTTAAATATTTTGCTGGTTCCGGTTCACTTGTCGGAGGCTTCAGCCTCCTGGATAAAAGTGTCTGATTCAGAAAGTATTTTTTCCCATACATCCAATCCTATTTCCCAGCAATATTCATCCTTAAGCGTATTAAAAGATTATTTACAAAACCGAAGCCAATTAGAACCCAACATCAGAATGGAACACTACCATCAGGACCTCCCTGATTTAAGATTGCCATTGAAGAATAATGACTTCGTATCCACCAATTTAAAAAATGGTTATACCCTTATGGAATTGTTTGGGGAGACCTCTGCCCCTCGTTTTTCAAATTATTCTGCTGGAGAAAATAACCTTCCGGCTACTTTTGAGCCTACTTTTACCAACCACCTATTCTACCGGCTAAATGAAATTTCACAATTATATAAAGGGAAAAAGATTTTCGATGAGTCTCTTAAATTTTTAAGTCTCAAATTTGGATTTAAATTGAGTTTTATCGGGGATTACGATGTTAAAACCTCAGAATCCAATATTCTATCCCTATTCCATGAAGGAAAAATCAAAAATAAATTAATTTCAAAATGGGAAAAGCTGGTCCATATCGATCAGGAAATACCTACAGGCAAAGGCAACCATTTTTTGATCAGAAACCATACTCCCGCTGAAAAGATCCTCCCTGACATTTATAAGGAGCTGAACATCCGCTCCTCATTATACATGGATTTATTTGACCAAAAAAATGAGAAAGTAGGTTTCATGTGTTTTTTTACTAATATTCCTATCGAAAATACCCTTCCTTTTAAGGATCTTTTTAACCAGGTGGGCAATTGCCTCGGAAAAGAATTGTACCTGTTCAAGTGTGAATGTGCTTTACAGGAAACCAATTTTATGCATGACGCAATTTTAAATGGAACAGCCTATTCTATTTTTGCTGTAAATCAAGACAACCAAATCGTACTGATCAATGACAATACTTTACCAGTATTCAATTTAAAAAACAATGATAATTTGATGGCAACCCGGTTGGTTAATGGAGAAAAAACCTGCAATCTCTCTGAAATAGTGAAGGATTTTTCTGAATCCGGCCAATATACCGATTATTTTCTATTGAAAACTGATGAGGATAATTTTAAGGAACTAAAAATCTCTTTTACAAAAGTTCGCTCAAAAAATAAAAACCAGGTTGCTTACCTATTTTTTGTGGACGACATCACGGACAGAACACTTTCAGAAAAAAAACTGATTGCCTCTGAGCAACTTTTCAGAAGTATCGCTGAAAATTTTCCTAAAGGATCCATTAATGTTCTGGACAAATCATTCAACTATATTTATTCGGATGGGGAAGAATACCGGCAATCTGGTCTGGACCCTAATAATTTTATCGGCAAATCTCATTTGGACAATTACACCGGGGAAAATTATAAGATCACCAAAAGATATCTGGAAAAGCTACTTTTGGGAGAAACAGTCAATTATGAAATTTCCTTCCGGAATGAAAAATATTTAAAAAGCGCGGTTCCCCTGACCAACAATGCAGGTGAAATCGACCGGATCCTGTTGGTCAAGCAGAACATCACGGAAGCCAAAAAGCTTGAAGCGGAAAGAGAAAAATTAATCAAAGATTTAAAATCGCACAATGAGGAATTGTTACGGTTTGCCTATATCGTTTCTCACAACCTGAGAGCCCCAATTGTAAATATTTCATTATTATTGGATTTATTCAATGAAAAAGAACCAAATGATCCTGAAAACATAGAGGTCATCGAAAACCTGAAAATCTCCACCAATCTGCTGGATGCCACCCTTCAGGATCTGATCGAAGTGGTCTCCATCAAAAAACAAAAAATTCCAAAAGTAGACTTGATTGATTTTAAACTGCTGCTCAATAACGTAGAAAAAAGCCTATATAATCAGTTAAAAGAATCTGGAATCATCATTCACAAAGATTTTTCAGGCTTGGAAGAGATGAATTATGTATATGCGCACATGGAGAATTTTTTTATGAATTTTATGACCAATGCTGTTAAATACAAACATCCTGACAGAATCCCAGAAGTATGGATCACTACCCATAGGGAAAATGATTATTGTGTGATCGAATTTGAAGATAACGGAATTGGATTGGATCTGAAGAGATATGGGGACAGGCTTTTCGGTCTCTACCAAAGGTTTCATAATCATGTGGAAGGAAAGGGTCTGGGTCTATACCTCGTTAGAGAACAAATCAGGGTCAATGATGGCCGGATAGAGGTGGACAGCCAAGTAGGCAGGGGTACCCTCTTTAAAGTTTACCTGCGACACCTGATACTGAACAATCATACAATAAATCCTTAACCCCATTGCCCTACAACAAACCGCCCTGCAAATTAAAGCAGGGAGTCCGCTTCTTCATCCAGAAACAGGGTGACATCTCCATGAGTTTGCAGGACAGAAGCCGGTAAGGATTCCGAAATAGGTCCGGCAACCATGCCTTTGATGACATCGGCCTTAGAAAGTCCCAAGGCAATCAAAAATATTTTTTTTGCTTGTAGAATGGACTTTATCCCCATGGTGATTGCCCGAGTGGGCACCTGGTCAGGGGATTCGAAAAACTTTGCGTTTGAAAGGATGGTTTCTTCCAATAATTCTGCTACATGGGTATAGGTATCGAATGGGGTACCCGGTTCATTAAAACCAATATGGCCATTGATTCCGATTCCTAAGAGCTGAATATCAATACCACCTGCTGACTTTATGCTATCCTCATATTTCTGACATTCCTTTTCAAGATCACCTGTTCCCACAGGTACATGGGTGTTTTTGGGGTTGATGTTCAGATGGTCAAAAAGGTGTTGATTCATAAACTGCCTGTAACTTTTGGGGTCCTTTGGATCCAGCCCTTCATATTCATCCAGGTTAAAGGTAATTACCTGTCCATAGTCCGTTCCATTTACCTGATGGTCTTCCACCAATTCTGCATAAGTTCCCAAAGGGGTACTTCCCGTAGAAAGTCCCAAAACCAAATTGGGACGCTGTTTTACCGCATCAATGATCTGTTCTGCAAGGGCCCGGTGAACATGTGCGGGATCTTTAAATGTGATTATTTTCATTTATCAATTAGGGTAAAATTTAATGATTCGTTTATTTTTAAGAATTCCTGATTTTATGATTTGGATGATTTCAATTTAGGGTAGGTAGGGTAAGTTTAAATTTTACGGCCAAAAGCCTTATGGCTATGATCAATGCAATGGATATCAATAAATTATAATTTCTTTCGAGTCCAAAATAATTAAGGCCCAAATATACCACCGCGCCGGTAAGGCAGGCGGAAGCGTAAACCTCTTTTCTGAAAAGAATAGGAATCTCATTGGTCAGGGTATCTCTGATTACGCCACCCATCACGGCACTGAACATGCCCATAATCGCAGCTATTTCAGGCCTAAACCCTAAATCCAGTGCCTTTTCTACCCCCAGTATGGTGAAGAAGCCGATCCCCACCGTATCAAATAAAAACATGGTTTTCCTTAATTTCGCAACGAAGGGGAAAAATATAAAGGTAGTAATCAAGCCGGCAAAAATCGCATAAAGGAAGTTTACATTTCCGATCCAGACCAGGGGATAAGCCCCCAATAGAATATCGCGAAGACTACCGCCCCCTATGGCCGTGATAAACCCGGTAAAACCTGCCCCAAACAAGTCATGTTCCCTGTCCTGAACCGCCAAGGCACCGGATATTGCGAAAACATAGGTCCCAATAAGTTCAAGTGCATATTGTAAATCCATTCAACCTTGGTTTAAAATCCGGTGCGAAGATAAATCTTATGTCAATACCTACCCAAATAATTCCTGGTTTAATCGCACCTTTCACTTTTCCTTTTGAAAAATATAAGTACCCATGGCCCGTTTCCCGTGTACCACTACGGATTTTTGGGGCTCCAGGACATTTAAATGAAACTTCTTTATAAGTGCTTTGGTAAGCTTTTCATCCAGTATAAAGCGTTCTGTTCCATCAGGCAGCAATTTTCTTCCTTCTCCGGTATTGGTGCCCAGCTTAAAGGCCCCCCCTGCATCGCTACACATCCTCAACCAAAAAATCCCCCCAGTTGACAATACCCTTATTTGTTCCGAGAACATGGACAAAAAGTGGGCTTTATCTCTGGCAAAATGCATCACGGCACTGCTGATCAATACATCAAAAGCACCGCTATGGAAAGGCAGTTCCTCTACCGAAGCAACTTGGAATCTTAATGGGTCAAACTGACGGTCCAATGTTCTGGCATACATCCGGGCCATTTGAATGGACATAGGATGAATGTCCACTCCAAATATCTGGTACCCCTCCTGTATAAAAAAATGAGTATTCCTACCTTCACCGCATCCGGCATCCAATATTTTCATCGATTTATCAAACCGGCCTTTTAATATTTGATCCAGGAGATAAATATCAATATTTCCAAGTAATCGATTTAACTGTTGAATGTCCATAAAATAAAGAAATTTATTGCTCAAATAACTTCGTTCAACCCAAAATAAAAAGCCCTTTGATCACCAAAGGCAATATCCAAGCGCAGGGTAAGGCCATCCTCGCTAATCTGATACCTGAAGCCCAAGCCCCCACCCCATTTAAACCTATCCCATCCAAAAGCAGGTAGACCTCCTGCGACCTGCCCCGCACTTCCAAAAATCACAATTCCTAAATGGCGGTAAACAGGAATCCTGTATTCAGTCTGGTAGACCATGGCATGCCTGTCCCTGAAACGACCTTCAAAATACCCTCGCATCAGGTCACTTCCCCCTATCAGGGAAACGTGTTGAAAAGGCGCATTCCCAGAAGTGAAGCTCAGCCAGGCCTGGCCCACCAGGACTTGACCGTTATTTAATCCCAGGTACTTTCTTGCATCCAAAACATACTGTCCAAAATTAAAATTACTGCCAAAAAGAGAATGAAAGCCCATGTAGGATAACCTATGGAAAACACCTTCAGAAGGCTGAAATATATGATCACGGGTATCATAATTAAGAACCATTCCGAAGCCTGACAGCCTTTGACCAGAGGATCCGGGAATCCTGCCACTATCCAAGGCTCCACCAGGTAGCTTTTGGTAAATATCATCTGCCCTGAATTCATACCGGGGCCCCAGGTATATTCCCCTGGCAATTTTTCTTTCATAGTCCAGGTGAAAATAAAAATAACGGGTGGCATAATATTCTTCTGCATCTCTACCGGTCTCCTGTCCGATGCCGTAAAACCAAAAGGGATAATCGGTGAGTTCAATCCTACCGTTGAGGTAAGATCGGTTATGGTCTGTCCAAAGGTCAATCTCTCCGGTGAAAATGGCCTGCCGGTTTAGCGTATACAAAAAGGTAATGGGCAAAGAAGAAGGTCGGGTAACGCTATCCGACACATTGGAAGGTTTAAAAACTTTAATAGCCCTTGCGCCGATCCCGAAGCTGGTTTCCGGAGCATAAGTGAGCGCCGGAATGAAAGTCCAACTTCCCCTCCCCATTGAGGCAACTACTTTATCCGCCGTATCAAAGAGCTTTTCCACTATCCCTCCATTGACGCTGTCTGTTTCATTTTGGGCAAAAGCACCTGCATTTGCACCAAAAAGTAAAAACATGAAATAGAAAAGTTTTTTCATCCGTATTGCGAATATACCACTTAAAAAATATGACCGCAAAATCGCATCGGGTAGAAAATGTTATTAACAAGATAATTAGTTTAATGGCAATAATGCTTATTTTTATTAGCAGGAAGCAGCCACTTCCCTATTTTTAAAGCCTCTGGAATCACAAAAGCAACTAACATTAGAATTCTATAATAATCCCAACAGTAGGCAAAATGGATCCTGCCGGGTTGGCAACCTGTCTTAAAGCATACCTGTTGTTGTCATTGGGATCTACCTGCAATTGTCCCTGATCATCTCTTTGTGGCACCAGGATGTCTGGCTGCTCGGCTTGAAAATTATAGGCATTTTGAATGTCAAAATACCAGTTGAGATTCCAGTTGTTGAAAAAATACTTTTTGTCAATACGCAAATCCAATTGGTGAAAACTGGAAAGTCTTTGACCATTTACCTGGCTATAATCAAACAAACCTCCATTGAATAAATCCCAATTCGTACGCAAAGAGGAAGCCTCCATATCAAATGGGGTGTAAGGCGTGCCGCCTAAAAACCTCCACCTTGCTCCCAATTCCCAATCCTTATTCAGCCTTTTACCTGCTGTCAAACTGACTATGAAACGGTTGTCCCAAGAGGAAGACAAAAAACCTGTATTTGGATTGGTAAATTCGCTCCTCACCAGGGTAATGGCGGCAATTCCATAGAAGTCGTTGAATAATCGTTGCTGGGCCAATAATTCCAAACCATAAGCCCTTCCTTCAGCATCAGAACTGACTGGTTCGTTTCCAATTACCCCAAAATCCGCCCCCAGATTGGCCAGTGCAATACCATTTCGGATGGAACTGGGATAATCACGGTAGGTTTTATAAAATAATTCAGCAGATAGTTTCCTGTTTTTTTCTGGAAATTGCCATTCCAGACCAGAAATATAATGAATGGATTGTATAAATTTCACATCATTATCCTGGTTCACAAAATCACCCTCATTGTTTTGAAAACCCAATACGGTATAGGGCGGTTTTTGATAATAAATACCGGCATTGGCTGTCCAGAAGAAGTTGTTTTTCAATTGCCAGCTGGCAGAAAACCTTGGGCTTAATTGGTTAATTGGATTGGCTGCTGTTTTCCCAAAATCACTTCCGTCCATTCTCATGCCGGCATTGACCAATAACTTGTCATCCAACCATTTTTTGCTGAACTGGACAAATCCACCGTAGGAATTAAAATAGGAAAGGGAGGAGATATTCAGTTCCTGTCCATCCTGAACCAAAACCTGTCGGTCCAAATTTTCTATCCTATAGCGGGTGAATTCATAATTGATGCCGTATTGAAAGGTAATTCCTTTCTTAAAATGGTTGTTCTCTATCCTGAACTTGTTTTCACTTTCCTGGGAAAGGTAATCAAAAATCAGGTTTTGGGGATCGGACTCATAATTACCGGCATATTTGTAGCTCCGGTTATTCAACATGTTTCTGCTGAGGATGAAGGTCATAAAGCCATTTTCCCTGAACCTTTTCAACTTTAAACCCATGGCATAATTCCACTGTGTGGAGATGGGAAGATTATCCAATAGGTACAGCCTGTTTTCCCGGTCCTCCTCCGTCTCCTCATTAGGCACATCAAAATTCAGTGAAAAATTATCTATGGCACCAACGCCTAATAAAGTCAATTCTGTTCTATCATTGATTTTAGTTTTGGTTTTGAAAGTAAAGTCATTGAAAGTAGGCAAAAAAGGCAAACCCAACAGGCGGAACAAACCTTGCAAATAAGACCGCCTGGCTGAAAATATATAAGTGGTTTTATCCCCCAAGGGACCTTCATTGGATAAAGTAAGTTCACTGGCCCCTACCGTAACCTGGGTGAACATTTTATCCCTTCGTCCATCTTTTAATTGAAATTCAAAAAATGAGCTCAGGGCATTCATTCTATTGGAGGGAAAACCACCACTGATCACCTCCACATTTTTGATAAGGTTTACATTTAGGATACCAACCGGCCCCCCTGATGAACCCTGTGTGGCAAAGTGGTTGATCACGGGTACCTCAATTTCATCAATAAAAAATTTGTTTTCATTGGGAGCACCACCTCTGATGATAATGTCATTTCTAAAACTGGCCGTACTGGCCACGCCAGGCAGGGATTGAATGACCCTGCTGATGTCCCGGTTTCCCCCGGGATAACGTTCTATTTCGTTGGCATTCAGTTTACGGGCAGAAATCGGTGTTTCCTCCGACCTGGAAAATTCGGCGTCCACTACCACCTCTTCCAAATCAGAGGCATCTTCCTCCAGTTCAAAATCCAATTGAACAGGCCGCACCAATGTAACCTGAACCTCATAGATGGTTTTATCCTTATAGCCGACAAAAGAAGCTTTCAGATTGTAAAGACCTGGGGATAGACCAGTAATGGTATATTCCCCCTCTTCATTGGAAACGGCCCCTTTCTCCAGCCCCTGCACCGTTACATTGGCATAGGGAATGGGCTGATTGTTAATAGGGTTAATAATTCTGCCGGTAATACTGCCCTCTTGGGCCTGAGCCAAAATTACGACACAAAAAATACACAGGAACAATAAATATTTTTTCATCATTTAAAATGTTATAAAACCATAATCAAAATGAAACGATATTGTTTGTAAATGACCGGGAAATTTTTGGTAAAATTCTAACTTTTTAATTTGAAGTACCCTTTGGTCTTCCAAAGTCTCCACCAAGGTGTATTGGGAACCTCATGATGCTCATAATGGTAACCGAAGAAATAGCAGGATACAAAGGCCCAAAAATGGTTGGTGGACAAAGTACCTGATTTGTGCTTATTATGATGATCTCCCCTATGGGGCAGATAGGTTCCAAAATAAAATAGTTGGAGGGTGGACAAAATGGCCGGAGCCATCCAGAACATGACCAGGTTGGCAACCGGGAAAGCAAGCTTCAGTAAATTAAAGGCAATAGCCATTAAAAGAATCTGCCAAATATTCACATAGGTGAATATAAAGCTGATGTACCAAGGGAAAAATCGGGTCGAGGCGTGGTAATCCGGATCCTCATCGGTGGCTACATATTGGTGGTGCCGGTGATGCTTGGGAAACAATCGCCAATAAAAATTAAAGGAAAACAGCATGGCGGACAGCCAACCTATAAAATGGTTGATTTTTGTATGTTTTGAAACCACGCCATGCATGGCATCATGGGCCGTAATAAAAAGACCTGTATAAAGATGGGTTTGCAACAAAATCCCAAAATAAATCAATGGATTAAAAAAATTGATGGTAATATTTAACCAAAACATCAGGGAAAAAAACCATAATCCAATAATGACCATGGCTATGATCAGGCCGGTGGGGTCAATTTTAGATGAAAGGTCACTTCTGTATCCCATTACGATGGCAAAACATCCAAATATCTGGAATCATTCAAAAGTCACTGATTTTTTCCTTCACTTTTTCCATCAACCACATGGGCGTGGAGGTGGCTCCACAAATCCCTACCCGATCATTGGGTCCAAACCATTTAATTTGCACTTCCTCCGGACTGGAAACAAAATAGGTATGGGCATTTTTTTCTTTACATACATTGTACAACACTTTCCCATTGGATGATTTTGTTCCACTTACAAAAACAATGTGATCAAATTTTGCTGCAAAATCCCTCAATTCTTTGTCCCGGTTGGAAACTTGCCTGCAAATGGTATCATTGGTATTAATCGTGATGCCATTCTCCTTTAGAATTTGATTGATTTCATAAAACTTGTCTGTGCTTTTGGTAGTCTGGCTGTAAAGGGTAATTGATTTTGGGAGAGATGGAATATCCAGTTCATTGATATCCTGAAAGACTACCGCCTTGTTCTTTGTTTGGCCCAATAAACCGATTACTTCGGCATGTCCATGTTTGCCATAAATATAAATATGCTCCTCTTTATCAAAAGAGTTCTTGATCCTGTTTTGTAGTTTCAAAACCACCGGACAACTGGCATCAATCAAAGTGAGGTTGTTTTTAACGGCCAATTCGTAAGTAGAAGGAGGCTCTCCATGGGCACGAATCAATACTTTTTCATCGACCAGCTTTTCGAGGTCCTCGTGATTAATGATAATGAGGCCTTTATTGGTCAGCCTTTTGACTTCCTCATCATTATGTACGATGTCACCCAGGCAATAAAGACGACCTTCTGCATTGAGTATTTCCTCTGCCATTTCTATGGCATATACCACCCCAAAACAAAATCCCGAATGCTGGTCAATATGTACATCCAAATTTAACATAGATTATAAACTTACCACTTGACGAATTGTTTTGCCAACTTTTATTTTTTCGTAAATACTGATATTCAGCAGTAATAATCCTAATAAATAAACGCCATCTTCTATCGGAACAGTTCCAATCCTTATGGAAAGGTTTTCAGCGTTATCATAATTTACGATGGGAGCATCCAGCCAGGTTCCGGTAAGTACCCCGTTGACCAACAAGAAGGGAACCAGGGTGACCAAATAACCCATCATAAACCGTCCCATAAAACGGTCTTTAAAAAAGAGAAAATGAACAAAAATTACGATAGCAGTAAAAATAAAATTAAATGAGGTATATAGTTTATCCAAATGAATGAAACCCAAGACCAATAATAAAGGAATCATGAAAAAAATGAAGGGTTTTCCCAGAGGTTTGAACCAATCTCTTTTTACAAAATAAATCAACACCTCATAAATAAAGATACAGGCAAAGGGTACCACAAAGAAGAACATTATTTCTTCCAGTGGAAGCTGAAACAAGTAGATGCCAAGAATGTAATCCGAATTAAACCACCAAACGCCGGCTACGGTGAACCAATGGTCCCAAATCACATAAACAAGGGCGGTTAGAGCAATGGCAGGCCATAATGCATACCATTTTTTATAATATTCAATTCTGTGCTCAAAGGATTGGGCCAATGGGTATAGTAGGGTAAAAACCATCAAACCCAAATAATAAAATTTTTCCATGGCTCAACTTATTCCCATTTTATATTCAAAATAAGTACCTACCAACAAGGCTATTTTTTTTGTGTTTGGAATTCGGATCCTTTTTTCCGAAATGACTTCCGGGGAAAGCGACTTAATTTTATAGAAAAGTTTAATATAATACAAATAAGCCATTTTTACACCCAAAATTGCCCCTTTCGGTAGCTGTTTGATCCCGATTAAAGCGGCCTCAAAATCGTCCTGGATGTCCTTTTCAATTTCAGTTTTGGTAATTTGATCAAAAGTGTTAAAATCCACACCGGGAAAATAAACCCTTCCCCTTTCCTCATAATCACTTTTTAGATCTCTTAAAAAATTAACCTTTTGAAAAGCAGACCCCAATTTACAGGCAGGAACTTTAAGGTTTTGGTATTCAACCTGATTTCCTTCACAAAAAACCTTAAGACACATTAGACCTACCACTTCTGCAGAACCATAAATGTATTCTTTATATTTGGAATCGTTGTATTCTTTAAAGTCAAGGTCCATTTCCATACTTTTTAAAAAAGCCTGAATAAGCTCTTTTTCAATTTCATACTGATTGACCGTAATCTGAAAAGCATGCAAAATAGGGTTCAGGCTGATACCCTCATCAATGGCTTTAAAAGTGTCTTGCTTAAATTCGGATAATAATGTTTTTTTATCTTTATCATGAAAGGTATCCACAATTTCATCCGCATACCGGACGAATCCGTAAATGGCATAAATAGGAAGATGGAATTTACTGTGTAGGGTCCTGATTCCCAAGGTAAAGGAGGTACTATATCTTTGGGTAATCAATCTACTGCATTCAAAGGCAGTATCAGCAAAAAGTTTTTTGGGGTCTACCATAACTTTAACAATATAAAGATAATTCTTAATTTTTGGTTGATTTCATAACTTCTTTGGCCACCACTTCCCCGGAAATCAGAGAAGGTGGCACGCCTGGACCTGGCACAGTCAATTGCCCGGTATAATACAGATTAGGCAAATACTTGTTTTTTAAAGACGGCTTTAAAAGGGCAGTCTGTTTTAAGGTATTGGCCAATCCATAAGCATTGCCCTTAAAAGCATGGTAATCGCTTTTAAAATCCCGATGAGCATAGGATTGTTTAAAATGGATGAATGGCCTGATTGATTGTTGGGTCAATTTTTCCAGTCTGTCCATCACCATATCAAAATACTTTTCCCTTATGGTTTCATCATCATTTAGGTCAGGAGCCAATGGAATAAGGATAAAAAGATTCTCATTTCCCTCGGGAGCTACATCCGGATCCGAAACAGAAGGTACTGACACATAAAATAAGGGTCTCTCCGGCCAGCGGGGATTCCGGTATATGGCATCAGCATGCGGTTCCAAGGGTTCATCAAAAAACAGATTATGATGTTGAAGATTTTTCAGTTTTTTATTGATACCCAAATAAAAAATGAGTGAGGAAGGGGCCATCACCCTTTTGTCCCAATAGGATTCGGAATAATTCCGGAACTTCTTTTCCAACAATTGATGGTCCACATGATGATAATCTGCACTGGCAACCAGCACATCACAATGGATAATTTCTCCCGAAGAAAGCGTGACCGATTCTATCCTATCCCTGTTGGTATTGATTTTTATTACCTCAGCATTGGTGGTGAATTTTACGCCCTTTTCTTTTGCCAGGGTCACCATTCCTTCAATGATTTTGTGCATGCCACCCATAGGATACCAAGTCCCCAGTGCGATATCGGCATAATTCATCAAACTGTACAAAGCAGGAATATTCTGGGCAGTTTCTCCCAGAAACAAAACCGGGAATTCCATTAACCTGATGATTTTTTCATTTTGAAAATACTTTCTGATGTGCTTGGACATGGACTGGAAAAGGTCCATTTTAAACAAATCTCTCAACAATGAAAAATCAGCAAATTCTAACAGGGAAAGACCGGGCCTGTGTACCAGGTCATGTATTCCCCTTTTATATTTATAAGCCCCCTGAGCCAAAAATTTTTCCAGTTTTAACCCTGCACCTGGTTCCAGCTTTTCCATTTCTTCTTTAAAGGAATTTAGATCGGCAGGAACGAGAAGCACATCCTGGTCTCCAAAAATAACAGCATAAGAAGGATCCAATCTTTTCAGTTGGTAGAAATCTGAAGTTTTTTTTCCAAAATTTTCAAAGTATCTGTCGAACACATCGGGCATCCAATACCAACTAGGCCCCATGTCAAAAACAAAACCTTGGGTCTCAAACTTTCGGGCCCTGCCACCAAGGGTACTGTTTTTTTCCAATACAATGACTTCATATCCCTCATTCGCCAGGTGAGTTGCTGTGGATATGCCTGAAAAACCGGCACCGATCACCACAACTTTTGTCTTGACCATATTTTATCAGTTCATATTTTGATAAATTCTTAATTCATCTTTCAAAACCTTCCTTGCAATATGAATTCTATTTTTTACAGTTCCAATCGGGATATTCAATTTTTCAGCAATCTCATGGTATTTAAAACCCCGGTAATGCATCATAAATGGTGATCGGTACACTTCATCAAGATTTTCAATGGCATCAGAAATATCTTTCATGGCAAATTCAGTTAATGCATCGTTTTCGATCACCCCTGAACCGGAATTGATAAAATGTAAATTGTCTGAAGTATCTACAAATGTCCCTCTTCTTACCATCCTTTGGTAATTGGTGATAAAGGTATTTTTCATTATGGTATACAACCAGGCTTTAAGATTGGTACCATCTGTAAACTTGTCTTTGTTGGTAAAGGCTTTTACCATCGTATCCTGTAAAAGGTCATTGGCATCATCCATATCCCTGGTTAATTTCAAAGCGAAAGGTTTTAAGGAGTGGGTCAGTTTGTTTAAGGAGTAGCTAAATTCTAGAGTTGTCATGAATATTTTATTTTTGTTTAACCAAATTTATATATTGTTAAACACTTAAACAAATATTTTGTCTAGTATTTTTTTATTTTTATTAAACAAAAAGAAACAAATTATACTTTAAAGATAAAAAAATAGCCCCTAAAGCTATTTTAGGAGCTATTCTAAATATATTTTTTAGATAAAAAAATATATTTTTGTTTAGGCATTTACTATAAACATTGAATAAAAAACTAAATCAATCTTCGCTTTTGGAGACTATTTCCAGCAGTTTCTTAAAAATCTTATCCAATTTCCATGCATGACGTTTTTGATATCCTCTTCTGAATATCCCCTTTTGGACAACATAGCAGGAATTCTTTGAAGATCCCCTATGGTTTCAAGATCATAAGGACTTTGTTCCCTTCCGTAGGCACCATCCAAATCGGTACCCAATCCCACATGTTGCGCATTACCCGCAATTTGACATATATGATCGGTATGGTTCAGGACTTTTTCCAAATCGCAATTCATTTCTTTGGGAAGGGAGACCCCACGGACCCAATCGGGAACCATCATCCAGGCATCCAATGCTCCGCCTATGACGGCACCCCGGCTGATCAACTCCCTGATCTGCTCATCATTAAATTGCCTGTTGTGATCCACCAGTGCCCTGCAGTTACTGTGACTCGCCCACACATGACCCCGGAAATGATCCATGGCATCCCAAAAACTATCATCACATAGATGGGTAGCATCAAGGATGATGTTCAGATTTTCCATTTCTTTAAGGAGCTCCCTGCCTTTTTTCCCCATTTTTCCAGTAGCATCCGTACCCTGGGCATACCTTCCCGGGCCATAATGGGCCGGACCCAATGCCCTCAATCCGCTGTGATAAGACTTCTCCAAATAGCTAAGGTCAACAATTGAATCCGCCCCTTCCAGTGAAAGCATATAGCCAACTGGCTTTTTTTGTGCGGTATTTTCTTTTCCCATCCACAATTGCAGGTGACTTTCCAAGGAATCGATATCATTTACCTGTACCATTTCCCCCTTGTCTTCCATGGCCTTATACCATGCCAATTGCCCCTGGGTCTGTGCCCAGGCCTGTTCCGGGCTATGCCATCCAGGTAAAGGATTGTCCGGTGCCACATATCTTGCGATTTGAGTAGCTACCACCAATCCAATGTTTCCCTCTCTTAATGCCTGTAAAGAAACGGTTGCATTTCCCCTATCCGGTTTATCCGTTAACCCTTGCTCTCTTTGATTGATTTCAGCGACTGTTTTTTGAAGGTCCCTGTTCCATTCCAGGGCATTCATGGCCAAGTCTAAGTGTGCGTCTATAGTGAACATTCTGTTTTTTTGGTATAAAAATTTTTAAGCAATTTAAATCGTAATTTTTCTGTCTCTTGCAATAATTTTCCATTCTTCCCTGACCTGAGCCGCCTCTACAACAAATGCCCTTTCATAAAGGGCTACAGTGGGACAGATGTGATAGGGTATACCATAAAGCACGGCTCCAATTTTATATTCATGCCCTTTATGGGTTTTCATGACGAGGTGTTCTTCACTCTGGCTCACTGGAATCAATTCGGGTGCATTCGGAAAACTTACCCGGTTTTCAATGGGGTTTTCAGAGGCGATAGATTTGTGCCCCAAGTCAAGACAAATCATGTCATCCGATGGTAAGGCAATGACCCTGGTCATTACAAAAGCCGCATGGGAAAAATCCTGTTCCGGCAAGCCTTTCCCATATCCGTTGTCCCAATAAATAAAAGTCCCTGGGCCACATATCACCCGTTTTCTTTGGGCATGAATCGGAAAAGTCGTGGATCCACCAGCAATCACTTCCAATTCAACCCCGTTTTCTTTTTCGATTTTATCACGCATTGCCGCAATGGGCAAAAAGGCTTTATCACATTCCTCTTTCCTGATTTCAAACACGGGATTCCTTAGGTGCCCGTCATATAGGTGAAATCCGGTTATTTTTAAATTTTCTAAACCGGAAAGCTGATCATATAAATTCTCCGCAGCAAGACCAGGAACTACCCCCGTCCGGTTGGTGCCGGCATTTAAATCTATATAGAGGGAAATCGATAAGCCCAAATGGCCAGCCTCTTCATTCAATTCCGTGGCAGGGCTGATGTGATCCACCAAACAATGAAATTGGATGTCCTTATGTTCTGCCACCAATCTTAAAAACCGGTGTACTTTTGGTCCAACGGGTTGATAGGCAAACAGGATATCCTTTGCCCCGGCCATTACCAGCATTTCTGCTTCAGCAATGGTGGCACATTTAAATTTGTCAATCCCCTCATCCATCATCAACCTACAGGCTTCTATGGATTTATTGGTCTTGACATGTGGCCTCAGCAATTGGGGGCTTCCCACTTCCCTGATGGCTTTCTTGATATTGTCTATGGCCCTATCCTTGTAAATCAATAATGCGGGGCTGTCAATTTCTTCGGGTTTTTGAAGTTCGAACCTGGTTTGATCCATTGTCATCAACTGTTTAATTCAAACATGGCTTCAATTTCAACGGAAATGTTTCCCGGCAAAGACCCGAAGCCTACCGCACTTCTCGTTCCTGTTCCATGTTCTTCTCCCCAAATTTCCGCGAACAATTCACTGCATCCATTGATGACATGAGGATGATCCTCAAAGTCAAGACTGCTATTCACCATTCCCAATACCTTGATTACCCTTTTGATTTTGTTCAGGCTTCCCAACTGGGTCTGTAAGGTGGAAAGAATGGTAAGGCCAACCTGTCGGGCGGCCGCCTTCCCTTGTTCTTTGTCGATGTCTATTCCCACCTTGCCTCTGATTAAGCTGCCATCTTCCAGGACCGGGCCATGTCCGGAAAGGTAAAGGTGGTGTCCCACGATCAAAATTGGCCGGTAAACCCCTCCCGGAGGCGGCGCAGGAGGTAATTTCAACCCCAAAGATTTTAATTTACTTTCTGCTGACGTATTTTCCATTTTATCTGATTTTAGTTAAGAATTTCAATTTAAACAATAATATCCAAAACCATCACCCCTATCAAGCCTAAAATCGCCACCACCGTTTCCAATAAACTCCAGGAAAAAAATGTCTGCTTAATACTCAGGTTAAAATATTCCTTTACCAGCCAAAACCCCCCATCGTTCACGTGTCCAAGGATGAGACTTCCACTACCTATTGAAAGCACCATTAAATTGGGATTGACATCACCTGAAATTACCAGTGGCGCAATGATACCAGCCGCCGTCAGGGCCGCAACTGTTGCGGAGCCAACTGATATCCGGATAATGGCCGCAATCAACCAACCCAACAAAAGTGGATTGACTTGCAATTGCTCAAGGGAAGCCCCTATGGATTCACTGACCCCACTTGCCACCAATACCTGCTTGTAGGCTCCTGCCCCTGCTATGATCAACAATACCAGGGCAATGTCTTTAACTGCTGCCGTATAGCCTCCCATGATGACTGGAATGGGTACTCCTTTAAGGATCCCTAAACTGAAAGTAGCCCATATCAGGGAAATCAACATGACGATACTGGGATCGCTGAAAAACATAATGGTTTGGTACCCTGGCTGCTCCGGGTTTAAATTCAGAGCGATTAGGGACAATACAATCAATAAAAAAACCGGCAACAAGGAAGTAAAGAGACTATTGGCCAAACCCGGCAATTCTTCTTTTTTTCTTTCCTTGCCCCTAAAAACTTCCAATGGATGGACATCCATTTCTTTTAAAAATTTCAATTTTCCCAGTATTGGCCCTCCCAGGATAATGATGGGTACGGCCAGAACCAGTCCATAAATCAGTGTCAAACCCATATTGGCATTGAATTGGGCTACTAAAGCTACCGGCGCAGGATGCGGGGGCAGCAATCCATGGGTCACCGATAGGGCTGCCAGCATGGGTATTCCCAAGGTCATGGCCGGAAGCCTATATTGGTAAGAAACAGCAAAAACCAAAGGAACCAATAAAACAAAGCCTACATTGAAAAAAAGAGGGATGCCTACAATAAACGCCGTGAGCGCAATGGCCCAGTGCACATTTGATTTTCCAAATGTCTGCATAAGAAAACCGGCTATGCGTTGGGCCGCACCACTGTCTGCCACAATTTTTCCGAGCATCGCACCCAAGGTGATGATAATCACCAGGGAACCCAACAAATCCCCAATCCCCTTTTGGACCGCCGAAGATATTTCATGGATGGGAATTCCCAGGAACAACCCTGCCAGAATCGAGGAAATCAAAAAGGCAATGAAAGGTTCAATTTTGATCCAGACAATCAAAATTACCAATAGAAGAATACTGAGCGCAATGATGATAAAAGTCATGAAAAGGAATGGATAGATAATATTTGAAAAAATACTGTTTTATATCATCAAAGCCAATTTTTGAAGAGGGAATTACCCGAAAACATTATTTTTTAATCCACTTTACCAAATTCTTCTCTTCATTTGTCATGATCATCACAAAATATAACCCAACAGGCAAATCCTTTAGCCTGGAAGGAATCATATCAGCCCAATTTTTAATTTTCCCTTCTTTATAAAACAAATATTGGCCCGTGTTATCCTGTATGCTTACAAAGCCATTTTTCTGTAAAATCCCCTTGCTTAAAGAAATCTGCAGTTCACCACCAAAATAGGGGTTGGGAAAAATCCGCATGTTGCGGCTGTCTTTTTCCTCTCTTTTTAATTTAAAAATATCCGAACTGGAATAATTACCATCATGGTCCCATTGAACAATACGGTAATAAACAGATTCCTGATGGCAGGGCACTGTGTCCAAAAATGAATATTTTGTTGGCGCAGAACTTTCTCCGATTCCCTGTAATTCTCCCACTAATTTGAATTCTTTTAATTCCGGAAAGGAACTTCTCCAAATCTGATATTTCTTATTGTTTTTTTCTTTGGCGGTACGCCATTTTATCCTAAATCCATCATTTTCCTCAAAAGCCTGGAAATCAAAATCCGAATTGCCATCCCTTTCGGAAACCACCAGGTAGCCGGATTTGGGAACTTCTATCGGATACATGATATCCATGAAAACCTGACCAGTTGGAATAGCATTACTTCCAATATCCCAATAGGACCGTAAATCAGGTGTAGAAACAACTTCTTCCAGGGCATTGGCAAAACCTGCATTTTGATGATTGACATAAGTGCCATCATATTTGGCTACACCCACCGTATTTTCACCAATGGTGTTGGTGCCTAGGTAAGGATGTAGATTTTGAATTTCAGGTGTTCGGGTAGTAGCAAAAATTTCTGTGCCATTCTGAAGTAAAATGGTTTCAATAAGAACAGGAACATTGTCGGGTGCCGGATTATACCTGCTGGCCAAATCAGTGGTTTGAAGATGTGCATTGCCGTCCACATTCAGTCTGATTTCTTGAATGGCAATATTATTGGTATTTCCATCGACAACTACCTGGGCGAAAGAATGGGATACCATCAAGAAGTACATTGGTAATAAAAAATTCCGGCCACCTATCCCTTTTTTCCAACTCATTTCTCCAAAAATCATCTCAAACTATAAACATCCTACTCAAGATAGGGCTAAAAATTCAGGAATCTGCGCCTGGTTGAATCAGCAATTTCGATAGAATTAAAGAATAAACATAGTAAATTTTTAAAAAACACATTCTATTATTTCGAAAATGAAAATTATATATGTAAAATACATTTTTAATAATTCAATTTGATCCAACGGATGGCAGAGGTATGGGATTTTGCATAAAAATGTACAAAGTATAGGCCCGGAGGTAATTTCTGCAGTTGGAAGAGGAAATCACCTGGTGAATGCATGGTATTTATTTCGCCATTCAATATCCTGGTTCCTAAACCATTGAATACTTTGACCTGGGCATGGGCCTGGCTGTAAAAGTCACCTAACACCCATTCCAATTGCCCTCCGGAATAGGGATTGGGAAATATTTTAGGGTTTGCTCGGGAAATGGCCCGGTAATCCATCCTGATAAGGGGACTCTGGTAAAAGGCCCCGTTTTCTTCATAGGCCGTAATCCGGTAATAAATATAGTTGAATATTTGGGGCAATTCCTGGTCCAAAATGGAAAATTCTCCCTTTCCGGAATTACTGACCACTGAACTCACCTCTTTAAAATCCAATCCATTATCCAGGGCCCGGGAAAGTACAAAGGTAACCTCCCATTCTCCTTCATCTTTACCGCTTTCCCAGGATACCAATATTCCCTTTTCTGTCCAATCGGCTTTCAACCCCGTCCACTCCAAGGGTAAAACGCTCAAAATACTCGTGCTTGCCAGGGTCAGTAAACTATTGGCTGCTTCGGAGAAATTAAATTCTCTTTTGGCCCATAAGGATCCATCTGCCCTTTCAGCCACAACATGGTCTCCCAAGGTAGGTTCTCCATCTGCCACCAGCCTCAAATCTTCTATATCGTTGAGAATCATATCATCTGCCAACACCCATACCTGTACCGTATTGAGATCATTGCCAGTAGTGGTAAGACTAAAAAAACTGTAAAGATGGTATACCACTGCTGCACCATCATTGTCATGAAATCCAGGATCATAACCCTTACCGGGTTGCTCCTGGTAGGAAATGGAAATCGATTGACCGGTAATTCCTAAACTCCCATTCAATCTTACAGTTCTGGGTGCGGATAAATGACTGTCATAAAAGGGAAAACTGGAATTTGTGCCATTGAATATTAAGGGCAATTGATGATAATGAAAATGAGCCAAATTGGTCCAAAATCCCTGGGAATAGGAATAGGTCCCGGAGCCATCAAAATCCAGGGCAAGGGAATGACCATGAAAATCCACCATACCGTTCACCTGGGAAAATAATGAACTAATCCGCCAATCGTTTTTTATGCCCAGGATCCCATCTGATTTATCAATGATCACACCTGAAATTTCAAAATTGGGAATAATTAATTCCTGGTCAACTTCCCCTATTATTTCCATGGTAGATAAAGTACCCACCACTTCTCCTCCCGACAAATAAATCATATCCCCCGTTAACGAAAAATTCTGAGGAAGATTTTTAAGCGCTGCTCCTTCAAAATACAGATGATGATAGGCCTCAATAGGCTGGGAAGCTTCCAAAGTAGATTGGACAGAATTTTGAACTGCGTCATCGGAAGCATACCAAACTTCCCCTTCCAACCTGACTTCTGCCGCATCGATTTCCGGTTGGGCACCCAGCAGGACCAATTTTCCGCCTTCTTCGAGGATGAAGGAACTGGCCGGCTTAGATTCAGATCGACGGACGATTTGGCCAAATGGTCCGGTAACTTCTGAGATCAATGTCGCCCCGGAAGCCACCCGAAAATTGCCATAATCCCCATCACCAAATTCATCCTGGGTATTGAAAGAAAAGGTAGAACTCAGCTCAGCCCCTTCCGAATTGAGGGTTTGCCGGAGGGTACCGCTTTTGACCAGAAAATCACTTGCCTTAAATCCGGCATTGACCACCAATTCGGCGCCGGGGTCTGGGTCAAAAATTACAGAGAACCTGCTGCGCAGGTTACTTGCACTCCAGGATTCCCTGTCCACCACGATGCGGGAAGCCCCTTTAAATACAATTTTTCCGGTTTCCGGGTAAATCCAGTCCTCGGTCAAAGAAGTAAGTCCATATAGAATAAAATTTTCGCCCTCAACATCAAAACTCCTTAAAGCCCCATAAACATGCAGCTCATAGGATTGCAGGTTAAGCTTAGGTCCAGCATCCTCAGCTCCAAATAGGTAAAGATTCCTTACTTCCTGGTTCTGGTTAAGGGTGATTTTATGGCCCTGCTGTATGAAAACATCATGGTTTTGGTTGGGTGCTTCCCCTGCAGGAAACCAATTGGCTCCATCCCACCTCAACCAACTGCTCAGGTCCTCCCAATTGCCCATCGTACCATTTGGTAAATTACTTTTATAGGATTCAGGGGTAAATAAAATTTGAGCGGCTACCCCACAAACAAAGCCCCAATAAATAACACAAAATAATATTACCCTGACTGACGAACACAGGCAAATGAAAATTGGTAGTTTTTTACAAAAATTATTCATGCAAAAAAATTAAAACAGAAATAAATTTAAAAAACAAAAGGCAATTATAAAAGTCTATAATGCAGATTTTTAGGTCTGAAAAAAATAAAATCTGAAAATGATCCAAAATCCTGAGAATCGCATAAAATCCAATTTTCTCATTTCCAGGTAAACAATGCGGAAGAAATCCCGTAAATTTGTGGGTTGAGACAGAAGATATTACCATCCGTAATCATTTATTGGCAATCCATGAGAAAACACTTTTCATCCTTAGGTTATCCAAAATTTCCCGCTTTAATGTTTTTTCTGGTTTTTACCCTAAGTCTGTCCAACGATGGTGCATTTGGCCAAGGCTATACCATCAGTCTGTTCACTTGTGATCCCGGTGATGAACTGTATTCTACCTTTGGCCACAGTGCAGTCCGCGTAATCGATCATGGGTCTGGAAGAGATCTGGTTTTTAATTATGGCACTTTTGATTTCAGCACACCTTTTTTCTATATAAAATTTGCAAGAAGAACATTGGATTATCAGTTATCCGTCACCACTACGGAAAATTTTCTATATGAATACAATTACTTTAAGAGGAGCGTAAGGGAACAGGTCCTTGACCTTTCTGAAGCCCAAAAAAGGCAGGTGGTGGATTTTTTACAGGAAAATTACCGCCCGGAAAACAGGAAGTACAGGTATGACTTTTTTTATGATAATTGTACTACACGAATCAGGGAAATGATGGAAAAAGTACTTGGTGAAAACCTGTTGTGGAATGAGCCAGAAAACAGCATGCCAAAGACTTTCCGGGAACTCATCGATGAATATGTTTATCCACTTCCCTGGTCGGATCTGGGTATTGACCTTGCACTGGGTGCAGTCATTGATACCTATGCGAATGAAAAGGAAAAGCAGTTTTTACCCGATTACCTGGAAGCTTCATTTGCCAGGGCAAGCTTGATCGGACAAGGTCCTGAAAGGTCACTGGTAAAAGAAAACAGGATCATTTATGATTTTCCCGAAAGATCAACCGGTAATTATTCACTTTTCAATCCCTATTTGATTTTTTGGCTCCTAGCTTTCTTTGTAGTTGGCATCACTTTTTGGGGATATAAACACCGAAAGCTTTATCTGGGGTTGGACATTGCGCTGTTTATCAGCTATGGTACCCTGGGATTGGTCATTGTATTTTTATGGTTTTTTACCGAACATTCCCAAACCAAGAATAATTGGAACCTACTTTGGGCCTTTCCATTCCACTTGTATGCGGCATTTTTGTTAGGAAAGGGGAAAGGAGGAAAATGGACCAGAAATTACTTATTGGCGGCCATGATCCTTGCAGATTTGGCCTTGGTAATATGGTTTTTTGATCTCCAATCTTTCCATCCAAGTATTTTACCCTTATTGTTGATCATGATATTAAGAACCAATTTTTTATATTACAACCTGGACAGGTTCAAAGGATTACATCATAATAAAATGAAAGATAAAACTATTTCATGATCCTCATGCGTTGTATTAGAGAAATTGAAGCATTATGGATTTTAATATCATTTCAGACTACCAACCTACCGGAGACCAGCCTGCTGCCATCAAAAGCCTGGTACAGGGGATTACATCAGGGGAGCCGGCACAGGTATTGCTTGGGGTAACGGGATCAGGTAAGACATTTACAATGGCCAATGTCATCCAGGAGGTACAAAAACCCACCCTGGTATTAAGCCATAACAAAACTTTAGCCGCCCAGCTTTATGGAGAATTTAAACAATTTTTTCCCAACAATGCTGTAGAATACTTTATCAGTTATTATGATTACTACCAGCCCGAAGCTTTCATTCCCAGCAGTGGGACTTACATTGAAAAAGACCTTTCCATCAACGAAGAAATAGAGAAGCTAAGACTTTCCGCCACCTCAGCCTTGTTGTCGGGCCGGAGGGATGTGATCGTAGTGGCTTCCGTCTCATGCATTTATGGTATTGGGAATCCTGAAGAATTCGCAAAAAATGTCATCAAAATCCAGGAAGGGGATCGCATCCCAAGAAATCAGTTTCTGTTTAAATTGGTAGAAATCCTTTATAGTCGGACCACTGCTGAATTTTCCAGAGGTACTTTTAGGGTAATAGGCGACACGGTGGATATTTTTGTGGCCTACGGAGATTTTGCTTACCGTATTTTTTTCTGGGGAGATGAAATTGAAGCCATACAGCAGGTGGATCCGGAGACGGGCAAAAAGATTGCTGATGAGAAAATCATCACCATCTTTCCGGCTAACCTTTTTGTCACAGGAAGAGATGTGATTGATCAGGCCATTCATGAGATCCAGGATGACCTGATGGCCCAAATCAGCTTCTTTGAAAAAGACATGAAATTAATGGAGGCCAAAAGACTCAAGGAAAGAACAGAATTTGACCTGGAGATGATTAGGGAATTGGGATATTGCTCAGGCGTAGAAAATTATTCCAGGTATTTTGACAGAAGATTGCCAGGGATGAGACCCTTCTGCCTTCTTGATTATTTCCCTGATGATTTCCTGATGGTGATTGATGAAAGTCATGTCACCTTACCCCAGGTGAGGGCCATGTGGGGGGGAGACCGTTCCCGTAAGGTAAACCTTGTGGAATACGGATTCAGACTCCCATCCGCTTTAGATAACCGCCCATTGAAATTTGAGGAATTTGAGGCCCTTACCAATCAGGTGGTCTATGTCAGTGCCACCCCTGCTGATTATGAATTGAATCAATCGGGTGGTGTGGTGGTGGAACAAATTATACGGCCCACCGGACTGTTGGATCCGGTAATAGAAGTGAGATCCAGTGCCAATCAAATTGACGACCTTCTGGAAGAAATTGATCAGACCATAAAAAACGGTTTCAGGATACTCGTCACCACACTCACCAAAAGGATGGCGGAGGAGCTGGATAAATACCTTTCCAGAGCAGGGGTAAAATCCAGGTACATTCATTCCGAAGTAAAACCCCTGGACAGGGTAGAAATATTAAGAGAGCTGAGGTTGGGGATTTTCGATGTATTGGTGGGGGTAAATCTTTTAAGAGAAGGATTGGACCTGCCTGAAGTGGCATTGGTGGCCATTTTGGATGCGGATAAGGAGGGGTTTTTGAGAAATGAAAGAAGTCTGGTGCAAACCATTGGCCGTGCAGCCAGAAACGAATTTGGGAAAGTAATCATGTATGCGGATAAGGTTACCAATAGCATGCAGGTGGCCATGGACGAAACCAATAGGAGAAGGGCAAAACAAATGGCTTACAATGAGGCCCATGGTATTGTCCCTACTACCATCATCAAGTCGAAGGAAAGGATAATGGGTCAAACCAAAGTAGCTGACAGCAAAAGAAACCCCAAGATCTATGTGGAAAACAACCCTGAAGAAATGGATGTTGCCGCAGATCCGGTCATCCAATATTTAAGTAAAGAAAAGCTGGAAAAACTAAGCCTTCAAACCCAGAAAAGAATGGAAGCCGCTGCCAGGGAATTGAATTTTATGGAAGCTGCCCGCTTAAGGGATGAGTGGATTGGATTAAAAAAAAGGCTGAAAGAATTAAACCAGGTCCTGTGATGAAAAAGTACCTAGGCCTCATGGCCCTGTTTGCCTGTTTAGCCCAATTAAAGCCAGCGATGGCCCAACAGGCAGAAGGAAGTTTCCTAATAAGTACCGGCATGGACTTATTCAGGTCTGATTTGGATCAAATGTTTCATCGTTTTCAGTTGGCAGGAGAATTGAACTACTTCTACTTGCATCACCTCTCATTATCCCTGGGGTATGAGTACAATACCCTACAACCCAATCAGGTTTCTGGAGGAGTGCGGTTTTATCCGGTTGAACCGATTTTCATCAGGGCAAGAGGGTTAATGGGCAACAATGCAGACATTGCCTTGGGGATGGGATACACCTACAATGTCACCTACAGGTTCCGGGTGGAAGGAATGGCGGACTATTATATTCAAAACGAGGCGGTTGGTTTGCGGGCCGGAATAGCCATATTGATAAATTGATACATCATGACAATCCAGGATATAGGGAGATTGGCCCAAAAAGGGGAAGGCCTCCATGTCGAATTTAAGAAAAAAGCAGCTCATCCGGAAAAAATTGTCAAAGAAATTGTTGCCATGGCCAATACAGATGGCGGCTTTTTATTGATCGGGGTGGATGATGATGGTACCGTAAGTGGCCAAAAGTATATCGAAGAAGAAGTTTATGCCATGGACAAGGCCATTAAGGAACTGATATTTCCATCTCTCCAATTGAAAAAACAGGTGGTATCCCTGAATCAAAAAAAAGGAGTGGCCATTTATTTCATTTCCAAAAGTGAAAACAGACCCCATTTCATCTACAATGATCATCAGAAAAAAGCCTTTGTAAGAGTTGCGGACAAAAGTATCCAGGCCAGTAAGGAAATGTGGGAAATCATGAAAAGGCAAAAAAGAAAGGAAGATGTTCTGTTCAGATATGGAAAAAAAGAAGAGCTTTTGATCAAAGCCTTGGCTTCACGTTCCTACATCACCTTAAAAGAATACATGGAAATCGCCAAATTGCCGATTTACATTGCCTCCAGAACACTGGTAAAATTGGTTTTAGCCAATGTAATTGACGTGATACCTCAGGAATCAGAAGACCGGTTTATCCCTAAATATCATCTTGAATCCCCTCCAGGGTCTGGATAATCAAATCTGTTTCGAAACCCCTGAAAAGCAAAAAACGTTGGACCCTTGCTTTCTTTTTTACAAGGTCTTTTTCTTTGGTCAGCATCCATTTTCTATGGGCCAATGTCTTTAAGGTTTCCTGGTAGGCTTCGTCATCAATTTGATTCAAGGCCATAGAAATCAAATCATTTGGTAATGACCTCATTTTCAATTCCTGTCTTATTCTTACTTTTCCCCATTTTTTAATCAGAAACCTGCCACTTACAAAGGAGGAAGCAAATCGCTCTTCATTGATAAAATTCTCCTGCACCAGCTCTGCAATGATTTTTTCAGATTCTTCCAAAGAAAGGTGATAGTCCTCCAATTTATCCTTAACTTCGGAAAGACACCGTTCTTGGTAAGCGCAATAGGATGTAATCCGTTTAAAAACAGCAGGGATCCCTAATTTCTTTTTTGGTTCTTGATCCGAATTTTCTTTTTCTGGAATTGACATTTTCCTTAATTTTAACTTTTGGTTTATCAACAGGATATTCCACACCAAATATATAAATCTTAAATAAATAATCATGCGAAAAAAAATTGTAGCAGGAAATTGGAAAATGAACTGTAATCAGGAAGAAGGACAGAAACTGACCTCCGAGATTGTAAATATGGTAAAAGATGAACTAAAAAATGATGTGGTAGTGGTCATCAACCCCCCATTTGTTCACTTGAACAGCGTACACAAACTGATTGCTGGTAGGGACAATCTTTTTTTAGGAGCCCAAAACTGTTCTGACAAGGCCTCAGGAGCCTATACAGGAGAAGTTTCTGCAGGCATGTTGGCCTCCTTTGGATCAAGTTATGTCATTATAGGACACAGTGAGCGGAGAGAATTTTTTAAAGAAAGCAGTGAAATGCTCACCGGTAAAACCAAACAGGCATTGGCCAATGGGTTAACCCCGATTTTTTGTTGTGGGGAACCGCTTGCAATCCGAGAAGCGGGTGACCATGAAGCCTATGTTACCCGGCAACTATCAGAAAGCCTTTTTGATTTTTTAGAAGAGGAAATTAAAAAAATCGTGATCGCCTATGAACCTATTTGGGCCATCGGCACAGGAAAAACAGCCACTTCTGAGCAGGCACAGGAAATGCATGCCGCTATCCGGAAACACCTGGCCGGAAAATACGGAAAGCAGATTGCAGATGGTATATCCATTTTATATGGGGGAAGCTGTAAACCTGACAATGCCCGTGAACTGTTTTCAAAAGCCGACGTAGATGGCGGGTTGATTGGTGGTGCTTCCCTAAAGTCCAGGGATTTTGTAGACATTATAAAATCCTTTTAATCCTTAATTTTATCTTTTCGGATTTTTTTCCCGGGCAAATGAAGCCAAAGCCTTTGCCCGGGCAATTTTATATTAGGTTCAAATAATTAAGCCCCTTTGGCTTCATAAATATCAAATAATGCCCTATTATAATGGAATACCTCGCATTTAAAATACATTGCATCGAAGAATACCGCGAGATCCTCATGGCGGAAATGTCAGAAGTCGGTTTTGATTCCTTTCTGGAAACAGACACGGGATTTGAAGCACATATTGAACCGCAAATCCTGGAAAGATCGGCATTAAATGAAATATTCATAAAGTACCAACAACCGGCGAAACTAGGCTTTGAAGAGGAAGTCATTCCCAAAATAAACTGGAATGAAGAATGGGAAAAGCATTATGAACCCATTTCAATTGGAAATGACGTCTATATCCGTGCTTCCTTTCATCCTAGGCAAGATATTTTCAAGCATGAAATTATCATCAACCCAAAAATGTCATTTGGCACAGGACACCATGCCACTACCCATCTAATGATCCAGCTTCAACTGACCGTCAACCATACCAACAAGCGGGTAATGGATGCCGGATCCGGAACGGGCATCTTAGCCATTATGGCTAGAAAACTTGGCGCCAAAAGTGTTGAAGCATTTGACATAGATGCCTGGAGTGTAGAAAATGGCAATGAAAATTTTCTTCTTAACGGTTGTGGTGACCTGAAAATGAAAACCGGAACCATAAATTCCATCAATCCAAAGGGCCCATTTGATATTATTTTGGCCAACATCAATAAAAATGTCTTATTGGAAGAAATCAAAAGGTACAGCCAAAATTTAAATCAGGGTGGACATTTAATATTAAGCGGGTTTTACCAGAATGATAAATCCGAAATTATTACTGAAGCCCTTGATAACGGATTAAAGCCGATTGACCAACCGAGTAAAGACAATTGGTCAGCAATTTTGTTTCTTAAGGATTAGATTTCAAAAGGGGCGATTATAAAACCAATTATCTCACCCGGGTGTAATAAACTTTTAATTTGAACTGGTCTTTTCCGGAAATAAATTCTCTGGTCGACCTTTTGAAAAGATCCGAGCTGACAGGATTATTGGAAGAACTGGGCCTATTGGGATATAAGAACAAATCTGTCTTGACCAGTCCCGACCTATAAAGGGCATTTACATAGGAAGTGACCTCATTTTGATACAAAAGAGAGTCAGGCACATAGATCAATGAATTTTGATTGGAGTTGGTAGGAACTACGGAGCCATCCGGACCTAAACCGGTTTGACTTTGGCCGTTCTGCTGAACAGCCACCCTTGCTCCGTCAAATCTATTATAAAATTCCCCTTCGTCCGTACAAAAATACATCAAAAGGTTATTAAAGGGGCCTTTGAATTCGGGATGTTCATCCACGGGGCCTACTTCAAGTGTGATCTGATTAAATGTGATATTTTCCAGGGTATCCAAAAAAGCATGTGCCGGTTCCATGTCCAGTTTTATCACCATTCCTAAATTTCCTTTGATTCCGACTTTTTCTCCAGGAACCTGATATACCTCCCCTCGTTCCGTAATAACGTCTGTTGGGGTGCCCTGACGGTCATTGGTGATGTGATTAAAATGCCTTGATTGGATGGTGTTAATGGGATAGGAAGTGGAAACAGTATCTCCTTCATAATGATAATAAATGATAATGCCTGTACCCCCGCCTATACCCAGCGTTGAAGTGGCATTGTCATCAGGGCCCCCTAAAATGGCAATGCCCGGAAAATAATCCCGAAAGGTGAAAACATTCGTAAAAACAGGATCATTACTCGTCATTCTTTGGAATAAATCGGATGTCAATTCCTCTTCCAGATTCATTCGAAGGGAATTAAGCGTATCCGGCCGGATGATAAATGACCCTTCCGCTAAGGACTCTTCTGCAAATGGAAGCGCATTAAAATTGTAATAGGTGGTATCCAGGATAGGTTCTGTCAATTGATGGACTTTAAAGGATTTGGGTTCATCAAAATCCTCTCCTACTGATTCTACCACATTCAAGGTAAATATGGCAGAATCAAATAAGGCTTCCTCTGTGGGAAGTTCTCCAAATGGGTTGAATGATAACCTACTATATCCTATAGAAGTAGTGGTTCCAAAAAATTCACTTTGATCACCTCCGACTAACAATACTCCCTGACCGGTCGTATTAAAGGAATCCAACAGGACCATAGAAGCAGAAAGAGGTATTTCTTCATAGAATACCCCTATCTGATTGGAACTTGGATCCAGGACCAGGCCAATTTCCGAGGGATCGGCACAGGCACCTGCTAAAGATAAAAGGAGCAACAAGGCTCCTGCCGATTTAACCGGCAAGATCCGTGTAGATATTATAATAACTTTCAAAAAGCTGATCTT
>JBBDSA010000060.1:0-4782 GCA_040905165.1 Cyclobacteriaceae bacterium | reverse complement strand
TGAAGTTTCCAGAGAAAAGCACTTACTTTGCAGATCAAATTTCGAAATTAAAGGCTAAAAATACATAAATCATGTTTGTAGTAATCATAAGTATCATCATCATATTGGCCATATTGCTCATCCTGGTCATCTTAGGCCAAAATTCCAAGGGGGGTGTTGGTGCAGCTTTTGGGGGAGGTGCCTCACAGATCATGGGGGTGACCAAAACGGGTAATATTCTCGAAAAAGCCACTTGGGTATTGGCCATAGCCATTTTGGTGCTTTCTTTGGGATCCTCTGCCTTTCATCAAAGTAGCAGCTCTACCGAATTTTCTTCTCCAAACATTGAAAACGCACAAAAACAAATACTAACCCCCTCTTTTGATGATGAATCTTTATTGCCCAGTGAAGGTTCAAAAGGAGAGTCGATTCCGCTACCGGATCAGGAAGATCCATCTCCTGAACAGGAGTCCGAAAACCCCGCACAAGAATAAGCATTTGCATTTTTACTTAATAAAAAAAAAGCCCATATATGAATGTTTATGGGCTTTTTTTCGTTGTTTTAATTCATCGGTAAAAGGAATAATTATTGACTGAATGAGGGAAATTGATTAATTTAACATTTTTAAGATTGCAAACAAAACCGAAAACCAGCCAAATTTATATTTATGTTCGAAAATTACTTGACCTTTGAAGACCTGGGCGGAAATGATTGGCCTAATTTAATTTTATGGGCCGCACCCATAATGTTTCTTTTGGTTTTTGTAGAATGGGGAATCAGCTTGTACCAAAAAAAAGACACCTATGACGCGAAAGACTTTTTAGCTGCATCGACCATTGGATTGATAAATGCAGGAATAAGCGCGTTGATCAAGGTATTTATTTTTGGCATTGCGCTGTTTTGTTGGAATATTGTGCCTTGGAAAATTCCACCTACCTGGTGGTCTTTTATCCCCTGCTTCTTTGCCATCGATCTGGTTAGGTATTGGGCCCATCGCGTTTCTCATGAACAGCGTTTTTGGTGGGCAAGTCACATCACCCACCATAATTCCGAAAAATATAATTTTTCCGTTTCATTCAGGTTAGGCTGGACACAACATATAAAAATTATCTTTTTTATTCCGGTCATGTTGATGGGGTTTCATCCATTTGTTTTCTTCATTTGTCATCAGGTTGCCGTATTGTATCAGTTTTGGATTCATACCGAATACATCAAAAAAATGCCCAGACCCATCGAATTTTTCTTCACCACCCCTTCCCATCACCGGGTTCATCATGGCAGTGATGCCCATTATTTGGACAAGAACTATGGCTCTACCTTTATTATATGGGACAGAATTTTCGGTACTTTTATGCCTGAAGGTGAAAGACCGACGTACGGCATTACCAAACCGGTTAATTCATATAACCCAATTTATTTGAATTTCCATGAATGGATGGATATTGTAAAGGATTTGAAAAAAGCCAAAAACTTCAATGAAGGTTACCGGATATTATTTGGAAAACCAGGTGATGAAGTAATAAAAAACAGAGAATTAAGAGAAGAAATGATACGTCAGGAAAAATTAACCCAGGCCTTGGAAAAGGAAGAAATTAAATCTTCACCAACACCGGTAATGTTTTCCAATGAAAATTCCCTTTTAAAAAAGGAAGAATAGCCGACTTTGATTTGGGTAAATTATTAAAAAGGAGGTTGTAATAACCTCTTTTTTTTATACCTCTATATGTTTTAATAACAACCTTTTGCTGATAGGCAGAAAGCTTTCTTCCAAAGGAATATTTTGATTGGAATGAATCCTCCAAGCGGATGGATTCGGAAGATCAGTGAATTTTTTGATCAAATCCAGCTTGATCTGATCATAAGTATGGACAAGATTGGTCCTTACCGCCTCAATAAATTTTAAGGCAATCCCTCTGAATTTATCTACGCTGTTCTGAAACAAATTGATGGTATAGCGGTAAATGTATACATCCGAACCGTTTTTATAAGAAAACATAGCGTAGCCTTCCTTTTGGTACAAAGAAGTCAGGCCAATGGGTTCTATTTCCAAATGGCTCTCAATAAAGTCATAAATGGTTTTTCCCTCTTCAATTTGCTTTTTGATCCTGGGTAGGGAATAATCGACAATATCAGACAGTTCCTTCATAATATCGTCTTCGGGTATTTTATCCTTATATTTAATCTTAAGCTTTTTAAAATCAACGCCCTCCATTTGTTTGGGAAAGGATAATTTTATTTCGTGTTTGGTTTTGTCAAAATGGATGAGTTTTTCATAATGTTTGATTAATTCTGCCAGAGGGGGATAAAGCTTCACCTCTCGGAATTTCTCATCTACATTTTTCAAATAAGCCAAAAGGATGTATTTTTTATATTCAAAATCAATCCATCCTTCAGAAATCCAGTTTTCTGTTAATTTATGCATGGGCAATTCTTTTTATACTTCTAAAAAGTACGAAAAAGTGACAAAAGTTGCAATACCTTTCAGAAATATTGGCAGGATATTTTTCTTGTACTCCAAATCCCTGCCAGCGTTAATTTACATTTAAGACTTTCTGTCAGGAAATCCTTTTTAAGAGAAATTGGCACAGAAAGTGTAAACTGGGATATGGTATTTCAGAAATTAACCTTTAATAAATAACTTAATAAGATGTCAAAAGTAAAAATCCAACCTTTAGCAGATAGGGTTTTGGTAGAACCCGCTGCAGCAGAAGAAAAAACAGCTTCAGGATTATACATTCCTGATACTGCCAAAGAAAAACCACAAAAAGGCACTGTAGTGGCGATAGGAAGCGGTAAAAAAGACGAACCTTTAACGGTTAAAGTCGGAGATACTGTTTTGTACGGCAAATATGCAGGTACTGAATTATCTGTTGAAGGTGCTGATTATTTGATCATGAGGGAAGCTGATATTTTTGCTATCCTTTGATCCGTTATAATCAAAATTAATTCAAATCAAACTAATTTAAAAGTTTAAAAATATGGCTAAGGAATTATTTTTCAATACAGAAGCAAGAGACAGGCTAAAAAGAGGCGTTGATGCGCTTTCCGATGCAGTAAAAGTAACATTAGGTCCCAAAGGCAGAAATGTAATCTTGGACAAAAAGTTCGGAGCGCCCACCATCACCAAAGATGGTGTTACTGTAGCTAAAGAAATTGAACTTGAAGACAGTATCGAAAACATGGGTGCCCAACTGGTAAAAGAAGTGGCTTCCAAAACTGCAGATGATGCGGGAGACGGTACTACTACAGCAACAGTTTTAACCCAATCGATTTTTTCAGTTGGAATCAAAAATGTGGCGGCAGGAGCAAATCCTATGGATTTGAAAAGAGGAATCGATAAAGCAGTTCTTGCCATAGTTGGTGAACTCAGATCAGCTTCTAAAACCATTTCTACTTCCAAAGAAATCGCTCAGGTAGGAACTATTTCTGCCAATAACGATGAGGAAATCGGTAAAATGATTGCTGACGCCATGGAGAAAGTGGGAAAAGACGGCGTAATCACTGTCGAAGAGGCTAAAGGTACAGAAACTGAAGTAAGAACCGTTGAAGGTATGCAGTTTGACAGAGGGTATCTCTCTCCTTACTTCACCACCAATACCGAAAAAATGGAAGTGGAATTGGAGAATCCTTACATTCTTATTTACGATAAGAAAATTTCTGCCATGAAAGAATTGCTTCCTATTTTGGAGCCCGTGGCTCAGTCAGGAAGACCTTTATTGATAATTGCTGAGGATGTAGACGGTGAAGCACTTGCTACTTTGGTCGTCAATAAAATCAGGGGTGCCTTGAAAGTGGCTGCTGTGAAAGCACCTGGTTTTGGTGACAGAAGAAAAGCCATGTTGGAAGACATTGCCATTTTGACAGGCGGAACGGTGATATCTGAAGAAAGAGGTTATAAGTTGGAAAATGTAACTGTCGATTATTTGGGTTCTGCAGAAAAAATCAATATTGACAAGGATAACACCACCATCGTAAACGGTGCCGGTGAAAGAGCCAATATTGAAGGCAGAATCAATGAGATCAAATCGCAAATTGAAAAAACCACTTCCGATTACGATAGGGAAAAACTGCAGGAAAGACTTGCGAAGATTTCCGGTGGTGTGGCCATTCTATATATCGGTGCAGCCACAGAGATGGAAATGAAAGAGAAAAAGGACCGGGTGGATGATGCCCTTCATGCTACCCGTGCTGCTGTGCAGGAAGGTGTAGTAGTAGGTGGCGGAGTGGCCTTTATCAGGGCTGCCAAAGTTTTGGACAACCTGAAAGGAATCAATGAAGATGAAGATACAGGTATCAATATCGTAAAACAGGCATTGGAATCTCCTTTGAGAACCATCGTTACCAATTCCGGTAGAGAAGGATCTGTAGTCATCAACAGAATTAAAGAAACCGAAGGTGATTTTGGTTACAATGCAAGGACAGATATTTTTGAAGATCTGTTCAAGGCCGGGGTAATTGACCCGACTAAAGTAACCAGGTTGGCATTGGAAAATGCAGCTTCCATAGCAGCTTTACTGCTTACTACCGAATGTGTGGTGGCAGACATCAAAGAAGAATCACCTGCTGGACCTCCAATGGGAGGCGGTCATGGAGGAATGGGCGGCATGATGTAATCCCCCATTAATTCAAATCATACCAATTGAAAGGGAAGCAAATATTGCTTCCCTTTTTTTTTCTATATTATAATCCCTGAGGCCCAAAACCAAATAGAGGGTGCATTAGGGCTGTATTTATATGGGATGGTAAAATATTTGTTACTACACAGGTGGTCTCTTCTCTGCAAAATATAAAGTGCTAGAGGT
>JBBDSA010000059.1:0-4884 GCA_040905165.1 Cyclobacteriaceae bacterium | reverse complement strand
ACATAACAATAATATTTCAATTTATTTACACATTGAACCTAAAATGCATCACATCTCCGTCACAAACTACATATTCTTTGCCTTCAACTGCAATTTTCCCGTTTTCACGGCAGATAGCTTCGGTTTTAAACTTTTCATAATCATGGAGTTTGATCACTTCAGCCTTGATGAAGCCCCGCTCAAAATCAGTATGAATCACTCCTGCCGCCGCAGGTGCTTTCCATCCTTTCTTAACCGTCCAGGCCCTAACCTCCTGAACCCCAGCTGTAAAATAGGTGATCAGATTCAATAATTGATAAGCCGCTGCTATTAATCTGTTCAGACCGCTTTCCTTCAACCCATATTCTTCCAGAAACATCTGTTTCTCCCCTTCTTCTTCAAATTCCGCAATTTGGGCCTCCAATGCTGCACAAAGAACAATTACCTCTGCCTTTTCCTCTTTTACTGCCTTTCTGAGTGCGTCCACATGCTTATTGCCATCCTGATGAATACTTCCTTCATCCACATTGGCCACATACAGTACGGGTTTGATGGTCAAAAGATGGATGTCCCTGATGGCTTCCAAGTCCTCATCATCTGCTTCTATTGCCCTGGCATTCTTCCCTGATTCCATCCCCTCCTTAAATTTCAAAAGGCTTTCCATGGCCCTTTTCGCCTTCGCATCTCCACTTTTGGCGATTTTTTCAATTCTTTGGATTTTCTTTCCAACAGATTCCAGGTCTTTCAACTGCAATTCCGTGTCAATGATCTCCTTGTCAAACAGGGGGTCAACACTTCCTGCAACATGCACTACATTGGGATCCTCAAAGCACCTCACCACATGAATAACCGCATCTACCTCTCTGATATTGGCAAGGAATTTATTTCCCAGTCCTTCTCCCTTGCTGGCTCCTTTTACGAGACCGGCGATGTCTACAAATTCAATTACCGTAGGAATAACCTTATGGGGATGAACGAGCCCTTCCAATATTTCCAGCCTATTGTCAGGAACAGTCACCACTCCCACATTGGGCTCAATGGTACAGAACGGAAAATTGGCGGCTTCTGCTCTTGCGCTTGACAATGCATTGAATAAAGTTGATTTTCCCACGTTGGGTAAGCCAACGATCCCACATTTTAATCCCATGAAATTAAATATTATCTAATTTAAATATTCTATATTCTTTATACCCCTTATAGAATTCCTTTATGGATACCCTAAAAATAGTATAAATCGGTATGGCAAGAATCATCCCTAATATACCCGCGATTTTTGCACCCACAAAGATAATAACAAATATCTCAAGTGGGTGGGCTTTTACTGATTTAGAAAAAATAAATGGCTGAAAGATGACATTATCACTCAGTTGAACAATGGAAAATACCGTTAATATCCTAAAAAGAAAGAAAGAAATTTCATTGGTATTCGAAAAATCCCCCGTGGAAAACCCTACCAATATCCCAAATGTAGCACCCAAAATGGGACCCGCATATGGAATTAAATTGGCTACTGCCGCAAAAACCGCTATGGTCATGGCATAATCGATTTTGGCCACTGTTAAACCTATTGTAGCGATGGAAAATATGGCCGTCATTTGAATCAATAAACCCAGCAGGTAGTTGGAAAGTAACCTTTCCACTTTATGGAAAGTGGCCACAGAAAGCTCAAAATACTTATTGGGTATAAAGTTCAAAAAATTTCTTCTCAACAGCCCATTTTCCAACAACAGAAAAAACGTGATGAATCCCACTGCCAGGATACTGATAAAAAATGTACTGGTAGTCGATATTACGTTGTTGATGAATCCCTGTATATTGATCTCATTGAGGCTCGCCATCAAACTTTCCTTAACGGTACCGATGAGGTAACCAGGTTCATTGTTGGTCAGGTTGAATTTTATCAAAATTGATTCAACCGTTTCAACTGGTCTTTGAATCTGGTCATAAAGGTAATTGATATCCAAATCCTGTAATAATTCTATTTGAGTCCTAAATAAGGGAATAAACAAAAGTACCATCAGAAAAGCGATGGTAAAAATGAACAAGAATGAAATCAAAATAGCCAGTGCCCTGGGCACATGCTGACCCATGATGAAGAAGCTGTTGATCTTGTTAGTCAACGGGCGCAGGGCAGCAGCTATGACCATTGAAAATATAAAGTAGAGGCTGATGTTTGAAAAATACCATCCCAGCACCACAATCACAAGCGTAATAACGACTGCAGTAATCACCACTTTTAGCATAATACCAAAAGTAATGAAAAATGAATCTATTTAAAAGCCCTTTCCTTTTGAATACCTTTAAAAGTTTCGTCTTGATTAGCTAAACTGCTTATATCAGGATATTGCCGATCAAACCAAATATGGTCTTTCTGTCACCATTCCTTTGCGGTGAGCCAATGCCTTAGTCCCACTTAAGATCCTCGCCGAATTTATTGTTATTGGTATTGTTATTGGTATTATGGTTGGTTTCAGAAGCTTCGGGTTCTACATCAAACTGAGAGAAATCGAAATCAGCCATTAAATCATTTTTCACATGGTCAACGGCATCCTGCAATGCTTCCACAAATTTCGCAAAATCCTCTTTGTAAAGGAAGATTTTGTGTTTCTCATAAAAAAAGTTGTCGTCTTTAATTTTTCTCTTACTCTCTGTGATGGTCAAATAATAGTCATTTGACCTGGTAGCTTTCACATCAAAAAAATAGGTTCTTTTTCCTGCTTTTACCCTTTTGGTGAAAATCTCATCTCTATCGTAATCTTTGTTATCTTCCACTATCCAAACTATTTAATTTTTTCAAAAATGAATTTCATCCCAAGTTAAATCAATTCAACTATTAAATTCAAATTTTGGCCCGTTTTTTTTTAATAAAATTGGGATAATCTTCAATTTATATATTGGTAAACACAATTTTGTAGCTATAAAATATTATATTTTCTTATAATTCTTTTATTCTCCATGCAGGTACTGCTTTTTAGCCAGCAAATCTTCTTCACTCTCGCGGTGGTCCGGATCATCTACACAGCAATCTACAGGGCATACTGCCGCGCACTGAGGCTCCTCGTGGAATCCGGTACATTCAGTGCATTTCTCCGTAACGATATAATAAAATTCATCAGAAACCGGTTTCATCTTTTCGTTTGCATCCACCACGGTCCCATCTTCCAAGGTCACTTCCGTCAAATTGGTTCCGCCACCCCAAGTCCACTCGATACCCCCTTCATAGATGGCAGTATTCGGGCACTCTGGTTCACATGCACCACAGTTGATGCATTCATCCGTTATCATTATTGCCATTTCATTCTGTTTTTGTTCACTGCAAAACTACTAACCAATTCACAATCTCACAAGAGAAATGACACCCCATTAAAAAAAAATATATTAAGACATTATTTGTTGTACTAAATAAATTCAACCCCACTTTGTTTCTTTCCCTTCATTTCCATTCTCTATCTTTGTGGGTTACCCATTCATTCAGGAGAAAAGGTCGAATGGGGAAAGAATTTAATTAATTGCATAAAAAGATGGTCAAATTAGAAAAAAGATTGGATGCTTTCATCGCATTGGGGAAATTAATTCAAGAACTTGGACCTGAACAAAAACTTTCTCTTTTTGACCAAATTGAAAATCAGAACAACTGGTTTACTCCATCGCAATCAGAATTGGCCCTTCAAGGTATTATCAATTACCTTTCTCCGATAAAACTCTTCTCCTGGGTGGCCAATTATTCTTTTCCAAATCCATTTACCCATCGCCGCATAGGCATCATTATGGCTGGAAATCTTCCTGCTGTTGGTTTCCATGATCTTTTATGTGTCCTAATGGCTGGCCATAAGGCCCATATTAAACTCAGTTCATCAGATCAGATTCTCTTACCATGGTTAGTTTCCCGGCTTGTAAGGATGGAGCCAGCGTTTGAAAATTATATTGTTTATTCAGAAAGACTGAATGGCCTGGATGCTTACATTGCCACCGGAAGTGACAATTCGGCCCGGTATTTTGATTATTATTTTGGAAAATACCCTCATATTATCAGGAAAAACCGCACTTCGGTGGCCATTGTGGATGGAAGCGAAACGGCAAAGGACTGGGAGCTCCTGGCCAAAGATGTTTACCATTATTTTGGATTGGGATGCAGGAATGTGTCCAAAGTTTTTTTCAGTAACCAAAACCAACTTTCGGGATTTCTGGAAGGGATGGGTCCTGAAAAAAAAGTCATGGAACATCACAAATACCTGAATAATTATGATTACAATAAATCCATCTACCTGATCAATGGCGAAGCACACCTCGACAATGGACACCTCCTGTTAAAGGAAAGTAAAGCATTGGTATCACCTATCGCTGTCATTTACTATGAGATTTATCTTGATAAAGAGGATTTGGAAAGAAAACTTCAGGAAGCGGGAGATAAAATCCAATGTGTGGTCAGTCGCGGTGGATGGTATCCCGGAAGTATTCCTTTTGGCCAGGCCCAATGTCCCGATGTGGATGATTATGCCGATAGGGTAGATACCATGGAATTTCTTTTGACTTTGTAATGCTTTGTCCTAATTAAGACTTGGTTTTAATAAAGGCAGACCGGCAGGGAATTTTTTTATATTCTTTATAAATAAGCAGATAAAAAAGGCTTTTTGGGCGATATACAGGTGATTTTAGTATCTTTGCCGCCAAAGAAATTTCAATAAAATTTATTTTTAATGGTATTTGATATAGAGATGATTAAGTCGCTGTACGCCGCCTTTCCCAGGCGTATCAGCGCAGCCAGAAATGCTGTGGGTAAACCCCTTACCTTAACCGAAAAAATTCTTTATGCCCATCTTTCTGAAGGAAGGGCCACTAAGGGTTTCGAAAGAGGTGTTTCTTATGTTGATTTTAAACCTGATCGCGTGGCCATGCAGGATGCCA
>JBBDSA010000058.1:0-4904 GCA_040905165.1 Cyclobacteriaceae bacterium | reverse complement strand
ACAAAGCAGGGGGCATATCGAAAATATAAATAAAAACGCTAAGTTAGCGCCATTATTTTAGGAGGGGGCCAGGGGGGTGGTCACAAATGTGGCTCGGCATTGGCGGCATTTGCATTTACTACTCTCGCCGAGTGTTGTATCCACTTCATCCTTCTATCAAGAACGTACTTGAGCGAAGCAATCGTCAAAATGCCATTTGCAATGGCCAGAAACAAACAGTAAAAAGAATTATAACATCCAACCGGGAATAAACAGGTTTACTACAGATTGTTCTAATTATAGTAGATCATCACCCCCAATGGATTACATCAATCGATTTTCAGTCTATAGTAATCCTCACAAACCCTAATTCATCCTTTATATTTTCAGAAAGCCAGATTTTGTGATCGATGAAAAAGTGGGGGGGAGGTCTTTTTTGATACCGGTCGAGAAAGGTCTCTTTGACGATGTTCAGGTCCTTGTCCAGAACAGTCAGGAAAACGGCTGCTCCTGTAATTTCAGCTATTCCCCTCTCATTCAGCTCTTCTCCAAATTTAGTCCTATAGGAAAGGCGAATGTACCGTTGAGAAACAGGATCCCATTTAGGATCCATAAATTTGATAGCCTCATCAAACTTCCTTATGTGCTCTGCCGCCTTCTCGTGGTCTACGCCCATAATAAGACCAGATCATGATTTGATCAGAAGAAGTCAAAGCATATCCTCCTATATGTCTGCCCATTCCATCGGGGCCTTCCCTTTCAAACTGAAGTGTCTCTTCCAATACCAAACCTTCCAGATTGATCTTATCGAACCTGGCCTCTCCATGGGTATAGTGATAAAGAAATTTACCATCGGTGGAAAGTTCTGGATGGGTAAGCCCATATTTAAGGTTGATGATGCCGCCATTTGGGCCCGGTGTACGAGCTGGTAATTGGACCAGTGGAGCAGGTCCCGGGAAGTGCGAACGAACATGCCTCCCTTTTTTGGATCTCCGTCTTCCATGCCGGTATAGTACCAGCCATTGATGCTTTCCCCAAAAGCCGCATTGGCCCGGATAAATTCTCCGGTAGCCTCCCAGGGGCTGTCAGTCAGATTTTTGTATAATATCCTTCCCCAACCGGTATGACGTACGCAGCCCCATAAATGCCAATTACCATCTTCGGCCTGGAAGATGTGGTGATCGACCGACTCATATTTCATGAATTTCCCGTCTTTTCCCATTTTCACCGGAATATTATTCCTGCCCTGGGACGGGGGAGGGCCAATGAGCCACCAATCACCGAACAAAACCGGACTGAGTTTTCTTTTGAAGGATGCTTGGCCGGTATTTTCAGATACAACCCGATCCCCGTCAATAAGCATAGAGTTCCGCAGAAAACACTGTTTTTAAGGTAGTCCCTTCGGGTAGGATGCTTTAATTTCTCGGTGGGTAGTATAGAATGGGGTAGTTTTACCATGGTAATTTTAACTTTGAACTGAAACAAATTTAACGATTTTTGATCACCTCAAAATGGAATCAGGTTTTTTGGAAATTTATCAGGTTCCCGCCCTATACGATCTGTTATTTTTGCCCCTCTTTCATTATAATTCAGTAACTTAATCGCTTCGAAAACCAACGATACAACATAAAGCATGAAGGTATTGACCATTTTTATCTTTTCGATTTTCGTTATTCCTGATTTATTTTCCCAGGAACCGGATTTATCCATGGTGCCCGGAAGGATAGTGGCGCACAGTCCGGCATCCTCAGGCAGGTACATCGGCTCGCCAAGTTTGGCGGTTTTACCCAATGGGGATTATCTGGCCTCTCATGATTTCTTTGGCCCGGAGTCCAATGAACATATAAGGGCAACTTCTAAAATTTACCGGTCCCATAATAAGGGAAAAAGCTGGAAGCCCATTGCCATCATTGATGGTGCATTTTGGTCCAAGCTGTTTACGCATGCAGGAAAGCTTTATTTTCTGGGTACAGACAGGCACCATGGGCACACCATCATCCGCAATTCCGAAGACAATGGTGAGACCTGGACAAATCCGTTAGATGGAGATAGCGGATTGTTGCTTGAAGGGGAATACCATTGTGCACCTGTGCCGGTAATCAAACATGAGGGAAGGCTCTGGAGGGCAATGGAATCGGCCATGGGACCGATTAAAAGCTGGGGCAAGCGGTATGGCGCTTTTATGCTGTCCATTCCGGTGGAGGCAGATCTCCTGAAGGCAGACAACTGGACCCAAAGCAATATTTTATATTTCGATTCCACCTACCTGGATGGAAATTTTGGTGGCTGGCTGGAAGGAAATGCTGTGGTAGGACATGAAGGTGGCATCCTGGATATTTTAAGGGTAGATGACCGCTCAACTATAGAAGAAAAGGTGGCCTTTATAAAAATCAGTCCTGATGGAAAAACAGCCACTTTTGATTCCAAAACCGGTTTTTTGCCTTTCTCTGGTGGCAGTAAAAAATTTACCATCCGGTATGATCCCCGATCGGAATTGTACTGGACCATAGCCAATATCATTCCGAAGGAAGTAAAAGCCGCCAACGAAGGCAGGAACCCGGCAAGGATCAGGAATACCCAAGGGCTTCTAAGTTCAAAAGACCTTGAAAACTGGGAATTGAAACGGGTTTTGTTACAACATGATGATACCGAAAAACATGGCTTCCAGTATGTGGACTGGCAATTTGAAGGGAAAAATATCATCTTTCTTTCCCGGACTGCCTTTGATGATGGTCTGGGTGGAGCGCACAACAACCATGATGCGAATTTTCTTACGTTCCACAGGATCAGGAATTTCAGAAAATCCCGGATCAGGTAAAAATGGATTGACTGGTAGAAAATGGAAATTTTCCTTCATTGCTCCGGAATAATTTATTCCAAGGCCAGCGAGGCGGATGAGAATGACCATGCTGGCGAATGGATTTGGCACTCAGTCAAAATTGCCTTATATTTAATCAGGTTTAAATAACCAAATCACCAACTTTCCTCAATCAATTTAAAAAATGATAAACTTTATCCATTGGCTTAAACCGATATTTAATAGGATAGGTAAAGGTTTAAATTTGTAATTTATTAGTCTTTATTAAGCACCAAAAATTGATAACCATCATGAAGAATTTAAAATTTCACCATTTATTTCAAGCCTTATTCCTGTCTTTCAGCTTGATATTGGCAGGATGTGGCGGAACAACAGAAACCGAAGAAGAAAACCCTTATTTTACAGCCGATGAGGATCAGGGAGGCCTGAACCTTGCACCTGGAATGCAGGCCTATGTGGTGGCCGAAGATCTGGGAAGAGGAAGACATCTGGCCGTGAATGAAAATGGGGACATTTACATGAACCTGCGGGAACCCAATGATCAGGGAGGAATTGTGGCCCTGAGGGATACGGATGGAGATGGCAGGGCTGACGAAACCCAATATTTTGGTGATTTTGGAGGTACCGGTATGGAATTTTACAAGGGTTACCTCTATGCTACCAATGACAGTGCAGTATTCAGGTTTACATTCAGTGAAGGCAACCTGCTACCGGATAATGCCAGTGCGCCGGATACCATAGTTTCCGATTTGCCCCAGCAAACTTCCCATGCTTCCAAATCCATTGCCTTTGATGAACAGGGTTATTTATATGTAAATGTAGGTGCCCCTTCCAATGCCTGCCAGGAGCAGGATCGCACCAAGGACTCTCCGGCCATGGATCCCTGTCCGCTATTGGAGCGACATGGGGGAATTTGGCGTTTTGACGCGGAAAAAATAGGTCAGACCCAGGAAGCCGATGGTTACCGCTTCGCCACGGGAATACGAAACGCCGTCGCTTTGGGTTTTAGCCCCACCGATGGTCATGTGTATGCCGTACAGCATGGAAGGGATATGTTAAGTGCCTTGTTCCCGGAAATGTATGATGAAGAAGCCAGTGCAAAGGCCCCCGCAGAGGAGATGTTCAAGCTGACAGACGGGGCCGATTTTGGCTGGCCCTATTGCTATTTTGATCCTGCTCAGGATAAAAGAATTCTGGCCCCTGAATATGGAGGTGACAGAGAAACTGTAGGCAGGTGTGAAGGTACAGATCAGCCGGTAATGACCTTTCCGGCGCACTGGGCCCCCAATGATATCCTGTTTTATACAGGTGACCAGTTTCCTGCCAAATACAAGGGCAGTGCGTTGATTGCCTTCCACGGTTCCTGGAACCGGGCACCTTTGGAGCAAAAAGGCTATTTTGTTGCTTTTGCAGGCTTTGAAAACGGCAGCCCGGCCGGTGATCATGAAGCATTGGCCGAGGGATTTGCCGGCGTTTCGACGATAGAAGCCCCCAGTGATGCCAAGCACCGCCCTACAGGCATAGCCCAGGCCCCGGACGGTACCATTTTAATTTCCGATTCCGTGACCGGAAAAATATGGCGTGTATTTTACCAGGAAGAGGAAACCATGGCCATGAAGTAAACAATGGATTTGGCGCTGCAACCGTATTAGTACCTAAAACCAATCAAAAAGGCCGGCTTTCCTATAGGAACCCGGCCTTTTTGTATGGCATTTTTATGTTTGTTCTGGGCATTACCTATGATACGGATGAATGATGGCCTTTTGAATAACACAAACTTACTCTAGAGAAGTTTGAATGGCAGGATGAATATTTTGCGGTTTCTGTTTCCGAATTATGGCCGATAAATCAATAGTCGAACCTCCCTCAATAGGAATCAGCCCATTCCATAAAATAGAATTCCAAAAATCTGGCTTTAGCCAAAATTGAGCCTACAGCTTATAAAAAAGAACAGTAATAAATTGAAAATAAGGTTAATAGGACGGCTGCTGCCTTTATACGCCCACCGGGTACTCGACATAGATCCAAAAGAATGTGTGATATATACAATATATTCAGAACTCCTGACTTAGCGTTAAACTAAATTGTCGTGGTTTTGTAAATAAGG
>JBBDSA010000057.1:0-28588 GCA_040905165.1 Cyclobacteriaceae bacterium | reverse complement strand
CAGACACCATCAGATCACCAATCACCAGATCACCCGACACCATCAGCACATCATCCTCAAGATGGCTCTCCCGTAAAATCCGTCAAAGTTTATTTCCGTTTTAGGGAATAAAATTGCAGTTTTGCACAAATATATGTTCCATGCCCATCCTATTTCAATCTCTTAAAATTATCACAGATAAGGAAATCCTTGAACCTGCTGATTATTTTTTTGATAGCTCCTCCTTACAGTCTGCCCCTACTGATCTACCTATGGAGAATATGCGGATCATCAACTGTGAAGGTATGCTTGGATCTGCAGGATGGATAGACCTGAGATGTTTTGCCGGAGAACCAGGGGAGGAATACCGCGAAACCATAGAAAGCCTTGCAGAGGTATTGATGCAGGCTGGGATGACAGAAGCCGTGCTTTTACCCAATACCCATCCTCCCATTCAATCTAAAAATGAGGTAGCATATATTCAGAATAAAGTGAAAGAACTATTTCCTACCTTTCATATTCAGGCAGCCGTAACGAGAAACATGCGGGGAGAAGACCTGACCGAAATGCTGGATCTGAATCACCATGGAGTGAATATATTTGGAGAGGGCTTGGTACCACTGTCTCATTCTGACAGGATGATGAAAGCCCTGCTCTATCTCCAGAAATGTGATGGTCTGTTGATTGACCATAGTTACGATCCTCTGATGGCCCTGTTTGGCCACATGCATGAAGGAATAGCCTCTACCCTTATGGGGATGAAAGGAATCCCGGATATCGCAGAAGAGGCAGCTGTGCAAAAAAACCTTGAAATATTACGTTACACCGGAGGGAGGTTACATTTCCAAACGATCAGCACAAAAGGGGCAATCGATCAGATTAGAAAAGCAAAAGCAGAAGGACTGAAAGTAACGGCAGATGTTTCTATTTACCAGTTGTTGTTTACCGATGATGCTTTGCAGGAGTTTGAAACCTCTTTAAAAGTCATGCCGCCCTTTAGAGGTGAGGCACAACAGTCCGCATTGATTGAAGGATTAAAGGATGGTACCATAGATGCTTTGGTTTCTAACCATATTCCCTATGACATGGACGCCAAAAATCAGGAATTTGACCTTGCCCCATTCGGTATGGCTGGTTTGCAGACCTTTGTGCCTTCTGTGGTACAATTGGAGAAGAAATTGGGTTACCCCTTATTGATCAGCAAACTCACCAAAGGACCTGCGAGGGTTTTGGGAAAAAAATTGGCAGAATTCGAAACATTGACCATATTTGATCCGGATGCAGAATGGACATTGAACACGAAAAATAACCGGTCTTTAAGTCAAAATTCTCCTTATTGGAGTAACATACTTAAGGGAAAAGTTAAATATTTGATCAACAGGGGAAAACTGATAGACATAGATGAATAGATTCCTACTTGCGGCATACCCCTTTGGCTTGGCTGGAGGAGGATTATGTGTGGTGGCTTTTTTGTTGATGAATTTCCTTGGGGCCGAACCTATAGGTATGAATCTGGTCTTTGGCTATATCATTATGCCCCTTTTTGTATTCGTTGGAATTAAAAATTTCAGAGACCGGTATAATGGGGGTAATCTCCATTTTAGCCAAGGAATGACCATAGGGTTTTTTGTCTATTCTATCATCGCCTTGGTATCCGCTGTTTTTATTTACCTGTATTTGCAATTCGATACGAGTATATTTGAAGCATTCAGGCAGTCCAACCTTAATCTGATGGAGGAGAACCAGGCTATTTTAGTGGAGCAGCTCAATCAAAAAGCCTATGAAGATACTTATCAGAGTATCGGAAAGATGAATATAATGGATGTGGCCATGAATGATCTGTTGAGAAAAATCATACCGGGGTTGTTTTTTACTATAATAATTTCTATCATCCTGAAAAGAACTGTTCAATATTAAAAAAAACCGAAAATGGAATCCACTACCACTCCTGTCCAAGCCTCCGTCAAATCCGGTATTATCATCGGTCTGGTGATGCTCATTATCAATTTTGTATTCTATTTTATAGATTATTCTCTATTGGTAGCTACCTGGTACAATATTTTTGTTTTGATATTGTTTTTTGGCCTGATTATTTATTTTGGTAAACAATACCGAAAAGATATAGGAGGCTATATGACCTTCAGCAGTGCCTTCCAGTATTCTTTTGTAACCCTGTTGATCTGCGGGATCATTGCCAGTATTGGGAACATACTGCTTTACCAAGTGATTCATCCTGGTTTACCCGATATATTGGTAGACCAACAATTGGAAGGAATGTTGAACCTCCTGGATAAGTTTGGGGCAGGTGACAGTATTTCCGCCGAACAGCTGGATGAAATGAGGTTGGAAATGAGTGAATCTTATACGGTCATGGGGCAGCTTAAGGGTTTTGGTTTTTCATTAATCATATATGCCATCATGGCCTTGATTCTGGGAGCCATCCTTAAAAAGAAAGATAAATCCTTGGATTATTAAAATCAAAATGCCTGAAATTTCTATAATCATTCCAGTATTTAACGAGGAGGAATCTTTACCGGAGCTTCACCTGTGGATCAAGGAGGTCATGCAAAGGTCAAATCTGGGCTACGAGATCATATTTGTGGATGATGGTAGTACAGATGATTCCTGGGAGGTGATCAGGAAGATGGCGGATCAGGATTCATTGGTCAGGGCAGTTGGCTTTATCCGAAATTATGGAAAATCTGCGGCATTGGACATCGGATTTTCCAAGGCGGAAGGAGAAGTGGTGATCACTATGGATGCAGATTTGCAGGATAGCCCCGAAGAAATCCCGGACCTTTATCGAATGATTGTTGACCAGGGATTTGACCTGGTGAGCGGGTGGAAGAAAAGGCGTTTTGACCCGCTATCCAAAACCCTGCCCTCCAGATTTTTTAACGGGGTAACCAGGCTTATTTCAGGAATCCAACTACACGACTTTAATTGTGGACTAAAGGCCTATAGAAAAAGGGTGGTTAAGAATGTAAATATCTACGGGGAAATGCACCGGTATTTACCCCTTATTGCCAAATGGAATGGATTTGGTAAAATAGGTGAAAAGGAAGTGGTTCACCGGCCCAGAAAATATGGACAGACTAAATTTGGATTGGAAAGATTTCTGAATGGTTTTTTGGACCTGATATCAGTATCTTTTGTCAACCGCTATCGGAAAAACCCCATGCACTTTTTTGGATTATTGGGTACACTTTCATTTGTTTCAGGTTTTATCATCACGGTATATTTGGTTTTTGAAAAGATCAATGGCCTGCAAAAGGGCATTGCCGTCAGAGAAATAACCGATCAACCCCTGTTTTTTTTCTCACTGGTGGCATTGATAGTAGGGGTACAATTATTTCTTACAGGATTTTTGGCAGAAATGATGACTTCGAATTCCTCCAAAAAAACCGATTACAATATTGCTGAAGAAATCAACATGGGCAGCTGATGTATTTTTCCATCATCATCCCTGTGTACAATCGCCCCGATGAAATCAATGCCTTGCTGGAAAGCCTGACACGGCAGACTAACCAAAATTTTGAAGTAATTCTGGTAGAAGATGGGTCCTCGGTTACCTGTAAAGAAGTAGTGCAAGGCTTTACCGGGGCATTAACCATCAAATACCTTCAGCAGGAAAATACCGGTCAGGGCTTTGCCAGGAACCATGGAATGAAAGTTGCCCAGGGAGATTATTTCCTGTTTTTTGATTCTGACTGTACCTTACCCGAAATTTATTTGGAAAAGCTTCATCACGCCATCTTGGTCCAGAGACTTGATGCCCACGGTGGGCCTGACGATGCGGGTGAAGAATTTAGCCCATGGCAAAAGGCCATGAATTTCAGCATGACTTCATTCCTTACTACCGGAGGAATCAGAGGTAAATTGAAAGATAAAAGCAAGTACCAGGCCCGGGGTTTCAACATGGGGTTTTCCAGGAGGGTTTTTGAAAAAATAGGTGGGTTTGTTCACCCTAATATGGCTGAAGACATAGAAATTAGCCTTAGGATTAAAAAAGAGGGGTTCAAGCTGGAGTTGGTAGAGGAGGCTTTTGTGTTCCATCGAAGAAAGAACACGTTGTCCTCCTTTATCAGACAGGGATTTAAGTTTGGCCGTAACAGGGTTTTTATTCGCAGGTACCATTCAGATGCTGTGAAATGGGTACACTTGTTACCTTTAGGTTTCATATTGGGAATTCCCTTGGTATTGGCTTTTTATTTTTGGTGGCCCTTATTGTCTTTCTTTTTGGCATTGGGGTATGGGCTTTGGCTATTACTGGTTTTTCTGATGGCCTCTCTGAAATACCGATCCTTTTCAGTCGGTCTCCTGGCCATTTTAACTTCTACCGGTCAACTCTGTGGGTATGGAGCTGGGTTATTGTTTGAAAGCCTAAGACTGGTGCACCAACGCAATACAACAAATTAAATTACCCCAACAGAAAAAAGGAAGGTGGTTATTGCTGGTTTTCTGGGTCACCTTATGAATGTCACCGGCCTTGAAATGGCTTTTTGAAAAAGGGAAAAATCATTTCCCTGGCATGGTGTTTGTGACTTTATAAGCAGAATAATATGACACTGGAATTTGTTGTGGACGAAAATGGAGAAATTCCATTTGCTACTACTTCAAGTAATGTGGAAACTTCAGTAGACCGTTACCTTGATGATCTTGAAGAACAGGCGATATCCGCAGTCAAAGCTACTTCAGGTGATTGGGAACCAGGCAAGGTTTCGGGTGTCAATGTAGCTTCATTAGCTGTAGTCCCGGTAACTTTCGATTTTGAAAAAAACCCAGCCTTACCAGCGCTTATCAGATAGGTTGGAACATATTTTTGTAATACTTAACCAAAAAACCGGGTGGATGAAACCCGGTTTTTTTTGATTCGGATTTGTAATCCAATTATTTGAGATTTTCAAATCGGTTCGATAATAGGATGGTGATATTAACCTCAATCATTATTTTTTTTCATAACCTGATCGACCGTAACCTGGATCCGGGAAGGATTTCTTCAAATAATTTTTACCGCTATATCATCATTCCAGGGGGTATGCCCACCGCAAGAATAAACGCTGTGGATTTGGAAGATTATCAGGCCGTGACAAGCTATTTCAATATTGAACCTTGAGTAAACCTGTTTTGCTTGTACCAAATTATCCGGTACCTTTTGGTAAGGGCTTTTATTGCTGGACCAATTCTACCTGATAGATGGTATTAAATTCCGGCTCCTGATCCAAAAGCTCAACATGCTGTCAATCATCTGCATTCCAGTATGCCATCCGCTCACAACTGCTGACTTCCACACTGTAGAAGCCGAATTCCTCCGTTACCTTTCCCTTGATCAGGTAGATGCCGCGGCCTTTGAAGGGCGTTTTTTTGACTACCGGAGGGAAATGCACCGTATCGATCCAATGGCCTTCCCGGTCGATGAAGGTACCGAAGTTCATTACCTCCCCCTTGACCGTACGGGTGTATTTGATGGTGACCAGGTAGCCGACCAGCTGTACGCGTTTGCCCAGAAACTGCGCCATTTCTCTGGCTGCGATACCCAGGACCTGTTGCTCTTTTACCAGCAGAAAGGGGGAGTCCAGGGGAAATTCCAGGATCTCCAGCTGGTCAATGATTTCCTGCCTTACATCAGCTGCTTCCAGGACAGGGGGCTGCAGCTCCCGGAAACCGGCCTGTGCAAACAGCCGCTGGCTTCCTCCGACCGGTGCCTTTTTGCGGTGCAGGATAAAATGGGCCTCCCATAGCGTTTCCTGCTTGCTTTTGCCGGTGAAGCGGAAGCAGCCTATCCGCACCAGGATAAGCAATTGCTCCAGGCTGATATCCGCCCGGGAGACAAAGTCCACCAATCCGGTATATACCCCTCCCTGTTGCCTTTCCTGCAGGATTTTGACCACCGTTTCTTTCTGCAGAAACTTCATGTGTACAAAGCCCAGGTAGACTGTTTTGCCCCGGATGCAGGTCAGGTTTTCACTTTCATTGAGGTGGGGAGCCTGTATGTCAGCACCGTTCATGCGGAGTTCATGGATGTAAAATTCGGTGTGGTAGAAGCCCCCGAAATTGTTGATCACCCCTACCATGAACTCCAAAGGATAGTGGGCCTTAAGGTAGAGGCTTTGATAGCTTTCTACGGCAAAGGAAGCGGAGTGGCCCTTGGCAAAGGAGTAGCCTGCAAAGCTTTCGATCTGGTGCCATACTTCCCCGGTCACCTTCGTGTCCCGGCCTTTTTCCAGGCAGTTGGCAAAGAAGCGGTCCTTCACCCGCTGGAATTCATCTTTGGAGCGGGATTTACCACTCATGCCCCGCCGCAGTACGTCGGCCTCACTCAGAGAAAGGCCGGCAAAGTAATGGGCCACCTTGATCACATCTTCCTGGTAAACCATGATGCCGTAGGTTTCGGGCATGATGTCATGGAGTACCGGATGGGCCATTTTCCTTCTGGCCGGATCCACATGGCGGAGGATGTACTCCCGCATCATGCCGGATCGGGCCACCCCGGGGCGGATGATGGAGCTGGCGGCCACCAGCTCCAGGTACTCGTCGGCCTTCATTTTTGCCAGCAGCATGCGCATGGCCGGGGATTCTACATAGAAGGCGCCGATGGTACGCCCTTCCCGCAGGTGCCGTTTGATCTTTGGGTCTTTTTTGAATGCAGCTACCTGACGGATGTCTACTTCTAAGCCCTGGTTTTGGTGGATGATTTCCAGGGTACTTTTGATATGGCCCAGTCCCCTTTGGCTGAGGATGTCAAATTTGTGCAGGCCAATGTCTTCTGCCACATGCATGTCAAAATGGGAAATAGGGAAGCCTTTGGGAGGCAGCTCCGTGGCGGTGTAGTAATGGATGGGTTTGTGGGCAATCAGCACCCCTCCTGCATGGATGCTGAGGTGGGAGGGCATGTTGCGGATCACCTGGCTGTACCGGTAGATCAGCTTGCCGTACTGGTCAGGCCGGTAGCTGCTGCTTTCCAGCTTGTCTCCATGGTAAATCAGGGATTCTATTTCGGATTTGGGCAGGCCAAAGACCTTTCCCAGCTCTCTCAGGACAGAATTATATTGGAAGGTATTGAAGGTGGCCAACAGGCATACATGCTCGCTTTCCGGGCGGTTGTATTTTTTGAAAATATAATCGGTCATTTCATCCCGGTCTCTCCAGGAAAAATCCAGGTCGAAGTCAGGGGGATTTTCCCGGTACAGGTTGATGAACCGCTCAAAGTACAGGTCCAACTCGATGGGGTCCACATCGGTGATGCGGAGGCTGTATGCCACGATGCTGTTGGCCCCGCTGCCCCGGCCCACATAAAAGAAGTTTTTGCGTTGGGCGTAGTTGACAATGTCATAGTTGATCAGAAAATAGGAAACAAAGCCTTTCTGCTGGATCATTTCGAGTTCTTTGAGGATGCGTTTTTCTATGGTTTCGTCCAGGCTCCCATAGCGCTGCAGGGCTCCTTTAAAGGTTTCCTGCCGCAGGTAGTCAAAATCCTCCCAGTCGGAGCCCAGAATGTCCCGTCGGTTTTTGACGGCCTGGAAGTAGAAGGAAAACTGGCATTGTTCCAGCAGTTTTTGGGCATTGTAAATCAGGTAGCTGTGCCCCTCGCTGCGGGCGACCATGTCGGCATAGCTGAAGAAACGGTCGGTCGGATCGCCCTGTTCGCCGACGGGGAGTTTGCTCAGCAGGGTGTTGCCGTTCATGCAGCGGAGGAGGCGGTGGGCATTGAAGCTGGTTTTACCGGTAAAGCTTACCGGCTGCAGCAGGACCAGCCGGTCTTTGTGCTGTGCCCAGGGGCTGTAGGGCAACCTTTTCAGTTGGGAGGGATGCAGACCGATGTACTCGTTTTCCTGCAGGGGGAAATGCTTTTCGGAAAAGGGGTAAATGAAAAAAGCATGGTCCAAGGCCGGGGCTTTATCGGGGAAAGGCTGTTGGTGGACCAGGTGATGGGAGAGGTGGAGGTTCAGTTCATAGAAGCCCTCCTGATTTTGGGCCAGTCCAATGTACTGCTGCTGGATGCCGTTGCGAAAGTCGATGCCGATCACGGGGTGGATGCCGTTTTTCTGGGCTTCCCGGATAAAGGGAAAGACCCCTGAAGTGCTGTTAATATCGGTTAGGGCCAGGGCATCCAGTTTGTGCTTTTTGGCTTCTGCCACCAGGGCTTCCACGGAAAGGGTGCCGTACTTAAAACTGTAGTGACTGTGGCAGTTAAGATGCATTTTGTTTATTTAATTAACATTATTAAGTTAATAATATAAACAAAATAAATGAATTGTGAAGCGGGAGGGGAAATTTGTTGGAAGTTTTGGTAGTTCCGCTGCTGTTCTATAGGTCTTGGTCATTTTCGTTTTCACTACCATCACCCATCTTTTCGTACCCCCGATACAATAAAATCAGACAAAACACATCGAAAATGGTCCATATCACCATGCCCGGTAGGATCATGATCAGACTGATGAAAGCCATTCCCGTAAGCATTCCCAGCAGGTTGTTTCATGATCATTGAGTTAAAATTATTCATTGCAATTTCCCTGAAATTTTTGTTAGCCCTGAATTTATCTGACTTTCACCCGGCTTTTAACCTGGTTAGCAATCATTTTATACTTAGGTCATATTTACTTCGCATCGTCCTTAATTTAGATGAATAATTTTTATAAATAAACATAGAAGTTTTTATGTTAAAAAAATAAAAAATTAAAGTTTTAAGTTTTTATAAAAAAGGGATGTTCTTTAACTGTTGAGTATATTATAAATTTATAATATACTTATTAAAACTAATTTTTGTTTCTATGATGAGTTTCAATATAATAGATAAGTTATATTGGGTTTCAATTTTAAATTTTAATTATAAATGATGTGAATTAAATTTTTTAGATCATTAAATTTTATATATATTTGAAAACGTATTTTAAACCCAAAAAAACGAAATACGCCCACTGTATTCCAGATGATCAGCCAATAGTTTAATTTGGTTGAATCCTTAATGATCACTCATATCCAAAATCGTTTTGGTGTTTCTGTAATGCCATTGACCCGATTGCCGATTAAACCCTGTGAAAAAAGATGGGTGTAATATAGCATTAATAAGCAGCTATATTACTCACCAACCAATTCCCTAACGGAATTTACTCATCCACTATTCTTAATGTTCCAACATGAATAAACTACCTATCTTAATTTTATCACTGCTTCTTTGTGCGGCATGTTCTACCAGCTATCCAGTCCTTATCCCTGAAGCAAAGGTTTTCAAAAAAAGAGGGCACGAGGTGATGTTTATTTTTAATGAACATGAAGGTAATCGTACGGGCTACCAATGGTTCAGAGTGGATAATCCTGATGAATTCCAAGTAGATTCCACATATTACCTTAGTCCTAAAATCAAACAAAATGCTTTAAAATGAAGCATTAATGGTTAATAAAACCTTGGTAAGCACAATGAGAAATAATGCTCAATAATCCTAGTCACCATTATTTTTCCCTGGATCTGTTAGGATAATAAGATCTGCCAAATTCTTATATGATGGCCAATTGGGCACCTGAAATTCCTCCGCCGGAAAACAGGAGATCGTCAGCACCCTTAGGTTTTTCTTCCTTTTCTTCAGTTCCCTTACCGTCCCTAAGCCCTCATCACTATGGAATTTTCCGGTAAGGTGGAGAATTTTTGTATTCCGGTTTTTCCGCCAGGCGCTATGGATACTTTCTGCCATAGTAGCATCTCTCAGCATTTGGGCATGAAAAAATTGCGGGCCCATGTGTTGGCCATGGTTCCCCATGGCTTCGGTAAACTTTTTTAGGTAAAGGTCATTTTTTTCCGGTAGCTCAAATGTGGAGAAATACCTTTTGGCTTTACGATCCAGCATAATCAGGATGCCCAAACCCTTTCTGCTGACCATATTGGCATATCTTCCTGGTACGTTGGCAGCCACTGCATTTTGTCCTTTTTCTTTGGCCAGTTTCATTAGGGGGGCATAATCGGCATAGTTGCTCCAGGCACGGCCTTCTTCTTTCAGCTTGGCCTCGGTAATCAACCCTGCCAGGTATTCATCGATAATCATTTGTACATCCCTTTCAAACATTTCCAGGCTTAGGGTGACATTTTGGTATTTCTCCAGCATTTCCCGATAGAGTTGTTCCTGTACCACATGGGCAAGGCTGTCATTGTGTTCTTCCCCAAATACAATAATTTGGGCCTTCTCTGTTGCCTTCACTAGCTCTGGCAGCTCAATTGTTTTCCCCGTAGCGGTTTGGAATATTTTCCAGTGGGAATCCTTCATTCCTTGGGCCAAAATGGCTGAAGGGATGTTAAAAATCATTATGATTAAAAGTAATTTTCTCATGATCTTTATGTTAGAGGTAGAAAAATAAGGAATTCAATAGGCAAATCGCTGATCCTTCCATTATTTTTAAGCAGAAGGTTCAGCCTGCTTATTTTGATGGATAGAGCTTGTTGATTAAATTGTGGAATCGATTCGCCTATACGCATGAATATTAAACCTTTTACCGCCAGGATAGCGGAATTGCACCCCGAAAACGATCATGAGCAAATAGCCTTTTTGCTGACTTTTCATTGTTTTCCATGGGATATGGAAAAGGCCCTGGAATTTGCCCTGTTCAGGACATTTGCTGTTCCTTCAATTTCCAGATTACTGGCGGCCACAGGCGAATTTACCGAAAGAACCCGCAAACGTTATGATGATACGGAACTGATCCTATACGAAATTTTGGAAAACGGAAAGGAAAGTGATAGGGGCAAAGCAGCCATTGAACGTATGAATGCCATGCACGGTCGGTTTAAAATTGCCAATGAGGATTACCTCTATGTACTTTCCACCTTTATTTTCGAACCCATCCGCTGGATAGAAAAATGGGGTTATAGGACCTTTACATTGTTGGAAAAAGAGGCCATTTATATTAATTACAGGGAATTGGCCAAGCGGATGCATATCCAAAATGTCCCAGGGAACCTGGCTGAATTTGAAATTTTTAATCTGGACTATGAAAAGAGGCATTTTGATTTTCACCCTGCCAACCGCCTGGTAGGCCTGAAAACCCTGGATTTATTGCTAGGGTTTTACCTGCCCAAATGGCTTTATGGTTGGGGAAGGCCCGTGGCCTATTGTTTGATGGATCAGCCTTTAAGAAGAGCCATGGGATTTCCTGACCCTCCATTATGGCTGGAATTTTTGGTTCATCAATCCATGAAAATCAGGGCAGGTCTTCTCCGGTTTAGCCCGGAAAAATCCAAACCAAGTCTGGGAACAGCAAGAAAAAGGGAAAGCTATCCATCAGGTTATCTTATTGAGGATTTGGGCACATTTTCCAAGCCTAAAACATCCTGAAGGTTTTTCTGTTTAGATGGAAGAAATTTTTTAATAATATGATTTGCCTTTATCCTTTTTATCCGCAGAATAAGGGCAATGCCTGCATTTATTTCCGCAGCAATACCCTCTGAGTAGGTGATAGGCTTCAGTAAAAACCATAAAAGGCCCTTCCAAGTAATAATGAACGCCTTCTTTTAATTGGTCAGGGGAGGGAATATTGGGTTTATCGGTCATTCTAATAAATAAATATTCCTGTCTTGGATTGGTTTAAAACCATTTTTATTTGATTTGGTAGTCCAATTTCATCGTAATGGAAGCGGTTTTGGCCTTGGAGGAGGTGTTGAAAGTACCACCCCAGGTATAATCCTCACCGGAATTTTGTCCTGTAATCTGAAAAATACCCAGACTGGCGGTAATCAGTCTTCCAAGGCTAGCTCCGGCATTTTCGGCAATCTTCTCAGCACGTAGCCTGGCGTCTTCTGTTGCCTTTGAAACCAGTTCAATTTTCAGGTCCGCCAATTGCGTGAAATAATACCGCGGAGCCTGGGAATAAAACTGTATTTCTTTGTTGAGCAACTCGGTGATCTCCCTGGCTGTTTTTTCAACTTTTTCAACCTCCTGGGATTCTATGGTAATGGTTTGGCTCAATATATAACCCAGAAAAATTTCTCCGCTGTATTGTCCCGCATCATTGTATTGTGCTTTGGTATTTTGGCGGGTTTGGACGGCACTGAAAACAATTTCTTCGGAAGCGATACCCTTGGAATTGAGATAATCCGTTACGGCCTTTCGGTCTCTTTCCAATCCCGAATAGGCCTCTCCCAATGTAGTTGCCTGTTTCTCGAAAAATCCTTCCCAAACAATCAGGTCAGAAATAAAGTCGGTTTCACCCAATCCGGTTACAGAAATTTTGGTGGCTGCCTGGCTCCGTTTCCAGTAGGCATTCCCTAATACCAATGAAGCGACGACAATGGCAACAGAAAAGACGATGGCTGAAAGATGTTGTTTCATGGTATTATTGAGTTAGGTTTCAATTTCGGAATAATGAAGGGCATCATCCCTTTTTCAATTCTAATACGGTTACTTCTGGCCAAATCCCCACCCTTCCCGAAAAGGCATGAAAACCAAATCCACGGTTGACATATAGGAATCTTCCTGCCTCCTGGGCCAGGCCTGCCCAATTGGGGTACCGGTATTGTGCGGGACTCCATTTGATCAGGGGAGTTTCAATGCCAAACTGCATACCATGGGTGTGACCGCTCAGCGTAAGATGGATCTTGGTTTTGTGATGCTTTACCTTTTTATCCCAATGTGAGGGATCATGGGAAAGAAGGATTTTAAAATCATTTTCTGCCACCCCCTCCAGGGCTTTTTCCAGATCCCCACGGGCATGGAAACCCACTCCCCAATTCTCTACGCCCAATAATTTTATTTTTTGCCCATCCTTTTCAATGGTAGCGTTTTCATCCAGCATTAATCTGTAGCCCAGTTTTTTGTGTTGGTTTTTTAGATTTTCAAAATTCACTTCTTTTGCCTTTTCGGTTGGCCAGGAAGAATAATCGCCATAATCATGGTTTCCCAATATGGAAAACTGTCCGAAGGGGGCCTTTATTTTGCTAAATGCTTCCAATAAGGGTTCTATTTCGTCGGCATGATGGTTGACCAAGTCACCGGTAAAAACAAACAAATCTGCATCCTGGGCAGCCGCCAGGTCTATGCCTTTTTGTACGGCATTGTAGTCTGTAAAACTTCCGGCATGTATGTCGGACAATTGAGTGATGGTAAAGCCATCAAATGCTTCGGGAAGGTCTTCAAAATACAGGGTTTTTCTGATTACCCTGAAATCATATTTTCCCTTTACGATGCCATAAACCAACCCAGCAAAGGGGATGGCTGCCACGGAAAATGCTATTTGGCTGACAAATTTCCTTCTATCCGAAAAATGGGGCTGATTTTCCGGGTGATTGGAATTGAAATAAGAAAATAGGGATGAAATACTGCGGTACAAATCTTCTCCAAACAGAAAAATGATGATGGTTAGCTGTGTAATGGTAACTGTAAGGAAAAGATTCAGGGACTTTTCGGAAGTGGTGGATATTTTTCCTTCCTTCATGATGGTGAAAAATGTAAATACGATCCAAAGGCTAATACCGCCCATAATTAGCCAATAGGCCATTCTTCCTTTGGATAGCATTCCGGAAACATTACTATCCGGTAATAAAGTTTTGATACCCTGGTAAACATACCAGTTTAATAAAAGCAAAACGAAGGTTAAAATTGAAATAAAAATGAGACTGCCCAATATTTTCATATTTTAGAAATAACACAAAGTATTAATCGAAAAAAATGGAGTAAGGTTTGAATTTTTTTTTAAAAATTGGCTAAAACCTACTGTATGATCTAAAGTCAATGAAAAGCCATTAAATAACTTCAATTATCACCTCCGTTGATAATTCAGCCATTTCCAGGTCTTTCCCCCCGTAGGTGCCATGAATTGGAAGTGTGTTGCCTGGGAGAAAGCTGCTGGCCAATGGAATGTAATGCTCGTCAGTCAGAAGACCGAGGTTAGGGTCGATGCCTACCCAACCTGCTCCGGGCAGGTAGACTTCCACCCAGGCATGCAGTTCATGCCCTTCATCCATTTCCGGATTAAAGGCGTATCCGCTTACAAAGCGGGATGCCAGTCCCACATTACGTAACATTTGAATCATCATCCAGGAAAGATCTCTACAGGAACCTTTTTTTTCTAGGAATGTTTTTGATGGGGACCAAAGGGTCTCCTCTTCCCGGATAATATGTTCCCAATTTTCATGAATATCGGCATTCAAAGTTGTCAGGAATGAAATGGGTTCTTTTTGGGAGAGCCTGGCCAAACAATATTTTTTAAGTTCTTCTACCCTCTCCACCAAAAGGTAAGCATATAGGATGGGTAAATCCTGCTTTAAATAAGAAAAGGGCACTTCTTTATTAAAATCTACCTGATCAATAAACCAGTGATCAACCAAAAAGGAAAAAGGATTAAATGGGGTGGAAATAGCTTCAAAAGTGGTTTTTGTAATAAGTTTATCGGTTTCTCCGGAAAACCATACCTGAAAATAAGGATTGTCTTCGATGCTGTTCCTTTCATTCATCCCCACCGGAACCGGAGATACCTCCAATTTAAAATTTTTTATCTCCAGGTAATTTCTTTCCAATGGTTTTAAAAATATTTGATGGGGGTTGATTTCTACGGGTTTATGGTAATCGTATACGGAAGTATGTTTGATATTAAGGTGCATAGAAGGAATGATTTTATATCATGCGTGAATGATTAAAACAAAGTTCCTCATATTTTGGTTCTAAAATTAAAAGGTATAACATATACCCTAAAATATTAATCAAATTAAATTAAATAAATAAAAAATAATAATATTTAGGTTTTTTTATGGATTCATTTCTTTTTCCTCTATTATTTCCCCATGGTGAAAAGCTTTTTTTAAAATCTCCGCCGGCAGTTTATCAATAATGTCCTTTAAGCAGTTGTTCCAATATTCAGACAGATGATTGAGTTCATGTTGTTCAAAGCGATTCTCAACAATATGGTAGGAATTATTTTTATAGACCACCGTATCCACGGGGTAATCTACATCGTTTGAACTGATCCTGGTGGCATCAAAAGCAAGGAAGGCACTCTTCAATGCAAAATACAAAGGTTCTTCATATTTCAGCGACCTTCTCAGCACTGGGTTGCCAAAACCGGTATTTCCAATAATGACAAAAGGAGTACCCTGTCTGATCTCGATCCAATTACCTTGGGGATACAGCAGGTAAAGTTTTGGTTCTTTATCCTCCTCTAATTGGCCCCCAATAATGGAAAACAGGTTGAAGGAAAGCCCTGCGTCTTCCAGAGAAGCCTTGTCCTCCTGGGCCACTCTTTTTACCTGGTCTGCAAAACCATTAACGGCCTTATAAAGTTTATCAAAAGAATCATCTTCTTTTTCAATCAATTCCCCGAAATAGGTAATGGCTTTGTCCCTAACGGACCTTAAGCCGGATGTCATGATAAAAAAGGAATGATTTTTTCGGTTTACGGTGTAAACTTTTTTAGAAGTTGTCGTTTCATTTCCTGAGGTTATTCTGGTATCCGACAGCCCAACAATACCATGTTGGGTTTTAATCCCTATACAAAATGTCATCCTTGCTCCATTGATTGGCTTACAAAGTTATCTTTTATTTGGAAATAATTATCGTTAATTTTATTTGAGATGTGATTGATTTTTGTCTGAAGGTTTTCCAGGTACTCATGCAGGCCTACCGAGATGATGTCATTGACATCATCAAATTCCAACCTTGACCGAAGTTCTCCCATTGCCTTCTCAGCACTATTGGTATAGCCGGTGCCGTTTGCGCCTGAGATTTTAAACAAGCATTGCTCCGCTTCTTTTAAGCAGAAGAAAACCGATCTGGGGAAATATTTATTCAGTACCAAAAATTCCACCACGCAGGAGGGGTCGATGTTTCCATACAGCCTTCGGTAGGTATTGAAGGCGGTTACGGATTTTAATAAGGCCATCCAATGGAGGAAGTCCAAAGGTGATCCGATTTCTTTTGGAGATGGGAGTAAAATATGGTATTTCACATCCAGAATTCTGGAAGTTTTATCTGCCCTTTCCAAATATTGCCCCAGCTGCCGGAAATACCAACCTTCCGTTCTGGCAACCGTACTGTCTGCCAGCCCGTAAAGGAGAAGAATTTGTGATTTAACACTTTCAAAGAATCCACGGGGGTCTTCTTTCTTCCATTCTTTACTCTCGGCTCCCCGCTTTACAAAATGGTAAGTTTCATTCAGTTTTTCCCAGGTCTCTTTGGTTAGGTTTTCCCGGATGATCCTGGCATTTTCCCTGGCCATGGTGATGGAAGATATGAGCGAATTAGGATTATCCAGGTCAAAAGCAAGAAAATGGATGACCTCTTGCATGCCATAGGTGCCTTTTTTAGCTTCGTAAAGGTCATGGTCTCCAGTAGCCATGATGAGGGGTTCCCACTGCTCCTTAAGGTCTCCGGGAAGGTCCAGCATCAAGTTGAAATTTACATCAATGAAACGGGCATAATTTTCCGCTCTTTCCAGGTACCTTCCCAGCCAATAAATCGAATTTGCTACTCTACTTAACATATTTTTTTGATTAGTCTTGATACAATACCCAAGTGTCTTTGCTTCCACCACCCTGTGAGCTGTTGACCACAAGAGATCCTTTTTTTAAGGCTACCCGGGTCAGGGCTCCGGGAATAACCTCAATTTCTTCACCATAAAGCACATAGGGCCTAAGGTCTACATGACGGCCCTCAATGGACTTATTTTCAATGATGGAGGGGACTGTGGAAAGTGAAAGGGTAGGTTGGGCGATGTAGTTTTCCGGATGGGCTTTAATTAATGCTTTGAATTTTTCATGTTCTTCGGCCTCTGCTTTTGGTCCAATTAACATTCCATATCCTCCTGCGGCGTTGGTTTCCTTTACGACTAGCTGAGCGATATTTTCCAGGACATAATTCCGGTCTTTTTCTTCCCTGCACAGGTAAGTCGGAACATTGGACAATATGGGTTCTTCATTCAAATAATATTTGATGATCCGGGGAACATAAGCATATACCGCCTTGTCATCTGCCACCCCGGTACCCGGGGCATTGGCCAAAGCAATATTTCCTGCTTTGTAGGCCTCAAAGAGTCCGGGTATCCCCAGCATGGATTGGGGATTAAAGGCTTTGGGATCTAAAAATGTATCATCAATCCTTCTGTATAAAACATCTATTTGTTCCAATCCCTTGGTCGTTTGCATCAATACTTTGTCATCCCTTACCATAAGGTCCATTCCACTGACCAATTCCACACCCATTTGTTGCGCCAAATAGGAATGTTCAAAATAGGCGGAATTATGGATACCTGGTGTAAGCACACCCAAAACCGGTTTTGTTTTGTCGGATAAATGCTGAAGCATGTTCAGCAGTTTGGTGGAATAATCGGATACAGGCCGTACACCCAATTTGTTGAAGAGTTCAGGGAATGCCCTTTTGATGATTTCCCTGCTTTCCAACATGTAGGAAACACCTGAAGGACACCTTAGGTTATCTTCTAAAATATAGAATTTGCCGTCTTTATCCCTTACCAGGTCAGTGCCGGTAATGTGGCACCATATTCCTTTAGGGGGAGTAATACCTATGCACGGTTTGAGAAAGTCTTTACTGCCCAGTATTAGGTCTTTTGGAACAACTTTGTCTTTGAGTATTTTTTGGTCATTGTAAATGTCCTGAAGAAAGAGATTTAAGGCAAAAATTCGTTGTTTAAGTCCTTTCTCAAGCACTGCCCATTCATTTCCTGGAATAATTCTCGGTATGATATCCAGGTGCAGTATTTTTTCCAATCCCTTTTTATCATGGTAGACGTTAAAAGTCATTCCCATTGCCATCTGGGCTTTATCCGCTGAAAACTGAAGATGTCCTAGCTTCTTGCCCGATGTATTTTTGAGGAAATCACCGAAACCCTTATAATGAGATCTTAGGTGATTATTATCATCATACATTTCATCGTAAAAGGTAGATTGGTGGTTGTGGGTAATTTTCATCATTTATATTTTATAAGGGGCAATATTTTTAAATTTAATGGATTATTCCCAAATAAATTAAGGATATATTTCCATTATTACAAAAAATTCTCTTTGTATTTGGTTTATTTTTTGACCTGAATTGCTTAAAATTTATACATTAACATTTGATTACGTATCGTTTACAACTAGAATTATTTATTATTTAAATCTTTGTCTAAGAGAAAGATCAAAAAGGCATACTGAAGGGCAAGTTCTCTCAAAGCCTTGAATCTTCCAGATGCCCCGCCGTGTCCGGATTCCATATTGGTGTGCAGTAATAATAAATTATCATTGGTGCGGAACCTTCGAAGTTTTGCCACCCATTTGGTAGGTTCCCAATATTGTACCTGACTGTCGTGAAGCCCTGAAGTCACCAGAAGATGAGGGTAATTCTGAGCGATGACATTGTCATAAGGGGAATAGGAAAGCATGTATTCATAGTATTCTTTTTCTTTCGGATTGCCCCATTCGTCGAATTCTCCAGTAGTCAGCGGAATACTTTCATCCAACATGGTGGTTACCACATCAACAAATGGTACAGAAGCAATCACTCCTTTGAAAAGTGTCGGACTGATGTTGACGACAGCGCCCATAAGCAATCCTCCGGCACTTCCACCCATGGCAAACAATTTATCCTTTTGACAGTAATTTTTTTCGATCAGGTATTCCCCGCAGGCAATAAAATCCGTAAATGTATTTTTCTTATTCAGCATTTTGCCATCTTCATACCAACTTCTTCCCATTTCCTGCCCACCCCTGACATGTGCGAGGGCAAAGACAAACCCACGGTCAAGCAGGCTCAATTTATGGGAACTAAAATAGGGATCGGTACTGTGTCCATAAGATCCATAGGCATAAAGCAATAAAGGATTGGTGCCATCATGATTATACAGGTCTTTTTTATATACCAAAGAAATTGGGATTTTGGTATGATCACTTCCTTTAGCCCAAGTTCTTTCCGAATGATAATCTGATATTTCAAAATCTCCCATCACCTCCTGTTGTTTCATCAGGGATTTTTCCTTTAAATCCATGTGGTAATCATAGAACGTGTTTGGTGTCGTAAGGGAGGTGTAACCAAATCGAAGGATTTCGGTATAAAATTCAGGATTATTCCCGATCCACACAGCATAGGCCGGATCCTCCATTCTGATGACATGGTTCTGTTTGCCATCCCAAGAACGGATTTCCAACCTGTTCAGGCCATTAAATCGATCACAGATGACCAAGTGGTGCTTAAAAATCTCAAATTCCTCAATTAGAACATTATGCCGATGGGGAACTAAATCCTCCCAATTTTCAATGGAAGGCTTAGCGATAGGGGTTTGAACCAACTTGAAATTTTTGGCATGGTTATGATTGGTGCGAATAATGAATTTATCCTCATAATGCTCTACTTCATATTCCAGCTCCTTCATTCTGGGTTGGATAATCATCCACTCCTCTCTGGGATGATCAGCACGAAGCACCCTGTACTCTGTGGAAAGGGTGCTTTGACTTTCAATAAACAGAAATGATTTTGATTTTGACTTTTTTACCTGTAGGATGAAGGTCTCATCCTTTTCTTCATAGACCAGCCGGTCCATTTTTTGGTTGGTCCCGATCAGGTGTTGGTACACCTTATAAGGCCTCAATGTATCTGGATCCTGTTGGGTATAATAGAGGGTTTGATTGTCATTGGCCCAGACAAAGTTACCCGTAACGGCGGTCAATTGGTCAGAAAGGGGCTGGTCTGTTCCGAGATTTTTAAACTTAATGTTATAAATCCTTCTCCCCAGATTGTCTTCAGAGTAACCTAGTATTTCATTGTCTTCTGAAACCCCCAATGCATTGACCTGCATGTATGACTGACCTTCTGCTAGTTGATTGACATCCAAAATAATCGTTTCGGCTGCTGATAGACTTCCCTTTTTTCGACAATAAATGGGGTATTCTTTTTGACTTTCAAACTTGCTGTAATAATAATAACCATTTTTAAAATAGGGCACACTGGCATCATCCTTCTTGATCCTTCCTTTCATTTCTTCAAAAAGTTTTTCCTGAAGGGGTTCAGTTGACTTAAGTTTTTCCTGAAGATATCGGTTTTCTTCCTCTAGGTAGGCAATGACGTTTGGATCTTCACGATCGTTCATCCAATAATAATTGTCTACCCTGATGTGGCCATGGTAGGGCAGTTGTTTTGGTTTTATTTCAGCAATAGGTTCCTTGCTTCGGTTTGAATCAGTCATTTTATTATTAATTTCTTAATTCTGATATTTGGAATTTTATTTTTCAGAATATTTTTTTTGTTATATTGAACGGCAATATATTGTATATAAAATAAACTGCTCACTAATTTCATGAATTAACAAAAAAAGTATGGGATTGATTAAGGAATTCAAAGATTTTGCGGTCAGGGGAAATGTTGTAGACCTGGCTGTTGCTGTAATCCTGGGTACCGCCTTTGGGAAGGTAGTTTCTTCTCTGGTGAATGATATCATCATGCCCCCGATAGGCCTAATGTTAGGCGGTGTTGATTTTTCAGATTTAATGATCGTGTTGAAGGAGGCTTATTTGGATCCCGCGGGGGAAGAAATCAGTGCGGTCTCTATCAATTACGGTAATTTTATCCAGTTTGTGGTTGATTTTACCCTTGTAGCCCTAGCTGTATTTATGATGGTGAAGTTGATCAATAACCTTAAAAGGAAAGAAGAAGCTGCGCCTACTCCACCTCCTCCCACGGTAAACAAAACAGAGGTACTGCTGGAAGAAATCCGGGATTTGTTGAAAAAACAAAACCTGTCCTGATCTTTTAGACAACGAATTAATTGAAATAGTTGATTTGACAAAATTTGAGCGGTTACCTTTTTTATTTTAATAAATACCTTAGTTGAAAAGTGGTTTCTGTAATTTTATGGCCATCAATCTCCTGTAATCCTGAACTAATGGTTTCCCGGTCGGAATAGATGGTCTTTGCCCACCTTAACCATAAGCTCAGGTTATTATTCACTTTCCAATGTGTCAATAGATAATACCGGACGCCTTGCCCATAGTAATTGGGAACAGAAAATGCCCAAAGCACATTTTTTTCGTAAACATATTGTCGGTTTTCAAAATCATCGGTATCAAACAGGGCCATTCTACCCCCAAACTTAAAGGGTCCATAAACGCCATGGAGGTCTTGGGCAATGGCAAAACCTTTGGTTTGTTGCCCATTAAAATTAAATGAACTAAACTGCACCCTCGATTTTACCTGCCACCATGTAGCTGGAATAAAATTCAGGTTGAGAACATAGTTTTTTCGTTTGCCCTCTGCCAACTGGTAAAATGGCAGGTTTTGGTCGGATGATATCAGGTTTCTGCTTTTGATTTCTTCTCTCCATTGAAAAAAGAACGCTAATTTTTTGTCAGGTTTAAAACTGATTTTGGTCAGCCATTCCCTTCCGGAAGATGGTGCATGAATCCTAAACCGCATCCAGGGGAATTTGAAAAGATCAAAATAGGCACTCCAGTTAATTTTCTGATGGGGCCTGTAGTGGAGGCCAAAGTAAAACCCTTCTTCATTAATGGGTCGGGAGCCTTCCGAAAAAGCATTCCCATAAAAGGAATGAAAATTTCGGTCAAATTTTCTCCAAACCGCTGAAAAATCCAATTTAGGATTCAAGCTGCTCATGGTTCCCAGCACTAAGCCCATACCGCCGCTTCCAGAAAGGGCTGATTCACCAAATATAAAATGATTGGCGAGGTTGTAAGAAAAATAAACACTGTGCAGTTGATTTTCCTTCCCCCTGAATTCAAATCGGTTGTAAATTCTGTCCCTTGGAATCAGGGGATGGCTGAATTGAGTAAACAAATGGTTTGTTCCCAGTTGAAACCTATTGTCCAAACTTTGAAAATGAAGAGAACCGCCCATATTTATTTCTCTAGCCCGGGCTTTGCTGCTGATTTCATGTGGGGTACGGTGGAGGCCTGAAAGAAGAAGTGAAGAAAGGTATTCATCTGCCCTGTCCAGGCTGTCTGTGTCCAATTGAACATTGGCATCTCTTGGGGCATTGGAATACAAGGCCGTAATTTCCCAATTTCTGATGCTGTAAGTGGCCGCCATGCCCCTGAAAAATCCGGATTCCAGGACCGAAGTGTAGGGTCTGATTCCTAAGGTACTTCTTCTAATGGTACTGATGGTTTCTGTGCCTTTACCAACGGAAAAACCGGAACCAAAAACCAGACCTTGACCGGATTGCAATTGATAGTCTCCCAAAGTCAGGGTTTTGATCCGCTTTCTATTATAAAGGGTGTAATGGTAGGATAGAAAATTAAATCCATACCTCCTCGTATCAGGACTCCAGGTAAGGGGTTCACCTGCATCCTTGTCCGCAGTAAGACCGAAACTGAAATTTCCAGGTTCGGAAATTCTGAACCTGGTGTAAAAATCATTGGGATCACCCGAATACCGGCTGCTAAGATTTCCTCCCCTTAAAGTATCTGGAGGGGTATACCCTTTTCTTTGTTCCCACACCCTTCTGTGCCTTAACAGTAAATATCCGTTTTCTCCTTTTATGAATCTTTTAAGAACAGAGGTAGTTGGGGCAGGAATGGATAGGGTTACAAAAGGCAAGACCTTTTGAATGGTTTCCAGGTCCCAATGGGGAATAGCCTGAAGTTCGTGGATGGAGAGGAAGGGGCCCTGCTCATTTTTATAGGCCATAAAGGCCTGGATTTGTAGGGGACTCAGCGAATATAGCGCATGTAATTCCTCAGCGGTGGCTTTTTGAAGATCAATGGGGTTCAGGTGGACTTGTAAAAGGCTTTCATACAGGTCATTATAATCAATGTCTGACTCCTGCATGGGAAACAACTCTTCTACAAAGGCTTCCAGATCAATTTCTTTTTGGAAAATATTTTGTGACTGCAAAATTACAGGGTGCAGGAAAATAAAGCCTAAAATAATCGGTAAGGATTTCAATTTTCATTGAATTGGTAGTTTAAGGCAAAATGATGGGTAAATCCCAAAAGGAAATTTCGGCTCATAGCATAATCCAAATGAAACCTTTTGGGTTTAAAACCAATACCGAAAAACAAATGGTTGGGTTGGGTATTGATACCGGTTCTAGCCCACAATTTATCTTGGATATTGTATTCTATCCCAGCTTTGAATTGGGTCGGTAACCTGATTTCTTTTTCTGTTTCCACATTCAGCATGAGGGCTTCAGAAGGGCGGTATGAAATTCCAGCTTTGACAACTGTGGGGAGATATTCATTGGTGATACGGCTGAGACTGGACCTGGTGATATTGTAAATATGGGCACCAAAAAACAACTGGGGAAGAAGTTCTGCGGTTCCCCCGATTTCTAGGATGGGACTGGCTTTCCTTCCGAAACCTTCAATATTGGTTTGGAAATAACTCACTTTGAGCCCTAAACTTGCGAGTCCAAGCTGGTTGGAGATCCCAATTCCTATTTGCTGTTGGTTGAAAAGTTCTCCCCCATAAGAAGATATTCCTATTCCCATCATGCCCAATTTACCTGCCGGAGCAATAAAGCCTGCCGCTAATGTAGTCAATTCATTTAATCCTAACCGGTGATCATAGCCTACAAAAGCCTGACTTCCCCCCTCAAAAAGTCCTAAAGACCCTATGTTATTAAACACTGCCCATGAATCCACCAAGGTTACATGGGCATTGCCCAGCCCCATGCTTCTCGCTCCTTTCGGGAGATGCTCCATACCATTTTGTCCCCAAGTCGCTGACGAAGGAAACCCGATATATACCGAAATGATAAAAAACCACTTTTCCATGGAAAAAAGCGAAGTGGAAAAATAATTTAGCTATTAAAAATAATTTAAAAAAATGTAATTTAAAAGCATTATTATGGATTATAAGGGAGCCCTAACGTTAATAAAGAAATTACCAATTCCAGAATTATTTAAGGAATATTCGAACCTGAAAGTAGAATCGTAAATGGATACCAGGTCCAGTCCAAGTCCGTAGCCTGCCAGGTACTTGTTAGTGAGAAAGGCATTTTCGGGTATTCTATTGGCATCCCTTACATATCCATGATCAAAATTGGCACTGAGGTAGATTTTAAGGGGGACAATGGCAAATTCTTCTATTGGCATATGGTCCGAAATGTCAAATGAAAGGTTGAGCAATTGGTATCGCAAGCTGTTTTTATGAACAATGGTTTGCTGGCCTTCGATGACGTTCACTTCATAGCCACGGATAAAATCCGGATTATATCCTATTCCTCTTACAAGCGTATAGGGTTGCCTTTTACTCAAAAAGGCCGCTCCGGAAATCCCGGAGGCAAAATGAAATTTGCCACCGAGGCGGGTGTATTTGCTGGCGATGATGGAGATTTCCATTTCATTCAGGTGGTCATCCGAAAACAAGCCGTATTTGGTAAGGCTTAGGTCCAATAAGGTTCCCTGAGTGGAGTAGGCAATATTATCCCGGTTATCGTGCCGATACCGATAGGTGGCATGAAAATATTTCAACTTCTGTTGGCCATGTAAAAAATAATTGGGATTCTGATCCAATACATCTTCATGAACCCATGTGTTGTGGAAACCCAAAGAAAGGTAATGGAAATTATAAAAGCTTCCTCTGAAGTTATAGGTCAAAATAGCATTGACAGACCTCCGTAGCAAGTCTTCAGATTCATTTCTGAAGAACACTTGCTTATTGCCTTCAGATTTAATGGCAATTGTTTTATTGGTAAGATAGTTAAATTTTGCGGAGAGGCCATGGACCTGGTTTTTATCAATATAGGGAATACTATAATTGAGGTCAAAGGCTTTGGTGAACCCCAGTTGACCAATGACCCTTAATTTTTCATTCCTTCCCCCAACATTATTATGGTCCAGCTTCAACCCATAATTGACCCGGGAAAAATCCCGTCCCTGATTGATCCACCATTCTGAAAAGTTTCGGTCTGCAAGGTTAAAAATTAAACTGGGCAAAATATACCACCTTTCTTTAAGAGAAATCAGTATTTCCACCTGATCGCCCCCTTCAAACAATGGAGTCAATTCAACGGAGGTGAATAATTGAAGGTTGTAAATTTTTTTTTGATCGGCCAATAAGAGGTCCACAAAATCCTGCCACTTGTAAGTTTTCCCTTCTTCAAGGTCCATTTCCCTAATGATAATCCTTTTGCGGGTTTTTTCGTTGCCCACCACAAAAATATTGTTTATCCTTACTGTATCCGGTACCTCCATCGTTGAAGTAGCGTCTTGAGGAGCAGTGTTTTGAGCCATGCCTGCAATGGAGTGAATAACCAATAGCCCCCCCATTAAAAGGGGTATTAATTTTGCCGGCAGGAAGGGGAAGTTCAAATTAATAGTGGTTTTAATAGCTGGTCCAGAACTTAAAGGTTGTAATTTTTATTATCAATATACAAATACGATAAAATTGAAAAATATAGTCAAGAAAATAGCAATATTTCCAATATTGTTTTACCAATACCTAATTTCTCCCATGCTCCCCAGGTCCTGCAGGTATTTCCCTACCTGTAGTGCGTATATGAAAGAAGCGATCCTCAAGCATGGTGTGTTGAAAGGTGGATGGTTGGGGATCAAGCGAATAGGAAGATGCCACCCTTGGGGAGGACAAGGTCATGATCCGGTACCCTGATCAATTTCTTTTATTATTTATTTGGGATTTTTGGTTTTTTAGGGCATAAATGACCAATCCTACTCCTATCAGGACCAAAGGGATACTCAATACCTGACCCATATTTAGGGCAAGGTTCTCTTCAAACTCCACCTGGTTTTCTTTAAAGAACTCCCAAACAAATCGCATTCCAAAAACCGAAATTAAAAATAAACCTAAATAAAGCCCTTCAGGAATTTGAGATTTGTATTTACGCCAACCCAAAAACAGGAAAAGGAAAATCAGAAAATAGGTGACTGATTCATATATCTGAGTAGGATGCTTGGTGATGCCAAATGTTTTGACCACTGCCAGGTAATGGTCCACATTTTCAATTATTTCATAATCCAAGGGAGCATCAGGATCTTCATCTAAATATTTTTGGGAACTTCCAAATCTGGTCAGGGCATATTTCACGTCTCTTTCAATGGCTTTTTCCAATTCCTCTAGTTCAAAATTTCCTTTTGATATTTGAATATCGAAATTTACCGGTACCCGGCCGGTTCCTACCAATTCATCATTTCTATCCAAAGGTTTATAGGCCCGGATGTCTTCTATGGGAAGATTTAAGGTGGCAAGGATTTCTTCCGTATCCCTGGCATAGACAAAACCACTGTCGTTATTCGTCGGTTTTCCCCCTATTTCGGAGTTCATCAGATTTCCAAATCTGATCAATGCTCCGGTAAGGGCCACGACGATTACGATTCGGTCCACTACCCATAAGTAGGATTGACCTGGTGTTTTCTTTACATACATCCATAAGGCAATCAATATGGCTATGGCAGCACCATGACTTGCCAATCCCCCTTCCCAAACTTTCAGGATATCTATCGGGTTGCTCAGGTACCTGGCAGGTTCATAAAAGAACACGTGCCCCAATCTGGCACCGATAATGGTGGCAAGAACCATATATATGGTTAATTTGTCCACCAGGCTTTCATCATGTCCTTCTTTCCTGAAAAAATGGATCATGATCTGTTGTGAAATGATAAACCCTAAAGCAAAGAAAAGGCTGTACCATCTAAGTCTGTCAAACCCGGAGAAAACGGCCGGGTTGGGGCTCCATACTATATAATACAATACTGAATTCATCATTTAAGGATTGTTTTTGTAAAAATAACAGATTATTCTTCTAAATTTTCTAAATCTTTTAATTCTTCTTCATAAGCCCCGGAAAGTATCGGAAAACGGTACCAGGTTTTGGGGTCCACATTAAACTCATCCAGGTGGAAGGAAGGGGCTAGCCTTTCTCTTTTCCATTGATTTCTGGACCATAATCTAAAAAATTTGGTGATATAAGTCTTTAAAAGCGTCTGATCCAAACCCAGCTCTTCCTTGAGGATGAGGTAAGTGTCAACAGGGGACCTTTTATCCCGGATGGCCAAACGCTCAATCTCCACGATCACCGGATAGGGCATCAGGTCCGCTTCGTCAGTTTGGTGGTTCGCCAGTGGTCTGAGTTCTGCACTTGGTTGAAGGGCGTTTACCCCTTTTAAGCCCTCATAGCCCAATTTTTTTTCAGCCCACCTCAGCCATTGTAATATAAAATTCTTATCGACTGCTGCAATAGGGGAGATGCTGCCGCTGGTATCTCCATCCATGGTGGTGTAACCCACATCGCCCTCACTTCTGTTGGATGTACTTAGCAAAAGGGCATGTTGAATATTGGCCAGCATCCATATGATGGGAGACCTTGCCCTGGCCTGAATATTTTGGAGGGCAATATCATCCTCCTCCCAATTCAACTTTCTTCCCAATGCGGCTTCTACCTTGCCTGTATATGAGCTTACTTCCTCATCTATGGTCCAATGGTGGAACCTGGCACCTATACTGTTGGCCAGCATCCTGGCACTCTCCAATGTGGATGCCGAAGAGTTTTTGGTTCCCTGGTAGGCCGTGGTAAATAGATGCCTGACAATATCCTCCTTGGTGCTTTTGGGATCAATGTCACCGCTTCGGTTTATCTTTTTCAGAAATACAGGTGTTCCCAATTCCTTTACACCTCTTCTTACCATTTCTGCCACCAACACTGCGATGGTGGAGGAATCGGCTCCTCCGCTGAGGGAAAGGACAAATCCCTGGCTTTTACTTTTCCGTAAATAATCAAATAAAGCCAAAGAGGTGGCCTGGGCAAATTCTTGATTTTTTGAATGAGCAGTGGCTATGCCTGGAGCAGCATCATCTTCTGCCATTTGAAAGGAGATCAATTGATAATCTTTAAAAGAAAGCAATGGATTTTTTATCAGTAGCTTACCCTTCCGTGCCAATAGAATTTCTCCGTCAAAAATCATTCTCCCACTCTCATTTCCCAAAAGATTGACATAAAAATAAGTGACATTAAGGGATTTAGAACTATTCCTTACCAGTTCTTCCCTCAATTTACTTTTGCCCATGGAAAAATGGCTTGCGCTGGGATTGAAGATGAGATCGACCTTTTTTTCCTTTAAAAAATAGCCAGGTCTGTCATTTCCCCTCCAGGCATCCTCACATATTTCAAATCCATAACGGATACCTTTTTTTTCAAATACCATGTCCCCAAATGGAACCGAAACATCCATGATGGAAAGAGTAGTACATTCCCCGGATTTCCAGGGTGTAAACCAACGGCATTCATAATGTACCCCATCGATGGCCAGAAACTGTTTGGGTACAATCCCCCTGATCTGATTGTCTTCCAAAACAGCGATGCAATTGTAGATTTTGTTTTTTAATCGGCAGGGGAGGCCGACACAGATGGTGATGCCCTGGCTGAATGGCAAAAGCTTGAGGACATAGTCCATTGCCTTTTTTGGGTACCACATGCTTAAAAAAAGGTCCTCACTTCCATAACCGGTTATGCTTAGTTCGGGAAAACATAGCAATTCAATTTTTTTTTCTTTGGCCAAATGGATGGCCTGCATCATATTGTTTAAATTGCCTTCCCAGTCTAAGGGGGTTTGATTTAAGGTGGCACAGGCAATATGGAATAAGGGCATAAGTTTTAAATTAAATCCAAAACAGGGTGACGATTAAAATATCAATTGGAGTTTTTCGCAAGCTATTTTGGCGGCTTCTTGTTCTGC
>JBBDSA010000056.1:0-5066 GCA_040905165.1 Cyclobacteriaceae bacterium | reverse complement strand
ATTTCCTCGATCGCCTATGCCTCCCTGGACAATGTCATAGATGGCTGTTACGCCAAAGGTGTATCTCCACTTATCCTGATGTTGGACCGGATAACTGATGTCAGAAATTTTGGGGCCATTGCGAGAACAGCGGAAGTGGCCGGGGTACATGCCATCGTCATCCCTGAAAAGAGCAGTGCCCAAATCAATTCCGATGCGGTAAAAACTTCGGCAGGCGCTTTAAATTTCCTTCCTGTAAGCAGGGAAAGGAACCTTTACTATGCATTGAAGGATCTGAAAAAATCAGGGCTCCATGTGGTGGGGGTGACAGAAAAAACGGACAGAAAAATGTATGATGCAGATCTTACCCTACCCACGGTACTGGTTATCGGATCAGAAGAAGACGGCGTCTCTGAGGAATTAATGGAACTTTGCGATGAATTTGTGAAAATTCCCATACATGGCCAGATAGAAAGTCTCAACGTATCTGTGGCCACCGGAATCATCATCTATGAAGCCATCCGCCAAAGAAACGGATAAGCCCTAAAACTTTTATAATGGATATTGGAATCGGTATACTTTTGGCATTATTGACGCTGGTCCTGGCCTGGATGGCAAAAAGCCTGCGTCAGACCAACCTAAAATGCTCCGGTATCCAAGAAACCAACCATCAGCTGTTTTTCGAAAAGGAGCATTTAAAGGAAAAATACAGCACCCTTCAGGAAAACCATGCACGCCAACTGGCCCTATCAGAAAACCAGGCTTTGGAATATAAAAAACTGGAACAGGAAAAATACCAATTGACCATAGAAAAAAACACGCTTACCAACCAGCTTCATTACCTCAATGAAAAACTGGTATTTCAAAAACAAGAGCTGGAAAAAGTGGGAGAAAAGTTCCAAAAAGAATTCGAATTATTGGCCAACAAAATATTGGAAGAAAAATCCAGGAAATTTTCCCTGCAAAACCAGGAAAACATCGGAAAAATCCTTGATCCCTTGGGAAAAGACCTGGCTGAATTTAAAAAACAGGTTCAGGAAACCTATTCCATGGAATCCAAAGAGCGGTTTTCCCTGGAAAAAAAAGTAAAGGAATTGGCAGAATTAAACCAACAGATCAGCCAGGAAGCCAAAAACCTGACCAATGCGCTAAAGGGAAATTCCAAAATCAGGGGCAATTGGGGAGAGGCGATACTGGAAACCATCCTGCAGCATTCAGGGCTGGAAAGAGACAGGCATTACAGCGTTCAGGAATTTCTGAAAGATGAGGCAGGCCAACCCATACTGGGTATGGATGGCAAAAAAATGCAACCCGACGTCATCATCCATTACCCGGACAACAAAAAAGTAATCGTCGATTCCAAAATTTCCCTGATGGCTTACGAAAGATATTGTTCCGGCACGGAGGAGTCCACTCAAAAAGCCGATTTAAATGCCCATTTGAAAGCCATTAAAACCCATATTGACCAATTATCCTCCAAACAATACGAGGCCTATTCCAAAGTATTGGATTTTGTCATCATGTTTATCCCATTGGAGGCCGCCTACATTACCGCACTTCAGGGCGATCCACAAATCTGGGAATACGCGTATAAAAAGAGGGTACTCCTGATCAGCAGCAGCAACCTTATCGCCGCCCTCAAAATGATCAAAGACCTGTGGATCCGAGTGGACCAAAGCAAATATGCGATGGAAATTGCGGAGCGGGGAGGAAGAATGTATGATAAATTTGCCGCATTTTTAGGAAACCTGGAGGATATTGGGAAAAACCTGGAAAAGTCACAGGATAGTTATCAATTGGCATTAAAACAACTCAAAACCGGCAAAGGGAATCTGGTATCGCAGGCGGAAAAACTAAGGACCTTGGGCATTAATGCCAAAACCAAAATACCTGAAAAACTGATTTCCTAGCAGTTACAGGATTCCAAAATTTAAAAATCCACCAAAATTCCCGAAAAATCTACCCGCTCAAAATGATTTTTCACCCATCCCTACGCAGAAAATTTCAGACCTGATCAATTTTGCTTTAGGAAATTATTTGGCAGAAAAGGACGTTTAATCCTGCTTTTCCACTTCCGCGTGACTGGATATCAGGAAGCGCTTTCCTGTGGCCACTTCTTTGCACAACACCCTGGTACGCCTGGTCTCCAATTTCAGAAAAATCCTCGCCTTCAATTCAAATCGGCTACCGATTTTTAAATCACCCAACAATAGGGCAGCATCATTTCCTTTTGCTGCATCATATTTTTTCAGTTCCTTCATCAAGAAAAAATCAGCACCTGTACTGGCTTTTGGGTTAATCATGTGCAACCTCAAGGGTATAAGGATATCTTTCGGAAATACCCTGTCGTGCAAAACAGGACTCATCAAAAACCGAAAAGTGCTTTTCCACTCCAGACCGTGGGGTTTTGTACTGGTTTTATACCGACTATACACCCTGTGATGGGCTACCTCATGTATGAAAGTAATCAGAAACTGATAAGGGTTGAGGTCATGATTGATGGTGATTTTTTGAATATTCCGGTCTGACCGGTACCTGAAATCACCTAATTTTGAGTTTCTTGAGCGGGAAATGGCAAAGGCAAAAGGCTCTTCCTCCCAAAGCGCATAACAATAATTGAAGGCCTTTTCAGGCACCCTGTCTTTTAACAATTGGTTCCAATCCTCTTTATTCACCTGGAAATTCGTCTTGCTTAAAGGGCAAAACTAAGAAAAATTAAGGCATTCCATCAAAATTACACCTACTCAATTTCATCTGTGGGGAAGAAGAAATCAAAATTGTTGGGCAATAATTTGCATTCCCGTATATATTTTGTAAAATTATTCGGTGAACGAATTCAATGAATAGCAATAGCAAGGTAATAACCCAAAATAACAATGAAACCTACAGATACCCAAAATCCGGAGTATTACCACAAGGTGGTGGACTGTCAATATGCCTGTCCTGCCCACACCCCCGTACCCGAATACATCAGAAAGATAGCCGCAGAAAAATACACGGAAGCCTACATGATCAACTGGGAATCCAATGTTTTTCCCGGAATATTGGGCCGGACCTGTGACAGGCCATGTGAACCCGCCTGCCGAAGGGTACGGGTAGAAGAGGAGCCGGTGGCCATCTGCAGGCTGAAAAGGGTAGCTGCGGACAATAAAGGAGATGTAAAATCCCTAATGCCCCAAGGGCCATTTACCTCCAACGGCAAAAAGATTGCCCTCATTGGCGGTGGACCGGCATCCTTGAGCGTAGCCAGGGATTTGGCGCCCCTGGGTTATGAGATCCACCTTTTTGATGAACAGATTGCCGGAGGAGGAATGATGCGCAGTCAAATCCCAGCCTTTCGCTTACCTGAAGAAGTCTTGAACGAAGAGGTGAATTACATTCTTGACCTTGGCATCCACACCCAGTTCATGACCTATGTCGATAGCCTGAAAAACGTTTTGGAAAAAAACTATGATGCGGTATTTGTAGGGACGGGAGCTCCCAGAGGCCGTGATCTGCCAAAATTACCGGGAAGAAAAGAAGCCGATCCATATATTCATATCGGCATAGAATGGCTGGCCAGCGTCGCCTTTGAACATGTGGAAAAAATCGGGAAAAAGGTAATCGTTTTGGGTGGGGGCAATACCGCCATGGATTGTTGCCGAACCTCCAGAAGAATGGGAGGAGAAAGTGTAAAGGTGGTGGTCCGCAGTCCATTCAAAGAAATGAAAGCCTCACCCTGGGAAAAGGAAGATGCCATGCATGAGGACATTGACATCCTGGACAACCACGTACCTTTAAGCTTTGAGGTAAAAAACGGTAAATTGATAGGCATGAAGTTCCAGAAAGTAAAGGCCATATATGATGATCGTGGAAGAAGGCAATTGCTTCCTACAGGAGAAGACGATGTATTCGTTGAAGCGGATGAAGTACTCATTGCGATCGGTCAGGAAAACAGTTTTCCCTGGATAGAAAGGGATCTGGGACTGGAATTCAACGAATGGGAAATGCCCGTGGTGGACAAATTGACTTTTCAGTCCACCCATCCAAAGGTATTTTTCGGTGGGGATTCCGCCTTTGGGCCGGAAAATGTAATCACAGCGGTCGCTCATGGGCACCAAGCTGCCGTTTCCATTCATTTGATGTGTGAAGGAAAGGACATTACCAAAAGACCTGCTCCCTACACCAAGCTGTTCAGTACCAAAATGGGTATCCATGAGTGGAGTTATGACAGCCAGATCGCGATTGATCAGAGGTACCTCGTCCCCCAGGCCAATAAATCCATCACATTGCTGGACCGGAAGCGGGAAGTGGAACTGGGATTTGACATGCCTACCGGATTTAAAGAAGCCCAGCGATGCCTTAACTGTGATGTACAGACCGAATTTACCGAGGACAGGTGTATAGAATGCGATGCCTGTATGGACATATGCCCCACCTCCTGCATTACATTCACCCTCAATGAGGAGGATGAAGATCAATTGAGACAAAAATTATTGGTGCCGGCAGAGAACAAATCCCAGGATATTCTGGTCTCAAATACCTTGAAAACCGGAAGAGTAATGGTGAAAGATGAAGATGTTTGCCTGCACTGCGGGCTGTGTGCTGAGCGGTGCCCCACATCTGCATGGGACATGAAGCAATTTTTCTATAGTGTAACCAAAGCAGGAAACTTATGAGTGCAGTAAAAGGGATCCAGCGCCCTGAGGCAAGGATCAATGATTTTGTAGCCCGGTTTGCCAATGTGAACGGAACGGGATCTGCAAGTGCCAATTTTCTTTTTGCCAAGGCCATCTTCCGGATGGGCATACCGGTTACCCCCAAAAATATTTTCCCTTCCAACATCCAGGGACTGCCTACCTGGTATGAGGTAAGGGTAAGTGAAAAAGGCTACCTGGGCAGACGGGAAGGAGTAGATCTCCTGGTCGCTGTCAACGCCCAAAGTATGAAGCAGGATGTGGAAAGTGTAAGACCAGGGGGATACCTGATGTATGACAGTACCAAAAAGCTGGCAGCGGAATTGAAAAGGGAAGACATCCATTATCTGGGTGTGCCCATGATGGAAATGGCCAATGAAAACTTCACCAATCCCCGACAAAGACAACTGT
>JBBDSA010000055.1:0-29635 GCA_040905165.1 Cyclobacteriaceae bacterium | reverse complement strand
AAAGCAGGGGGCATATCGAAAATATAAATAAAAACGCTAAGTTAGCGCCATTACCTTTTAAAGGGGGATTTGGTTTCGTTATCCTTTCGGTGGTCATTCGGGTTTTATTTCTCCATTAACCGGATCATATCATTTGCTTTTCTACCCAGATTCTGGCATTCACAAAGGCCTCCTGCCAGGGGGTGATCTCATCGGTCAACTTTCTGTTTTCAGGATAATAGGGCCAATTCCATGGAGCAAGGGAACGCTCAATATGGGGCATAATGGCCAGGTGACGCCCATCTTTGGAGGCTATTCCCGCTACACTATAATCAGATCCATTGGGATTGCCTGGATAGGCCTCATAGGCATATTGCATACCAATATGGTAATTTTCTTTGGCCATAGGCAGTTGAAATTTTCCTTCACCATGCGCCACCCAAACTCCCAACCTTTGGCCTGATAAGGAACCCAACATAACGGAATTAGTTTCCGGAATGGTGACATTTACAAAGGCCGATTCAAATTTGTGGCTGTCATTGTGGAGCATTTTTGTCGTTTGCCCATTTTCGGGATGGATTAAATTTAATTCTACCATTAACTGACAACCGTTGCATACCCCCAGGCTTAAAGTATCCTCTCTCTTATAAAAATTGTCAAGTGCCAATTTAGCCCTTTCATTGTATAAGAAAGCACCTGCCCAACCTTTGGCAGAGCCCAATACATCTGAATTGGAAAATCCCCCGACAAAGACCAGCATTTGGATATCTTCCAGATTTTCCCTGCCTGAAATCAGATCTGTCATGTGTACATCTTTCACATCAAAACCGGCGAGCCATAAGGCATAGGCCATTTCCCGGTCCCCATTCACCCCTTTTTCCCTGATAATAGCGCCTTTGATGCCTGAGTGGGATGGCCTCCTTGGGGAGATATTTAAGGCACTGTAAGTGCCCTTCCAATTTTTTGAAAAGGTATAATCTAAGGGCTGGAGCTTATAATGGTCATACCTTGCCTTGGCCAATACCTTACCCGATTGTTGTTCATCCAATAGATAAGAAGACTTAAACCAGGTGTCTCGATAGGCCGGGATATCCAAAACCAGATCCGTCCCTTCCAAGGTGCAATGGGATGATGGTTTGACTGTGGCAATGTGCTTTGGCTGTAGGCCGAGGGCAGTTAATTGGGACAAAACCTTATCTTTTTCAGCGACCTGAATCACCACACCGGGATTTTCTGAAAACAGGGCTTTGATCCTGTCTTTTTCATCCAGGTTGTCCAAATGAACCTGGAATCCCAAATCCAAACAGGGAAAACACATTTCCAACAGGGTGGTGATCAAACCTCCTGAAGAAATATCATGCCCCGCCAGGATCACATTTTCCTGAATCAGTGTTTGGATGGCATCAAATGCTTTTTTGAAATAGGCGGCATCCAGGATATCAGGGACCTCATTTCCGATTTTGTGCAATGTCTGTGCAAAGCTGCTTCCTCCCAATTTGGCTTCATCACCTGAAAAATCCAGGTAGATCAATACCGACTCCGGCAGGTTTTTCAGGGCAGGGGAAACGATATTTTTAATATCCCTGCATTCTGCTACGGTGGAAATGATGACGGTGCCCGGGGCCATTACGGTTTTACCATCCGGATATTTCTGGGTCATGGAAAGGGAATCCTTACCTGTGGGAATATTGAGTCCCAAGGCAATGGCAAATTTACTGGTCGCTTCTACCGCCCTGTAAAGCCGGTCATTTTCACCCTCATTTTTTGCCGGCCACATCCAGTTGGCACTGAGAGAAATACCTTTGATATCCTCCTCTAGGGGTGCCCAGACCAAATTGGTGAGGGCCTCAGCAATGGCCAAGCGTGATCCCGCTTCGGGATGGACAAGGGCCGCAACCGGCGCATGTCCGATGGAGGTGGCAATACCTTTTTGGCCCGAGTAATCCATGGACATCACGGCTACATTGTTTAAGGGCAATTGAATTTTTCCCGTCGTCTGTTGCATGGCTACCCTGCCGGTAACCGATCGATCGACCTTATTGGTCAGCCAATCTTTACAGGCCACCGCTTCAAGTTGCAGTACATTGGCCAAATAGGTAGTGAATTTATCTTCTGTATAATCAAGGTCTTCAAATTCAAAATGGATTTTCCGGTCCTTGAGGATGGTTTTAGGGGAAGCCCCAAACATATGGCTCAGGCTCCAATCAATGGGTTTTTCTCCAGTTTTGGAATTAATAATTTTAAAATGAAAGTCTCCGGTAGTTTCCCCGATCTCATAAAAGGGAGCACGCTCCCTTTCTGCTATTTTTCGGACCCTTTCCACATTTTTTTGATCAAGGACCAGGCCCATTCTTTCCTGGGATTCATTGCCTACCAATTCTTTTGCGGAAAGTGTGGGATCACCTACGGGTAATTGATCCAGGTAAATGGTGCCTCCGGTGTCTTCTACCAACTCAGATAAGCAGTTGAGGTGTCCACCTGCACCGTGGTCATGAATGGAAATTACGGGATTGTCCTTGCTTTCTGCCATGGCACGGATTACATTGGCGACCCTTTTTTGCATTTCCGGGTTGGATCTTTGGATGGCATTCAGCTCTAAAGCGTTGCTCAATTCTCCCGTATTAAGGGATGAAACAGCACTTCCGCCCATACCTATCCGGTAATTGTCTCCTCCCATCAGAATAACCTTATTTCCCTTTACCGGGGATTTTTTGAGGCTATAGGGTGCTGGGGTAAATCCAATCCCTCCAGCCAACATGATGACTTTATCAAAACCCCAAAAATGGTCTTTTTCCGTATGTTCAAATGTCAATAAACTGCCGCAGATCAGCGGTTGTCCAAATTTATTACCAAAATCACTGGCTCCGTTGGAGGCCTTGATAAGAATTTCCATTGGGCTTTGGTAAAGCCATTTTCTTTCATCTGCTATCTTTTCCCAGCTTCGATCGGCGGTTCTGGGATAGGAAGTCATATAAACAGCTGTTCCTGCCAAAGGTATGGAAGCGGTGCCTCCTGCCATTCTGTCTCTGATTTCCCCTCCCGTACCGGTGGCCGCGCCATTGAAGGGTTCTACCGTAGTAGGGAAATTATGGGTTTCGGCCTTTAAGGAGAGCACGGTGTCTATTTCCGTTAATTCAAAATAATCCGGTTGATCTTGCCGCTTGGGGGCAAATTGGAAAGCTTTTGGACCCCGGACAAACGCAACATTGTCTTTATAAGCGGAAATGATTCTGTTCGGATTGGCTTTGGAAGTTTTCTTTATCAACTGGAACAGGGTCTCTTCTTTTTCTTCTCCGTCTATAATGAAGGTGCCATTGAAAATTTTATGCCGGCAGTGTTCGGAATTCACCTGACTAAATCCAAATACCTCGCTATCTGTCAAAGGTCTTCCTAAGTTTCTGCTTACCCCTATCAGATAGTTGATCTCTTCCTCACTGAGGGCTAAACCCTCTGCCTCATTGTAAGCGCCAATATCTTCGATGTTGAGCACAGGTTCCGGTTGCCTGGTGATTTTAAAAATCTCCTTGTCAAGTCCCTCATAAATCCTTTGTAACATAGGATCCACCAAACTATTTTCATTCCAGGGAAGGAACTCCTCCATTCTAAGGACCCCGGATATTCCCATGTTTTGACATATTTCAACGGCATTCGTCGACCATGGTGTAATCATTTCCTTTCTGGGCCCAATGTATTTCCCCTCTAAGGAAGGTTCTGGGAGCAAAGAAGCATTGCCCAAAAGCCATTTTAATTTCAAAATTTCATTAGGAGAGAAAGGTTGTAGGGATTCAACAACAAAAACATTTTTATTGAGCGACTGAAAAAGGAAAATCATACAATTAAGGAATAGCTTTTTAGAAGGGCCAAAGTTACAAAATTGCTTTTAAAGAACCTTTGATAAATCATCAAGGAACATTTTAATTTTTTTTTCATAGAAATTGTCCGTTTTTGGGAATTTTAATTATCAAATTGTTCAATATCGTGCATTTTTATTCCGGTGGTTCATTTTCAGGTTTTGTTGTTAGGATAAAGTGAAATTTATCAACAGGAACCTTTTCAATTTCCCAGACGCGTTTTATAGATCCCTTGGAGGAATTTATCAATCTAATACCCGGACCTCAAAAATAATCCAAAAAAAACTTTGGAAACTTTGAACCTTTTTAAAGTTTCCAAAGTTTTTGGCAAGAAGTTTATTAAAGAAAAGTATTGGATACAAGACAGAAAATAATTCAGGTAGCCCTCGACCAATTTTTGGTTTATGGGTTAAGGGCAGTTACGATGGATGATATTGCTAAAAATTCAGGGGTGTCAAAAAAGACCATTTATGAGGAATTTTCAAGTAAAGAAGAGCTCGTTAATGTTGCTTTCGAAGTGGCGTTAAAGGAAGATGAGTGTAATTTTGATATGATGATGGACATGGAGGAAGAGGTTATCGACCATTTGCTTCGCATGATTCAATATCTTAGGGAAAGGTTTACCAAAATGAACCCTATTGTATTGCATGAAATCCAACGTTTTTATCCAGTTTGTTGGAATAAACTGGAAACTTTCAAAAGGGAACATGCCCTTAATGGGATCATCCGGATTTTGGAAAAAGGTAAATTATCCGGGGATTTTAGAAAGGAAATCAACTCTGAAATATTGGCATTTATGCGGTTGGAACAGGTCACTTCCTCTTTTTTAGGAAAATTTCCTTCAGGCAGTTTCAGTTTATTGGATTATCAGCTTCAAATTATAGACCATTTTATTCACGGTATCCTTACGGATCAGGGTAGGATAAAATATTATAACAAACTCAACAAACAGTAAATACAGTTTTATGAATTTTAAAAAGATACTCCTCTTTTCGATGGCTTGTTTTATTGGGGTTGGATTGATTCCCTTGCAGGCGCAGCAAGTGACTTTAACCTTAAGCGAAAGTATCGCTTACGCTTTGGAAAACAACGTGGATGTTAAAAATGCCCATTTGGAAACCTTGATTTCAAAGGCTACGATAGGGGAACAAAAATCGCAGGGACTTCCCCAGATCAACAGTACCCTGGAGTTAACCAAAAATCTGCAACCTCCCTTGATTATCTTGGATGCAGAGGCAGGATCGTTTATTGGAGGGGGAGATGAAGATGGAGACGGGGATGGCGCCCCACCGCCGGATGAGACGCCTAGTGATGTTACCGTGATCCCATTTGCTGTAAACTATCAATCCAGTTTAACGACTACCATAGAGCAGATGATTTTTAACGGCAGTTATTTTGTAGGACTTAAGGCTGCTAAAACCTTAAGGGATTTAACTGATTATGACAAAGAAAAAGCAGAAATTGACGTTATCGAAGGGGTAAAAAAGGCGTATTTCACGGTATTGGTAAATGAAGAACGCAGCAGGTTGGTTGCCGCTAACCTGGATAGATTGGATCAGTTGCTTACCGAAACCACGGCGCTTTATAAAGAAGGTTTTGTTGAAAAATTGGATGTCTCCCGAATAAAGGTGCAATATAATAATCTTCAGACCGATTTTGACAAAGCCACCACCGCCACGCAGGTGAGCAGGTATTTATTGAAAATACAGATGGGAATGCCTTTGGAGTTGGATCTTGTATTGGTGGAATCTCTTCAGGAATACAGTAATGGGGAAAACGGTTTTTATTCCACCTTGGAAGCGGATATGCTCAATCGGGTGGAAATATATCAGCTTGAGAAAAATATTGAATTGGCGACATTGGATTTAAAAAACAATCAGGTTCAATACATCCCCAATTTTTCAGCCTTCGGAACTTTTCAGCGGGTTACCGGTGCGAAGGATTTCAGAAATGTTTACCAGGCAGACCGTTGGTTTTCCTCTTCATTTGTAGGGTTACGGCTAACCATCCCCATTTTTGATGGGTTAAGGAAGAGTTATGTGATCCAAAGCAACAGGTTGCAGATCAGACAATTGGAAAACCTGAAGTTTAACACCCTTCAAAATATAAAACTGGAAGAATACCAAGCCAAAGCAACGCTGACCAACAGTCTTAAAGCTTTGGAGGTACAAAAAGAAAACAGGTTACTGGCCAAAGAGGTATTTGACATGACCAATATCAAATACAAGGAAGGCGTCGGGTCGAATTTTGAAGTGGTAGAAGCAGATGCTGATTTAAAAGAAGCAGAAACCAACTATTACGCCGCCCTTTACGACGCCCTGATCGCAAAAGTGGATTTAGAAAAGGCACTTGGAATTTTAAAATAAAACAGTCGATACCAACCATAATATGAAAAATACAATCAAATTTTTGACCATTGCATTGTTTTTTTGGATGGTTTCCTGCAATCAGGAAACAGATGATTTGGATGCCAAAAAGAACCAATTGAATGAATACAAATCTGAGGCAGTGGCCTTAAAGGAAAAGATTGCCGAGTTAGAAAATGAAATAGGCTCCCTTGATCCGGAATTCAGGTCTAACCAAAGGAAATCCGTTTTAGTGACCACCATTTCGCCAGAAACGGGGACTTTTGAACATTTTGTGGAAGTAACCGGGTCGGTACTGTCCAAGAAAAATGTAAACATCAGTTCAGAAGTATCCGGAAGAGTGGAGGAAGTGGTGGCCAGAGAGGGCATGTCGGTAAGAAAGGGCCAGGTATTGGTCCGTATTGATGCTGAGGCTTCTGACCGGAACATGGAGGAGATAGAAAAACAACTGGAATTGGCCGCTACTGTATTTGAGAAACAGGAAAGGCTTTGGAATCAGGAAATAGGGACAGAAATCCAATACCTGGAAGCCAAGAACAGGATGGAAACCCTGCAAAAAAGTCTGGCTTCAATGCAGGTTCAAAAGGATAGGGCCACCATAAGGGCCCCGTTTGACGGAACAGTTGAAAACCTTATCGTGCGAGCAGGGGAGTTGGTTCAGCCCGGTTCTTCCATTGTTAATTTTGTAGGGGAGGATGATTTGTTTATTGAAGGGGATATTTCTGAAAGGTACATTGGTATTCTCAACCGGGGAGATTCTGTAAATATTAGTTTTCCCTCTATCAACAAGCAGTTTAAAACCAAAGTGACCGCCATTGGTAGGATCATCAATCCAGATAACAGGACTTTTAAGGTGGAAGTATTTCTTCCTAAAATGGAAAATGTCAAGCCTAATATGATATCTGTTCTGAACATAAAGGATTATAATAATGCGGATGCAGTAATGGTGCCGACTTATCTGATTCTTCAGGATAATAAGGGGAATTATGTATATGTGGTGGAGGAAGAAACGGCTAAAAAGAGGTATGTGGAAAGGGGTATGACTTTTAATGAGAAAACCGAGATTCTGAAGGGCCTTGATGGTAGCGAAACCCTGATAGACAAAGGATTCCGTGAAGTTGGAGATAATTTTAGTATAAACATATCAGCCTAATTAATATGTCATTACAGGAAGAAAAGAAAAAAGGCCTGATCAGGGAATTTGGGATTTCCTCGCTGTCGGTAGACAACCGTACCAGCGTGGTGATCCTTACCCTCATCATTACATTTTTGGGTTTGTTTGCCTATAAAACCATGCCCAAAGAGAGTTTTCCGGAAATTGTGATCCCAACCGTATATGTGGGCACCGCTTACCCGGGCAATTCTCCTGTGGATATGGAAAATTTGATTACCAGACCGATAGAAAAGGAATTAAAATCCATCAATAACCTTAAAGACGTCACTTCTACTTCCATCCAGGATTTTTCTTCCATCGTGGTGGAATTCAACCCAAATGTGGATATTTCGAAGGCGCTCCAGGATGTAAAAGATGCCGTGGACAAGTCGAAAAGTGAATTGCCAACCGACTTGGACAGGGATCCGGATGTCCTGGAAATCAATACTTCGGATTTCCCCATCATGAACGTAAATATTTCGGGAAATTATACGGAACAGGAGCTCAAAAAATTTGGGGAATACCTTGAAGATGAAATAGAGAAACTTTCAGAAATTTCCAAAGCGGAACTGAGGGGTACCATAGAAAGAGAAATCAGAATTAATGCGGATCTGTATAAAATGGAAGCCATGGGGGTCACCTTTTCAGATATTTCAAGTGCTGTTTCTGATGAGAATGTGACGATTTCAGGAGGGAATCTCTTGAGTGGTGATTTCCGAAGGACACTTAGGATTACCGGTGAATTCAAGGACCCCATGGATATGGAGGACATTATCGTAAAAACCGAAAATCAAAAAATCGTTTATTTGAGGGATGTTGCCTCCATCGAGGATACCTATAAAGAGAGAGAAAGTTATGCCAGAAGCAATAAGCTTCCTGTCGTGACCATCAATGTGGTAAAACGGAGTGGTGAAAATTTATTGGATGCCTCTGATAAAATCAAAGATTTGATTGAAAGGGTGAAAACCAACAGGTTTCCAAATGATCTGGAAGTTACCATTACCAATGACCAATCCAAGGTGACCAGGTCTCAGGTGGATAACCTTGAAAACAGCATTGTATCAGGCGTGATATTGGTGATTTTGGTCTTAATGTTCTTTTTGGGCTTTCGGAATGCGCTTTTTGTGGGGATTGCCATTCCCCTTTCCATGTTCATTTCTTTTTTAATATTGAATTCCCTGGGGGTAACATTGAACCTGATGGTCCTTTTTTCCCTGATACTGGCCTTGGGCATGTTGGTGGATAACGGTATTGTGGTGGTAGAAAATGTTTACCGACTCATGCAGGAAGGGAAATCTGCGGTAAGGGCAGCGAAAGAAGGAGTGGGAGAGGTAGCCTGGCCGATTATTACCTCCACCGCCACGACTTTGGCCGCGTTTTTACCATTGGCATTTTGGGATGATATCATTGGGGAATTCATGAAATACCTGCCCATCACCCTGATCATTGTACTTTCTTCTTCACTTTTTGTGGCTTTGGTGATCAATCCGGTTTTGACAGCCTTATACATGAAAGTCCAGGAGGTGGAAATGAAGAAGCCTGTTCAAAAACCCATGATCGTTGCCACAGTATTGACTTTTCTGGCCATTGTATGCTATTTTCTGGCTTGGACTTCCCTTGGTAATCTATTGCTCCTCGGGGCCCTTTTGACCGTATTCAATGTTTTTGTTTTAAGAAAAGCCATCAAATGGTTTCAGAACGTGTTTTTGGTTAAACTGGAAAATTTTTATGAAAGGACTTTATACAGGGCACTTAAAGGTCGCACGCCTTACTACTATTTAGGCGGCACTGTTTTATTATTGTTTTTATCGGTGGTGTTATTGGGAATAAGGGCTCCGAAAATCCTCTTTTTCCCGGACAACCAGCCTGCATTGATCAATATATTTGTTGAAAAACCAATCGGAACGGATATTGAAGCGACCAACGCTTTTCTCCAAACCTTGGAAGACGATCTCTTTAAAGTCCTGGATCCAAATAAAGAGGTAATTGAATCGGTGATTACCCAAATTGGAGAAGGCACAGGAAATCCTTTGGAGGGTCCAAGCCAGGCATCTACCCCCCATAAAGCCAAAATTACCATAGGGTTTGTGGAATATCAATTCAGAAATGGTATCAATACCAATGACATCATGGAGGAAATCCGCGATTTGGCGGAAGGCTATCCAGGAGTTTTGGTCATCGTGGATAAGCAAAGAAACGGACCGCCCGTAGGCAAACCGATCAATATTGAGGTAAGTGGGGAAAATTTCGAAAACTTGATAGTAAATGTCAACAGGCTTAGGGAACATATCATTGAATCCAATATAGAGGGAATAGAGGAGTTGAAATCGGACCTTGAATTGGGTAACCCGGAATTGATCATCGATATTGACAGAGAAAAAGCCAGAAGGTTTGGATTATCCACGGTGACCATTGCCAATGAACTGCGTACAGCCTTATTTGGATTGGAAGTTTCCAAATTCAAAGAGGGAGAGGATGATTTCCCTATAATGTTAAGGCTGGCGGAGGAGTTCAGGTATGATATTGATGCATTGATGAACAAAAAGATAAGTTTCAGGGATAAATTCGGCAACCTCAAGGAAATTCCGATTTCATCGGTGGCGGAAATTGAATTCAGCTCTACGTATGGCTCTGTGAAAAGGAAGGATTTGGATAGGGTGATCACCCTTTCTTCCAATGTGAATGACGGGTACAATGCCACTGAAATCAACAATCAGATCAAGACCGAAATGCAGGATTTTGAAATGCCGGAAGATATTTCGGTTAAGTTTACGGGAGAACAGGAGGAGCAGGCCAAGTCTGCGGAGTTTTTGTTCAGGGCCCTGATTATTTCCATATCTATGATATTTCTGATCATAGTTGCGCAGTTTAATTCAGTAACCACCCCTTTTATCATCATGGCCTCTGTGGTATTCAGTACCATCGGGGTATTTTTGGGGCTGGTGATATTCAACATGGATTTTGTAATCATTATGACGGGTATCGGGATCATATCACTGGCTGGTGTGGTCGTTAACAATGCCATTGTCCTCATCGATTACACCAATCTGGTTCGAATGAGAAGGAGAGAGGAACTGGCTATACCCGAGGATGGATATTTGTCGAATGAAGATCTTTTGGACAGTATTATTCAGGGTGGTAAAATCAGGTTAAGGCCGGTATTGCTTACGGCGATTACGACCGTCTTGGGCTTGATACCTTTAGCCCTTGGAATGAATATTGATTTTCAGGGATTGTTTTCCAGTTTCGATCCCCACTTTTATATAGGGGGCGACAATGCAGATTTCTGGGGACCAATGGCTTGGACTGTAATATTTGGTCTAACCTTTGCGACCTTTTTAACGTTAGTAATAGTACCTGTCATGTATTTATTGGCAGATAAATTAAATATGATTTTTCGTAAGATTAGTTGATCAGATTTAATTAAAGGTTGGTGGTTTTTTAAGTGTTAAAACCTCCGGGGCATTGCCCCGGAGGTTTTTATTTTTAGAATAGTAAGAGATATGCCTTAACAGCCCTCCTGGCCATAATAAGCCCCTTTTCCGTGTTTTCTTTCGTAATGCTTTTGAATGAGCGCGTTCTTCAGCCTGGGTGCGTTGGGATGGATCTGCAAAGTAAGGTAAGCCATCTTAGCGATTTCTTCCAGAACCCGGCTATTGTAAACGGCTTTTTGGGCATCTTTCCCCCAGGTAAACGGTCCATGATTTCCGATCAGTACCATTTCTACTTCTTCATGGGAAATGTTTTTTTCTGCCAAACAATCCAGAATTTGTTGGCCGGTCATGTGTTCATAATCTCCGGCTATCAATGCATCTGACATAGGAGGGGCACAGGGAATGTCTCTGGTAGTGTGATCGGAATGGGTAGTGCCAAAAATGGGAATATCCATCTGTGCCTGAGCCCAGGACACCGCATAGGTGGAATGGGTATGGCAAATGCCTCCTATATTTCCCCAATTCTTATAAAGAAAAGCATGCGTTTTGGTGTCAGAGGAGGGCCTCATTTTCCCTTCTACAACCTGGTTGTCAAAATCTACAATTACAATGTCTTCTGCTTTCAATTCCTTATAGGGCACACCACTTGGTTTGATGGCAAAAACTGCGTTTTTTCGGTCCACTGCACTGACATTTCCAAAAGTGTAAACAACCAGGTCAAGTCTGGGCAATTCCATATTGGCTTCAAAACAAATTCTCTTCAGTTCCTTAAATTTATTCATTATTAGTTGTTTAATTTTGGAGAAACTTCGTCAGTTTAAGTTATGCTTTCTTAGGGTTAAGCGCCCCTTCAGAATCAGCCCTTTCAGTCTGGTACAAAATCCTGTCCGGGCATTGTTGAGGTGAAATCTAAACCTAAAATTAATGGTATTCACAAAGATCTTTTCATTTTAAAGCATCAAAATCACCGTCAATAAATTAAAAATTACCCCAAATTCCTAAATCAGCGCTCATGAAGTTGGCTTTTACACCTTATATATACCCTTTTTGAGGATTTTTATTTCCAAGAGATGAATAAAAGGCAAAAAAAATTACCTGTTATTCTGCCTCACCCATCTTTTGAAAGAGGGAAATAACTGTATTTCCTTATCGATTATTTTTAAAATTGAAATATAAGGTATAATTATGAGCATAAATTACAACCCCCTACCATGAAAAGCATGATACAACATGAGATTTGGTTAATCACCGGCAGTCAGCACCTGTATGGCGAGGCTATTTTAAAGGAAGTTGCCCGGCATGCCCAGATAATTGCGGAGAGGTTGAGTGCCTCGGAAATAATTTCGGCCAACATTGTATATCAACCAATAGTCACCACGGCTGAGGAAATCAGTCAGGTATGTTCTGCGGCAAACAACCATCCAAATTGTATGGGTATCATCACTTGGATGCATACCTTTTCGCCGGCCAAGATGTGGATCAACGGTCTGAAAATTCTTTCCAAACCTTTGCTCCATTTACATACCCAATTTAATAAATCCATCCCCTGGGATTCAATGGATATGGATTTCATGAACCTCAATCAAAGTGCCCATGGAGATCGGGAATTTGGATTTATCTGTACTAGGATGAAAATAAGGCGGAAAGTGGTGGTAGGCCATTGGGAAGATCCTGAAGTTCACCATCAAATTCTTGACTGGGCAAGGGCGGCCCGTGGATGGCAGGATTGGCAGGGGGCAAAGTTTGTACGGTTTGGAGATAACATGAGGAATGTGGCGGTAACTGAAGGAGACAAGGTGGAAGCCGAAATTAAATTTGGTTTTTCAGTCAATACCTTTGGCGTAGGTGACCTGGTCTCCTGCATCCAAAAAGTGGAGGACCGGGAAATATTTGCATTGGTGGATCAATATGAAATGTTATATGACCTAGTGGGGGCATTAAAGAGGGGAGGTGAAAAAAGAAATTCCCTGATTGAAGCGGCAAGGATTGAATTGGGACTAGAAAATTTTTTGGTAGACGGGGGATATAAAGGGTTTTCCAATACATTCGAGGACCTGCATGGAATGAGGCAGTTGCCGGGCATAGCGGTTCAGCGTTTAATGAACAAAGGATATGGGTATGCCGGGGAAGGGGACTGGAAAACCATGGCTTTGGTAAGGGCGATGAAGGTGATGGGCCAGGGTTATCCAGGAGGAAACGCCTTTATGGAGGATTATACCTATGACTTTGAAGAGGGAGGGGGTATGGTATTGGGATCTCATATGTTGGAAGTCGACGAATGTCTTGCCGATGGAAAACCAAGTTGCGAAGTTCATCCTTTAGGTATTGGAGGGAAAGAAGACCCTGTAAGGTTGGTTTTTAATGCCAAGGGAGGGCCTGCCCTCAATGCCTCTCTGGTGGATATGGGAAGCCGGTTTAGGATGGTGATACAGGCTGTGGAATCTGTGGCCCCGTTAAAAGATTTACCCCAACTTCCCGTCGCACGGACGATGTGGAAACCGCTTCCGGATTTCAAAACCGGGTGTGCAGCCTGGATTTTGGCAGGTGGTGCACACCATACCTGCTTTAGTCAAAACATTACTAAGGAAGTGCTGCTTGATTTTGCAGAAATGGCAGGTATAGAGGTGATCGTCATAGATGAAAAAACTGAAATAAGAAAATTGAAACAAGAACTGATATGGAGTGATACTGCTTATGGTCTTAAACCGTAATCTTCGCTTGAAGGATCTTCCAGAATTCTTTTTAGGTAGGTATTAAAAAAGTAAATGGCAGCCATGTGGTGGGGGATCAGTATTTTATCAGCCCCACAATCTTTGAGTAGGTCGATTTCCTTTACTTTCAATGCGGAAAGGTAAACCTTTCCGGAATAATGATTGGACCGAAGCATTTTGATCAGATGCCTTGAAGGTTCCACTTCAGCTACAGTACTGATCACACATTTGGAAGATGAGAAGGGGATTTGTTCCAATATCTCAGGGTCTTCCATATCCCCATAGGCGATGTTTTTGCCTCTATTTTCCCAGGTTTTGATAATTTTCGGGTCAAAATCTATTCCCAAATAATTGATGGTTGGATGTTGGTCAAGAATTTCAGCTATTTTGCTTCCAAACCTTCCCAGGCCAATAATAATCACATCATATTTATTTTGGCCGATTAGCTCCAAATTCCTTTCTGAATCGTACGATTTCCTTTCAAAGATCCTTAATACAGGCGAAAGAAATTCATAGATCGGATAGGAGTAAAGTATAAGATACGTGGATAATCCTATGGTAATCAATCCAACCAGGGTAATCAATCCAACCGTTTCTTCGGTAATGTGGCCTAAAGAAAGGCCCAAGCCGGCAAAAATCAAAGAAAATTCACTGATCTGTGCCACGGTTAGGCCTGCCAGGAAGGCTGTCCTTTTTCTATATCCCATGGCACCCATTATAATCAATACGATGATAGGGTTTCCTATCAATACGAAAAAAGAAAAGAAAAGGGCGGACCCAACCTGACTGCCTATGGTTTCAAAGCTAAGGTCGGCACCAAGGATAACAAAAAAGAAAAGTAATAAAAAATCCCTTAAGCTAACCAATCTGCTGCTGATGGTATTTTTAAATTGGGAAGAGGCCAAACTTACACCTGCCAGAAAGGCACCTACTTCTCCGCTAAATCCCATCAACTCACTTAAAGTTGCCAACGTAACTGACCATGCCACAGCAAATAGGACCAATAATTCCTGGGATTTACCCAAAAAGGCACCGATTTTAGGAATGACCCACTTCATTGCCGATAGGGTCAATAAAAACAAAACAATTCCGGATAATAAAGTGGTGCCTATGGATCTCAAGATTGAAGCCTCCTCATCCTGCTTTATTGTGGAGAGGACGATCATGACCAAAATGACAACCATATCCTGGACAATTAAAAAGCCCACTGCAATTTGCCCATGTAAACTATCAATTTCTTTTTTATCGGAAAGAAGTTTAACAATAATAATCGTACTGGAAAAGGTTAATGCTACCGCAATATAAAAGCTGTGCAAAGGGGGGAATCCCAATGAAATCCCTATAATATAGCCGATCAGGGATGTAAATAAAACTTGCCCTAATCCTGTTAATAGTGCAATTTTTCCAATTGACCTGATGATGCGTAGGTCCAGTTTTAATCCCACAATGAATAATAGAATGGCAATTCCAACTTCCGCCAACAAATGAATATTTTCCCGGGATTTAACTACATCAAGCACTGCTGGCCCAACAAGGATTCCCAGAGCAATAAACATGACGATAAGGGGCTGTTTCAATAATTGCCCCAATCCCCCCAATAGTGCTGCAAAAAACAGGATAATTGCAAATTCATAAAATGGATTTTCAGACAGGGTTGAAAGCCAATTCATGAGGGCAATATGATTAATGGGATTTTTCCATCATAAACCAGGTCATTGATCAAAAATCTACGGAACAGGATATCACTCATGGTCCTTGAACCTTTTTGCACGATAAAAAAACTTTTGGGTTTTTTTAAAATATAGGATTTAATCTGAGAAAAGGCATCATTACCTTTAAATGTGTTGATTTCGACCCTTGGTCCTTGGTTGATTTTACTTTTTAGATCAGACAGATAGGTTTGGGTTTTATCCTCATCCTCTTTGCGGGCAATAAAGGAAATTAATTCCACCTGTTCAATCTGATTGCCTAGGGTACGTAACAAACGGTTCAATGCATCTGTATTGATGGGATAATTGGGATGAGCGCCTACCACCAGTTCCTCTGGATAATTGCATTTTACTTCAGGAGGAATAGCTATTATCATCTGATTGAAATGATTGATGATTTCTGTAGCCGTACTGCCTATCAGGATTTTTTTGATCATCCCTGTACCTTTAATGCCCAAAAGGACCATATCTTCTGGATGAAGATAAGTTTCCAGGAAATGTTTGAGTTGCTTTTCTATCGGCATAAAGACAACCTCAATCGGCAGATGTCCTGTTCCATCCAATAAATCATTGAATTGCTTGATGGCTTGTTCTTTTTCATATTCAATAACCTGTCTTCTACTGTTGCTATCCGATAGAGTAGGTACTACACCCGGGATCTTGTGAATGAAAACCAAATTTAAATTTAAGTGCTCTTTCCAGGAAAAGGCCAACTTAACCAATATTGGGGAGTACTGAGAAAAATCCAATAAAATTATTAATCTGTTCATGTTTTGGGATTGAGGATCAATATTAAACTAAAGATAAAAATTCTCCTCCAATTCCCATAAAAACCTCAATTCATAATTAAAATATAGTCGTTATCATCTATTATTTTAAATTGCAATGTCTACAAAGAATTGAGCCAAATACCAATTATTGATCTTCATACCATTTTTCCTCAAAAGTATATTTTGATTTAAAATGGGATTTAAGGACCTTAAATACCATCCAAAGTATCAAAACCGGGGAGGCGGAAAACATCAATAAAATCAATCCGGTATGGAGTCCTACCGTCAGGGCCACGATATAAACTACAAGAAATCCAGTGGTAATTAAAACAGGAATAAGGGGATTGTCCATCTTAAATCATATGATTAACCTTCTACTGAAACAAAAAAAATATTAAAAATGTTTATTTTAGGGAGTTAACTATCCAAAAAAATTCACCAGCAAAAAAAACCTGCGTTCCATCTTTTCGGAACGCTGGCCAGGTTGTGGTAAATAGTTTAGGGTGAAGTTCACTGATTGAAAAAAGAAATATCTATCAGGTAGCTGTAGGCTTTGGTGCCCAATAGGTACAATAGGCATTTTCTTTTACAGGGCCTTTAAATAACTGGCATCCTCCACATTTACTTTCCCCAAAGGGTGGAAGATAAAGCTGACAATTGGCACAATTGTTTTCCTGTATTGGTGTTTCTTCAAGGTATCCCAATGTTTTCCGTTTCTCTTTTTCTTCTTCACTCAACCCGGAAAGATCCGAACAATCCTCAATATCTTCAAGTTTATATTCCTCCTGTTTTTCACTACCGCATCCTGAAACCAATAGACCTCCACCAATTACTCCAAAAGTAAGGGTAAGGGATTTTTTTAATACTAATCTTCGGTTCATAAAATTTTTTGCTTATAATGAGGCACTTAATTCCATCATCAGTTCATTTGGCTTTTTGTCAGACTTTTCCAGTATGGCTGCAATGTCAGGACGATGATCCGGGCTTTTTTCCATCCCGCCTTTTAGCCCTTCCAAAATGGCCTGGTTCCATGCTTCATTGGATTGTTGGGGGAAATCCGTGATCAAACTAATATAGGATTTCAAGGCTTCTTCCTCTCCGCTGGCTGCCAGGATATGCGACAATTCTTTGACAAAATCCTTTTTCCATCCCTCTTCGCTGTAAAAAAAATCATTTTCTTCTTTTAAATATTTGGCCATTTCCAAACCTGAACCGGGTTCCGAACTTAAGATCGCTATCCTGAACCATTTGTTCTGTCCTTTCTCCAGGACCTGTTGCCCCAATACCTCAATGGCTGATTGGTTCTCAAAATTACCTAAACTCAATATAGCCTGTAGCGCCACCTGTGGGGAAGCATGTTGGGTTTTTTCGGCAATCTGTTCCTGAAGTTCAAGGAAATTTTCAGCCAGGACCAAGGCGTTTAATACCAATCCCACATGGTCACTTGCAAGGGCGTTTTTGACCAATTCCACTTCCAATGCATCCATATATTCCAAAAGATATAATGCATGTACTTTTGCCCTTTCATCAGGATGATCATTCACTAGTTTTTTCAATTCTGGGATCATATCCTCTTTTGGATCTTCCAGTATCAGCCTTTGGGCTGTGGTTCTCCACCACCCATTGGGATGGGCCAACAATCCCACCAATTCCGAGGAAGTGAAAACAGAGAAATCAATGTTGGCTATTGCTTTTCCGTCTTTGCCTTTTGGCAGAATCCTGAATATCCGGCCGTGATTTTCACCATTCATAAAGTCCATTTCTTCTTTTAGGTCATCAGGGATGGAAACAGGAGTTTCTATGTGCTGCCGATAAAAATCCACCAGGTAAAGGAAGCCATCCGGACCCACATTAAATCCCACCGGTCTGAACCAGGAATCCGTAGCAGCCAGAAATTCCTGATTTTTTTCTTCGGGGGCCCTTGTTGCGATGAATGTAGGACCGTTTTTATCTGGAATTATTTGATCTCTATGGACCAGATTTCCGGCGACATCTCCTGTGAAGATGTCACCATAGAAATTTTCCGGGAAAGCATCACCATTGTAAACTGTGCCACCCGAAGCTCCGGTGAAATGCTTATCCGCATATTCAACCCTGTCCAGGTTTTGTTCCTGGTATTGCTGGTTCCGTCTGCTGGTCCGCTCAGCCCTCCAATAGGGTGGAGGTGTCATTTGAAACATCTCCAACTCATGATCAGAAATATTGTGGTTTACAGCCTTGCTGGAAAGGTGACCATGCCTTTCAAGGTATCTCCTGGGAATAACCGCCTGCTGAATGTGCAGGGTATTTTGGGTAAAGAATTTGTTTCCCCAATCATCGAAAGTCTGCCCAAATTGTGCGGTACCACTTTCAATCTCAAATTTACCATCTTTCATTCTGAACCTAAAATCCGCTCCCTGTAGGTTTAAAGGCTCTTTGTCCGGATTCTCTGCTGAGGTTACAAGGCTCCTTTGACCATTGTTGGCCGCATAAATCCAATTATCAATACCCAGCCTTAAGTTGGTGATCTGGGCCTCTGAATTGTTTTCAAAAAAACCTGAAAAAAGGGCTTCTTTAACATCAGCTTTTCCGTCCCCGTCGGTGTCTTTAAGATAATAAATATGGGGTGCTGAAGTTACCAGCAGTCCACCTTTCCAGGGCATTAAGCTGGTTGCATCGGGTATTCCTTCTGCAAAACTGCTGGATTGGTCAACTCTGCCGTCTCCATCCGAGTCGGTTAATTTTTTTATAATTCCTCTTCCTTCCCCAGGCTCAGGTTTATAAGGGTAATCGGGCATTTCTATGGCATATGCGTTACCCCTTTCATCAAAAACCAAATCCACTGGGTCCACAATATGCGGCTCTGAAGCAAAAACCTCTATTTCGAAATCATCGTGTAAATCAAAAGTTTTAATGGATTCCTCCGGACTTAAAGGGCCAGGATATTTATCCTCTTTGCAGGATATTAACCCCAAAAAGATAAAGGTTAACAGGAACAAATAACTTATGTGTCTCATACTATTTTCAATCTTTATAACTAAAATTTGATCTTAAATATCTTATTTAAACCTTTATAATGCAATAGTACTTTTTCCATTCGACCAAATTTGAAAGGTAAGTAAGGAGGTGTTTGCAGGAAAAAATCTCATCGTGTAGGTTACCGCATTTGTTAACAGACAACAAAACAGGGAGTTACATTTCTTTCTAATGGGTAATCCATTACCATTAGCTACTTTTTACAGCTGGTTTAATTTTTATGATTTTTTTAGAAAATAATGCAAGCGGTAGAGCAGCTCAGTATAAAATCCTGTTTTGCAGCTTTCATCATTTCTGTTTTCCATAATTATTATAGAACCTCCTGTCATTAATATTTATTTAATATTCCGGGTTAAAAATCATTTTTTGTCTGTCCGGGAACATCAAATTCATGCGTTTCTTTAATTAGAAAATCGTGAATAGGCTATTCAATTGCCCATTATAGGATTAAACCTGACATCTTTTGATGTTTCTTTCTTGAAAGCAATAGGAATAATAATATATTTGTCGAATTAAAAAATTTAAAGATTCTTTTTAAAAATTGATATGGAACAATTATTTCTCTATTTGGTGCCTTTTTTGGGCATTGTTGGACTGGTGGTGATGGCGATTAAATCAGCTTGGATAAATAAACAGCCCAGTGGCGATCAAAATATGGTGGACTTGGCAAGTTATATTGCCAAGGGGGCCATGTCATTTTTAAGGGCAGAATGGAAGGTGATGTTTTATTTTGTGGTAATTGCTGCCATCATCTTGGGATGGTCAGGGACACTTTTGGAGCATTCAAGTCCCGTTATTGCAGTTTCCTTTATTATTGGAGCGGTTTTGTCCGCCTTTGCGGGTTACCTAGGGATGAGAATTGCTACAAAATCCAATGTAAGGATCACGGAAGCAGCCAAAACAAGCCTTGCCAAAGCCCTCAATGTTTCTTTTACAGGAGGAACCGTTATGGGACTGGGTGTGGCAGGACTGGCTGTTTTGGGGATGGGAGGCCTGTTCATTATTTTTTATAATGTATTCGTATTATCCTCGGGTGGTAACGTCAATGGCCATGAAATGGAAACTGCTTTGGAAGTATTGGCCGGGTTTTCTTTGGGAGCAGAATCGATTGCCCTGTTTGCCAGAGTTGGTGGAGGAATTTACACCAAAGCTGCCGATGTGGGTGCTGACTTGGTTGGAAAAGTGGAAGCAGGTATTCCTGAAGATGATGTGAGAAATCCAGCCACCATTGCCGACAACGTAGGGGACAATGTGGGCGATGTCGCAGGCATGGGTGCTGATCTGTTTGGGTCTTATGTGGCGACGATTTTGGCTTCTATGGTTTTGGGAAGAGAAATTATCAGCAACGATGAATTTGGTGGCATTGCCCCCATTTTATTGCCTTTGGTGATCGCAGGCATGGGATTGATATTTTCTATCGTGGGAACCCTCTTTGTGAAAATCAAATCCGAAACAGGAAGTGTACAGGCGGCCTTGAACCGGGGTAATTGGATATCCATCATTTTGACGGTAGCGGCGTCTTATTTTGTAATTGATTATATGTTTCCGGATGGCGATTTGATAATGATCAGGGATAATTCCATTGCCTTTACGAAAATGGGGGTTTTTGGAGCGGTATTTATCGGTTTGATTGTAGGAGCATTGATGAGCATCATCACAGAATATTATACAGCCATTGGAAGGAGGCCGGTGAATTCCATCATCAGGCAGTCCTCTACCGGTCATGCCACCAATATTATCGGTGGATTGGCTGTGGGCATGCAATCCACGGTGATGCCCATTCTGGTTTTGGCAGGTGGGATTTTTACTTCCTATATGGCCGCCGGACTGTATGGTGTAGCCATTGCAGCAGCAGGCATGATGGCCACTACGGCCATGCAGCTGGCCATTGATGCCTTTGGCCCCATAGCCGACAACGCCGGGGGAATTGCGGAAATGTCCGGACTTCCCAAAGAGGTGCGGGAAAGAACAGATATTTTGGATGCTGTAGGAAACACCACTGCTGCCACAGGCAAGGGTTTTGCCATTGCTTCGGCTGCCCTGACGGCATTGGCGCTATTTGCTGCTTATGTAGGTATTTCCGGAATTTCCACCATTGATATTTATAAAGCAGATGTTTTGTCCGGATTATTTGTAGGGGCCATGATACCCTTTATCTTTTCCTCATTGTGCATCGCGGCAGTAGGTAGGGCGGCCATGGACATGGTGAATGAGGTAAGAAGACAATTTAAGGAGCGTCCGGGTATCATGGATTATTCCGAAAAGCCGGATTACGAGAAATGTGTGGAAATCTCTACCAAGGCTTCCATTCGGGAAATGGTCGCTCCTGGAGCCATTGCTTTGCTTTCTCCTATTGTAGTAGGGTTCCTTTTTGGTCATGAAGTTTTGGGCGGCATGTTGGCGGGTGTTACCGTTTCAGGTGTGCTGATGGGAATTTTCCAAAATAATGCAGGCGGTGCATGGGACAATGCGAAAAAAAGCTTTGAAAAAGGTGTGGAAATCAACGGTGAAATGTATTACAAAGGTTCGGAACCCCATAAAGCCTCGGTGACAGGGGATACCGTGGGAGATCCTTTTAAGGACACTTCAGGTCCTTCTATGAATATCCTCATTAAACTGACGTCTATCGTTTCCATTGTAATAGCACCTTTTATTCCAGGAGTGAGCCCTTTGGGCATCTCTGATAGGCATCATGCAAACCCCATAGAAAAAGTAGTGAAATTGCAGGAAAATGCTCCTGAAGAAATTGAAGTTTTAAAAGTCAATTGAGCCTAAAAAATGGCAAATCTAACGGTCATCGGAATAAGGGTGGCCTTTTTTTTATTATTTTACCTGCTTTGGGCAGTCCAAATAAACATTTCCTTTGCCCAAGGCGGTAAAGGCCAATCTGTTTTGGCTGGAACGACTATTTGTATTGATCCAGGCCATGGTGGTACCGCAGAAACGGATTCCTATAGGGTGGGGACAGGGGGTGAACGCGAAGAATGGATCAATTTAAGGGTGGCGCTTATTTTGCAGGAAATGTTGGAGCAGGCAGGTTCAAAAGTGATCATGACCAGGACATCTGATGAATTTGTGCCCCTTGAGAAACGAAGTGAACTGGCCAGGGCGCATCAGGCCGACTTATTCTTATCCATACATCATAACGCCACAGCTGATGATAAGGTCAATTTCCCCATCATCTATTTTCACGGCAGTGCGAATGAAAATAGGGCCAGTGTCAGCTTGGGTAAACTGGTCGCCAAACAGCTCGTTCAGGACCTATTTCAGGGCAAGGGGCCATTCAGCCTCGTTTCTGATTTCACTATATTTCCACAATCAGGGGCAAGTGTACTAAAGGGTACTTATGGCATCCCGGGAATCATTGCTGAAGCTTCTTTCTTTTCACATCCGCGCGAAGAAAAAAGGTTAAAAAGGAATAGGCACAACAAAAATGAAGCGGATGCTTTTTTTGAGGCCATTGTGGCATTTTTCACTCATTCCGGCAATTTATTGATCGGAGAAAAAGTGGAGCCAGATCAAATCCCTGCTTTTGAGGTATTTCAGGAGGCAGATAGAATGCGGCCAGAGGCATTACTGTGGAAAACAAACTATGTAAAAGCCAAAAAGTTATGGGCTTCAAATGATCCTTTAGCCTGGGAAGAAGCGATGCGATTGTTGACCCTTTCCGTTCGATCTTTCCCGGATTCTTACCTGGCCAGAAAATGTCATCTGTTAAGGATAAATATTCTACTTGAACAGGGAAATAAAAATGAAGCGGAGAAGGAAGCCAAAAGAATTTCCAGTTTTTATCCGGATTGAATTAGTGGCATTGAAGGGATTTACATGTTATCAATTTCAATCTTAAGTTGGGAAATTACTGTTTCCAATTGTGAGTTCGTTTCAAGAATAAGGGGTTCCAAAGTCTGTTCTTCCGTCTCCTTCTCTGCTTCAGATTCCACTTTTCTGATTAATTCGCTCAGTTGATCCATCTTAAGGTTATCGATACTGGGTTTGATTTGATGGGCAAGGTCCCGGATCAATTGGTAATTCCGGCTTGCTATGCCCTCCCTAAAACCTGCTACCGTTTTCTTGGCCTGTTCCATAAGTATTTCAAGCAATTGCCGGATAAAATCGGTACTTCCGCCACTGATTTCTTCCAGGTTATCGAGGCTAAATAACTTATTCCGGGAATATTCCATAATCATCCATTTGGTCTGTTGATCAGTAAATATAACATTTGTGATCGATAACTGGAATTTCTGATTTTCAACTTTTTTTAAACATGTCAAATAATTTCACCTTAAATTGCAGCCGGATCAAAACCATATCATAAAAAATATTTTTATTCATGACAGATTTGAATCATTATTCAAAGATAGCCAGTGAGTTAGGTGTTCAGGTGAAACAAATCACCCAAACCGTTGCCCTTTTGGATGAGGGAGCTACCGTTCCGTTTATTTCCCGCTACAGAAAAGAAGTAACAGGTAGTTTGGATGAGGTACAGGTGGCAGCCATCAGAGATAGAATCCAGCAGTTAAGGGATTTGGAAAAGAGAAAAGATGCCATTTTGAAATCCATTAGAGAGCAGGGGAAATTGACCGAGGAGTTGGAAGCAAAAATCCGAAATGCTGAAACGATGACGCTGTTGGAAGACATTTACCTGCCCTATAAACCCAAAAGAAGGACCAAAGGGACTGTGGCCAAAGAAAAAGGATTGGAACCATTGGCCAAAATGATTTTTGAGCAAAAGCCCTTGGACCTTGAAAAAGAGGCCAAAAATTTTATGGATGGAGAACATGGCATTAATTCCCTTGAAGAGGCTTTGCAGGGTGCCAGGGACATAATGGCTGAATGGATCAATGAGGATGCCGCCATCAGGAGCCAACTCAGGAATCTATTTATCAATGAGGGGAAATTTGTTTCCAAAGTGATCCCGGGCAAGGAGCAGGAAGGGATGAAATACAAAGATTATTTTGACTGGACCGAACCCATCAAAACGGCTCCATCCCATAGGGTATTGGCCATGAGAAGGGGTGAAAAGGAGCTGTTTCTCATGTTGGATAGCGCTCCGGAAGAGTTGGATGCTTTGTTGCTGATCGAAAAGTCAGTGTTGACAGGAAACAACTCCTGTACCGAACAGGTAAAATTAGCGATCAAAGATGGATATAAAAGGTTGCTCAAACCCTCCATGGAAACGGAAGTCAGGCTTTACTCAAAAGCCAAAGCCGATGAAGATGCCATCAAGGTTTTTGCAGAAAATCTCAGGCAGTTGCTTTTGGCCTCTCCATTGGGCGAAAAAGCGGTTTTGGCCATTGACCCAGGTTTTCGAACAGGATGTAAAGTGGTCTGTTTGGGTCAACAGGGACAGTTTTTGCAATATGAAACCATATATCCCAATGAGCCCCAGAAAAAAACCATGGAATCCGGTGCATTGGTCAAATACATGGTTGAAAAGCACGGCATTCAGGCCATAGGAATAGGAAACGGGACAGCCAGCAGGGAGACTGAGCAATTCATTAAAAGCCTGGGGCTTCCAAAAGAGGTATTGGTGGTGATGGTAAATGAAAGCGGTGCTTCCATCTATTCTGCATCTGAGGTGGCCAGAGAGGAATTTCCCGATATGGACCTGACTGTCAGAGGTGCAGTGTCCATAGGCCGGAGATTGATGGACCCATTGGCAGAATTGGTTAAAATTGACGCAAAATCCATTGGAGTGGGGCAATATCAACATGATGTAGACCAAAATGCCTTGAAAAAAGCCCTGGATGACACGGTGATGAGTTGTGTCAATGGGGTAGGGGTGGAAATCAATACGGCATCCAAGCAATTGTTGACCTATGTATCCGGATTAGGACCATCCCTGGCCCAGAATATAATTGCTTACAGAAATGAAAACGGTCCTTTTAAAAGCAGGGAGGAAATTAGAATGGTGCCCCGCCTTGGGGAAAAAGCATTTGAGCAGGCGGCAGGATTTTTAAGGATTCAAAATGGTTCCAACCTATTGGATGGCAGCGCAGTCCACCCTGAGAGATATGCATTAGTCAATAAAATGGCCAGGGATTTGGGTGTAGGAATTTCGGATATGATCAAAGACCGGGAGCTTGGCCAAAAAATAAAATTAGAGCATTATTTGAGTGAGGAAGTAGGGCTTCCTACCTTAAAGGATATTTTGGATGAACTTTCAAAACCAGGAAGAGATCCCAGGGAGAAATTTGAGGTTTTCCAGTTTCAGGAAGGCGTAAATGAAATCCGGGATTTAAAGGTGGGGATGAAGCTTCCGGGTATCATCACAAATATCACCCAATTTGGTGCCTTTGTGGATGTCGGGGTACATCAGGATGGCTTGGTGCATTTGAGCCAGCTGGCAGATAGGTTTGTCAAAGATCCTAAAGAGGTGGTATCAGTAAACCAAAAAGTGGAGGTTACCGTCATGGAGGTGGATGTCACCAGGAAAAGAATCGGACTGAGTATGAAATCGGATCCTTTTTCTAAAGCTGAAAATAAGGAGAAGAAAACCTCCAAACCATCCAAAAGAGAGAGAAAGCGTCCTGAAACCAAAGAGAACATGGCAGAGAAGTTGGCTTTATTGAAACAAAAATTCGGAAATTAATCCCTTCCCTTCTTAAGGATTAATGATCCATGGAAACCTCAGAGGTGTTTCCATGGATCTTTTTTTTGGAAATCAAAGTTCCGTGACCGTTTCTCTGACACCCGATGAGACCGCCCTCTCAGAAGTGGTAGTTACGGCCTTTGGAATGGAACGCGAAAAGAAGGCCTTAGGCTACACTACGCAGGCGGTGGAGGGTAGCCAGATAGTTTGGTGTCCGCATCTATGGCTTCTTCCATACCTGGAAGATCATGTGAATAATCTTTATTTAAGGGAACGGCTTTCCATTCGCCACCCATTGCCCTGGCAGTATTTACCAAAGACATATAAGAAGGATCTGCAGATACCACGTTGCCTCCATTTTGGCACAATACAATGGCTGTTTTTTCCAAAAGATCGGTAGAACCGGGTCCAAGCATGATGTTTTCCGGCTTAACACCTTCTTTTTCTGCCAACATGCTAATAAGATAGTCCGCATCCCCGTGTCCATACCTGTTTCCCATACTGATGGATGCTGCGATGGCTTTTTGTACACTTTTGGATGGACCAAAGGGGTTTTCATTGGCCAGAAGCCTCGCTTTCATTTTTACCTCATTATAAATGGGATTCACCTCCCAAAGCATACTTTCATTGCTCCAGTTTTTCACGCCAGTAGAACGTGTGCCCGCAGTAAGCGAACCTGAAAGTAAAGACATAGATCCGAGGCCCATTACACTGGTTTTTAACCAGTCTCTTCTGTTGATGTTTTTCATGTTTTTTATTTTGTAGTGTGGTTGTTTTATTGGTATAAAAATAAATCAATTTTGAATCAAAAAAAAACATTTAAAAAAAATAGGATATAAAATAAACCACTAACATATTAAAATCTATAAAATAATTAAAAATAAGATTAAAAATAAACCAGTATAATTAATAAAAAATCTCCAATCAATTTGGTTTATAAAAATAACATAATTAAATTTATAATGTTTATTTCATGAACATAAATTGATAATTATGATTGAAACACCAACTATCCGCTTTGAAAGCAAGAAATTGGATTCCGGGAATCTCCAAATTAAATTTTTCATACAAAAAGATGATCATTCCAAATATGGCTATCTTCTCTTATCGGGATCTCCTTCGGAAGAAGAAATTACGAATGAAATCAAAAAAAGGTTGGATTTACGAAGAAGGTCCGGAATGGACCTTTTAAGATTTTCCTTTAAGCAGCATTGGAAAGATGACTATCAATTTTTTCTTTACTCCTCCTAAATTATGTGGGATCATGTATCTATCCAATAACTTAAAATATTTGAGAAAGTTAAAATCAATGACCCAGGAGGAGCTTTCCCATCAACTTGGGCTAAAACGAACCATGATTTCAGCCTATGAAGATGGTAGATCCGATCCTAAACTTCCTACACTTGCGCTTATTTCAGAAATTTTTGATGTGTCCATGGATGAATTGCTATTTTGGGATATTCCACAAAGAGGCCGAAAATTTTTACAAAAAGAAAAAATGAAAATCCTCACCGTTACTTTAGATGGTGATGGCAAGGAATGGATCAGCATGGTAGGTCAAAAGGCCTCAGCAGGGTACCTGAATGGATTCGGTGATCCGGAATTCATGGAAAATCTTCCCCAATTCAGGCTTCCCGATATTTCCGGTCAAACCCATAGGGCATTTGAAATCAGTGGAGACAGCATGCTTCCTTTGTGTTCCGGGACCATCATCATTGGGATGTATGTGGACAATATTTTAAACGTTAAAAACGGCAAAACTTACATTTTGGTAACAGAAAGTGAAGGAATTGTATACAAAAGGGTTTTTAATTATATTGAAGAAAAAGGGAAACTTTTCCTTGTTTCAGACAATGATTTGTTCAAACCCTATGAGATTCCCATACAGGAAGTAAGGGAAATTTGGGAGGCAAAGGCCATTATCAGTAACCAATTCCCGGATCCCAGAGAAAAGGAGATGCCCCTTACCCTGGAGGATATTGGAAGGATGATCACTGATTTAAAAAATGTGATTACCAAAACCACGGAATAAAAAGAGGGCCCTAAAGCCCTCTTTCAAAATAAAGATTTTACCATTTTACACTCAGGCAGGCTCCAATTCTCCTTTTTCCGCTTTTTCTTTGAGTTCTTCATTGGCCCAAATGGCCACTTCTACCCTTCGGTTCTCTGCCCTTCCGGCTTCTGTATCATTGTCGGCCACCGGGTTACCCATTCCAAATCCTTTGGTGGTAATTCTTTCTCCCTTAACCCCCTGCATTTTGAGGTAGTTGGCCACCGAATAGGCTCTTTTTTCAGAGAGGTCCTGATTATAGGAAGCATTGCCCTTATTGTCGGTATGACCTTCCACCATCAGGTAGGTATCGGGATATTCGTTCAGAATACGTGCCAGTTCCATTACACTTTCCTGTGATGCCGGGTTTAATTCATAGGAATCGAATCCAAATAATATACCGGATTCAAAGGTCAGCTTGATGCCTTCACCAACTCTTTCTACCTCTGCATTTTCCAGTTCCTCCAATTCTTCGGCCTGCTTGTCCATGTATTTACCAATGGCCGCACCTGCAGCACCACCTACCGCAGCTCCTATTATGGCTCCCCCTGCAGTGTTTCCCTGGTTCCTTCCAATCAATCCTCCAATGGCACCGCCTGTTCCGGCACCAACTGCGGCTCCTTTTCCGGTGTTTGACCAGCTTGCACAGCCTGAGGATACGGATACCACCATTAGAATGGCTAAAATATAATTTAAAGTTTTCATAAAATTATAGTTGGTTTAGTTTTCTGAATTCAGCAATGATTTTTCCTTTGGCATCAAAGCCTTCGTCCAGGTTAAATACTCCGCTGCTAAATTCGTGCCAGTAACCATCTCCGCAGTCGATAAATATTCCAGGATGGGATGGTTCTGTTTCTTTGGCCAACTCATAATCGTAATCCGGAATGAAAATAGTTGAAGCCAATTCTCTGCCTTCCTCCCATTCAATATTTTTCTTCGTTCCGTTTACGGTCAACTCAATTTTTCTAATTGAAAATTTGAATTCCATGATTATCTTTAGCTCCTCATTTTCTTCTAATTCTTTGAATTGGATCCTTAAGGGGGCCTCCTTTTTACTGATTTCGTATATGGCTTGGATAAATTCCTGGCACAACATGTACCAATGGTCTTGATTAAGAGGAATATCCCGGGTAATTATGCCATGGATGTCTTTGGCAAGTAACTTTATGCCACCTTTTTCTCCCAATGATTTTTGGTTGGACCACTTTGTGGCGGAATAAAGTTTCTTGAATGGTTTTTCCCATAAATTGGGAATTTCACCTTTATAGCTGTAATCATCCGCCATCGTAAATCCTTCACTGAGGATCTCATCGGGTGATAAATCATCCCTATCCGTATATTGGATATCAAACTGTGTATTAATGAAATTTTTGCTGAATGAAAGTTTTAACTTAAAAACATGACTGAAAGGAGGGGGTAATTCACCTGTGGTGTATTCTATTTCCAACCTGATAATATCTTCTGATTTTAAATGCATATGTTCTAAGTGTTGGACAATTTGCTAAATTAATTCTTAATAAAGGAAAATTAGAATATTATCCCAATTAACCTTTTGTAAATTTCTTAAATTGCTGATTCCCCCTAGGGGTTAAAAAAATATTTGAATGGAGAATTCCTTCTTAGTTAATCATCAAAAAAACGAGCAGGTGGTGCGTGACCTGTATACCAAAGGTTGGGCGGTGATCGATGATTATTTCCCCAAAGATTTTGTCCTAAAGCTGTTGAAGGAACAAGAGGATTTGATGTATCATGGTCAGTTTAGGCTGGCGGGGATAGGCAAAGGAGAAAATTTTTCCATTAAGCCTGAAATAAGGTCTGATAAAGTTTTATGGTTGGACAGGGACCTATTAACGCCATTACAAACCAACTATTGGCAATGCATGGAAGAATTGAGGAATGCCATTAACCGGCGCTGTTATTTAGGTTTAAAGTCATTTGAAGCCCATTTTTCCATGTACCCACCCGGCTCGTTTTATTTAAGACACCTGGATCAGTTTCAAGCTGT
>JBBDSA010000054.1:0-30831 GCA_040905165.1 Cyclobacteriaceae bacterium | reverse complement strand
GTTTTTGCTGTACTCTTATTTTCTGAATATTATGCATTGTTGCTTTCTGGTAACAAAAGTGGATAATCCAGTGATGTCATAGGAACAAGTGGTCAAAATGAATAGGAATCTAAACATATCAAGTTGAGTTAGCCCAAAATCATCCAAGGACCAAGAAATCCGTTTTCTACTACTTATCAAAAAATCTGACTGGAAACCTCCAGAAGTAAAGAATTTTTGAGGAACTGAACCTAACCATAACTCAAACCACACCAAGTAAGGATATCCACATCAACTAGTCACTAACCGCATTTTATTACGATTTTATTGAACAAGAGGATCAAGAAAGCGAAGAGATTAAGAAAATCCCTTTCTTCAAAACTTCGTTTTCAATCTATGCCTACTTGTAAGCATTAACGGAGAAGACCTAAACAATTCTGATCCAAAAAAGGAAAAAGGAACCTCACATAAAACGCATCTATTGCCTTGATACTTGTGTAAAACAGAAATATGACCAACCTACTTCGAGGGAAGCCGGCTTATTACATTCCAAAAGACATTTTTCTAATGCCATTCCCTCAAAGTTTAAATTCGCCATTTGCACGGAATAGGGGTTGTTACTCAACTATCATGAATAAACTGACACTGTGTTTAGGTGCAGAAAGCCGTTTGGACACGCTGATATGACCTTTGTTGAAAAAAACCGAATTGCACAATTTTAAGCTAAAGAAGAATTGACCGATGAATATAGGTACTCAATTTTTATTTGCCGAGACTGGTATCAATACGATAGAAAAAACCAATCAGGCCGCCTATTATCTTTTCCTGGCTTAAGGCATGGAAGGATTATAAAGGCCTTATCATTTCTGCAGCCAGTCAGGTATCCTAAGTAGGCTGGTATATTAAATCTCGTCTATAATAAAAGTGGGAAAAAGTCTAATACTTTTCCCCAACTTTATTTGGTTTAGAAAACGTTGATTTTAAAGCTTTAATCCAAGGTTGGCATTGCGCTTTATTTCACGATCTTCTTCCTCTGTAATGGGGAAAAGCTCATCAAAGGTATTTTCATTGCCATTTATTAAAGAAATGGCTCCGTTTCGTTCAACAACTGGTGAACCCCCATTATTATAAATATCTTCCGATATTTTCTTCAACAGACGTTCTTTTTCATCAATAATTGCTTTCCTTCTTGAATGGAAATCTCCAACTCCAATTCGTTGATATTTATCTTCAGTTTTCATGGTTTGATCCTTTTTAGTTTTAGGAATTTGAATTAAAATACTTATTGATCATATAATAATGTCCTTTTTATGAATGTCAATATATTTTCTCAATTCATGTGCCATAGTATACGCAATAGGAAGAATAAATGCTGAAAAAGTATTATGGAATTTTTTGTCAGTTCCTAGGATATTTTCATTTTTAAAGTAAATGTTCAAAACGCCAACTCCAATTTTCTCATGAAATCCCCTTGTACCGTCTTTGTAAGTTAGAGAAAAAGAAGCGAAACTTTTAAAAAAATCCGTATTCTTTTGATAATAGTCCTCAATGTCATTTTTAAATTCTTCCATTCCATTGACTTTTTCAAACTGTCCAAAGATATTGGAGGTGTCTTCTTTGATGCACTCCCCTTGTAAAAATGCAGAAGCTGGACCAGTAACTTGGGCAAGTTTTTTCTTTCTTTCATTGATTATTGGGATAATCACTTTTCTACCGTGTTCCATAGGGTGAGGATAGGATAAATCATCAATCGTGGCCAACACCCCTTGAAGAAATTCAGGTTTTATGTGATTATTAAGATAGCTTGGGTTCATCTCAAGCTTAGAAATTATATCCTTATCCTTTAAAATATCGAAAAAAATCATGAAGTCTGCACTAAAAAGCTCTTTTTTTTGGTTAGTAAAACTTGAAGCAAAACCACAAATATCACTTAGAACATCTTGAAACATTGTTTCAAAATCTTGTTTTTTCTCGTTCTTTTCCTTTATGGAAAGCTTTGCGTTTCTTAAATGATTAATTACGCTATTGCATATGACAGGGTAAGCACTAAAAATGTTGACATTTGGGGCTCGATAGATTGAAGACCTAACTTCTTCAATTGCTAATTCAAACTTTTTATTTCCTCTAATATTAACCCCTCCATAAAAAAACACTAATAAAATCAAAAAAATTAGTGTCAACACGAGATATACAACCGTATGAACATCAACGTTATAATCAGAAATTGATTTATCAGGTGAAAACGGCAAAACGATGAAATTCCTTGTGCTTTCTGATATTTCAACCCTAAATGCGGCAAAATAAAGAGCAAATAGAAATGAACCAAGATATTTTAGAACACGATACCAAACCCACCTGTCCTTGCTGCAATCAATAAAAAAAAACCATACTTTTTTCATTATAGGATTTTTGATTGACGATGTTTTAATAAAGGTATCTTGTAAAGATATAAACTTGTAATTTGTAATCAAAAAAATGTTGCATAAAAAATCAGAGGACTGGTGGATATGTTTTCAGCCTAATTTTAATCTGATATTTAATTAATTCTACCTGCTCCTTGGGATCAGGATTTATTGAAATACCACTCACCTTCCTTGAGGTAGAGATTGAAGTTTTCTTTTGGAATGCCATTGAACTTGCGAATATGTCATTTTGCCTGGAGATTATTTTGAAATAATTTTAGATCACGAAAAAAAAGCGTTGCGTATTCAAAAAAAAAATATCCATGCCAAATATAAATAAAGAATAAATATATTGCTTTTAAACATTAATTTTTGTCAGGTTGTGATAAGGGCAACCACTTCATATCAAATCGCTGGGCAGATTTGAATGCAGTACTCCTTTGATGAGAAGCACAGCCAGAGTAGCTAGGAGCTGGAGGAAATCACGTATGAAATCGGCTTTTTTGTTGTAAAAATCAAACCCAAAAATGGTCCGATAAAGCTATCCGACATATTCTCACTGGGCCGCTTTACGACTATCTGGAAAATCGACGAATCACTTTGTAACCCTGTACTAACATGATTCTAGGATTCAAAACCCACATCGACGGCAAGCCCACCTTTATCAAAGAAAAGATCCTGGCTCCTTACACCAAGGAACAAGATCGGTTTCGTCCAAAAACTTATATAATCTGGTATTGTAATTATAAAATTGAATGGGTATGGCAATTATATAATGAAATTAAGATTATGAGAACTTTTTCTGAATGATTTATGTATCTGTTAAAAAACTATAAATAAAATCTGTAAAAAGTGATGCAAAAATTACGCCAAAAACAAAATAAGAGATCATTTTTCTTATTTCGTATTCCCTTAATTGTTTACCCGTTGCAATAAAAATTACAGGAAATAGATAATTTCGAAGTCTGTTTAATAAAAATCCTATCAAAAAAGTCAAGCCCCATAAAAGTGTACCTACTGCTGAATTTGGATTTTGTTCTGTTGATTCATTACTATTTTCTATATATCCAGGAAAACCATAAAATTTTAGAAAAAAATCTAGAGAGGAAAATAAAGTGTACAATATAATTACGGAAATAGGAAATCCAACAGTTAAATTAGAATATGTGAGAGGGTATAAAGTGGCCTAAATTCCTTTAATTCTTGCTGTAAATCATCTTCAAATTTGAAACCCCAATTTTGATCATCATATTATAAGCTGTAGCTTATTGCTTTAGGTCTAAAGAAAAATCTTCCATCCTAATAATTTACATCTAAGGACCTATTATCATCTTCACAAGAAATTTCAAGCTCCATAATCTTTCGTTTTGTGAAATTTGGGTATTGGAGGAATTCGTCTAGATCATAGAAACTAATACTTGTTTGGTCAATAGTCTTTACATTTATTTTTATATCTTTAAAGTTCTTCTGAAGAAATTTTAAAAAAACTTTTAATTCACGTTCTTTTATTAAGGCTGCACCCTTTAGCCTTTCCCTCTTACTATGTTTTTTAAAATAGTTTAGCATAATATATATTAAAAATTATTAATTTTAGGATAGAATAAAAACCATTTAGTTAGGTATTTTAAATTAGAAGATAGGTTGGTTATGGTGATTCTTAATAAACCATGTCCTATCAATCTCTTTCATTAGCCGATCCGTTTCGGTCAGGGCCACGATGATTTTCTGGTAGTGAAGGATATCGTCAAATTCCAGGTTTCTGCCCTTCCCTTCAGCCATTTCAAAGCGGGATAGTATCCGACCATTTTGAATTCCCAGGCTAGCAGGGGTAGTTTGGCAAATTACTGCGTATCGATTATAAAGACCTTCCCCATATCGCCTAAAATCTAGGTCTTTTTCGCCTATTTCGTTAGCTTCAATAAAACCAAAGGGTATATCCTATTCCTTAAAATGTTGTCTGGTACTCCGCAGCTTTGTCTTTCCGGTTCAATAGTCGCCCTGATTGATGGAACCAAACTCTCTAACAGTTGTCTTAAATAACCTCGAAAGGAATGCTCCGTTGTGTTACCAGATTTAAATTCCTGGTTTGAATTATCAATATACTACTTTATAGTCATTTATTTCTTCAAATTAAATCAGAGTGGGTAAAATAGGAAAGGACCCTTTGTATTGTTCAATTTGGTTTAAGTCATAGATATCAGATTCAATCAATGAAAGAAACCCTTTTAAACATGCCCTATACAATGTGTCAAATTTGTCAACTTCATTTTTGTATGATTCAGTTATTTACAAAAGCATTTCAAAATATTTTCGAATGATATTATGCCTTTCCTAATACTCTGTTAAAGCATAACTTGCCTTTTTAAACTCATTATTATCCGCATATTTTCTTGAACCCTCACTCATGTTGTATTTTTAAGTAGTGAACGTTCTTTTTCTGTTTTTTAATAAATTAATATACTTTTCTCAAAATAATTTGAAGAAATATTAAATGGTTTGAAAACATTCATTATATTCCTTCCTTCAAGCTTTTTCTCATATTCTATAAAATCTTTAATTTTTTCATTATTTGTTTGATTTATTAACTCTATTGATTTTTTTGAGGACCTTTTCAAGGTAATTTTACGATTGAATTTTTCAAGATTATCAACTTTTGTTAATGCAATAAATGAAATGATTTTCTTCGATAGTGTAAACTTTTCAAAGTTAATTGAATCAATCTTAATATCTCAATTCAGCAGGCCCAACCAATGAATTAACCCATTTCTAATAATTATTGAATTTTGCTTAATATCAATTTGCCAATATAATTCTTCGAAAAATTCTTTTAATAATTGAAAAAGTATTATGACAAAATTTGAACTGGAAATTTTTAAAAGCATGCTTTTTCTATCGTATTTTAAACTTTTGTTATACTTTTTTGCAATGTTTGAAGCTGTTCCTATTTCTGTGAATATTGAATTGTTGTGAACAATTCCATTTCTTAAAAATTGAATTTCCTTTAACTGCGAGATATAGGGTTCAAGCCTAGTTGTTTCAATTTCAAGTACAAGATCTAGATAAAGTAAAGTTGAATTTAAATAATCTCTTGTATTGAAATGTGATGGTTTAATTTTTTTTACAAATACATTTGATGAAAGCTCCATAATTCTATTTAAGTTACTTTCGGTTAATGAGTATAATGCAATTAAAATAGATTTACTATATAAGTCAAAAAAGTTATTGTATTCATTATTAATTTCTTCTTTTTGAGCATCATATTGATGTGGAATAATATCTAGTCCTGATTCGCTCATGGCATAACTATGGCCTGACTCGTCATCTGCTTCAAATTCTTCAACAGCTTTTTTATAATCAGCCTCAGCTTTCTCTTTTAGCGATTTGTATATTTCTTCATTTTTATTCAGTTCTGCAGTCCATTCTAATTTGTATGATTTTAGAGTTAGGCAGAATTGTCTATTATAAATGTCAATTTGGTTCTTAAACTCTCTAAAAATAGGTTCAAGTTCATTTTCAACCTTTTCCTTAAAAATATGATAAAAAGAGTATTGAAATTGGTTCATTGATTTTTAAATTATGATAGCATGTCCCTCAAGGGCATTTATTTCGTTTTTGGTAAATCACATTTCATATACCCAATTTCATTGGGTTCAGCTTCTGAACTCTACCACCACCATTAGATCAAAAACAGTAAAAATATTTATTCGGTCAAGCCACCCTGCACCCTCACCCATCGCACTGTTAAACCCCCGTCCCGGAAGCCCCGTAAACCAGCACATCTATACAGCCTCCCCAACTCCGGAGCCGCAAAGCGTTACAGACCCGCTCCCACCGATCCGGAAGGGACACCGCTTTTTTTAACAATACCATGGCTTTTCCCCCGGGTATAATCCTCTATGCTCCCTTTCCTACACCTTATTCAGCATAATTTACAGGAATTTTTTGAAAATCTGGAACTAAAGTTAGATTACCATCATAATACTCCTGAAATTCATTATTTAAAGGATTGCAAAAAGCTGTTTTTTTTCTGTTGCATAAGATGCCCCGGTTACAAAATTCTATAACCAGAGGTCCATTGTTTTGAAAAACGGGACTTTTCAGGTTGCTTTCACCAAAACGCCGCAAAAAATAAAAGCCACTCAAAAAGCGGCTTTAAACTGTACCAGGAGCGGGAATCGAACCCGCACGACCGTGAGGTCACAAGATTTTAAGTCTTGCGTGTCTACCTATTCCACCATCCCGGCATATCAGGAGAGTGATTTAAGCTGTTTTTTTAAACAACCCATCCTCCCCTTTGTGCTCTTCCAATTAAACTGCGGAAATCAAACCTAAGATAAGGATTTCTTTTTTGATTTCTTCCTCCAATTGGCCTTTAAAAGATAAAGCCCTCTTTTAAGGGCTTTATTGGAGCGAAAGACGAGATTCGAACTCGCGACCCCGACCTTGGCAAGGTCGTGCTCTACCAGCTGAGCTACTTTCGCTTTTTATTACAATCCATGATCCGGCTTCCCCAGTTCATTAATGTGAATGCAAATTTACGCTATAATTTTTAAACTCCAATGATCACCCTGAAAATTTTGAAATGCCTTCCCTACTCCCCTGATCCTAAAGCGGGTAGATTATTCCAGCATTTTCTTTACCTCATTCAACTTCAGCAGCGCTTCTACCGGGGAAATGGTATTGATATCAATCCCGTCCAAAATCCTCTTGGCTTCCTTAAATTTTGGATCCATCTCAAACATGCTCAACTGGTAATTGTTTTTGGGCATGTCCTTGATATTGTTTTTGTGCATTTGTAGTTTTTTGTCCTTTTCCAAATACCGCATGATCTCCGCAGCCCTCAATACCACCGGGTTGGGCATTCCTGCCATTTGTGCGACGTGGATGCCAAAACTGTGTTCACTGCCTCCTTTTTCCAATTTCCGCATAAAGATTACCTTATTGCCCAACTCCTTCACAGAGACATTGTAGTTTTTCACCTTGGGAAAATCAGCTGCCAATTGATTCAGCTCATGGTAATGGGTGGCAAAAAGTGTTTTTGCGTGACATTTGGTGTGGTTATGCAGGTATTCCACAATGGACCAGGCAATGGAAATGCCATCATAGGTGGAAGTTCCCCTGCCGATCTCATCCATCAATACCAGGCTACGGTCAGACAGATTATTCAGAATGCTGGCCGTTTCGGTCATCTCCACCATAAAAGTGGATTCCCCTTTGGATAAATTGTCTGATGCCCCTACCCGGGTAAATACCTTATCCACCATGCCCACCCTGGCAAAAGAGGCCGGGACAAAACTACCCATCTGTGCCATCAATACGATCAATGCCGTCTGTCTCAATAGGGCCGATTTACCGGCCATATTGGGTCCGGTGATGATAATGACCTGCTGGGAAGCATTGTCCAGGTAGATGTCATTGGGCACATAGCCCTCTCCAATCGACAGTTGTTTTTCGATTACCGGATGACGGCCGTCCTTAATTTCTATGGAATCCGAATCGGTGATTTTAGGTGCACAGTAATTGTTTTCAGCGGCCACTTCCGCAAAGCTTAAAAGGCAGTCCAGGGTGGCCAGGACCCTGGCATTTTGTTGTATCTGGGTCACATAATCGCCGGCATCCTGCACCAAAAGTTGAAAATATTTCTGCTCCAGCACCAATAACCTTTCTTCTGCATGCAGGATCTTTTCTTCATAATTTTTCAGTTCTTCGGTAATATACCTTTCGGCATTCACAAGGGTCTGTTTTCGGATCCATTCCGACGGCACTTTGTCTTTGTGCGTATTGCTTACTTCCAGGTAGTACCCAAAGACCTTGTTGAATGCCACTTTGAGTGAGCTAATGCCTGTTTTTTTCACTTCCCGCTGCTGTATCTGCACCAGATAATCTTTGCCTGATGTCGCCAACCTTCTGTATTCATCCAGGTCGGCATCTATTCCCGATTGAATAATCCCACCTTGGTGTGTCAGCATGGGCGCATCCTCCTTCAGTTCCTTCTCGATTTTCTCCAGCAAAAATTCACAGGGATTGAGTTGATCGGAAAGTTTTTTTAAGGCAGGATTTTTCTGCCCTTTCATTAGGGCTTTGATGGGTAAAGTATTTTTAAGGGCCTTTTTCAGGTGGTTCATTTCACGGGGATTAATCCTGCCCACCGCCACCTTGGATATCAACCTTTCCAGGTCACCGATTTGCTTGAGGTGGCCGACCAGTTCCTCCCTAAGATCAGGCTGATTAAAAAAGTAGCTTACTGATTTTTGTCTTTCCAGGATAGGTTCCTTCTCTTTAAGGGGCAACACCAACCATTTTTTCATCATCCGGCTGCCCATGGGTGTATGTGTCCGGTCCAAAATGTGAATTAGGGGAATTCCACCTTCCTGTTGGGAAAATACCAGTTCAAGGTTCCTGATGGTAAATTTATCCAACCAAACGTATTTTTCCTCTGGAATCCTGGAGATCGAAGCAATATGTTTGACTTCTTTGTGTTCCGTTTCCTCCAAATAATAGAGAATCGCCCCTGCCGCAACGGTGCCTGATGCCAGGTTTTCTATGCCAAAGCCTTTTAAGTTATTGGTGCCGAAATGATGAACCAGTTTTTCATAGGTATAATCCCGCTGGTATACCCAGTTTTCGCAATGAAAAGTGGTGAAATCATCCTTCAAAAGGGCTGCCGCCTCTAATTTGGCAGCTTTGGAATGGATCACCTCCGAAGGATTGAAACTTTGAAGCAACTTTTCGATATAGGAAACATTCCCTTCCGCACACATGAACTCACCGGTGGAGAGATCCAGAAAAGCAATACCATAAAAGTCATTTTCAAAATGAATGGAGGCCAGAAAATTATTCCTTCTTTTATCCAATACATTGTCATTGTAGGCCAGTCCCGGCGTTACCAGTTCAGTCACTCCACGTTTAACAATCCCTTTTACCTCTTTGGGATCCTCCAATTGGTCACAGATGGCGACCCGGTTGCCCGCCCGGATCAGTTTGGGAAGGTAGGAGTCCAGGGAATGATGGGGAAATCCGGCCAACTCAATATGGGAGGCGGATCCATTGGCTCTTTTAGTCAAAACAATATCCAGTATTTTACTGGCTTTGATGGCGTCTTCTCCAAAAGTTTCATAAAAATCCCCCACCCTGAAAAGCAAAATCGCTCCGGGATGTTTGGATTTGATGGCATTGTATTGCTTCATCAAAGGGGTTTCTTTCGTTGTTGGTTTACCCATATTTTTGCCTGCTTCTATTTTCAGGCCTGAATTTACTTAAGAATGAAAGGGAAACAAAACCCCCCTCTAAATATCAGCCGTTTCTGCCTTAACTACAATAAATAAAATTACTTGGGTATTTTTGCTTTATATTAATTTTAATTCTTCATTGATCAATAGAACCCTTGCTAATCAATATAAACGTCAGCAAACTATGAAAAAACTAAGTATGGATGAATTGAACCGTTTATCTGTAGAAGAATTTAAAAAGGTCCATAAAAATCCGATTGTGATTATCCTGGACAATGTGCGCAGCCTCAATAATGTAGGTTCGGCATTTAGAACGGCAGATGCCTTTCTGGTGGAAAAAATTTACCTCTGCGGCATTACCGGCACCCCTCCCCATAGGGAAATCCAAAAAACCGCCCTGGGGGCTACCGATTCGGTGGCCTGGGAATACCGGGAAAACACCCTGGAACTGATAAAAGAATTAAGCAAAGAGGGTTTTATCACCTGTGCTTTGGAACAGGCTTCCCACAGTATTTCCCTGAATCAATTCCAGCCTAAACCAAACAGGCCTTATGCCCTGATTTTTGGAAATGAGGTTTTCGGGGTAGAGGAAGATGTGGTAAGAGAAGCAGATCAGGTGTTGGAAATTCCCCAATTGGGCACCAAACATTCCCTGAACATTTCTGTTTCCATTGGCATTACTCTCTGGGATTTTGTCAATAAGATGGGCAATCTGGAGCACAAAAAACTTCCCCCAACGGTTTAAAACCCGAAAACCAAGGTCCTTTACCACTGGAAAAACAATCCCAAAACAGCGAACTGAACCAAAGTAAAGTTATAAACCTCATCCACATTGGCACCCCCCTCCAAAAACCTGTAACCGGCTTTTAAGGAAACGGTGGTGGAAACGGGTAATTTTGCCCCCACAAATAGATCAAAAGCCCGACCGGGGCCTCCAGCAAGCCCATCTCCTTCAAAGAAAAGGGTTTTACCTCCCCAGTCATATGCGGTGTACAAATGCAAAAGGGGTACAAAGCCCAGGTCATCCTTTCGGTCCTTTATTCCGGCTTCGTTTTCCAGCTGCACGCTGGCATCCCTGATTTTAGCAGTAAAACCTATCCCTATCAGCCAATTATTGCTTTGTACCACATCCCTTCTGTACGTTAGCCTGTAGCTGTTAAATTGGTAAAAACCATCTACTGCCGTGCCTCCCGGAAAAGCGCTTTCCTGGAACTGTACCGTTTGATCAAATCCCCCCTCATAGTTGATGGAAAGTGGGGCCCAAAGTCCAAAAATGTGGTTTTTTTCGTTAAATGTATAGCCAATCCTGATCCGGGCCGGGACCACCGGACCTTGGGCCTCAAAATCATTTTTGAAACTGAACAAGGTACCTGATTCATTAGGTATGCGCACCTTATTATAACCGGGAAATGCCAGACCGGTCTCTGCGTCAATGGTCCATTGCGCTTTAGCAGCAGGGACGAAAAGGAAAGATACAGCAATAACCAGGATTGAGATTGAAATCTTCAAGGGTAGGGACATCAATTTAAAAATTTAGGGTTCGATAAATTCCTCCAATATCCATGCCCAAAAGTACAAAAAGACCACCAACCTGGTAGCCTTCCTTGCGTACAATTTCCCCTCACTCGAAAAACCGATTAAAAAATTGCGTGCATCAAACTCAGGGAAATCATATTATTCCTCATTTTTCCTATCGAAGACGTTGTCTCTGAAATATTTGAGACGCCCAGTCCATACCTTAGGTTCACTGCCATTGCCCGGGGTAAACGATAGACCAAACCTACATTCATACTAAGGTCCAATGCCTTATACCCATCCTTTACATCCCGGCTTCCCCCTTCTTGGGTGGCCTTCACAGCTCCTGTTGGCGCTGAAGCCACCGAAAGAAATGCAATGGTATTGAATGAGTCATTTGTACCGTCCCATTTCCTTTGGGCACCCATCAACAGCCCAAACTGAGGTCCGGCTTCCAAAAACAGGTTGTCTGTCAATTCCAGGGTGGCCATTACAGGCACCAAAATATAATTCATTACGGTGCGTCTTCCCAATTCAGAACTGTTGTCTACATCATCTTTCAGTTTGGACCCCATTTGTGCGTACAACAATTCGACTTGGACCCCTACTTTTTCCACCACAAAGGCCTGTCCATATACACCCACCTGAAATCCCGGCAAAAATTGGGAGTCTGCCGGATAATTGGTATCTGCAAAAGAAAAACTGGAGACATTCATTCCCGCCTTTGCACCGAATTCGGTCTTGATCTGAGCAAACAATCCTGTCCCCGATAATAAAATGCCCATAAGTAAACTTAATTTTTTCATTTGATTTTAATTTTGGTTTATATTTTTTACCGTTGCTTTTTCATACATCGGAAGATTGTAAAAATGTCACCAAAAAAATTCAAACTTATTTCAATTCGGATTCAACTTTAAAAGTCGGTCTACCAAATAAACCAAATCTTCCCTATGGTGATAGGCAGAAATGATGATCCTGTTTACAGGTGGATCCTGAGGGCCGGGATAGGGAAAAGAAGATAGGATCATATTTTGTCGATGGAGTTCGTCCACCCATTGAGCCTGCGCAAAGGTGATTACGGGAAAATTGTCCAGGCAAACAAACTCATCGGAATTTTTTAAAGAGTGATAAACCCAATGAACATGTTCAAGCAATTTTTCCTTCTGTGCAAGGTATAAATCCTGACCGGAGATAAATGCCTCTAAAAAAGCCGGAGCAGGAGGGGAAGAAGAAAGGTATATGGGATGGGCCCTGGCTTTTTCCAAAAGGTAGAGGTCACCTAAAATGATCCCTGCGGGTAAAGACAAAGCTTTTCCCAAGGACCCAACCACCAATATTTTTGCAGGCAGGTCTTTCCAGGAAGCAAAAGTACCATAAATTGATGGACCCAAAACCCCAAAGGCATGGCTGTCATCAATCAATAAATAATATTGGTTGGTGGATGGCAATTCTTTGATCCATTTAAAATCGTGTATTTCGGGCTTTAAAGGATTCACCGCATTGGATAAAAAAAGGATTCTTTGCCCTATTAAGCTTTCCGCTCTTTTTTTACACTGCCATACCCAGCCGTCAAAATCCATATCCGAAGCAGTTTTTTGACCAACCGGAAGAATCGCAGAATGGGTATTAGGGGCAGCCCAAATAAAATCTGTATCCATCATCATGGTCTGAACGGCCAGGTGTCCGGCAAGGTACCCACTGCTCAGCAGCATGGCATCCGGTGCCCCGGCTTCAAAAGCAAAATGATTTTCAAAATCACGGTAAATAGGAAGCTGAACATTACTGTTTCTGCTGGAACCATGATTAGGTCCATATTTTCGGATACCTTTGACCAATAATTCTTCAAATGCAGGTAAGCTCGCCATGCCCAGGTAAGCCGTGCCACTAAAGTGAAGAAAATCCTCCCCGTGATGCTTTACTGTTCTACCCAATCGGTTGGTCTGGTAAATATGACTCATGATGGCAATAAAACTGCTCCTGTGCCTGGCCCTTCTGGAAAAATGACACCCTCCGGATGAACAACCACTCCTTTTGCGATATCTTTCGCCAACAACATGGCACCATCCATATCCACATAATCCAACATCCCTGCCATATGGGCAATGGCAGAAATTCCCACGGATGATTCTGTCATGCAACCCACCATGGTTTTCATCCCCAGGGATTTCGCCTTATTGAGCATCCTTAAACCGGGGGTAATCCCACCTGCTTTTACCAGTTTAACATTGACCCCATGGAAAAGGCCATGACATTTTTCCACATCTTCTTCGGTAATGCAACTTTCATCGGCAATCACGGGAAGTTTACTATGTTGAAATACTTCTTTCATGCCTTCATGGTCTTTTTGGGCCAAAGGCTGTTCCAAAAACTCCACATTAAGGTGGACAAACTCCTCGGCATGGCGAATGGCCTGTTCGGCCGTCCAGGCACAATTGGCATCAATTCGGAAAACCGCATCCGTATGCTTTCTCAGTTCCCGTATAATTTCCAGATCATGGTCCGTTCCCAGTTTAATTTTATAAATGGGCCAGTCCACCTCCTTCATTTTGTCAATCATTTTGGGCAAGTCAGCAATACCAATGGTGAAATTGGTAGTGGGAATATTTTTCGGGTCCAGCTGTAACAATTCATAAAGCTTCTTGCCCTTTTGTTTGGCATAAAGATCCCATGCTGCCATGTCCAAAGCGCACTGGGCGAAGGGGTTTCCCGGAAAATAAATTTTGCACAGTTCCCAAAGATCTTCCGGATGCATTTCCTTTATCCTTTCAAGTTGTGGAGTTGCTGCTTCCAGGCAAGCCACCATGTCCTTTATGGTAACTCCATAATAAGGATTGGAAGTGGATTCTCCCAGACCATAATTGGTGCCCTCTGAAAGTTTCACAATCAGCGTGTCCTGGACATCCCTGCTCTGGTGGGCAATCGTGAAGGTGTGTTTTAATGGAAGTTGTTTAAGTAGAATTTCTATTTTCATAGCGTAGGAAGGAAAAATTCAAACCATAAAGATAGGGGATTGCCTTTACCTTGAATCACTCACTTACTAATATTTTTAATCAAAAATTCCCATCTTTACTATTAAACCTTAATCAAACATGAAATTATCCCCCTGTTCCCTAATAATTGGCCTTTTGATTTTAAATTTACCCTTTTTGAATTCCTGTGCGGAAAAAGGTACTGATCAGAAATTAAATCCGTCTTTGTTGGCACAAGCCTATGATGATTACAAAGAAATACAGATCAGTCAAAAACGATTTGGCTATGAAACCATAAAGCCCTTGGTAGAAAACCGGGGTATCAAATTTTCTGTAGCCACATTGGGTAATTCAGTAGAAGGGAGACCCATTCATTCTTTAACCTATGGCGAAGGTGACCAAAAAGTACTGCTTTGGTCACAGATGCATGGGGACGAAAGTACAGCCACCATGGCCCTGTTTGATTTGTTCAACTTTTTTGAAGGGCCATCAGACGATGGATATGGTGATATCAGGGAGACAATCAGTAATCATTTAAGGGTGAAATTCATTCCCATGGTTAATCCTGACGGTGCTGAAAGGTTTCAACGCAGAAATGTTTTGGGTATAGACCTGAACAGGGATGCCCTAAGGATCAGTTCTCCTGAAGCCAGAATTTTAAAGGAAGCCAGAGAAGCATTTAATCCCTCCTTTGGCTTTAATCTCCATGACCAAAATGTCTACTATAACACAGAAGGAAGTGTAAATCCCGCTACGATTTCAGTATTGGCTCCTGCTTACAACGAAGCCACCGACATCAATGAAGTGAGGGAAAATGCGATGAAGGTAATTGTGGGTATGAACCGTATACTCCAAGAAGAAATGCCTGGTCATGTAGGTAAATACGATGATTCCTTTGAGCCAAGAGCATTCGGAGACAATTTTCAGAAATGGGGCACCAGTACCATTTTGATTGAATCGGGAGGCTATCCAGATGATCCAGAAAAGCAATATATCAGAAAGCTGAATTTTATGATCCTACTCAATGCACTTTATGAAATTGCCACTGGAGAATATAAAACCTATGATAAAGAAGCTTATTTTTCCATTCCTGACAATGATTCAAAACTGATGGACCTATTGATCAGAGATGTTTCTCTAAAATACGAAGATTATACTTTCCAAACAGATATCGGTATTAAAAGGAAGGCAAAAGAATCGGAGGAGGGCTATTATTATACCGGGGAAATCATTGATCTTGGGGACCTTTCCATTTACCATGGGTATGAAGAAGTGCAGAAAAATGATTTGGAAATAGTAATGGGCAAGGTCTATGATGGCGTACTGCCTTGGGATGAATTAAATTGGGAAAAAGCAGTTGGGCTGCTGAAAAAGGGCTATATTGCTGTAAAAACCACTGAAGACAAGAGGGACATGCCCCATGATTTGCCGCTAAAGATATTTACGGGTAATGAGGATTTGGATCTTCAGCCTTCTTTAGGAAGTACGGCTCACTTTTTTCTTCGGGAAAATGGGGAATTGCATTATGCCGTGATCAATGGATTTCTGGTGGATTTAAAAAATCCGGAAAAATTACCTTTTAGGGATATTGTAGAATGATCAGGCTAAATATCATCCATGATTGTTCAAAAAACCCCTGGGGTTAAAAAATAATGGTATTCAAAGTCTCTCTATCCGATTTTTGCAATTGTGTTAAAAAATTCTTAAAATCGGCTTTTTATGCCTAAATAACCAAAATTATCCCATGCAGGAAAAATCTACTGTTGATGAAATATGCAAACGCTTTGACAATGATGTGGAGCGTTTTTCCAACCTGGATTCCGGTCAACAAGCAACCATGGACGCCCCCTTGTCCATGGAATTGATTGCGAATGCTGCCATCGTTTCCAACCCCAATGCCAAAAATATGCTGGACATCGGTTGTGGTGCAGGTAACCTGTCCTTAAAAATATTGCAATACATGCCCCAGTTGAATTGTGATTTATTGGACCTCAGTGGTTCTATGCTGGATAAAGCCAATGACCGGGTGTCATGGGCTACTACAGGAAAAGTCAGAACCATTCAGTCCGATATCCGTGTTGCCAAGTTGGGAAAAGGAAAATATGATATCATCGTGGCAGCTGCTGTCCTTCACCATCTTCGTGATGAAAAAGACTGGGAAGATACTTTTACCAAAATCCATGGGATGTTGACATCCGGCGGTTCCTTTTGGATTTCAGACCTTGTCGCCCATGATGACCCCTCCATTCAGGAAATGATGTGGAACAGATATGGCCGATATCTTGAATCCATAGGGGGCATAAAATACCGCAAAAATGTATTTGAATACATTGAAAAAGAAGACAGCCCCAGGTCCCTTCCCTTTCAATTGAATCTGATGGAAAAAGTGGGTTTTGGCCAGTTGGAAGTATTGCACAAAAATTGTTGTTTTGCATCCTTTGGAGGTAGAAAAGACTAAATTTTTTATAGAAAAAGTTTTCGGTATACCGCTTCCAGTTTGCTGACAGGCAAAACCTCGATAGGAAATTGGGACAGATCCAGCCCCTTAATGGCGTACCGTGAGACAATGATTTTGTCAAATCCCATTTTAGCTGCCTCCGCTATCCTACTCTCAATCCGGTTTACAGCCCTTATTTCTCCTCCCAAACCTACCTCTCCCGCAAAACAATATTTAGGATTCACGGGGGAATCTTCATAGGAAGAGATGATAGAGGCACAAACGGCCAAATCCAGCCCAGGGTCATCTACCCGTAGACCCCCTGCAATATTAAGGAAAACGTCTTGTTGACCCAGTTTCATCCCGCCCCTTTTTTCCAATACAGCCAGGAGCATGTTCAGTCTTTTGGCATCATGTCCTGTACTGCTCCGTTGGGGTGTCCCATAGGTAGCGGGACTAACCAGAGACTGTATCTCAATCAAAAGGGGTCTGTTGCCTTCCAGCATGGCGCCTATGGCCACACCATTCAATAGTTCTTCCCGCTGGGTCAGTAGAATTTCAGAAGGATTGGTAACCACCTTTAATCCGGAACCATGCATTTCATAAATTCCCAATTCATTGGTGGAGCCGAACCGGTTTTTGGAGGTACGCAGTATTCTGTAATTCAGGTGCCGATCCCCTTCAAATTGTAAAACCGTATCCACCATGTGTTCCAAAACCTTAGGTCCGGCTATATTGCCGTCTTTGGTGATATGACCGATCAAAAATACAGGTGTACCGGTTTCCTTGGCAAATTTCATCAACTCCGCTGTACATTCTCTTACCTGGCTGACTGAACCTGCTGCCGATTCCACATATTGACTGTGAAGGGTCTGTATGGAATCAATGACCAGCAACTCTGGTTGTAAGGTTTCTATTTGCTGAAAAATCTGCTGCGTATTGGTTTCTGAAAGAACATAGCATTGATCAGATTGATAATCCATCCTTTCGCTGCGCATTTTGATCTGATTTTCACTTTCTTCCCCTGATACATACAGTATTTTGGTTTTGTTCAGCATCAAAGCAATTTGAAGCATCAGGGTGGACTTTCCTATCCCCGGTTCTCCACCTATCAGGACCAAAGATCCGGGAACAATACCGCCACCCAACACCCTGTCCAGTTCCATGTCTCCGGTCACCAATCGTGCCTGCACCTCAAAATTGATTTCATTTAATCTTTTGGGTTGGCTATTCCTTTTTTGTATGCCTTTATCCGGTTTCCAACTGCCCCGATGGGATTCATCCTTTTGAATCACTTCTTCCACGAAGGTGTTCCATTCCCCACATGAGGGGCATTTCCCTACCCATTTGGGACTTTGCACGCCACAGTTCTGACAGAAAAATGAGGTTTTTATTTTGGCCATGGAGATGGGAAGAAAATTTAAATTATGATAATATACTTTTTTTAGGGAGGGTGTGGATTTCAGGAGTTACCTTCCAGTGCTCCGAAAGATTATTCTCAGCGGATGGCCTAGTGATCAATGTGCTTCCAACCAATCTTTGCCCAAACCCACTTCTACCTCCAGAGGTACTGCTATTTTGATGGCTTCTGACATCAATAGGGGGATTTCTTTTTTCAACAATTCCACCTCATCCTGATGGGCATCAAATACGAGTTCATCATGGACTTGCAGGATCATTTTGGACCGGAGCTTTTCCTTTTTCATCCACTCATATACCCGGATCATGGCCACCTTAATCATGTCTGCAGCAGATCCCTGGATAGGGGCATTGATGGCATTCCGCTCCGCAAAACCCCTCATGGTGGCATTCCTGCTATTGATGTCCCTAAGGTACCTTCTCCGGCCTAAAATGGTTTCCACAAATTCGTTCTTTCGCGCTTTTTCAATGCATTCATCCATGTAAACCTTTACAGCTGGAAATTCTTTAAAATAAGCATCTATGATTTCTTTGGCCTCTCCCCTTGAGATTTTAAGCCTTTGGGAAAGACCAAATGCAGAAATACCGTAAATGATGCCAAAGTTGGCTGTTTTGGCTTTTCTCCTCATGTCTGAAGTCACTTCCTCTAAGGGGACCTGAAAAATTTTGGCTGCTGTAGTGGCATGAATATCCCTACCTTTACTAAAGGCCTCAATCATGGAACTGTCATTCGAAAAAGCGGCCATGATCCGTAATTCTATTTGGCTGTAATCTGCTGCCAAAATAATATGGTTTTCGTTTCTGGGCACAAAGGCCTTTCGGATCTCGCGGCCCCGCTCCGTCCTGATGGGGATATTTTGAAGATTGGGGTTGATGGAAGAAAGCCTTCCTGTCGCTGCGACAAATTGGTTATAGGTGGTATGGACCCTCCCCGTTTTGGGATTGATCATGGTGGGCAAAGCATCCACATAGGTAGATTTCAGTTTTACCATTTGTCTGTAATCCAAAATGGCCTGGGCGATTCCGTGCTCTAGGGCAAGTCTGCTCAACACCTCCTCACCTGTTGCATACTGGCCGGTTTTGGTTTTTTTGGCTTTTGGGTCCAATTGGAGTTTATTGAACAGTATTTCACCCAATTGTTTGGGAGAGCTGAGGTTGAACCGCTCTCCGGCCATTTCGTATACTTTAATTTCCAGCTCGCGGCTTTCGGATTCCAATTCTTTGGACAATTCAGCCAGGCTGTCAATATTGATCTTCACCCCTTCAAACTCCATTTCAGCGAGTACCCTGATCAAAGGATTTTCCACTTCATGGAGTAGTTTTTCCAATTTGTTCTCTTTGATGATGGGGTCAAGTTTTTGCTTTAGCAAAAGGGTAATATCTGCATCTTCGGCAGCATATTCCACTATTTTGTCGGTATCCACATCCCTCATATTTCCCTGATTTTTCCCCTTTTTTCCGATCAGGGATTCTATGGAAACCGGTTTGTAATTCAGGTATTGCTGGGACATCCAATCCATTGAGTGCTTGCCTTCAGGCTCAATCAGGTAATGGGCGAGCATGGTGTCATATAGTCCACCTTTTACCTCCATTCCATAGTTCTTTAGGACAAGCATGTCATATTTTACATTTTGCCCAATTTTGACGATGTGCTCGGCTTCGAATATTGGTTGCAGGATTTCCAGGACCTTTAGGATGGCCTCCCTTTCTGAAGAAATTAAGGGAATATAATACGCCTCTCCCGGTATGTAAGCAAAAGAAATACCCACCAATTCCGCCTCATTAGGATTGATCGAAGTAGTTTCCGTATCAAAACTGATTTCTTCCTGTTGCAACAGGTAACGGACCAGCTCAGCTATGGCTTTTTCTCCTTCGACCTTATAGTAATCGTGAACCCGGGTAAATAGGGTATCTTCTGTTTCGGGAACAGGGTCAGGGAGCTGGACTTCTTCTGATTCTTTCTCTTCCTGTCCGGTAAAAAGGCCGAGTTGCTCGTCCACTTTTAATTTTGGCTTTTGGAGGGCTTCTCCAAAAACCCTTTTGGTAAGGGTTCTGAATTCCAGTTCTGCAAATAAGGCCTTCAGCTTTTCCTCATTGGGAGGTTCATAAGTCAACTCTTTCTCATCAAAAGCGATGGGAACATCCTGCATAATTGTGGCCAGTTCTTTGGACAAAATTCCCTGTTGGGCAAAATTCTCCACATTTTCTTTTTGTTTTCCCTTTAATTGATCGGTATTTTTAATCAACTCCTCTATTGAACCAAATTGCTTTAACATTTTCACGGCAGTTTTTGCGCCAATCCCCGGAATCCCGGGAATATTATCTACGGCATCCCCCATTAATCCCAAAATATCTCTTACCTGATCCACTTCCTCAATATCCCATATGGAGCAGATTTCCTTGGGCCCCATAATATCTACCGCATTCCCCATGAAAGATGGTTTATAAAGGTAAATATGATCCTCCACCAATTGTCCAAAATCCTTATCCGGGGTCATCATGTACACTACAAAACTAGTCCTTTCGGCCTTTTTAGCCAATGTTCCAATAATGTCATCCGCCTCAAATCCATCCAACTCCAATGTGGGAATATTGAAAGCCTGTACAATCTGCTTTACCCAGGGAATGGCTACTTCTATGTCCTCAGGTTGTTCCTGTCTATTGGCCTTGTAGGCTTCGTATTGTACATGCCTGAAAGTAGGGGCATGAGTATCAAAAACAACCGCAATGTGGGTAGGTTTTTCCTTTTCCAAAACTTCCAAAAGCGTATTGGTAAATCCAAGCATCACCCCGGTATTTAGCCCTTTGCTGTTGATTCTTGGGTTTTTGCTGAATGCGAAATGGGCCCTGTATATTAAGGCCATAGCATCCAATAAAAATAATTTTTTCTCCCCTTTGGACATCTGTTTATTTTTTTTTTGGTTTAATTCCTTACAGCCTTTTGATATGAATGAAATTCCGGCCAAGTTACAAATTATTAAGGAATCCGGGTAAGCCCTGAAAAGAAGGATAATGAAAAATATTGATACCAAATGGGAATTAATTATCTTTGGTAAGATTATTGGTATCACCTATTCAGATCACCATTATAAGTGTAAAAATTATTTAATTTTGATGTTCAACCATAAACTTAATTAACATGAAAAAAGTAACTTGCCTTTTGGCTTTGATAATGATGTTTACATCAATGGCCCCTGTGGCCATGGCCAAAGTTGAAAAAAAGGACAAAGAAAAACCCGAGCTAAGCCCTGAAGATGAAGCAAAGATAGCACAGCTGGATGCCAGGATTTTGGAGATTAAAGCAATGGATTTTACGCAAATGGACCGGGAAGAGCGAAAAGAAATCAGAAATGAATTAAGGGACATCAACAAAGAAGCCAAAGCGGCGGGAAGAGGAGTTTATCTTTCCGTTGGAGCCATTATCATCATCCTACTGATATTAATTTTAGTCTTATAATTACCCTTTCAAAAATAATTATTAAATTGGATAAAGAGCCCTTATTGATCTGAGGGGCTCTTTTCCTTTTCAAGCCATTTTTTAACTTTCCAAGCCCTATAAAAAATATAAGCCAAAGGAATCAGCCAAATGACTTCATTAAAAACCAAGTGAAAAGCAGATCTTTTATTCCAACCCAAATCTTCCAAATAGGTAAAAACAAACCAAAAACTTCCAATTAACTTTCCCAACCCACCTATACCCATTAAGTAAATTAGAGTTAAAGGATAAAATGCGGACAAGAATATGAATAGACCTGCAACCATCCCCAGGGTACCATAATAAAAGGTGCTTGCATCTAAGGTAAAACCTTCCCGCATAGACAGCCAGGTGAGCGCCGCCATCCCAAACCACCTAAAAAATGCCCCCCAAGCTATCGTATAAATTCCGATAAGTAATAAAATACCCCGATGGGGCATGGTCAAGGTAGGAAACCTCGGAGGTGTATCCATGATTTTTTTGTTGGGCTTTTGCAAAGTTTTATGGTTAATAGGTTTCGACTAATCTGAATTAATTTCTATCTTCTCCACCTTTTCCTACTAGTTTTTGATGATTTCAGAAAAAAAACGGAATCCCCACAGGTTTTCGGTGATGAAATTGACGGGATGAAGAATGTCTTTGATGTTTTTTGGATGGAAAGGCTCCAAAATGATTTTTAAATTTCTAAACCGATCCTTTTCCACGTAAATGGTATATTTGGCATTGAGTTTTAGCAATTCTTTTGGGAAAAAAAGTTTTTGATGTACTTTAATGTTGGGTGGTTTAATTCCAAACTTTTTTTGTCCTGAAGCATAGTGTTCCATTCCCATTTCAAACCCAACTGGATGAATGGTTAGACTAGATTGGCCTACAAATTTAGGATTGAAACAATGGCAAACATTAATCTGGTTTTTATTAAGGCAGTACTGCACTTTTGAATCCACCCTCTTTTTCAAAAAAAGCTGATTTTGGGTAGCAAAAAAATGCCAGAGACTGTCAATTTTCTTTAATTCCATTGCGGTTTATTTTGGGTATTTCTTGGCAATTTTACTCAGGCCTTTAGAACCTAAAACTTTATCAAAGGCATCAAGATAAAGTCCCTGTTGTTCATTGCTGATATTGAATATACGGTTTTTCCAATTAATTATATATTTTATTGCGTTTTATAATATATTCCAAATAACAGGGTCATATTTTCCCTTTTTTATTGGTGTTAAGCCTAATATTTTTTCACCAATTGCCTAAAGTCCTTATAAGTGGTCAGAAATGCCTCCCTTTCCACTTCAAGGTCAAAAATCCGAAGCCATTCATCCTGTACATTCACTTCTATGATGTAATCATGTTCCAAAACTGCATATAAGCGTTGTGCAGTGGAAAGGTGCGCAAACCGGTCTCCTCCTGAAAAGAAGATGGAATCGATAGGCATCTGGGATGGGTTTTGCCACCTAATTTGAAGCTTTTCCTTTTCCTTAATGATTCCGTATGGCACCAAATAAAGAAAGGCCGAATTTTTTTTCCGGTTGATGATAAGGTCCAGGTGAAAGCCTGCATTGGCCACCTGGTCACCTTGTTTTTTTAGTCGATGGACATCCACCATGGCATTTGGCCGCTCCTCAACTTTATAATAAGCCCTCCTGATATTTTTAAAAAATATCCGGCTGGCATCCGTCATCCGAAAAGTATCATCTTCACCAGAATTATTTGCCCTGCGATCATTAAAAAAAGAAAGCATCAATACCAGACCAATGGAAGCCAACCCAAAAATTTTGAGTAGGCGGAACATTTCTTTCTCTAGTTGATCATTATTTTTTCTGGTGGCTGACATGATTTTCTCTCTTGCTAACAATTCATGCAGCAGGAAGGTTTGAAATGCTTAGAAAGGTGATGAATGACCCGGGAAGAACAATATTTGCTCACCTTCCAATACTTTGCCAGGAATCAGGCAAATTAGCCATTAATTACTTATCTTTGCCCCCTAAATTGAAAGTGAATTGGGTTTATGAATAAAGAAGTACGTGTACGATTTGCGCCTTCCCCTACGGGTGCATTGCATATCGGTGGAGTGAGAACGGCACTATACAATTACCTTTTTGCCAAAAAAACCGGCGGAAAATTTTTACTTAGAATTGAAGACACTGATCAGAACAGGTTTATACCCGGTGCTGAGAAATATATTCAAGACGTTTTGGATTGGTTGGATATTAAACCCGATGAAAGTCCATGGAATTCCGGGGAGGTAGGTCCCTACAGGCAATCAGAAAGAAAATCCATGTACCGGGAATACGCCCAATACTTATTGGACAATGGACATGCCTATTATGCCTTTGACACCTCTGAAGAATTGGAAGCCATGAGGGAGCGTTTGACGGCTGCGCGGGTGGTATCTCCCCAGTACAATTCCATCACAAGGACACAAATGAGAAATTCTCTTACCTTGCCAGCCGACGAGGTAAAAGCATTGCTGGATGCCGGAGAACCTTACGTAATCCGAATCAAAATTCCAAGGAAAGAGGAAGTAAGATTGAATGACATGGTCAGGGGTTGGGTAATGGTACATTCCAATTCATTGGACGACAAGGTGCTTATGAAATCAGACGGAATGCCTACCTATCACCTGGCTAATATTGTAGATGATCACCTGATGGGAATCACCCATGTCATAAGAGGAGAGGAATGGTTGCCCTCTGCCCCGCTTCATGTGTTGCTCTATCGGTATTTGGGTTGGGAGGAAAGCATGCCACAATTTGCCCATTTGCCCCTTTTACTGAAACCTGACGGAAATGGAAAATTGTCCAAAAGGGATGCTGAAAAACACGGATTCCCCATTTTCCCAATGAACTGGACAGATCCCGCCTCCGGTGAATTGCTTACAGGATTCAAAGAAGCGGGTTATTTACCGGAGGCCCTTTTAAATTTTCTGGCGTTTTTGGGATGGAATCCGGGAGATCAGAGGGAGTTGTTTACTATAGATGAATTGGTAGAGGCCTTCTCCATAGAAAGAATCGGGAAATCAGGTACCAAATTTGATATCAATAAAGCAAAATGGTACAATGAACAATACCTGAGAAATAAATCGGACCATGAGCTTTCGGCATACCTTTTGGAGGACTTAAGCAAAGAAGGAATTAAAATAAATGGAGAAAAGGCGGAAAAAATTGTTTCAGTGATGAAGGAAAGGGCCACATTCCCTTCGGATCTTTGGAAAGAAGGGAGGTTCATGATTTTCCCTCCCGAAAACTTCGATGAACAGGTGGTGGCAAAAAAATGGAACCAGGATGCGATCCAGGTTTTGAATGGTTTCAAAAATAAATTATCCGAAAATAAAGAGGATATGACTGCAGAAAAAGCCAAATCATTATTGGAAGCAACAGCCAATGATTTGGAAATTAAGCTGGGAAAAGTCATGCAAGCCATTAGATTGGCCGTAACCGGAGTAGGGGCCGGTCCGGACCTTATGAAGATTTTCGAAATATTGGGTAAGGAAGAATTAATCAAAAGAATAGATTTTGCGTTAAATAATATTAAGTATTAATTAACACGCCCATTGCACTTACAATGGCGATCACAAAAACTTAAATAGCCATGGCTAAGAATTCAAAAAAAAGGGAAACCCCGAAAGTAAATGCTGATTTGGAAGGATTTAACATGAACATCAATTCCTTTGGTGAAATCTCAAGTTCATTTTCCATTGACAAAATCAATGAGTTTCTGAATAAAAATGTGGATGATAAAAAACTTCGGGACAGAGAAAAGATAGAGAACCCAAAGAAAAAAGAAGATTAGGCCCATGACCTGCGCCGGATTTTTTAACCAGGCAAAGCTATGAAATATCCCTTAATTTGCCTTTTGTTCCTTGTAACTTTTTTTGGGACAATGACTGACTTGTGGGCTCAGACCAGCATAGGCATCAGGGGAGGTTTTACCCAATCCAGTGCCACCTATCGGGTTACTTTGGGTTCTTTTCCCCGGGATGTTACCGGATTTACCGCCCCCAGCTATTCCTTGGTAATAGAGCAGTTTTTTGAAAAAAATGCTGGTGCACAGATAGAGTTTCAATTGATGTCCACTGGTTATTCTGCCACGGATACGGTAAATATGGGGAATGAAACAAGATTTGATTACCTAAAAATCCCCATTTTATCTAATTTTTATCTGGGCAATTCCGGCAGATTTCACATTAAATTAGGTCCCCATATCGGGTACCTGATGAACGCCAGAGAAATTACCCGAGTCAGGGAAGGAACATTGGTTATACCCACCTACGGTGGGCCGGCAGACAATCCCAGAAAATTAATGTATGGTCTTACAGCAGGGGTGGGGGTTTCCAAGTTATTTGGAAAACAAACTTTACAAGCAGAGGCAAGGTACTCCTACGAATTTGGAAGGCCTGAATCCCAGAACCGGATTTTTGATATCAACTTCACCCAATTGGAGTTCACCCTGTCTTATCTGTTTAGGGTTTTCGAATAGCATGGAAAATTATCCACGAACAAACCCATAAATGCTTCCCGGTGATTTTTTTCAGTTTAATGACTTGCTAAGATTACCCAGTGCGGGCTGTTCTTTTTTCTTCGTTTCTTCTATTACCTCTAAAACATCCCTGTAAATCTCTCCCCTTTTGGAGGCAATTTTATCAAAGGCGGCCTTTTCGGCTCCCATGTATCCTCCCATATAGAATCTTTGATACCAAGGTAATATGGTAATGGCAGCGTCAAACAGGGTAAACTGAACCGCTGTATGGACCCCCAAAGCAATCAATCCTCCATTCAGGATAAATGAATTGATACCGGCCCCCCAATCTCCGGCATAAATTTGTCCCAGTCCGGGGATAAACATACTTAAAATACGGGCCTTATTTGGATTGATTTTCTCTACTTTTTCCAGTTGATCAAAAATGGCTTCCAACCTGTATCTTGCATCCTTTTCCCTTTCTGGAATTGCCCCTAAAAAAAATTGTTCGGAATCAGAAAACTCCTCCAACCCAAAATAGGTAATACCCGAATAAAAATCACGTTTTTGGGCAAAATAGGTAGAAAGAGAATCCGGTAGGTTAAAAAGTTCCATTTGGGCATAAGTGAAATTTTTATCCAAAAGCAGACTGAATGTTTTTTTGAAAGTCAGCTCCGTCCTGATGCTGTCATTGTCCTCCTTGAAATAGGCAAGGTCGAAATACCTTGCAGCCTGATCATACTCCCCCAGTTCAAAATAACAATTTCCCATTTGTTGGTAAATCGTTTCCTGGTAAGCCCCTTCTCCAAAAAAAAGCACACGGTGGTAAGTATGAAGGGCTGGTTCAAATTGCTCAAGACGCAATAACTCATTGGCATAGGCATAGGTCTGATGCAATCCCTGAGCTGCGCCATCAAAGCAAAAGCATACCTTAATAATCAGAATAAAATAAATTTTCAATTTCATTTTGCCGCTGTTCATTTTGACTCCGGTTGAAAATTTTTGCTGATTTATAAGAGCCAAAAACATTTCCTATATAAAAACCGGTAGAAACGGAAGCAAATATCCATCCCCTTATGCTCTCTACACCAGATCGGTCAAAACCCCGATAAGCCTGCCATGCTGTGGCCCCTACAAATAAAAAGGACATTACTCCGTTTTTCCAATCCTTTGTATACACCTTTCCAGCACCGGGAACCAAAATTGAAAGTCCAGTGGCCAATAAGGGGCTTTTGGGCTTTTGAGCCAATGAATGGTCTACAATTTCCCGGTATTCCGCTATAATGGGTTTTTGGGTAACCGGGACCTGGTCATAATAAAATTTGGCTTCCGACCATTGATGATCCAAAGCATATCTGGTTCCCAGAAACAAATACTTTTCATCAACAGTCAAATTAGAATTGGAATTAAGAAAATCTTCCGCCCTGCTAAAGTCTTTTTCTTTTAAAAGCATGAATGCATAGGTGGGGGCAATTTCGGCTGGAATGCTTTTGGGCACAGGGTACATAAGGTCAGCCCTCTTCAACCCCTCGACACTGATGTCAGCCTTGATATAGGTGGACAATAATTTTCTTTGAACGCCCATATCCGTAGGATTTAAAAAAACCAACCTTTCTAATTCGGAAATGGCCAGGGAAAATTGCCTGGTTTCCAAAAGGTATTGCGCAAATTCTGCTGAATGTGAATAATCATATAAATCCTGTGCATGGCAGGTTTTAATGCAAAAATTGGTTCCTAGAAGGCAAAAAATCAATAATCCAAATATCAACCTCATTCTAATTCGTCAATCATTAGGCCGGATTCTGCTGACCTCTGATATTTCTCAGGGCTTAATCCATGGCATCGGGAAAGCCTGTCAAAGGTATTGGCCGTACCAAAAATAAGACCGTGTTTTTTAATGGACATTAAGGCATATTCTGAGCAGGAAGGGGTAAACACACAGTTGTTCCCATCCTGTGAAGATATGAATTTTTTATATCCCAAAAACAAACCTGAAAAAATCATTTCCATTTCATTTTTATTTCCTTTTGCCACCTCAAATACTTCTTTGGGTTGTTCCTCTTTCATTAGTGTCTGAAGGGCCTGAACTTCCCTTAGACTTTGTGCATTCCCCTGCAATAGCAAAAAGCTATTTAGGAATCCTAACATTATAAATATCTCCTTCCTCATTCTGATTGATGGCTACGTTCCTGTAAGAGGTGATTTGATAATTTTGTCCAGTATCATGGTAGGTGATTTGAGTGATTTCCGTTGGGACCTCGCATCCTTTTACATTGATATAATCTTTATAAAATTGCTTGCTCAACATTTCTCCCTCCGGATTATAAAAGACTATACCGAACAGTTTTTTATTCATATTGGACATGACCACCTTTCCCATCACTTCCTTTAATTTACTATCATCCGGTTGCCAGGTCCTGATCACCATATCTCCGCTTTTCTCTACGGCTTCTATTTTAAAGGGGCCATCTTTCAATCCAAAATCCGACAATTCGCCTGTAAGGGTAAAATGAAAAAAAGAAGACTTGGGAATCAAAAAAGAAGGTTGCCGGTCTACCAGCTGATTGGCCTTTATCCTGTAAAAAGAGGTATCCTGGAGTATCCAGGTCTCCGGCTCCGGAAAAGAAATATCATAGATGATTTTTTCAGACGGTTTATCGTAATATACTTTGCCCATAATGAGCTTCGAAGTACCGTCGGCAAGTTTTTCCTTAATTGAAAAATCCGCTTTTAATTTATAAAACTGTTGCCCGGAAATTGTGCCGGGCAACAATTGTAAACTTGATAAAATAATTAAGAAACAATAAATTTTTCTCATTAATAATAAAATGGTGCCCAAGTGGCATAAACCAGAACCCAATATGCCACGATCACCAAACCATAAACACCACAACCCCACAAGGCTTTTTTGGTTTCTTCTTTATTTTCCTCAGAAAAGTGAACAATAGCTACCCCCACAGGGCCCAATACACAACCCCATAAAAAAGACGGGATCCCAGCTACCGGGTGGTCAGCCATAACGGCGGCAAAATTATCCAACATATTCTCACTTAAATTCAAATCCTCTTCACTGGCAAAATTTCTAACCTCATTTAAGGTAACGCCTTCATTGGCCAGCACATAATTTTCCAAATTGGTTAAGTCAGCAACCTTTGCTTCAACCAAATCCTCGTTGATATCAAACAAGGAAGCTTTTGGGCTTTCGGCGTATATAGACCCAAAAACCAAAATAGATAATGTTAAAAGTAAAATGCTTTTCATAATTTAATAAATTAAAGTTTCACATCTGAGTTTGTTACAATACAAGGCAAATTAGAAAAAAACCAAATGTTTTACAAATAATTAAAGATTTTTTAAGTACATCATTATAAGGCAGATTGCAAAACATAATACCTGATTTTGAATTATTTATAGAATAAATTATCTATAAATTTTAATATAAACCTATTATAAAATAAAAGAAACAATGGTTATATTTTAACCTAAATTCAAAGGTATACCATTTTTTTTAAAATGTTTACCATTAATTTGGGTATCGATATTCAATTTTCATTTTGTCACTGTTTTTTATACAGTTTTAAACCCACAAGTACAGGAATTTATGATTAGTTATAATCGCCTACCCATGGGTTCTATTTAAAACGGAATGCTTATGACTTTACCAGTCCTGATTTTTTCTCCAAAAGAGATTTGAGTACTTTCTTGGTCTTTTCCAGTGTTTCTTCAATATCCAGCTCCGTATGTGCGTAAGAAATACTCCCTTGTTTAATAGGTAATGGAAAGTTAAAGATTCCCTGTTTGATTAAGGCTAGTCGGAATTCTGAATCCAGTTCAAAATTATGATGTGCAAGAATATCATGAAAATCTTGTGGGGCATGGTCCATAAAATAGACGCAAAACGCTGATCTTTCTCTGGCTACAAAATAGGGAAAGTCATAATTTCCAAAAATATGCACCAATCCATTTTCCAACATTTTACCTAATTTTTCCACATGTTCATATACCCGAAACTTATCGGAAGCCAATTTTTTTAAAGTAGTGATGGCAGCGATATTTGTTATGGGATGCGCATTGAAAGTTCCTGCAATCAAAACTCTTTTTTGAGGATTTGGATGAATAAAATAATCCATATATTTCTTCTTTCCAGCAATCACCCCTATGGGATAGCCATTGGCTACAGCTTTCCCAAATGTACTTAAATCCGGAGTAATTCCACAAATGCTCTGAAAACCTCCAAGAGAATGACGAAACCCTGTTTTAACTTCATCAAAAATCAAAAGGAACCCGTTTTCATCCGCTAGTTTTCTAAGTCCCATTAAGTATCCCTCCTTGGGTTTGACGATACCAATATTCTGAAGAATTGGTTCAAGAATAATACATGCCACTGGATATCTTTTTATGATATAGGATACCGATTCCAAATCATTGAAATTAACAACATGGACCAAAGACTTTTGGAAATCCGGAATCCCACCTGACATGGGAACAAATGGATATTCCCCAGGGCTGACCCGGTCCCCAACATCTTCTAAATTACTGATGACATTTCCTGCTACATCGTTGTGCCATCCATTATATCCTCCCTGAATAATTATGATATGATCTCTGTTGGTCACTGCCCTTGAAATTCTAATCGCATGATAAGTAGCCTCGGATCCAGTGCAGGTAATTTGCATGCTATCCGCAGTAGGTACAGCTTTGCAGAATAATTCTGCCAATTCCCCCTCGTGGATGGTAGGTCCAGCGCCCATCAAAAGTGACTGATCATCCAGCGACTTTTTAATGGCTTTATTAACATCAGGGTCATTATGGCCCAAGAATGCTGATGCAAATCCTGCCTGATAATCTATGAATTCATTACCTTCCAGATCCCATATCCGACTTCCCTTTCCTTTTAAGAAGGAGATATTCGGATGGGCTTTCCGGTTTAATGAAACTACACCGCCCGGTATCCATT
>JBBDSA010000053.1:0-5427 GCA_040905165.1 Cyclobacteriaceae bacterium | reverse complement strand
AAAAGCCAGTCAAACCCTCAAATTCCGCATCGGTAATGGCAGGAAAATTGGCCACTCTGAAACTGGTAGCTTTTAGAGGACCATATCCGCTGCCCAATTGCATGCCCTTTGTTTCAGCTGCTTTTTTAATTTCCTTGATGAAATTTTCTGCGCCCCCTACACCCAAAATCGTTCTGCTTCTAGTCTTGGGATTGGAAACCAAAAATTCCAGGGAAGGGGAATGATCTACTATGGACTCCAATTTCCTCATCCTGCTTTCTGTCTTGATGTCCACTTCCCGAATGGGCGGCATGTCCTGCAGGACCCTGTTCAGCAGGTAAATACCCAATACATTGGGTGTATAGTGGGTTTGAAAGTTGTCCGCATTTTCCAGCATAAAGCTGAGACTGTTGTACCTGCCCTGTTCTCCCTTTTGGTGGGTTTTTTCGATGGCTTTTGGAGATAGTACCAATAATCCCAAGCCTGCCGGCAGGCCAAAGCATTTTTGGACGGAAGCATACCAAATATCCGCAAGTCGGAAATCCAAATATATTCCTGCCATGCTTGAGGTGGTGTCTACCGCAATCATTTTATCGGGATATTTTGCAGCAATACCTGCCATGGTCTTCATGTCTACCTGTGTGGCATTCGACGTTTCATTTTGGGTTATTCCTATTAAATCAAAGTCATCGGAAATTTCAAGTTGCACCCATTCAATGGCCTTATTTTTATCCAGGATCAAGGAGGTGGCATTCGGATGAATGTGTTGGGCAAAACCAAACCACTTTTTCCCAAAGGACCCGGAAAAAATATGGTAGGAAGCTTTTTCCACGATGGATTGGCTGATGATTTCCCAGTTTTCAGTGGAACTGGAAGTAAACAATATCCTATAATCCAAGGGAATTTCCAGTTTTTCCTTCATCAGTTTCTCTGTATCCCTATACAGATCCATAAAAACAGGGCTGCGGTGATTGGCACTGAGTAGGCCCTGCTGGAAAGCATCTTGAAAATATTCCGGTAAGCTGTCGTAAACCTTAGAGGGTCCCGGTGCAAATGTAATCATAGAAATTGTTGGCTAAATCGTATTTTTGGCTATGAAATATTGTAAACCCAGGTCATAACCCACCAATCCCAGGCCTGCGATCATCCCAATACATTCTTTGGAGATAATACTTTTATGTCGGAATTCCTCTCTTTTATAAATGTTGGAAATGTGGATTTCAAGCGCTGGGGTGTTGATTCCGGCGATGGCATCTGAAATGGCGATCGAGGTATGGGTATAGGCACCGGCATTGATCAGGATACCATCATAATGAAAACCGACTTCATGAATTTTATTGACCAATTCACCTTCCACGTTATTTTGATAATACGTTAGGTTGAGATCGGGATATTTTGCTTTTAGGGTTTCAAAATAATCCTCAAAAGTTTGGCTACCGTAAATTTCCGGCTCCCTTTTTCCCAAAAGGTTGAGGTTAGGCCCGTTAATGATTATTATTTTCAATTTTTCGGCAATTTTGTTTGCTGATAAGAAAGGGCAAAGTTAATCAATCAGAGAGTAACAAAGTGATTAATTGGTTTGTTTTTATCATTCCTCCGCATCAAATGCTGTATTAGAATGGTCCATCCTTTAAATTTACGCCATGATGTGGGAAAAGGAAATCAAGTCATTTGGTTATTACCTGAAAATAGAACGTTCATTGAGTGCTAATTCCATGGTGGCATATGGGCAGGATGTGGAAAAACTGGCCACCTATATGGAGAAGAATTTTCCTGCTGTTTCCCCTTTGGAGGCCCAACTGTACCACCTGAGACAGTTTGTCAATGACCTGGCTGCCCTGCCTATCTCAGAATTTACCCAGGCCAGGATCATTTCCGGGATCAAGGCTTTTTTTAAGTTTTTGGTTTATGAGGATAAAATCAGTGAAAATCCTGCAAAACTGCTCGAGGCCCCCAAACTGACCAGGAAATTACCGGATACATTGAGTTTTATAGAGATCGAAAAAATTCTGGAATGTATTGCTCTGGGGAAACCTGAGGGCCACCGCAACAGGGCCATCCTTGAGATGCTATACAGTAGCGGGCTAAGGGTTTCGGAATTGGTCAACCTTAAAAAAGGGAATGTTTATGGGGATATTGGATTTCTTCGTATTTTGGGGAAGGGCAATAAAGAACGGCTGGTACCTATAGGAAGGGATGCCCTAAAATACCTGGACCTCTATATGAACGATGTAAGGGTGCACCAAAAACCTGTAAAGGGACATGAAGAGTTTGTTTTCTTAAACAGAAGGGGCAAACAGCTTTCGAGGGTGATGGTTTTTCTCATCATCAAAAAATTGGTGGCAGAGGCGGGAATTTCCAAAAATGTAAGCCCCCATACCTTTCGCCACAGCTTTGCCACCCACCTTGTAGAAGGAGGTGCAGACTTAAGGGCTGTTCAGGAGATGTTGGGGCATGAAAGCATTACCACAACTGAAATTTATACTCATTTGGACAGAGATTACCTGCGGCAGGTATTGAACGAATTCCATCCCAGAAAATAGGGCTGATCCCTTTTTTTGAATTGGATTTAAAAGATTCTGTATGAATCGTTACTTTCAGGCATATTTTTTGAAGAATGGCACCAATCGGATCAAAGCATACCATTAATGGAAAAATTTATCATTTCAAAAACTAAGCAGGCGCCTCATTATTTTCATTTAAGGATTGTTTTCCTTGTATTGTTTCTATGGTTATTTAGCCATCCAATGGCTGTAATGGCACAGGAAAGATTGAATAAATTGGTAGAAGAAAGGGGCTTGTTGCACCGACAATGGCAGGAATCGGAGGGTCAAAAATCGGGAATTTTTGGCAACAGGACGAAAAAAGATATGACGGCTACCAATGCCTGGATGGAAAGAATCATCCAAAAAGACAATCAGATCATGTCTGAACTTGAAATGCTGAAGAATATTGCCACGACAGAAATCGGTTATGAGAAAGAAGATTATAAATACATTGCCCAAAAGGCGGAGGCTGACATCATCAAATTAAAAAGAGCCTTAAAGAATAAAGATGAGGCCATTCTAAAAGAACGGGGAAAAATGCGGACTTATGAATGGACTACTCTTATTTTCTTCCTAACAACCATCCTATTGGGTTGGCTGTTCTATAAAGCCAGGCAAAACCATAAATCTTATGGATAAGGGTTAAAAATCCTGCTCAGGATTATTTTTTATTTTATTTTTGATACATTTTTGATAATTTCATTTTTCTGTCTGAAAAAAATATGAGCCAATTGACCATCAATAGTTTTGAGGATTTCCAACAATATATAGGCAAAGACCTGGGAATATCTAATTATCATCAAGTTACACAGCAGCAAATCAATCTGTTTGCAGATGCCACCTTGGATCATCAGTGGATCCATACTGATCCAGCCAAAGCGAAAGAAATGGGGGCCTTTGGCGGAACCATTGCCCATGGTTATCTTACCTTATCACTGGTTCCCTTTCTTTGGGATCAAATTGTCCAGGTCAATAATTTAAAGATGATGGTCAATTATGGGATAGAAAATCTCAGGTTTGCCAATCCCGTAAAAGTAAATGATGAGATCAGGATGCATGCGACCTTGGCAGGTATCAGTGACTTAAGGGGCACCATTAAAACGGAAATGAAAGTTAAAATAGAAATCAAAGGCGAAAAAAAACCAGCCTTGGCTGCCCATCTGATTTTTCTTTATCATTTCAAATGATATCCCGATGCAGTGATTAAATTATTTATGAAAATATAAAAACAGCATCCAAAGGATGCTGCCTTTATGAAATTGTTAAAAAACCTAATCTAAGCTTATTCCAGTCTATTTCTTTCTTCAGTACTTCCGCTACGTTGTGAAATTTTAAAGTTTTCACCCTGAGCAAATTTCCATCTTAAAGTAAGCCTTATCCCCTGCATGCTGTTATATTGACTTACATCGGTGCTGATACGGTCAAAATTGATGTCTCCTCTGAACCTTTGGGTCCTAAAAAGATCTGTACCATTTACCGTCAGTGTCCATTTGTCATCAAGGAAAGTTTTGGTCACCCCGGCATCTACCCAGGCCATAGAAGCCATTTTCAATTGTCCGTCCCTGGACGGACTCCTGTACATACCTATCATCTCCAACTTGAACCCCTTTGGCAAAGTAATATTATGTTGTGTCCTGGCCATAAAGGAGAATTGCCTCTCATCCAAAAATTCTTCGCCCAATTGGGATTGGAAGGTGTTTCCGTTGAATTGAAGCATGTTACTGGTACTGTACCATCCTGCCAATTCCAATGGTATGATGGTCCGTAGGCTTAAATGTTGGGTCAGGTCCAGGTTTTGTACCTGTAAGCTGGTCCTTCTGGTTTCCTCATCCTGAACCATGATATGTCCAAAGGCATTTTCAGTTCGGGAATAGGACAGCGTAAATTGATAGGAACCCTTTACAATATGGTTCATTTCAATATTGTTGGCATATTGTGGCCTCAGTTGGGGATTGCCTACTTCTACTGTCAGCGGGTCAATATAGAATACAAATGGATTGAGCAGGCGGTAATTTGGTCTGGTGATCCTTCGGTTGACATTGTAAACGATTTGGTATTGGTCACTGACTTGATGTTGAAAATAAAGGCTTGGGAACAAATTGAGGTATTCTTGCAGATTGATCTGGTCGGAGGTGACAGAGTTTCCCGAGATCTCGGAATACTCGGCCCTGAGCCCGGCCTGAAAGTTCCATTTTTCTCCCAAAGATGATTTATAGGAAGCATAGGTGGCCAAAACATTTTCATGGTAGATGAAATGATTACTATTGGGGTCTGGATTGAAGGGACCTTCCTCTTCCCGCTTATCGATTTGAAGGTTATTATCTGATTTAACCCAACTTCCCTTCAGGCCGGTCTCAAGGATTTTTCCCTCTCCAAATGGTTTGGTAATATCAACTTTTGCCGTAAAAATGGTATAGTCCATTTCATTGCCTGTTCTGATTTGGTCCTTGGTCCCCTGATCTTCATTTTCATTCAACCAATACCGGTTATCGAGTAAGCTGAGACTTTCGGCATTCATTTTGGTAAAGTCCACATCCGTTGAAATTTTGGTTCCAAGGCTGTCCAACTTCCCTATGTAGTGAAAGTTGCCAAAAAGCCGGGTGTTATCCGATTCACTGTCGTTTAATGCTTTAAGATAATTGAGATTATTGTTGGAAGGATTGGAAATATTTGTCAGAGAATTTCCGTCTTCTGTGCCTTGTTGTACCGAAGCCTGCAGGTTGATGCCCATATTGTGCTTTTCATTAATTTGGAAATCCGTTCCGCCTGAAAAGAAAGTGTTTTTTCTAATGAGTTTTAACCTTGCCTCCTGGTCAAAATTGGAAATTCCATTTTCCACCTGGAATTTTCTTAGGATATCCAGATCCAGAAATCTTGCCCACTCATTGTAATTCAAGCTGGC
>JBBDSA010000052.1:0-5652 GCA_040905165.1 Cyclobacteriaceae bacterium | reverse complement strand
CTGCATTTTTTGCTGCAGTCCAAAGTGCTGTTCTATCGGGATTTTCGTAACCCACGTATTTATTTTCAGCCGTACCATCTGCAGTAAGGTCACTGGCCGCAAACAACAAGATCCGTGACTTAAGAGCCAATGCTGCCCCTTTGGTCGCTCTGCCCATTTCCATTTCATCTTTTGGTAAAAGAAGGGCAGCTGCCGCATCACAATCCTGCACAATAAAATTGACCGTTTCCTCAAATGATCCTCTTGGAATAGATAAATAATCATCACCAATACCGAAAGGCTCTGTCAAAATGGGAAGGCCGCCAAACGTACGGGCCATCTGGGCATAGGCAAAGGCTCTGAGGAATAAGGCTTCTCCTTTCAAAATTTCAGCTCTTTGTCCCACAGCTTCTCTTTCAGTTTCTTTCGTGTTTTCTACTACCTTATTAATATTTGCAAGGAAGGTGTTGAGGATTTGAATATTATCAAATAGCCGCCAATTTAGAAACCTAAACCTGGCATGGTTGAATGGCCCCATATTGGAAGGGGTAATATTCCCCTTTACATAAATATCTGTTCCATATATATGGATAAAAAAGGTGTGGTCAGACACGCCTGCGAGATTTAAATTTGAGTTAAATCCACTGGACATATTTCGATAAGCGGTATTAAGATAGCTATTGGCAAGGTTGATATCAGACCAAACAAGCTCCTCAGCATACCTATCCAAAGGGGTTTTATCCAAAATTTCTTCTACACAGGAGGAAAGCAAAAACAGAAGAACTGATAAAACTTTAATGTTGATATGTTTTTTCATAACGGTTGTTTTATATCAAATTAGAAGGAAACGTTTGCGCCAAAAGAAAGGACTTTCATGATTGGATAGCTATTCAAATTCCCCAGTTCAGGATCCATAATTTCAGTTCCGGCATGGATCAGAAATAAGTTCTGACCAGATACAAACAACCTCGCATTGGTGACTTGAATTACCTCCACAAGGCGCGTGGGAATGGTGTAAGAAAGCTGTAAGTTCTTTAAGCGGGCATAAGAAGTGTTGTGATAGGAATAGTCTGTTCTAAAATTTAACCTCCAATATTCCTCTTCCCTTTCAAATGCCCTTGGCTTATCAGCGTCAATATTATCAGGAGTCCATCTTCCTTCTGCGTCATATTGAAAATAATTACCCGAACTGCCCTGTAATGCAGTGTACATTAATCTCATGGCTCTTCCCGCACCTTGAACCAGCCCTCTCAGTTCCCAATTTTGATACTTAAAATTAAAAGAAACCCCATAAGTGATTTCAGGATTGGTTGTCCTGTTAAACAAGGTTCTGTCGTCGTTGTTAATGATACCATTGTCATCATAGTCTTCGATGATAATATCACCAGGGCGTGCTCCAGGAACATGCGGCAAGGAATTCACATGCTCTTCATCCCTGAAAACACCTATCGATCGATAAAGCAAGGCAGAACCTTGAGGATAACCAGTCTGGACCTGCCATGGTACATTCCGTTCCGGTTCGTCAAATTCAACCACACTGTTCCGTGCAAAGGCGAGGTTTCCATTGATTCCGTAAGAGAAATTAGGTTTTTGGTCGTTGTATCCCAGAATAACTTCAAAGCCTTTGTTGTCGACAATGCCAAAATTTTCGTCGGGTAAGGAGATACCTGTATAGTTCGGGACCGATGCACTCCTTTGAACAAGAATGTTGTTTCTTCTTTCATAAAAAAATTCGGCATCTAAACTCATCTTCCCGTTTAAAAAATTTGATTCAAAACCTGCATTATATACATTGGCCACCTCCCAGGTTATAAAAGGATTGGGTGTACCGCTTAAGTTAAGACCGGTGGCGTAATTCCTCCCTGATCCAAATACGGTACCTTGACCAAATTCATAACTGGTGAGGTACTGGAATGGATTTACCAGATCGTTCCCCATCTTACCCCAGGAGCCTTTGACTTTTAAAAAGTCGATGAAGCCGATATTATCTTTCCAAAACTCTTCATTGGAGACATTCCAACCGGCAAGCACTCCAGGGAAATTTCCCCAACGCCCACTTTCTTCCGAAAACCTCAAGGAACCATCCCTTCGGAAACTGAACTGGAATAAATAGGTTTCTTTATAATTGTAGCTAAACCTTCCAAAATAGTTTACGCGCGCATCTATATCAATCCATCCGTCATTATCTTTTTCAGCATCACCACCGGCAAACAGGTACGGCAGCTTATCTGAAACAAAATATCTTCTGAACGCCTCAATTCCCTGACCCGTATATTCAGAATTCTCATAGGAAACAAAGGTGCTGATATTGTGAACCTCATTAATGGTTTTATCATAGTTCAACTTAAAGTTAAAAGTATTTGTAATCGTATTGTCAAAGAAATCCCTTAGTCTCGGTTCTGGAGCCTGACCACTAAGAATTCCAGTAAGAAAAGCTGATCCATCTTCACTTCCGGTATTTCCCTCAGCTAAATACCCGCCCTCGTCCAAATGATAAAGCATAAATGGTCTTTCGAACAATTTTCTTTGTTTAAAGTAAATATCATATGCATAATAACTGGACAATGTCAAGCCTTCGACTCCGGGAACTTTTAAATTAGCAGAAAGGGTATTATTGCTCCGGTAACGTTTGTCGTCATCGTATCCCGGTTCAAATGAGGAGATCACAAGGGGTTGGTCACCACGTTCCACATCAGGTCCTGGTAAGCCGTTGGGCCAAACCGCAGTTTCTGTAGGATAACCTCTGATCAAATGTGCAAATACTGTCCCAGCACCTCTGGTGGGGAACATCCGGTTTTCCTGTGAGGCAATAATATTAATGCCTACATCTAAATATTCGTTGACCTTAACATCTACATTAGCTGTTAAATTATACCTGTTAAACGAATTTGCAGAGTTGGTATAAATTCCACCATCATATTGTGAACCTAAAGCTCCATAGTAATTAACAGACTCACCTCCACCGCTTACCGAGAAATTATGGCTACGGTTTCTGCTGTAATCTGCAAGTCCAGCATCAAACCAATCCGTATTGGGATGGGTCCAGGGTAAATTCCCCGACCTGTATTTTTCAATATCTTCCAAGGAAAAGGACATATTGGCTTCGTCAGCTCCCCTGTAGGATTGCATTTCCCGGATCATCTGTGCATACGTAGGGGCATCAGCCATTTCCGGAACCATGGTGGGCGAAAGGAAGCCTTCGTAAAATTCATACCTGAAGGTTGCGGGTGAATTCTTTAAACCGCTTTTGGTGGTAACCAGAATGACCCCATTGGCGGCCCTGGAACCATAAATTGCTGCAGATGCATCTTTAAGAACGGTGATACTTTCAATATTGTTAGACGGAACTGAATTTAAGTCCCGTCCTGGGATCCCGTCAATAACGATTAAAGGAGCGTTATTGCCCAGCGTTGAACTTCCCCGAACCAGTATACCTGCTTGGTCATTGCCCGGTTCACCACTTCTTTGTTGAACAATAGCCCCTGGAAGACGCCCTGCTAAGGCATTGGAAATGGTGGAGACTGGTGCTGCAGTCAGTTCTTCATTCCCAATGGTTGTCACAGACCCAATTACATTGACTTTTTTCTGCGTTCCATATCCAACTACCACCACCTCATCCAGGCCCTGAACATCCTCAGCCATGACAATGTCAATCACTGCCCTGCCATTCAATGGCACTTCCTGAGTAAGAAAACCAATTGAGGAAAATACCAGAATATCATCTTCATTGGGCACGTTAAGGGAATATTTACCATCTATGTCGGTGACTGTGCCAATGAAAGTGCCCTTTACTAAAATGCTGACACCGGGTATGTTCTCTCCAACAGATGAGGTAACGGTACCTGAGACATCTATGAGTTCATTATTTGCATAGGAGACGCCAACCAATAACAGCTGCCCTATAATACCCATACAGGAAAATCTGATGATCCTGATGAGTGATTGGAAAAGTGATTTTTTCATACTTTGGGTTTTTTGGGTTTATCATTTATGAAATTCATCTTCTCTTTAAAGGATACCAGCAAAATCTAAGGGAAAGGCTATTAACTTTGCCAAACATAAATTTACTTATCTTCGGATTTAATTTTCTTTCAGGCGTTATTCTGCTGGGCAATGTGCAAGACAGATAAAGGAGACTTATTCTTTAGCTCAATTTTCTTCTTCATACGTTTAAAAAGATTTAATATCCTTAAAACATTTAAATCTCCTTCCCAATAAGGGAGGCATCTCTCTTATAGGACCTTCCTGTCCATTCCTATTATTTACAAGTAAAAGTTAATTGAAATCCCATGGTATTTTGATTAACCAATCGTCCTCAATTTAATTTTATTTTTGAATAAATCATATATTTTGATCTTTTTTACCGAAATATTTTAATCCTTAGGATTTTAATTTTGTTTTTTAGATATAAATCTATGCAACGGCTTCATTGATTTCCGTTTGTTGGGGGAAGGAATTTGGTGGGAAAAAAATATTTGGAATGAATGGGGCTTTTTATTCAGCAGTTTTCTGCCACGTTTTGACCCATTTCCCAGCAACTGTTATAAATTGGAATATCCTTCAGGTTGGAAAAAGCCCTTGAAAACGTGTCGGCCTGAAGGTATTTTGCCTGGCTGTTTTAACCTTGAAACCCAAGTAAGGTCATTCATGACTTTGCCGTCGGGGCGCTATCATTTGGTTTAATAGATTTTTTAATTTTCCATCTTTTATGGGACCAAAGGTAAAGTGATGGTTGGTTTTTGATATTCCTTTCAACAAGTTCAATGAATGCCTCTGTAATGGAATGAGCGGCCGATTCCCCATAAGGTGGGGAAGCCAATAACTGATATTTGAATTCATAATGGCCCCTTTTGGGCTTACTTACTTCTCCATAGACCACGGAGTGGTTAAATCGCTTTGCCAGTTTTTCTGCACCTTCATAAAAAGCCGTTTCTCTGTTCATAAATGTGGTCCAATACCTTATATCCAAATAATTTGGCCTTTGGTCTGCCGCCAGGACGATCAGCCTGTTTTTATTTCTATTTTTTAAGTACTTTCTTTGGAATGCCCCACGGTCAGTAAGATCCCCTCCCATGCGGCTTCGGATGGTTTTCATCAACTTTTCAAAAAAAGTATTATTGACTTTCATATAAATGGTTTCGCAGCGTTTGTCCACATTTCCGGTATAAGACAATAAATGCCCTTCCCAATTGAAAAAATGGCCGCACATCCCCACCACAATTTCGCCATTTTTAACCCTATCAGTAATAATATCGGCATTCAGGAGGGTAAACCTTTTAGCGATCATTTCATTGGGCATGGTCAACAATTTGATGGTCTCCGCCAGAGAATCCGTAAAATTCCGATAAAATTGTTTTTCAATCGCCCGCCTTTCCTTTCTTGATTTTTCGGGAAAGGCATACTGGAGGTTTTCTCTGACCACCTGTTTTCTGTATCCGATTATATAGTAAATCAATAAACAAAAAGCATCTGAGACCAGGTACAATACACCTAAAGGTAGATGGGAAATCAGCCTTACCAAGAACATAAATAATTGTTATTTTGCTTTCAATTTCGAAAGAAGGATCAAAATTGGGAAAATATGATGACTTTCTTATTTAAAATTAGTTATAAATGATGCCAATTAGTAATTTTAAATTCTATGTCTGAAGTACAGCGAAAAAAATATTCCGA
>JBBDSA010000051.1:0-34266 GCA_040905165.1 Cyclobacteriaceae bacterium | reverse complement strand
AAAAGGCCTTCTCTTTTTCTTTGAAAAAAATCGAATTGAAAATCAAACAATCCCCGCCACAAATTACCATCCAATCCAATATTTGAAGTGGTTGCCGTGTACCAGGTAATGAAGGGATTATTCAACCCTTTTGGAGCTGCACCGGCAGTTAAGGAGGCCCCATCAAAAATATAAGCACCGGATGGATAAAGATATCCTTCCAAGAACTCAAAACCGTTGGCAAAAGAATCATCCCCCATTACCCCATGGGAAAACCTCAATTTTAAGTTATCAAAAGCACTAATATTGTTTCTGAAAAAGGCTTCCTCATTGATCCTCCAGCCCAGGGAGAAGGCAGGGAAAAATCCCCATCTACTGGTTTCAGGGAACAATGAGGACCCATCATACCGAAAACTGAATTCTGCCAGGTATTTGGTATTGTAATCATAATTCATCCTGCCAACAAGTCCCATATTACCATCCAAAACCTTATCTCTACCAAAGGCCAACTGGTTCTCTGTGAGGCCTGCATCCAATTGTTCCAATACATTTAGGGCATAATTCCTTTGAGCACTGAATAAAGTCCCACTTCCACTTCTTCTCTCCCCCAACAATAAGGCCTCTATTCCATGTTTATCATCAAAAAAGGATTTTTTATAATTCAGGGATAATTGGGTTTGCATGTATATGGTTTCATCAAACGCCATTTGAAGATTTGTCGGGTTATTGATTCCCGTGATGGCATACGTTTCGGTTTCACTATTGTATTTATATTCGTTGTAGGCCTTCCTGAATTGTTTGCTTGTGCTGTATTTCATGTCATAAGCAAAAAGCCCTTTCAATTGAAGACCTTCTATAGTTGGAACATCATATACTAAAGAAACAGTTGATTCATATCTCTTATTTCGAAATTTTCTATAACCCGTAAGGTCAGTATCAATGATGGCCAGAGGATTCCTATCCGCAAGGCCATCATAATAATAATCAGGGTTATTGTTGGCATAAATTGGAGAATAAGCGGGTTCCATCCAGTTTTGCCTGAAAACTACACCATTTCTGGTTTCATAAGGCTGATCTCTGTCATCGATCATTCCTTTGATAATAAAGTTTGCGGTCAGGTTTTTGTAGATTTCTGCGGTAACGTTGGCCGTGAAATTGTAACGGTTATATCCCGACTTATTGGATTTATCCAGTTGCTTCCAAACATCAGCCTGATGCATGCTACCCACGGACATAAAATAAGTTACCTTATCGTTTCCCCCATTAAAAGAAATGTTGTTTTTGGACAATGGTGAGTTTTCTCTCATTACCAGTCCCCAATAATCCACGCTGGGGAAATCAGGATCTTCCCCAGTATACCTTTCCCAGTCCGGATAGGGCAAAGGATTTCCTGCAACCAAAGCTGCCTCATTTTTTAAAATCAGATTATCAATTGAATTTCTGATGGCTTTTGGGAATTCTGTCATCTGTTGGGTCCCATAAGAAGAATTGATGTTGATTTCCATTTTACCGGCTTCTCCTCTTTTGGTGGTGATCAGCATGACCCCATTGGCTGCTTTAACCCCGTAAACTGCCGCAGAGGCATCTTTTAATACAGTAACACTTGCAATGGTACTTGGATCAACCCTTTGAAAATCTTCGCGGGGGATGCCATCGACTACCACCAGCATATTTCCCCATCCTCTTATATCAATGCTGTTATCATATTGTCCCGGCTCACCTCCTATTTGCATTACCCTCAGGCCCGGCAAGCGTCCTGTAAGTGAATTACTTAAATCGGTAGAGGTAATGGAAGTCAAAACATCTGTTTCAACTGTGGAAATGGCACCGGTTAAATTTACTTTTTTCTGCTCCCCAAATCCCACAACAACCACCTCTTCCAGACTTTGGGTATCTTCTACCAAGGAAACATCAATCACAGACTTGCCGTTAACTGTTATTTCCTGGGTAACATAGCCTATAGAAGAAAATGTCAACACATCATTTTCATTGGGAACATTTAATGTGTATTTCCCATCAATATCGGTCACAGTTCCATTTGAAGTGCCCTTCACCAATACGGTAACGCCCGGTAAGGTTTCTCCTTCTGAGGAAGTAACTGTCCCGGAAACAATCAGCTGGACTTTTAACAAAACTGGTGAAACTTTCAGGTTTTCAGTACGGGCCTGTTGTTTCAAAATAATTTGATTCCCAATTACCTCGTAACCGATAAATTTCGGACCCAATAATTTATCCAAAACCCTGCTTAATTTTTCATCCTTCACCTTAAAACTTAACCTGTCGCCTGCCCCGATCGCCACCACGTTATAGGCAAATTTCACATTGGTCAAATTCTCTATTTCTTCTAGAATTTCCTTCAGCGTCTGATCTTCAACTTCAACGGTAAGCTTTTGATCCAGCAAAGCCTGGACATTGCTGTCAGCCGCCACGGTTATACTGGATAAACACACCATCAATACCAATTGGCTAATTGATATTCGCATTATTTTCACAAACAATGCTAATTTTTGTACCTCATTTTTCATAAATTTGTTGGGTTTTGTTAATTAAAATAAGACAAAATCATCCTCTGCTTCCCGGACTTTAAGGGTATCGGTACCAAGAGGGTTTTTAGGCCAAAAATGGTGTCAACACTTTTGGCATTTTTTTAGGTTTTTTTCAAATTTTTCTGTTTTGGTTTATTGGATCGATTTAATTTCCTTTTTTTCACCTGTATTATGATTCAGGGAAACTTTTACCTTACCTGAAACCACAGCAACTTCTTTAAAAGGGTCATTTTTGTAAGCGCGAATATTAAATGAAGTTCCTAGTACCGTAAGATAGCTGCAATTTTTAGTATCCATTCAAAGTAACCTGGTTTTGTCTGTGTGATGATGGCGGATTTAACAAAATTTGAATTGTTCTCTTCAATTAAATCAATTTTTTGTTCAATTTCATCCAGCATTTTATCTCCTGCTCCTATGGATGGATAAAGGTCTAATTGATCAGAACTTTCTTTACCTAAGGACTGTAACCAGGATTCAATGATTCTCGCCTCGTTCTCAGTGCATTGCCCAAGACGGTATCTTTTTAATAAGCTCCTTGCTTCTTCTTCTTTCAAAAGATTGGAATTTATTTAATACACCCCAAAAATAATGGTGTTTCAATCTGTAGTCAGTTAAAGAGGCCTATGGTACTATGGAATAAAAATATTTTTATTTTGGTAATGAATTCCAGCAAAAAATATAAAGTTCTTTTGGTGATTAAACCTGTTATTGATTCGATTAACTTTTACTTAAAAAAAAACAATTTTACGAAATGATTATTCAATTAACCATTAAATTAAGTCATGCGGGAAGTTTAGTGAGATGGATTTTGAGATCTTTGAGGGCCTTACTGATTTGATTTTTAACTGTTTGATCAGAAACCTTTAATTTTAAGGCAATTTCCCTTATTGATAGGTTGTCTTTTCTACTGAGCTCAAAAACTTGTTGAACTTTAGGTGATAAACCATTAACACCAATATTCATCCACTTTTCCAATTCTTTGGCTTCCATTAACAAACCTCCTTCATCTTCATATTCCAATACTTTACAATTCAATGAATAAAGATAATTTTTCTTCACTAAATTATGTTCGATATAATTGATGATTTTATATTTCAGGGCTTTAAAAAAATATCCAGAAAGGGAACTTTTAATCTCTAAGTTTTTTCTATTTATCCAAAAAGAGACAAATAATTCCTGAATAATATCCTCCACATCATGACTGCAATGGATGATTTGAATTCCGTACCGGTATAAATTCTGCCAATATTTGTTGTAAATCTCTTTGAAAGCATCCCGGTTATTTTGTTTTACCAAAGCAATCAATTCTGGGTCGGTATATTGAATATTGGGTTTAATGCTCTTAAAATTAAATTAAACAAATCAAAAATGCTGTTTATCAAACATACTGTTAAATATCTTAATTGCCAAGAAAAATAAATTTAAATTATAAGTAAAAACCTATTAAAAAATGAATTCATTTAGACAATTGTTATCTGCAAAATAACAACTACCTTTTAAAAATTGACCCACTAACCTTTCAAAAGTTTATCCGTCCCTTCTTTCATACTGTATCGAACCAAAACTCTGGTAGCGCCTACAACAACGCCTGTAACCAAGGTCCATGCCAAAGCTGCTTTCCAGGTGATATCCGGATCGGCAGGGTTTTTGGGAGCCTCACCATGAGTCACTTTTTCCCATGTTTTTTCCACCATTTTTCGGGCAAGAAAAGCACCCAACATGGTTGCGCCGGTTATCATTGCGGTTTGCAAATATTCTTTATTTGATTTTTTCATGATTTCAAAATTTTAATACTATTAAAAAACATATTTCTTAAATGAGAAGAAATTTCAAGAAACAAATTTGTGGTTGCTATTTATATAATAAATACCATGCCACTTTTAAAGATTGGCATGGGCACATTTCCCCTAAAAATCACCTCCTCTCACTGGATGGTCCGGTTTCATTGAATTGAATGAGGGCCCCATTCGTTCTGGAACAATACAGGGTATTTTACATATTTAGGGAGGTTGCCGTTCTTACTTGGGTAGATCATACACCTATTTCTTTGATTTATGGAAGTTATTTATGTGATAGATATCACTTTTTATGGATGGGGAAAAAGGTAATTTTGTAACCAAACAAACATAAAATTAGGTGAAAAATTCATCCCGTTCTATATTTATATTGATCCAAAGCCTTTTGGGACTTTTGTTCAGCATTACTGTATTGACCGTTTTTATTTTGGTCCTGGTGATCCTCCAATTTAAAAATAACCCCGTTTCTTCCCCATCGTTAACTGAAAAAACCCTTTCTCCGCCTTCCAGGCCAATCCCTCTTAACAGCAGCCTAATTTCTAAAGAAGACCTATGGAAAGCCCCGGATTGGACCACGGTGGTGAATGAGCCCAATGCTAAACAGATACAATATGGAAAGGAACTGATCGCCCATACTTCGGAATACCTTGGACCGGAAGGAAAGGTGAAAAAAATTTCCAATGGACTCAATTGTCAAAATTGCCATTTGGAGGCAGGAACGGCACCATTAGGAAATAATTTTAGCGCAGTAGCTTCCACCTATCCGAAAATAAGAGCCCGTTCGGGTCAATCTGAAGGCATCCCCCAAAGAATCAATGGCTGTTTTGAAAGAAGTCTAAACGGACAAGCCCTGGATCGAGACAGTGAGGAAATGGCCGCCATGGTAGCCTATATGGAATGGTTGGGAAAGGATGTACCCAAAGGTAGCCGTCCTGAGGGTAGCGGTATTTATTCCGTCCCACTGTTGGAGAGGGCAGCAGATCCCATTATGGGAAAAACTGTTTATGACAAACAATGCGCCAGTTGCCATGGAACCGAGGGCCAAGGATTAAAGCAAGCTTCCGGAACTTCCTATATTTATCCTCCACTATGGGGAAAAAACAGTTACAATGACGGTGCCGGGCTGTACCGACTATCCCGATTTGCGGGTTATGTTAAAGCCAATATGCCGCTGGGTGCGACTTTTGAAAGGCCTTTGATCAGCGATGAAGAGGCCTGGGACCTCGCTGCCTACGTCAATTCCATGGAAAGACCCTCCAAAGATACATCCTCGGATTGGCCCGATATATCCAAAAAACCCATGGACCATCCCTTTGGTCCCTATTCAGATCCGTTTACTGAAACACAACATAAATTTGGTCCCTTCCAACCGATACTGACTGCAAATGCTCAAATAAAATGAAAAGAGGAATAATTTTAGTTTTCGTTTTATTTTTATCGCTTCCCGGATATGGTCAGAACGATTCTACAGCTTGGAAAACCGATATAGAGATCGGATTCCGTACCTATTTTATGGGTACAAGCTATTGGGGCGATTATAAAAATGACCATGCCTTAGGTCAAATGGCCAGAATAATGATAGGAACTCAACTTCCTCATGGTTTCCAAGTCCAGGGTGAATATTTGGCATTTCTTCGGCTCTTCAGTTCAGATTTGACGGAACTGGATAAAAGGGTACCTAGCCTCAACCGCTATGAAGTCGGGCTATTTGACGTGAACCATCTGGACAGGGCCTTATTTGGAAAAATAGGAAACCTGCATCTGGCCTACCAAAACAAAAATTTTCAGGCCAAATTGGGCCGGATGGAAATCAATACACCCTTTATCAACCATCAAGATGGTAGGTTAAGTCCAACTTACGTCGAAGGATTAAAAATGGGTCTTCAGGTTGATGCTAATGTAAACCTAAACAGCCACCTGATCTGGGGGATTTCTCCCCGCTCCACCGGGCATTGGTTCAGCTTGGGAGAAAGCGTAGGAATGTACCCTGTAGGCAGGGATGAATTTGGAAATCCTTCCGCATATTTTGGCCATACCCAGGTAGATTTTATCCATATATTGGACATGGGCTTTACTTTAGATTCCCAATCCACCTTGCAGATTAACCATACCTATGTGCAAAACCTATACAGCAGTTATCTGGCACAATGGGATAAAACATGGAAGACCCCAAAAATGCATCTTCAGGGGATTACAGGTCTTCAGGCCACGGTTCAACATGGAATCGGCAATGGAGGCAATGATGAACCAGGATTGCGGTACAAAAATCCTGAAGATTTCCAACTGGTCTTAAGTGGCCGGGTCGGACTGAAATCAAAAAATAACCTATGGCATTTGAATTATACCAAAATGCAGGGGAATGGACGGTATTTAAGCCCAAGAGAATGGGGTAAAGATCCTTTTTACACCTTTATTCCCAGAGAAAGAAATGAAGGGTTACAACATGTGAATGCGATCAACAGCTATTTCCAGCATACTTTTGCCCAAAAACCATTACAGCTATACACATTTTTAGGAGTTTATTTTCTACCGGATGCCTCTGATGCCAGGCGGAATAAATATGCAGTACCCAGTTACGCACAAGTCAACTTGGGTGCAAGGTACAATGCAAAAGTCTGGGCAAAAGGACTAAACTTTCATTTGATTTTGATGGGTAAAACTGCCTTGCAGCAGGAAAATCTTCGACCGGCATGGGTGTATAATAAAGTCAATCTGTTTCATCTTAATTTGATTCTTGATTACACCATCCCTTGGAAATAGGCAACCTGGAAGGTTTGCGGATTTAAGGGAATATTAAAATATTAATTTAAATGATCAAATATTCAAACCAAACCAGGGTATTGGTTGCTGTTGACTGTATAATTTTTGGGTTTGATAGCCAGGATTACAAATTATTATTGATTCAGCGTGGATTTGCTCCTGAAAAAGAAAAATGGAGCCTGATGGGCGGCTTTCTCCATAACAACGAATCCCTGGATGAAGCAGCCAACCGTATACTTAAGCAATTAACTGGTTTGGAAAATGTTTATATGGAGCAAATGCATACCTTCAGTATGCCTGATAGGGATCCAGTAGAAAGGGTACTTGGTGTAGTGTATTTGGCCTTGGTAAACCTTGAAAATTACAAGCAACAGATCAATGATGACTTTCATGCCCGGTGGTTTTTGATGAAGGCGCTTCCCAAATTAATTTTTGACCATGGGGAAATGGTAGAAAAAGCTTTGCACAAGCTAAGGTATAAAGCGGCACTCCATCCTATTTTGTTTGAACTGTTACCGGAAAAATTTACCCTTCCCCAATTGCAAGCCATGTATGAAGGATTATATGATACCAAAATTGATAAACGAAATTTTACGCGGAAGGTACTTTCCAGTAATATTTTGAAGAAAATAAACGAAAAAGATAAATCCAATTCAAAAAAAGGAGCTTTCTTTTATGCGGTAGACAAAACCTTTTACAAAGAAAATTATCAGAATATCCAAAATTTTATTCCCAGAAATGAGATTCCTTCCTTCTCAGAATAATTTATGGTGCATTCCTTTCCTTCTAAATTAGAAAATTTCAACAGCCCCCTCTGGCAATTACATGTGCCGGTGCCGGAAGAAATTGCCCTGCAATTTATTGAAGAAAATAATAGGCGGATAATTTGTACCATTAACGGAGCCCTGAGCATTAGGACCGCCTTGATGAAAAATTCAGCCTATTGGTTTATTCTGGTCAACAAAAAAACCAAACAAAGCCTTCAAATTACTCAAGGTGACACGGTCCAAATTAAATTAGAAAAAGACAAATCTACATTTGGCCATGAAATGCCTGAAGAACTGGAAATACTTCTTGAACAGGACGAATCAGGCCAACAACTTTTTAGTATGTTAACTATTGGCAAGCAGAGAAGTTTGATTTACATCGTCAATAAAGTAAAAAATTCCCAAAGCAGGCTCAACAAAGCCCTGGCTATTCTTGAGCACCTGAAAGAGGTAAAGGGGGAATTGGATTTCAAAAAATTAAATGAGAAAATCAAATATTATAACAACTTGTATAAATAAACACCGAAGCATAAAATCCAATAAAAAATAACATTTTTAAATCATCAAAAACTGCTCCCATTATTACCATGCAGCATAAAAAAACCATAAAAGAAAATCTGAGTCCAAAAGCAATTAAATAGCCATCCTGAACTGGAAAGAGGATTACCTTCGGTTTTAAGCATCATAGAATGGGAACTTTTCCCATTCTTATTTCAATACCCACTTGATCCTATCCTTTTTCTTAGGTTCCTTCATTTCAAAAATGACCCTGTAAATATTGTCACCCCATTTGGTGATGATCCCCCTGTCTTCAGGCGCAGTCAACGAGATTTTTTCAACGGATGCCTCCATCTTTTTTTCATCATATGTCAAGTAAAATTCCCTGTTTTTTCCATCACCATTCTTAAAAGGGATGGAGAGTGTACCCGGCTGGGTTACCTCGGCAGGGTAAATTGTCATCAGGTGCTGGGTGATGTTATTGGCCACAGACAATTCGTATTCATCGCTTACCGTGACCTGTTTGCCCCGGTCCAGGGTCAGGGTCCTTTTCCAGCTATCGATGCCGGCTTCATCTGGAAAAGCCTGGGAAATATCCAGAGTCATGCCCGAACTATTTCCTTTGGACTGATGAGCAACCTGGGTAGCTTTAAATTGGTTGCCGGGAAGTTGGGTTTTGCCATTTACGGTTGGCAGGTTATGGTGATCAGACCGGTTATACCAAATGGTATACCGATCATCACTAAAAGTCTTTCGGGTATAGGTGCCCCGGCCTACATCGATCAATAAAGGGTGGCCATTAAAATACACCACGTAGTTTCCAATGTCATTGTGGTTATGGCTTTCATCATTGTGCCCCCCTTTAGCTGCAAGAAAGAATCCATCTGTTGACCCCTCCTGATCCCTGGCCACCATTACTTCAATATCGGGAAGCCATACATCTTTAGGCAGGGGTAACCCCTTTTCGGCATTTTTGTATTCCTCCTGAATAAATAATTCAAAGAAATTCCTGAAATAATGGAACCGGGGTAGATTGATTTCCTCAGGATTACGGTAATAGGCTCCGAATTTCATCATGTCAGGGTCCTGGATATCCCTCCCGTATCGATAGATCATGGCGGCTGACATGTTGGGTTGAGGATCTGCATCCGCAAAATTGAGAAAATAATTCTCGCTGATTTGAGCCCGGTAAATGAATTTACCCATATTTTTCACCTTTTGATTTTCAAAGACATATTGAAAAGCATCATTGGAGGCCAGGTTGAGCAGGGAGATATTGTCATATAGGGAGGCGGCAGCAGCCCCCCAATAGCTTGGCCCTTCATCACATCCCCCATCTTGGGGATAAGGGTTAAGGAACTCATCCAATACCTCCATCGCTTTGTATACCAATGCCGATCTTTTTTCTTCATCATCTTCCAAAAGCAAAGCCGTGTTGATCCAGTTGGAACATATCCATGGGTTCCAATTGTTGGGAGGTCTTCCGTTGGCATTGGCAGACATCCAGCCATGATGCTGGTTCATCAGCGGTTCAAAAATCCTGTTTTTGGTTTCATATCTGATTCTTTTCCTGATCTGTGGAGAAATCTTATCAAATTGATCCCCCAGAAAATAATCTGCCCAGGCCAGGTAGGTGGCGGTTTCAGCCGCAAAGAGATCCACAAATGGCTTGGATACATCCATCAAACCCGATATTTCTTTGGTCTTAGGCAAGTGGGCAGGCACTCCCCAAAAAGATTCTTCACAAATGGACCAGACACCGTCAATAATCGGGTCGATAAACCTTCCTTTGTTTTCAAAAATTTCAGCCAGGATCATGGTCCCTAAAACCTTCCTTTTTTCGAAAGAGATCGCTTGATATTCATCCCTGTCGCCCGTTCTTTCTATCAATAAAGATTTTGTTGCGGGGATATGCGGCCATTCATAATCGATGTAATCATTGGCTGCCTCCAGGTATTTTTTCATAAAGGTCTGGTCGGCCTTATCCCAGGCATTGCGGTTTTCAAGCTGCGGAAAGGGTTCCCATTCCCCATATGGAATCAGAAGAGAGGATAATTCCTTTTCTGAAAATTTTCCACTGATCAAGTCCTGTGCATTCAGGGCAGGAGAAAGGACAAGGAGGGATAAAATGGCAATTAATATCGGGATGAACTTCATGGTATCCGGGTTTATCTTAAAATAGAGAAAGCTAACGAAAGCAGATGATTTCCCTTAGCCCAAGAAACCGTTTTTGCCCGCTTGGACTAACCGTACTTCCGAAAGGTTTACCTGCCAAATATAGAGATTTTGATGGTTTTATGAAATTTACTTTACTCTTTTCCTGCTCCGCGGAATTTGTAATTCCGTGGTGCAGATAAGGGGGATTTGTAATCCCCAAAATGGGCACGTTAGTAGGGGTACAAACCTGTTTATATGAGTTCGATATTGCAAATGTCGAACAGCGCGGATGTCGAACAGCTCGCTCCCTTTCCTATTCCAATTCATACAAATACAATTGACTGGGGCCTGGCAAAGGTTCTGGATGGGGGCGATCGCGGTTATGGGGCAAGGTTTCCCATTTCAAGACGTATGATTTTCCGTTTCCCGGTGTGCCCCTATCCAAAGCTGAACGAACTACTAAATCTTTGAAGTCCCCCTCTGGAGTCAAGGCTGAAATAAAATCAACAGGCTTCAATACCTCTCCTATTGTTTTCAGGTTCTGATCCAATAAAATGGTACCATTTCCATATTCCATGTGTTCGTAACTTAATTCAAAATTACCATCAGCTCTCCTTTTAAACTCCCCTACCCTCACTTCAAAAACAATACTCCCTCTTCCTGAAAATTCCCATCGGTAATCCCAATCGGTTACCTGCTTGCTGGTCCATTTTCCATCTTCTACACGGGCCACATAAAACTGAAGGTTACCTTCGTCATCATATTTATGGTAGGCCATCAAGGGGTTTAAATTCTCCTCCAGGCAGAGTTTGGCGGCAAGATTAATGATCCCGCCTCCGGGAGGAATTGGATCTACGATTACAGATTCCTGATCAATGGTTACAGGTATGTCGACAGATTCACCAAATGCATTGTACCAATTGATCATATCCGGGCTTTTGATATAGGAAAGATCATGATTCGTTTCGCAATCCGGTGTATCCCGCCACACCCAAAACATGTGATACCAATCATCTTCAAGAAGTTTTGGTTGGGAGGCATAAGCATTCATTTCTCCCTTTCCATCTGTGAGAGGGCTGTCCAGCAACCTCTCCCATTTTCCGTTTTCAATGTTGAAGATATTATATATCTCATTTCCGTTACCACTGCTACCATCCCGATAATGAAATATCAGTTGGCCTTCTCTTGTACGCATAAATTTTGGGTAGGTACACCGGTCTTCATCCTTACCAATCATCTCGAATTGTTGCTCAAGGGTACTGATATCATGCGGACGGGTGGATTTGAAATAGGTAATAGGATGAACATGCATGTTACCGGCAAGGTGAATGAACCCCTCCTGATCTATCCCAAAAGTAACCGAATTATGGCTATCCCAATTGAGAATGGTACTGGTGCCATTCCCCTCTTCCCTGTCAAAAACCGGAAGGGTATGAAGTTGAAACTCATCTTCACTAAGGTTTCTTTGTCCTACCGTCATATGCCTGTTTTTATCATAATAGGCAAGGTATTGTCTGTCACCATTAGTCATCAGAGAAAATCCTACTGGATGACCGGCCCATACACTGTCTATGAAGATCGTTTGTTGTAATGTTTTCTTTTGATCCCTTTCGTCTATAACCACCCTTTCCTCCGAAGTTTTTTGGCAACAGGCCAGAAAGTTGGATAGGAATAGTAGGAAAAAAATAAAAATTGAACTTTTCTTCTTCATAAGCTTTAATAGATATCTCTTAAAGTTCTTAACTTACACTTTTACCAGCATTGATGCCTTGGGGTAAGTCAATACTAATCGGGTCATTGATTCTAAGGTGCATTTTTCCCATTTTCCTACTGGGATCTGCAACAGTAATTTTATTGACCACATTCCCCTCATATTGTAACATGATCTGACCCGGACCATCCATCGACAATTGGAGGCCATTTCCCAGTTCCAGGTTTCCAGCCTGATAAAATACGGCTTGAGTCAATCCCAGCTTTTTGTGGTAGACGGCCTGCAACCGACTTACATTTTCCAATCCACCTTCTCTGACCCGGATAATTTCTTTCAGCTCATCCGCCCGGTAATCAGAAGTTTTTAATAACTGTTTAGGTGTTGATGTTCCCATGGCCTTTAAAGTTCCCTGGCGGGCAATACTTCGGTTTTTTGCTCCCGCATCAGGGTATTTCCCAAAAACCATTATTTTGGGTTCATTTCAATTTTCCGACAATTTTACCCTGATGGTATCCTCTCCATTTTCAATAATCCAGGCAGGTACCCTGATTTCCAAACGCTTTAAACCTTCAATCTGTCTGTCCAATTCTAATGGAGCTGGGTCCAAAGAAACTACTGACACCATCAATTCTGGATGGGATAAAATTTCCAATTTTACCGATTTGCCTTCCTGTTTCAAAATAGCTCCTCCTTTTTCAATCTCCACATCAGCCTGGGTCATCAGCTGCCAGGTGATCATTTGGGTATGCTCATTGGTTTCAATATGGTCTTCAATAATGATGGACCGATCATCCGGTTTGATAAATTTCCGATGGGCCTTGTCCAGATTTTCCCCAAACACGGGGGTCAGGTCAAAAAGCGCTTCCGGCTGAGCACCTTTGGAAAAATCCTCCAAACTGGCAAAACCATCATTGACATGCAGTGCTCCATTTACGGTCAGGGTACTGTGCCCGTAATTGTTTTTGGTCAACAAAGACCATCTTTCACAGTCCTGACAGTTGCCCCATAAGTTAAATCCAGTAATCTCCAGTTCATTATAGGATTGATTTCCAGGATCTATGACCCAACGGACCCCATTCAGCTCCCAAATGAAAGAACCAGCATCCATATTGCCGTGGCTGATGGTCGCTTTGCCTCCCTTTCCACCAAAATAATAGGCGTCCGGACCATCTGAATCATCCCTTATAATGACAATGGGATTGGAACCATCCCCTTTCCAGGCCAAAGGCAATTCCTCCTTGGTCTCCGGTTCATACTGTGCCAGCCAAACCAGTCCCGCACCTGCTATCCGGTGCAATTTACCCATCTCATCTGCCGGCTTCAAAAAATTCTCCGATTCCACATACAATGGGTTGCCGGTTTTGGTACCAAACCAGGCCAGTGTAATATCTCCATAGGGGTTATGCTGATCACCGCAATCCGCATAATTATAGTACCAACCGGATGGCGCAATGCTCAACACCCGGAATTGGGCACTCTCCTTAAAAGCGGGATAATCTTCGATTCCAAAATCAGTACCAAAGGCCGTTTCCAATAAGGCGGAAGTCAGCACTGAAAAGCTGGTTCCATAGCCCCAATAGGTGGAGCCCTCCGGATACACGCCATCAGGTCCATATTCGGCCAAGGCATGAGGCATGCCCTCCAAGGATCTAGAAATGGTTTTTGCCGCCAGCTCCGGATCCCTGTCCGCGATCATGATGGCTGCGGCAATCATCCCTCCATTACATACCTGGTTCCAATTGTTGGTGCCATCTATCCAGCCCCGCTCTCCTTCCCAGCTTGGTTGGATGCCCTTTTCAATCAAGGCATCCTTTGCGAGATCCACGGTGGATTTTGGCAAATCCTTACCTACCCAATCAATGGCCAGGGCAACGGCCATGGACATTTCAGCTACATCCAAAAAGTGGGAAGGGTTCCAGTCCGAAAAATTACAGACAGCAATCAGCTCTTCATTGATCTTTTCCAACATTTGCGGATCTTTTTCCAGCCTATAGGTAATGCCCAGAACATTGATCCTGTGCAACATGTCCCGGGAGGTGCTGAGCAACCGTCTGCCTATCATGTTCCGGGTAAGGACCGGCTCTTCCAGAACCTGCCTGGCGTTGGCTTTGACCGCTTCATAATAATTCCCGACCACCTTATCATTTTTGATCTTTTTTTTGAGGTTTCGCTCCAGGGCAGGGGTCAGCGCTAATTTGGGGCTTGCCTTTCTCAGGTTTCTTTTGAGGTAGTCAACAGTTATGGGATTTTCAAGTCGCTTAGGGTCATTAATGCGAAGGACCTTTTCACTGGGCTCCTTTATCCGCGCAAGCGCATCCCCAATGGTGACCAGGCTACCATTCAAAAGTACGATATAAAACAAGTAAATTTTTAGGATATTCATATGGGGTTTATTTTTTGTTTAAAGCTTCAATATTTCAATCCTGGCTCCTTCCAGGTAGGAAAGTTTTGTATAAAAAACCTGTCAACAGGTTCTCTGGATTCAGTTCCCAGAAGCCGTTGACAGGTTTTTCATTTTATTGTCAGCAAATTTCTGACATTCTAAGTCAAAAAGGATGATTTACCCTACTTTACATTTTCTCCATCTTCTTTAAAGAAGAAAATCACTATCATTCATAACCGGGATTTTGTTCCAGTTGTGGATTTTGGGCCAAATCGTCCAGTGGAAGGGGCCACAAATAATGCTTGCCTTCATCGAATACCGGATTTTCCCAGTCGGTGCCTTTGTAAACATCGATATAGGTATTCCCATTATCTGGATCTATACTGGTCTGTATGGCCGCACCGGCATACCTGGCCTCAGCAGCCGCATTCCATCGGATACCCATATCTGGACTTTCCAGTTTTTTACCTTGCTTCCAGCGCAGTAAATCTTTGTACCTGAATCCTTCCAAAAACAATTCAACCCTTCTTTCTCTCCTGATCTCCACAAGTAAGGGAGAAATACCATCATTGGCATACCTGGGATCCATAGGAGGATTTAATTCAAGGTGAGGCATGGCCACCCTGTCTCTAAGTAGATTGATACTTATATCCAGGTCGGCCTGTGTGATTTCACCCAATTCGGCCATGGCCTCGGCATAATTAAGCAAAACTTCCCCGTACCGCAGAATGATTCCGGGAGTTTCAGCTGTATTATAAGCCTTGCCGATCATATCATCAGCATTGTAATGTTTGATGATATGGTATCCTGTAGTGGTGGTATAGCCTCCAGGCATGCCTACAATTCGAGGGTAATCTCTTCCATCATTCACATGATACTTGTATTTTTCCGTATCATCCGGGTGAAGGACGGTCTGCCTTAAGCGTGGATCCCGATTGACAAAGACATCTTCAATGGTTTCATCTCCCTGATACAATGGAGATAAAGAAATCGGTAATCCATCTGTTGTGAGGTAATCTTCTACAAGACTTCTGGTGACACCACCTGTATAACTGAAGTAGCTTTGAACATGATTGGTTTAAATTCCCAATTGGTATCTTCTCCAAACCATCACCTCTGGGTTACCACTTAAATCCAACACCCGGTGAAAGGCGTTGTAGTCGTTTTCCGGATCTCCGGTATTATAAATTGCATAGGGGCCGTTATCCATGATTTCTTTGGCCGCATCTGCTGCCGCTCTCAACCACATTTCCGGATTAGTGCCACCATGGTATTTTCTCCAGGTACCTTCAAACAGACAAACCCTGGACATTACGGCCAAAGCAGCCCAACGGTTCAATCGACCAGGCTCATTGCCATCTCCCCAGTCATCAGGAATATGCGTAGTAGCAAATTCCAAATCAGCTAACACATTGTCCATCGCCTCTTCTCGAGGGGTTCTTGCCGCAAACAGGGCTTCATCATCAATGTTGAGCTCATGGTCCACCCAAGGCACATCACCAAATTTTTGAACTTTTTCCGCATAGAACCAACCTCTGAAAAGACGCGCTTCACCAATATACTTGTTTCTTGCTTCCTCAGAGATGGCCGCTTTACCGTAATTTTCAAGACCTATATTAAGGGCCCTAACAAAATTCCAGCCACTATAACCAAACCATTGGGCACTGTTAGGTACAATTTGTTTCCCAGCCCTTACTTGTTGGAAAAACAAGTGCCTCTCATGCCTTGGAGCAAGGTTATCTGCAAATTCATCCTGGAAATAATAACTCCAGGCAAGGCTGTTAAAACCATCATGATGCGCCACCATAATGGGAACTTCATTATCGTTTAAAGCCATGTGGTAAAATGTATTGTTATAAGTGGCCAGGTCATTTTCTGTATTCCAGAAAGTTTCGTTGCTCACTTCATCCAGCGGAAAGCGTTCCAGGAAATCATCGTTACAGGAAGAAAACATACCTGCCAAAAGGCAAATGATGCTCCATATATATTTATAGCTTTTCATAATACTTTCTTTTTTGAATTTAGAAGGTTATTTGGGCACCCAGAGTATAAACACGTTGCATTGGATATTCGATTGCTCCTGCATAAATGGATTCAGGATCCAAAGGCTTACGTATGGGAGAATATTCCCAAAGATTCATGCCCGCAAAATAAATGTTGGCATTTTGAAAGCCTACCGTAGACATCCATTTGGCAGGTAAATTATAACTCAAGTTGACATTTTTCAGACGTACATATGCTGCATTCTGCAAAAACCTGGTCTGGGGCTGGATATTCTTTTTATCATTGGTAGAGATATGGGGATGGGCAAAATAGGCATCCCTGTTGTCTTCAGTCCAGGAGTCGGTGATAAAATATTTTTCCACATGCCCTGCGTTGAATGGAAAAAACCAGGTCCAGTTGCCGGAAGTAGGCCAGTGATCCCTTCTCCCTACACCCTGAAAGAACAAATTCAGATTGAAATTCTTCCATTGCAGGTTATTATTGATTCCGAAGCTATACCTAGGTGTTTCATTACCTATTACCCTTCTGTCTCCGGGCTCTGAAAGCGTGCCATTACCAGGTGAAATTACACCATCATCGTTCAGGTCCGCATATTGGATGTCTCCAGGTCTCCAGTTGGCTCCCAACCGGGACTGATCGGCGTGGTTATCCACAGCTTCTTGCGTCTGGAAAATCCCAACGGTCTCATATCCCCATATTTCTCCCAGTTTTTGGCCTTCGTAATATTGATTGATCACCCCTTCCGGATTGATAAACCTGGTGATTTCAGCTGTCCAATCTGACAAGGCCAATGTAATATCATAATTCAGGTCATCCCTGACTTGGTTTCTCCAGGTTAATGCCAATTCCCAACCAGTTGTTCTTAAGTCTGCAGCATTGGATTGTGGCGCACCTGTTCCCAATATGGAAGGATATTGTTGCCTCATCAGCATATCTTTGGTGTCCCTTGAAAACACATCAAAAGATCCATCAATTTTACCGCCCAATAAGGTAAAGTCAAGACCAATGTTCTGAGATACCACCGTTTCCCAGGTCAAGGTAGGGCTCACTAAACCAGCAGGGGACACATATGGTGTCCGCTGACCCGCACTCATCATAAAGGGGGATTGGCCCGTTCCCATGGTAGGGATATACGGATAATATATGGGATTATTATTGTTATCAACTAACAACTGATTACCCAAGGTCCCATAGGAAGCCCTAATTTTCAATTCGTCCATCCAGTTACTGGTTCCAGCCATCCAATTTTCATTCGAGATTCTCCAACCAATATAGAACCTCCCCGATCATTTACCATAAGGGCAAAAAAGCCAAAAAGGATGAGGCCAAGGCTAAAGGAGCTTTTCCAGTAATACCCTTACCTCTTTGGGACTTTTTATATTATAATTAGCCTTGGTATAGGCATAGCCGACCCTTATCGTATAGGCATTTTTAGGCATTGCCTTAAAAGTATCCTCATCGGTCCAGTCATCGCCCAGCGCCATCACGAAATCAAACTCTTCCCCTTTCATTATGGCCAGAGCGGCCCTACCTTTATTGATATCCGGTCTTTTGATTTCCAGCACCATATTTCCTTCCAATACCTGAAGATTGTGGCCTCTTGCCATGTATTTAAGATGACTGAAAAGTTCACGCATCCTTAAGTCTCCCAGGCCACTTTCCACCTTTCTATAATGCCAAACCAAAGAATGATGTTTTTCCTCAATAAATGCCCCAGGTGTTCTCAGCACATAATAATCCATTACTTTTCTGATATCTCCTTTCCAACTATCATCTATTTCGGCATAAAGTATCCAATCTTCTGCCTGATTTTGCTTTTTTAACCATACCCCATGTTCAGCGATCATGTCCACTTTTTGTCCTTCAAACCATTTGCCCAGGGTTTCTTTATCCCTGCCGCTAATGATCACCAACTGGCATTTTTTGGATAGGGCTGCGACCAGACTTTTCAGTTCCTCATCAGGAAAGGCATCCTGGGGTTTACTTTTGAACCCAACCAAAGTTCCATCGTAATCCAAAAACAAGATGGGATTTTTCGCTGATTTAAATGACTCAGACATTTGGTCCATAATTTTCTTATCCATGGACTTCGACTCCAGTTCCTCCTGTTTTTCTTTTACGAACTTTAATCTATCCATAAATACCTTGACCCATTGAAAAATATCATACCTTTTAAGGCTTTCCTGCATGGAGGTGATTCTCATCACCTGTTCTTCTTCATTCATATTCAAGGCTTCTATGATGGCATTTTTTACCCCTTCCAAATTGTTGGGGTTCACCAAAATGGCATCTACCAATTCTTTGCTTGCCCCAGCCATTTCTGAAAGAATCAAAACCCCTTTTTTATGGGTCTTACTGGCCACAAATTCCTTGCAGACCAAATTCATGCCATCTCTTAAGGGAGTAACCAGAGCGATGTCGGACATGGTGTAAAAGGCACTTAATTCATTGAAGGGGAAACTTCGGTAAAAATAATGTACCGGCACCCAATTCAAGGTGGAGAATTTACTGTTGATGCTTCCAACGAGGGTGTCAATTTCTTCTTTCAGCTCCTGATAGGATTTAACCTTGTCCCTGGAAGGCACCACCACCATGATCATGGAAACCTTCCCATGGTACTCGGGATTTTCTTCCAAAAATTCATCAAAAGCCTTAATGCGCTTCGGTATACCCTTCGAATAATCCAGCCTGTCAATGGTGATCAACAATTTTTGATCACCGAGCATTTCCTTGAATTTTTTTACATGGGCAAGGGTCTTTTTACTGCTGGCTGCATTGGCAAATTTATCATAATCAATGCCCATTGGAAATGAATCCACATTGACCAGCCTGTTATCTGTCTGGATAAACCCGCTTTCATTCGAAAGCCCCAATATTCTTCCCACCGCACTTAAAAAGTGCCTCATATCATCGTAGGTATGAAATCCCAGTAAATCCGCGCCGACCATACCTTCAAGCATTTCCTTCCTCCATGGAAGCATCCGCATGATCTCATAAGAAGGAAAAGGTATATGCTGGAAGAAGGCAATGGTGGCATTGGGCAATTTTTCCCTTAACATCATTGGCAGCAACAATAACTGATAATCATGAACCCAAATTGTATCGTCCTCATCGGCTTTTTCCAAAATGGCATCACAGAATTTTCTGTTTACCTGGCAGTAAGCTTCCCAATAAAGGTCTTCATAATTAATGTATTGGGTGAAATAATGGAATGCCGGCCAAATGGTTTCATTGCTAAAACCTTCATAATAAAGTTCTATATCCTTTTTTGTCAAAAAAACAGGGGTCATTTTTAATTTTTTCAACTCAGCTGACACTTCCTGCTTTTGTTCCCCGTCTTCCACATCATTTCCAGGCCAACCTACCCAAATGTTTTCTCCTTCTTCATAAATAGAACCTAAACCCGTTGCCAAACCACCTGCGCTTGGCTTGAATTCAAATTTCCCGTGCTGATGAACAAGACTTACGGGTAATCGATTGGATACTATGATCGTTTTTGACATAATAGATTGGTAGTTAATGATTAAAAAGGCCGGTAAAGATTTAAAGGTTATGTTACCGTAGATAAAAAACCCTTTATCCCCCTAATTTAAAGAAAATGGCCTGAAGAAAAAAGCCCAGTTCCTACTGGGGAATCAATTCATTGATGTTTTAATGGATTAATAAGGTTGGTTATTTTCAAACAATTTCCCGAAAAGGTTTCCTGCCAGGGCACTGGATCCACCAATAAAAAAACCGATCAGGCCTGATATGCCTACTAGCAGGGTGCTGTTACCCATCCCCATAATGGCCGCTATTTTTTCCGGAAGATCAGAATCTGAACCCGACCAGATGAACAAGGGGACCAGCACCCATACGGAGCCTACTCCAATGGCCCCTGCCACAAAAGATAAAAAAGCAGGCCCCTTTAATAAGGCAGCCAAGCCTGCAATCATTAACATCAATACCCAATAAACCAAATAGGGACCCAAAAACAAACTGATCAAGGCGGACAATACCACTAGTATGAAAAACCTCATAATTTTATTCGTTTGGATAAAAATAGTGTTTCAATAAAATCCCCTCCTGATCGTCCTTTGGGCGTAAATTAATGTCAATGTAGGCTCCATTGGCCCATTTATCCAAAAAATTATCATAATATGGGCTACCCGGATTTCCGGATTGACCTCCGGGATAAATACCAAAAGCTTTGGGACGCTCCCCCATTTCAACGATCATTTTCCAACTGGGACCATGAGCAGCTCCTGTGGCATTTACCATGTTTTTTCCGCCGCCTACCTGGATACTATCCTTTCCAAAAGCCTCAAACTGTGGTATAAAATGATAGATATGGGTGTTTTTATAGGAGGCCCAATTGATTTCATTATTCTCCAGTTGAATTTGGGACAATTCATCCACCATTAGAAGGAAACTTTCATTGATCAGGTCACTCACGGTTTCAATTACAGCCGTGGCATAGTTATCAAACCATTCGGCATCGGGATCATTTTTGATGGATTGGGATAGCTGGTGCCGTGAAGGGAATGCTACCGGAAGGTCATCCGTTTCCCAATATTCCAATAGGCGCATTTCCAAATTATCCCACCAGGAGGCAAATACAGTAGGACCGATTTTTTCAGGGTCTGCTATTCTGTCCCAATCTTTTAACTCCTGCAATAACTGCATTCCCTTAGGATTCAGGCTACCTTCGTCTAAATGTTGTACCATGGTGGGGATGATCTCGGCAGCCATCAGGTGGTAATTGTCATTCTGCAGGGCCATCATATCCTCTACTGTGATGGATTCTTTATTAGAAAGCTCATTGACGATCCTTCTGTTGCGGTAATGCTCAAAATAATCTCCGAATACATAGTATGGATAATTTTCATTGGCAGGACGCTGATTGGCTGAAGCAACAAATCCCCGCTCCGGATTCATTTCGTGGGGGTTGTGGTCAGCCGGCAGGTATCCTTGCCACTCAAATTCCGGTTGGCTGCCGTCCATAAGGTATTTCCCCTGTCCCTCCCACTTTAATGGGTATTTCCCCTGAACTTTCATCGCGATATCTCCCTGATCCGATGCAAAAACAAAATTTTGAGCCGGTGAAGTGTAAACTTCAATTGCTTTCAGGAATTCATTATGGTTGGTGGCATGGTTCAATTCCAGAAATGCTTTTTGCTCAGCAGACCCATCATGAGCTGTCCATTTTAACGCAAAATTCAAAGGATTTTTCCCATTCATGAAATTTTTGTCGTAAACCACCGGTCCATAATGGGTATAAATCACCGTATCAATAAAATCAGCTTCATTTTTGATTTTGATGGTTTCCAACTTTTTAGTGCTCTGAATCCACTGCTTGTTATAAAGGTACTCCGACCTGCTTTCGTTTTTAAAATGAATGGCATACCAGTCTTTTACATCCCTATCCGCATTGGTGGTACCCCAGGCCACATGTTCATTAAATCCAATGATCACTCCTAAAGCACCGGGTAATGTAGCCCCTTTTACGGTGTTTTGGTCAGTACTCAACTGCATGACAAACCACAACGAAGGTAAATTAAGCCTCAAATGAGGATCATTGGCCAATATGGGATGGCCGTTTTTCGTTTTGCTGCCTGAAACCGCCCAATTATTAGAACCCAAACCGTTCTCCTTAGCAGGCAGGACTTTCGAAATCAGCATGGAATCAGGATAAATCAAATTGGCTGGTCGGATGGGAGATAAAGGCTCAAAATCCCAGGACTCTTTTGAAATCACCGGAACGGTACCTTCTACCACTTCGGGAAACAATCCATCCATCCATTCTTCTCCGAATAAATTCCGGAAATTGGTCAACTCCAGGTCTTTATCACCCGACAAAGATTCGGACATGTTCATCAGGAATAAAGCCGTCTTATAGGGTGACCAATGTTCAGGTTGGTAGTCCAGCAATTTGTACTCAACAGGAAGGTTGGCTGGGGACATCTGGTCAATAAAGGCATTCACACCATCCGCATAAACCTGCATGAACCGCAGGGTCTCCGGTTCATTTTCTTTCATAAATTGGATGTTGGCCTCGGCTCCATGGCCCATCCCCATTCTTCTCATCCTACGATCCAAATTCAATGCGGCCTTTCCTGCAATTTCTGAAACCCTTCCCGCTGTAGCCATTACCTGAAATTCCATTTGCCATAACCTGTGCTGGGCAGTAATGTACCCTTGAACCCGGTAAAGGTCCTCCTCGTTGGATGCGTAGATGTGAGGAATCAGGTGTTCGTCGTACACTACCTCCACCCCTTCATTTAGTTCATCCAGGAATTTATCCGGAATTTCACCCTGTTCCTCATTCCTGGTGTTTTGCCAAAATCCCTGAAAAGGATCAAAAATGTTGGCAAGCGGAGGTAGATTGGCCAAATTGATGGCCAAACCCACGGCAATGATCAAGGCAAAGCTCAAAGAAAAAAAGAAACCAAGGTATTTCATTCAATATGGATAGGAAGCTTCATTTTTTCCCATTTTACTTCAATGCCTGAATCTACAATTTCTATGGAAAGCCATTCCTGACTGCTGTCTGTCCACTCAGGAGCGGCGGTCACTCTCAAAACATCCATTTCCTCATCATATTGAAAATGACCATGTTCCAGATCCCATTCTGAATTAAATATGATGGTCCAATCTCCATTTTCTCTGGGGATGGTGAAAAGGGAATATTTACCGGCATTTAAGGGTTCCCCCTCCACCACAACATCTTCTGCTAGCTCTATAAAGGTGGCTTCATTTGCCCCGGTTCTCCAAACTTCATCATAGGGAACCAAATCTCCCCAAATATTCCTGTCTTTAACCGCCGGAGAGCTATATTGGATCTTTACGCTTTTGTTTCCAATTGTTCCTTCTGTATTTTTTAAAGGACTGGCACGCGTATCTTCCGGTGAGCTTTCTTCTGTGCTGTCAGCCGAAATTTCTTCATTATCCGATTTGGGCGCCGAACAGGAAAAAATTCCCATGTAGAAAATGAACCCGAAAATCAGAAATAAATTCTTTGAAATCATTCGCATAGGTGATTGTTTTAAAATTTCTCTAATTTAAATATTTTTTTTAACCTCAGCTAACCATTTATACCTTATGTTCCTAGCTTTTGATACCATTTGGGCGTAATGAAGATATTATTTAAAATTGTTGTAATATTCCTTACCAATCTGAAAATTACCTAACCAACCCAAAATCCCGATTATGGAAAATGAAAATCAATAATTTTTGTATAATTACAAAATATTGACGCAATTTGTAAAACATACCCTGATAAAACTATGCGTTTAGTAATTATTACGATCTTTTTAATTTCTTTACTTTTATTCTCTAGCGTATACCTTTCTCCTGAATATTTAGATTATACAGGTTTATTGCCGCTATTGATCCCTCTTTTCATTATTCTCAATTTTATTTTGGTGGTTTTGCTTTTATTTGGGAAAACCCGGTTGATCATTTTTCCTTTAATGGCTCTGGCCATAGGCTGGCGCTTCTTATTCATCACCTTTCAGTGGAATGACCAAGAGCCTGAAAAAGAAGGGCTATCACTGATGAGTTTTAATACCATGCTTTTCAACAATCACTGGGATCAGGGAGAAATTACAAAAAACGCTATCCAATGGGCCAATGAAAACCCGGCGGACATTAAATGTTTTCAGGAATTTTATCAGGATTTTACAACTCCTTCCAGGAATGCCCTGAAAATCTTAAGCGATAATGGAAGGTATGAATATGCTTTTCAGGCGGTTGACGGCAATCCAAAAAAGAAATTTTATGGGATTGCCATTTTCAGCAAATTCCCTATTATCAATGATGGAAAGGTCTTTGACAACCGAAGAAACAATGGTGCCATGTTTGCTGACATTAAAATTGATAAGGACACGATAAGGGTCTATAATACCCACCTGGAATCGATGAATATTATGACAGAGGAACTGGATAACCTGGAGGGCATTAAAAACCATTACAGGCAAACCATCAGAAAACTAAAGGAAGGTATTCAAATGAGGGCCAGGCAAACCAGAATTTTAACGGAACATATGGAAAAAAGTCCCTATCCTGTCCTGCTTGTCGGGGATTTCAATGACCTTCCCTATAGCCATACCTATTTTAGGTTAAGAGGATCATACAAAAACGCTTTTGAAGAAGCTGGGAGGGGATTTGGCTTTACCTATAATAAAGTACTGTTTTTCCTGCGCATTGATAATATTTTCTTTGATGATTTTTTTCAGATTCATCATTTTAAAACCCATAGGGAGGTGGATTATTCGGACCATTACCCCATATCAGCTATTTTTAGTTACCCCGGCAGCCCTGGCAACAGTATTACAGAGGGGGATAAATAGTGATAAAACAAATAATTTATTTTTGGGACAGTCGGTTTGTCCGCTATACATATTTAATTTATTTTGCTGTCTTAATTAAAAAACTCCATGAATAAATTTACGGTTTGTTTTTTGATTTTGGGAATTACCCTTTGTCAAATGCTACATTTAAATGCCCAGACTGAAAGATGGCAGCAATCCATTCATTATAAAATGGAGGTGGATATGGATATTAAATCCAATTTATATACTGGAAAACAGATAATTGCCTACAGTAATCATTCACCTGACACCTTACATAGGGTTTTTTTTCATTTATATTACAATGCTTTCCAACCCAATAGCATGATGGATGAACGGTCCAGGACCATTGCTGATCCGGATCGCCGTGTAGGTGACAGAATTTCACTATTAACCAAGGCGGAAATCGGCTTTCTCCATGTGAAAAGTTTAAAAATGAATGGCCTGGAAACTACTTTTAAAACAGTTGAAACGATTTTGGAAGTGGATCTTCCCCAACCTATCCTTCCCAATAGTACCGCCCTATTTGAATCTGAATTTGAAGGACAGGTACCGCTTCAGGTAAGGAGATCAGGAAGGGATAATGCGGAAGGGGTCCGCTATTCCATGTCTCAATGGTACCCCAAAATGGCCAATTATGATGAACAGGGATGGCATGCCAATCCCTATATTGGGCGGGAATTTTATGGGGTTTGGGGCGATTTCGACGTAAAAATCACCATCGATAAGGATTATGTTCTGGGGGGTACCGGATACCTGCAAAACCCAAATGAAGTGGGCCATGGATATGAAGCCCCAAAAACAAAGGTGGAAAAACCAACCGGACCCAAGCTGACCTGGCATTTTCATGCCCCTAAAGTACACGATTTTATGTGGGCAGCTGACCCAAAATATACCCATGACCGCATTGAGATGGAAAATGGCATTATTATTCATCATCTTTACATAAAAAATGAAAAAACGGAAGCCAACTGGGCGGAGCTAAAAAAATATACTCCTAAAGCAATAGATTTCCTTAGTGAAAATTTTGGACAATATCCCTATAAACAATTTACTGTAGTGCAGGGAGGAGATGGCGGCATGGAGTACCCCATGTCCACCTTGATAACCGGACACAGAACCTTAGGTAGCTTGGTGGGCGTGATGGTTCACGAGCTTGCTCACAGTTGGTTCCATGGGGTTTTAGCCACCAATGAATCCCTTTACCCTTGGATGGATGAAGGTTTTACAACATTTGCAAGTAATCTTTGTATGGCTAAAATATTCAACGAAGCGCCAGCAGAGAACCCACAAAAAGGAGTTTATGTCAGTTATGAAAGGTTGGTAAAATCCGGTTTGGAAGAACCTTTGGCCACCCATGCGGACCATTTCCATACCAACATCGCCTATGGTGCGGCCGCCTATTCAAAAGGGGCCTTGTTTCTGGCACAACTCGGCTACATCATAGGGGAAGATAACAGGGATAAAGCCCTGTTGAGGTATTGGAATACCTGGCAATTCAAACATCCCAATGCCAATGACATTACGAGAATCATGGAAAAAGAAAGTGGTTTGGAATTAGATTGGTACAAAGAATACTGGGTGTATACCACCAAATCCATAGATTATGCCATCCAGAAAGTAGAAGCTCAGGAAGAAGGCACCAAAGTAACCCTGGAAAGAATTGGTCAAATGCCCATGCCTATAGATCTGGTCATCACTTACAGTGATGGTCAACAGGAAACGGTATATTTACCTTTGCCAATGATGAGAGGAGAAAAACCAGAAGAAGGGGAAATGCCCACAAGGAGCAGGACGCAACCCTGGCCCTGGACCCACCGTAAAGCAGAAGTAATTCTACAAAAGCCAAAATCCCAAATAAAAAGCATCGAGATCGATCCTTCTCTAAGGATGGCGGATATCAATAGGAAAAATAACCGGCTGGAATGGGAATAAAAACGAATCCCGATTCGATGATAGGAAATTAAATTAAATTATTCCTCTCCAACGTGAAACTTGTAGAATTCCCAAACTTCCCTGGCCACATCTCTTCCCAATTTTAACCCTTCAATATTTTCTGCCTGAATATGATATCCGCCCCATACCCTTGAAATTCCAGCCATATTGGCCGTTTCTGTGAAGGTGGGGAATTCCAATGTTACGGTATCTCCCTGGTGTAATGAGCCGGTCATTGAACCGGCAATCCAGGTAACCTGCTCACCGAAGACATCACTGCCTGTCCACAATTTCAGGGCCTCCCCACAGCCGCCGCTGATGGTACTGTGTCCTGAGACATAGCTTGGAAAAGGTGGGCACAAAAAGGTTTCAGGGGAATAGGGACGCCACTGGTTTCCTGTCATTTCCATCATTCCTTTGCCTTCTCCCCCCCATCCTTTAATCATTTGATCCTGATAATAATGATGAACCAGGGCAAAAGGACGGGCAAAATCATAATACATTTTTGCATCCCAGGAAGCGATAAAAGCATCCATGGCCACCACCTGATTATAGAAAAACATTTTTACATCCTGATCCAGGGTATGTTGATCCCTTCTGGACACATCCTGGGCAAATTTCAGCCAGTGTCCTGCTTGTTGAACAGAATTTGGGCCATCTCTCATAAATTCTACCAGGGCAATTTGATAGTCGTTGAGATTGGCCTGAAGGTCCACTACTTCTTTTACTTCCTTTTCCAATTGTTCCGAACCTATCAAAGGAGGTGGTCCGGGACGAAATTGGTCTCCGGATTTTAGGCCAATAGGTTGAACTTTATCCCAAAAAGGCGTTAAACATCCAGGGGCAAATTTACCCCCTTTTCCGTCTGAAAAATATTTGGGCTGCCAACGGTTTGGATCTTGGTTTAAATCTGCCGTGTTGACCGGATGATAGCCTGTATAATCAAAATAGGGCTTCCCCTCTGAAGCCGGTTCTTCCCCATACTGATTGGCTCCATCTCCCCTTCTGGCCTCAATAACTGCTTTGGCCGCCAGGTTTCCAATTCCCTCTGGGGTGGAAGGATCCAAAGTATTGTTATTGGGATCAAAACCCAGATCCACCATAAAGGATGAAAACAATGCCTTGTCGGTATAATAATATTCACTCATCGCCCGATAGGCCGCATAACTTATTGCAATTTCCTTATTTTTCAAGTGTTGTTCTTTTTTCGGTCTTTTCTTAATTCCCTCCAAAAAAACCGGAACCGCATTTTCATCATAGACTGACCAGGCGTCAAATATGGCTACAAAAATCAATGCCAGATACCTGGAAGTGATTGTAGGCCTGGGCCTGAATTTTTCCGTATCATTGGCAGTAGCTAAAATAGCCATCTCACTCCATTTATAGGCCAGGTTTTCCGGGGCTCTCGCCTCATCTCCAATACTGCTTTGCCTATGATGGCATCCCAAGGACAGTAAAAATATCGTAATGGTAATGATGGAATGCTTCATTGTAATAAGTCTTCTGTTTTATTTAATTGACGGATGACCAAATCAGCGGAGCTTATTGGAAGTTTGCAGGTGTTATTCTGACAGACATAAATATAAGATTTATCCTTAAGAAACCTGTCTTTGAATAAGGGCAGGTTACTTTCGCTGTTGCTTCCCACAATCAATGTATTGGGCAAATGGGCTTTATTCAATGTCTTCAACATGGAGCCGGCATTTTCACCCACCACAGCTATTTCATAAAAGTTTTTGGTCGTCTGCATGAGCAAAGCACTCCACCTTCCATAGCTGGGTGGATCTTCCTCCATTACAGACAACATGGTGGATATCATTTCCTTTGACTTTTTGATCATTTCAGGATCATAAAAAACATGCCCCAATAGAAAGAGATTGTTAGCCATCACCGCATTCGGAGAGGGCAATACCCCATCATGGGTACGGATAATTTTGGAAATCAAGTCCTTGTTTTCATTGTAGTGAAACATCCCCGACTGCTCATCATCAAATAGGGAAAATGCCTTTTTATGCAAGGTTTTAGCCTGGTCAAGGTATTCCACGTTCATGGTCACACTGTATAATCTTATCAAAGCATTAACCAAAAACGCATAATCCTCCAAAAACCCGTCGACTTGCCGCCCTCCTTTTTTAAAGGAGTGAATCAACTGATTGTCCTTAAGACTGTTATCCTGAATAAAACGAAAAATAGCTTCTGCTTTTCTCAAATATTCTGCGTTATCAAAGGCGGTGAAGGCTTCCAAATAGCCATTGATAAGAAGGGCATTCCATGAGGTGATGATTTTATCGTCCTTATTGGGTTCAGGCCTTTTATTTCTTGCTGTCAAAAGTATTTCTTTCCATTTATTTTTTAACTGATCCAATTCGGGAGCAGTTAGGGAATGCTCCTCCAGAAATCGTTTATCGGAAGTTTTTCTGAACAAAACATGGTTGTCGTTTTCCCAGATTCTGTCGGGGTCCAAGTCAAAATAGGAGGCAAATAATATGAATTCAGAACCTAAGCTGTTGGCCAACTCTTCATTCTTCCAAACATAATATTTCCCTTCTTCCCCTTCACTGTCCGCATCCATCGCTGCATAATATCCCCCATCCGGATTTTTCATCTCTCTATCCAAAAAATCAATCGTTTCCATCACAACCTCTTTATAAAGAGGTTCTTTAAAGACTTTGTATGCCTTTGAATATAAACCAATTAACTGCGCATTGTCATATAGCATTTTTTCAAAATGGGGAAAACTCCAGGTTTCCTCTGTGCTGTATCGGAAAAAGCCACCTCCGATTTGATCATATACCCCACCCATAGCCATTTTATCCAAGGTGTTTTTTACCTGGTGAAGTGTCGCTTCATCTGCATTCAAAACGCCATAATCCAATAAAAAATCAAGATTTCCCGGCATCATGAATTTTTGGTCCCCCTTTTCTCCTCCCCATTTTTTGTCCCAGTAAGGTTTCCATTTTTCTACCTGAGCATGAAGAACCGTGTCGGTGAGTTTTTCAAAATCCACCTTTGGAACTATCTGATTAACTTCCTGGATCCCCTCAGCCACCATATCAGCATATTCATTGGCTTTCACGGGATCATTCCTGTAAAAATCCCTCACCTGAGTCAAAATTTGAGCCCATTCATCCTTTGTATGGTAAGTGCCGCCATATATGGGCTTTCCATTGGGCAAGGTAATTACATTCAACGGCCATCCCCCATTACCCTTCATCAATTGTAAAGCAGTCATGTAAACCATGTCCACATCAGGCCTTTCCTCTCTATCCACCTTGATATTGATGAAATTTTTATTCATGATTTCAGCAATTTCCTTATCCTCAAAGGTTTCTTCTTCCATTACATGACACCAATGGCATGATGAATAACCAATACTTACCAGAACCAGCTTGTTTTCCGATTTGGCTTCCTCCAATGCTTCCTGACTCCAGGCTTTCCAATCCACGGGATTGTGGGCATGTTGCAAAAGATAAGGGCTGCTTTCATGGATCAGCGCATTGGTGAATTCAAAATCGGCCTGTTTTCTTTTAGATTGATCACAAGCCGTAAAGCCTAGAAAAAAAAGACTTAAAAGGATGCTTCGAGTATATAAATTTAGGTTCATTAACAATTAGAAATAAAGGAATTGAATGGGGGGTGAAAGGATTCCTATGGTTTGATTACTTCAGGATTTTTATCAATTGCAGGAAATCATTATTCTTGGCAAAGAGAATGCCTTCACTACCGCCGGCCAGCTTTATTTTTTGCGCAGACTTCACCTCTCCTTTGATCAATAATCCACTTTCATAAGGCATTTGGCTTTCAAATCCTCCTTTTCCGTCACCCAATAAAAGTCCTCCATAACTGGCATCGTTTCTAGGTGTCTCCACTTCCGATCCATATAGGTTGCCTGCATAAACCACATCCAAATGACCATCCTGGTTGACATCCAGGGTTACCATGGCATTTATGGAGGCAATTTGGGCAAAATTATCCAATGGGGTTAGTTTAAAACGGCCATCCCCCTGGTTCTCCATGAAACTGTGGGCAAAACTTTTGACCTGGTAATGGTTTGATTTTTCCAGGTGATCCGTTGTATAAATTTCCTCTAAACTGGCTGTGGCAAAAGAATGATAGTCTTTAAATTTGGTTTTAATGGCTGGAATTTGCTGGGAGGAGCATTCCCTACCCCGAACAGGTACCTGAACTCCTTTTTCTTTATCTACATAACTTAAAACCAAATCCAGTTGGTCATTATTATCATAATCATAGGTATACAAACTGAAAGGAGATGCTTCGGAAGCCTGGTATTTATAGTTTTTCCCCAAATTTCCCACAATAAAATCCTCCTTCCCATCCATATTAAAATCTTCACTTACCAGCCCAAACCACCATCCGTTGGTTCCTGAAAGTCCTGCTGCTTCACTTTGGTTGACAAAATGCCCATTATTATTTTTTAAATAGGTAATTTCCATCCATTCCCCCACCAAAATAAGATCTTGTAGGGAGTCCCCATCCATATCGATCCATTTGGCCTGGGTAACCATGCCCAAATCCATTAAATCAGGAGCTACTTCCTCCGTCACATCCACAAATTTTATGGATGAGGAACTGCTTTCATTTCTTAAAATATAACTCTTTGGGGCATTCGGATAATTTCTGGGAGTCACCCTACCACCGACAAACAAGTCCAAATCACCATCATTATCAAAATCAGCCTGAATTACTGTTCCTCCACTGATGGTCATATTGGGAAGTGCCTGCTCCATTTTCTCAAAAACCCCATTTCCTTTATTCAGATAAAATTTATCCTGGTAATAAGCATCCCCTGCCCGCAATTCATTCCCACCACACACTACATATAGATCCTGTAATCCATCACCATTGGCATCAAAGAACAGGGCGCTGTTATCCTCCTGATTTTTATCAGATGCCCACACTTCACTGGAAGTTTCAGAAAAAGTGCCATCAGCTTTTTGACGAAATAATTTTCCGGTAAACCCCTTTGCTCCACCAATATAGAAATCATCCAACCCATCATTGTCAATGTCCCCTACTGCCAGGGCCGGGCCATATTCTGAAATTTTATGCGGCAATAATACCTGATACCGGAAGTCATCATACGCATTTTCCTGATGGGCATGATCCAAAAGCACCGATTGGGTGATGTCCTCAAAATAAGGGCCTTTATTCCCTGTTTCATCCTCCATAACAGGTTCTTGTACGGATTTTGAATGGTCATGGGAAACAACCACCACCTGATTGGCCTTGATATTTTCAAAGGATTCCTCTTTCCCATCTGGCCACAACACCCTCATTTTGGTGACCACATCTTTGCTTCCCAAGCCAAAATGTACAATGGGCTCTACAGAAGATTGAAATCCCCTGGTCATGGTCATTTCCTGATATTGAAGTGCCTCACCCTCTTCCAACCAAATCTTGCATCCAATGCCAAATGCATTCTCCTTAGGACCTACCAGTTTTACTCTTAAATAATTATTGATTTTTAAATCACTGGAATTGTTTTCATAAATCACACTTTTGTCATCCAGGTTATTCAGGACAAGGTCCAGGTCTCCATCATTGTCCAGGTCAGCATAAGCTACGCCATTGGAAAATCCATTGAAATTGATACCCCAATCCTTGGAAACATCTGTAAAAGTCAGGTCCCCATTATTTTTGAAAGCAAAATTGTCTATTTTTTCGGAAGGTATTTTTAAAGTTAACTCAAGGTTATTCTGTCCCTCAAAATTCTGCACTTGATCACTCCTGAAATAATCACTGTTATTGATATCCCTTCTTACCCCATTTGTCACATAAATGTCTTTCCATCCATCATTATCAAAGTCAGCAAACAAAGCCGCCCAGCTCCAATCCGTGGAACTGACACCGGCAAATTTGGCTATGTCACCGAAAATGGGTAAATCCGATGGGTTATTTCCCATATTTAATTGTAAGGTGTTAATGGAATATTGATGATGCATATCATTATTCACAATATTATAAAACCGCTCAGGGTCCATACTATCCATATTTTCCTTGGCCCTTCGATAGCTTTTTGGCATCATGTCTACCTGATAAATATCCAGAAGCCCATCATTATTAAAATCAGCGGCATCCGTGCCCATACCAAAATAGGAAGTATGATTGGTAAGATTTAAATTCTCATCACTAAAAGTCCCATCTTTGTTATTGATAAGAAAATAATCCGGTGTACTGAAATCATTGGAAACATAGAGGTCGGGCCAGCCGTCCTGATTGTAATCCCCAACTGATACCCCTAATGACAAACCATATTTTGCCAAACCTGCAGACTGCGTTACATCGGTAAAGGTTTCATCTCCATTATTCCGGTATAGTCTGTCACTTCTATGATAAGGCGCATTATCCCGAAAACTTAAATACTCCATAATATTGGTACGGGAAGGTACTATTGGATAATTTATGACATATAGATCCATGTCTCCATCCCTATCGTAGTCAAAAAATACAGCCTGTGTACTGTTGCCTTCATCGGCCAATCCATATCTTTCTGCGGATTCGGTGAAGGTGGGCACTTCCCCTTCCCTGGCATCATTGATGAACAATAGGTTTTTGGTGGTTTCCCATTTACCGGAAACGCTCACATAAATATCCAACCATCCATCCTGGTTGGCATCCCCCATGGTGACCCCGGTCACCCATCGCGAATCTCCACCCACCCCCGCTGTCGGTGTGATGTCCTCAAATTTCAAATTCCCCTTGTTCAGGTAAAGCTTATTTTCTACCATGTTACCTGTAAGGTAAATGTCTTGGAGTCCATCATTGTTCAGGTCACCTATGGCCACTCCCCCCCCCATGTATATGTACATGTAATTGAAGTAGTTTACCGAATCGTTTTCTGTCAGGTTATTTTCAAAATCAATTCCGGAAACATCAGATGATAGTTCAGAAAACAATAGCTCTTTCCTTTCCTCTTTTTTTACCCCTTCACAATTCAAAAAAGCAAATGAAACGGCAAAAGTGAGAACAAACCATATAACTCCCAATTTTTTACTCGAACCAACCTCAGGATTACTCCTAAATACCCTCATCATTATTCAAATTTTAAAATCCTATTTAATTTCAAATATATGCCTTTTATAAAATAACCACAGACTTATGAACGATTTTAGCCGTAAATAAATCTGTGGTTATTAAATACTATTAATGAATTAAATTTTAATCTCCGTATCCGGGGTTTTGGACCATATTGTTATTACTCCTTTGAATTTCTTCCCTCGGAATGGGAAACAGGTAATAATGTTCCCCAGGCCATGGAAACCTCGGATCCACTTCTTCAACCTCTCCATAAGTATAGTTCAATATTCCCAACAAATCGCCTTCTTGGGCTTCACTCCAATCCATGGTCACCCTGCTCAGGCCTCTTATGGGGTCGAGAT
>JBBDSA010000050.1:0-124595 GCA_040905165.1 Cyclobacteriaceae bacterium | reverse complement strand
ATTTCAGGGGAGGGTCAACTTTGAAATAAATTTGTTTAAATTATTAACCGATAAATGTCAAATAAATAGACAATGAAAGATATCTCCTTGATCGCAATGCAATTGAAAAATAGGGAAACCCAAATTGACCGAAAAATAAGCCAGCTGATAGATCAAAACCTGGATCCCTTTCCCTTTGAAAGGTTGGATAAGGGAAAAAAACTACTTGAGCTGATTAAAAAGGTGCTGCAATCCATAGAGGAAGATAACCTGATCCAGGCTGGCATGCATATCAGGGATTTGGAAATAGAAGGCCTAAAACTGGACCTTTGAGTCTAACCTATTATCTTTACCACCATTACAACTTATCCAGACAATATGCAATTATTGATCGTCTTTACGCTACTTTTTGTGGGATGGCTTCTTTCTGAGGTCCAGCACAAACATCTGACGCAGCCATTTTTGAGTAAAAAGGGTTTTAACATCGTCAGCCTGGGATCCTTTGCCTGCTATATTTTAGGCGCTTTCACATCGCTGGGATTCTTATTTGAAAGTATACAATGAAAAAGTAAAAAGGGTTGATCAGCCAATAGTCAATGTCTCCTTTCTTCCAGTTTGCGGATCAGTGCTTCGTTCCTGCGCTCCAGCTCTCTGATTTTTCTGTCGGAATGGGATTCCCTCGGTTTGGATAGAGAATAGATAAACCAAACCCAGACAACCATGGCCACTATCAGCCCTGGCCATTGGTTGTCACTGCCAAGGGCACCGAACATGGCGAATACGCAAATAAAGGAGACAATGAAAAGTTTGATAAGGAATCTCATAGTTTTGCTGTTTAAAACGATACCTTAAGTTACTAATTTTTGAGGTAAAATGAAAGCATTTCCGGGTGAAAATCTCATAATATGGATCAGAAAATCAGTTAATTAATCAAATATATCTCTATTAAAAATGAAGGAAATGCGTTCCGGCAAGATAGGTGAAAGTATTAGCGACTTGAATTAATTGCTTTTTTACGTTCCCATCCCCTATCGGAATAAAAAAATAATCTAAGCATTTGAGAACACTCAGCTTCTTCCTAAAACAGAAAAATAATTCAATGGCAAGATGAGACAACTGATGAAACATAAAAGGGGAATCTATAAATTGCCCAATAGAGCAGGCCAAAATTTGTACTATTTCGCCCCTATATTCGCCCCTTATTTAAATTAAAAAACCCTAACCTATTGATTTTCAATTAGTTAGGGTTTTAATCCGTAGAGAGTGGGGGATTCGAACCCCCGGTACGCTATAACACGTACGACAGTTTAGCAAACTGTTGGTTTAAGCCACTCACCCAACTCTCTATTTTGATGCAAATATAATCGATTATTTTCCATTTAAACAAAATCAAACAGCCAATTAATACGGGAAGTTACCTTTAAATACATTTTCTACATTTAAGGTTCTGTACGTCAGGGATGATGGTTTGATGATCTGGTGATTTGGTGATCTGGGGATGTGATGATCTGGTGATCTGGGGATGTGGTGATCTGGTGATGGGGTGATCTGGTGATGTGGTGATCTGGTGATGTGGTGATCTGGTGATCTGGTGATGTGGTGATGGGTCGATGGATGTCTCGTTGTCCATTTGGGCTTCGGAAGGTTCAGCCCCAGGAAACGTTCTGCGGTGCCTGAGCGGAGTCGAAGGCAGCGGAGTCGAAGGCAGCGGAGTCGAAGGCAGAAGGCACGTGCTGTTCGGTATAAAAATCAGGGTATGCAACCCTTCTTACGTGAACCCAATTTTTTGAATCGTCCGTTCGAGACTTAACATTTGAGAGGTGTCCGCCTGGTCGGGACGGGATCACCCGGCTTTACCGTACTGATTACGTGACGGGGGGTTGTATTCAATATACATATTGAAAATGACTTTCGTTTCCGCTCCGGTTCAGATCGCTTCACTTCATTCGCGATGACGATTCGGGTTGATGGGCCTTTTGGTCGATTGGTCTATAGGTCGATGGGTAACCCGATAACCTGTCTCCAAAATCCAGAAACAGCGACAATAGCCAGTTAAACAATTAAACAAATAACCGATTAGACATTTTAACCCCATAATTCATTTACCTACCCGGACTTCTTAAACCAACTTCCTCGTAAAAAGCGATCATAACCCATCCACCAATTCAGTCATTTACTAGGTACCATTTTGAACTTTTGGGGATGTAAACCCACCCTGAGCCAATTTTCAGGGGGTTCACTTCCTGATTCATCCTCCATGATTTTATCGTCAATATGCATGGCCCCCTTTTCTTTTATAAGGACCTCTTTGGCTTTAATCGCCAAATCGAACTTGTGGGAATTCTTTTGTTGCTGATGTTTGATAAAATGTTTAATTTTTTCTTCCTCACCTTTCTTTATTAAAATGACATCCAGGTACCGGTCTTCGGCATCCGCTTCCGGCGCTACATGCAGGTTTGGCCCCATATAGTTGGTGTTCATCACCTCAATCCACAAGTAATCTCCGGAATAATCCTTTCCGTCAATTTTTATTTCATAACTGATTGGTTTGAGGTCTTTGAGGGCATCTTCCAATTTTTCCAATCCGAAAGCCACTTTATCCTCCGGGTCTTTGGACTTCTGTTTTTTTTCTTTCTTTATTCCGGCCAGTGTATTGGCAAACAAGCCCCATCCTATAGATTCCAAAAAATAATCCACTTTCCCCTCCTTCTCTAAAAATCCCATGCTAAGGGATTGCATTTTGTTTCCTTTCCAATTCCTAACCATCCCATCCAGAAAATCATCAATGTTCAGGCTTTCTGCAATATTATTGGCATTACCCAGGGGTAAGACCGCGATGGGTACAGGATCTTCAACCATCTTTTTCAAAACTTTTCCCACTGTTCCGTCCCCACCCGCTATCAATAGGAAATCACACTTTTTTTTCAGAAAATGTTTTAGTTTTGAAGATTTTTTATTGAACACCACCACATTGGCACTATGGTTTTTGAGGGATTTTAAGATCCTTGGAATGGAGTGGTCCCCATCACCGGCCGTTTCGTTATAAATAAGGTGAATATCCATGTTTTTTCGATAAATTTTATTTGTTGCCTGATTTTTGTTTTTATCAACCCAGAATAAAAATTTTAAATTATGAAAATTTTAGTAACCAATGATGATGGCATTTACAGTCCTGGCATTTTAGCGCTTGCGGAAATCGCAGCAGATTTTGGCGACGTCCGGATTGTTGCACCGGATGTAGAACAATCATCTATGGGGCATGCCATCACTGCCTCCCGCCCCCTTTCTTACAAAAAAACCAAAATCGGTAATTTTGAAGCTTACCGGGTAAATGGAACACCGGCCGACTGCGTTTCTCTTGGGAGTTTCCATTGGGAAAAGGTGGATATCGTATTATCCGGTATCAACCTGGGGTCCAATTTGGGTAATTCCATGTGGCATTCCGGAACCCTGGCAGGGGCCAAGCAAGCTGCACTTTTGGGCATTAAGGGAATCGCCTTCAGCACCCCAAGCCAACAGGATGAAATCAATTTTGGAATCATCAAACCATTTGCCTCAAAAGTTTTAAAAACCCTGATAGAGGAGAAAGAAAGTCCGGCCCTTGTAAACGTCAACTTTCCCGCTAATCCCCGGGGCATCAAATGGACCAGGCAGTCTGTCCGTCGCTATGATGGGGTGGTAAAACCCGCAAAAGACCCCATGGGAAGATTGCATTATTGGTTTACGGTACAGCCCATTGAAGAAACAGAAGAAGGAACTGACCGCTGGGCGGTAAATAATGGCTTCGTTTCCCTGACCCCATTAAGCCTTGATATTACGGATAAGAAAGATTTGGAAAGAATGACACAAAAACAATACTTTCCAAACCCCTGATTATGGTTTTATCCAAAACTTAAAATGCTTCTCTTTTGCTCCCGTATTGATCATATACAATTTTACCGGACGATTCGTCATCCAATTTGAATTCATAAAAGGTCGTGTCATTTCGGGTAAATTCCCTTACGCTGGTGATTTGCCTATTGTTAAGTGAGTCGTCATTTTCAATTTTCTCAATGATCAATGGGGGAACATTGTTTTCATCCAAAACCCTGTTCGTTCCCAGCGTATCACTGGCGCCATGCTGTGGTAATCCTTCCCTTGGATTACCTCTGCTATTCAGTTCTCCAATAATGTCCGTGGTATCACCGTCATTTCTCAATTCGGTACCACTACCGTAAGTTTGATCATCCTGCCTACTGTTACATGCCAGCATTACAAAGGACATTAACACGATACTCCATATCAATTTCATATTCAATAATAGTTGGTTAAGTTATTTTCCCATTCAAATTCTATGCCCGAGGATTATATTTTCCTAAATAATTTCTAAAACTTAGTTGAATATTTATATAAATATCAGCCATTTAACGAAGCCCATCCCCATAAAAATAAAATCCCTTTTGAAATACTGCTTAATTGATTTTCTTTGCATCCAAAGCAGCAACAACAAACAGCATTTTATGAAAATCATTGCCATTGGCAGGAACTACGTTGCCCATATAGAAGAATTGCAAAATGAAAGACCCGATGCACCGGTGGTTTTTTTAAAGCCGGATACGGCACTTCTTAAAAACAATGATCCATTTTATTATCCTGAATTTTCTTCCGATATCCACCAGGAATTGGAACTGGTCCTTAAGATCAAAAAGGAAGGGAAATACATACAAAGACAATTTGCGCATAAATACTATGATGAAATCGGGGTTGGGATTGATTTTACTGCCCGTGACCTACAGCAAAAGTGCAAGGAAAAAGGGCTGCCTTGGGAGATTTCCAAAGCTTTTAATGGATCCGCTCCCATAGGAGCGTTTTTACCGAAATCCCAATTTAAAAACCTTAAAAACATCAATTTTCATCTGGATATCAATGGGATAAGGAGGCAGACAGGCAACACTTCCGTGATGCTTTTTGATTTTGATGTGATCATCGAATACGTTTCTCAATTTTTCACCCTGAAAACCGGGGACTTAATTTTCACGGGAACGCCTGAGGGGGTAAGCCCTGTGAAAATTGGAGACCGCCTGGAGTCCTTTATAGAGGACCAAAAATTACTTGATTTTGAAGTTAAATAGGAACATTACTGCTTGTATTCTTTTATTCCTTGTTTCCATAAGCATTTCCCAAAATATAAAGGACATTTATCTCTTTCCCATTAAACCTGGGGAGCAGAATTTTTTGGCTGGCAATATGGGTGAAATCAGGCCCAACCACTTTCATACAGGTATTGATATCAAAACAGATGGCCGCCAGGGACTTCCCGTCTATGCCGCCGCCGATGGGCATGTCTACCGAATGAAGATATCTTCCCTTGGCTATGGTAATGTGCTCTACCTGAGACATGCCCATGGGCAGTCCACTGTTTACGCCCACCTAAAAGATTTTGAGGAAGGCCTGGCCGCATACATGAAAGAGAAAATTTATGAAACCCAAAAAAATGATTTGGAATATTTTCCGGAAGCGGAAGAATTACCTGTAAAAAAAGGCGAAATTATTGCCTACTCAGGAAATACTGGCAGTTCCGGAGGTCCTCACCTCCACTTCGAAATCAGGGATTCCCTGGATAGGGCCATTGATCCCCTGTATTTTGGTTTTACAGAAATAGTGGACACCACCCCTCCTACGGCCCGCCGGGTGGCCATCACGCCATTGGATGCCGATAGCAGGGTAAACGGTATGCACCGCCGCCAGGAATTCAACCTTGTCTACCGTCCGGAGGGATTTCGGGTCAATCAGACCATCAGTATATCTGGTAAGGTTGGTATCGAAGTATTCGCTTACGACAAATTGGATGGCATGTACAACCTCAATGGTTTCCCGATTTTTGAAACCCACGATAACAAGAAAATTATTTTTCGTTCAGAAGTAAATCCGGTAAACTTTGAACTGGGACGTTTTATATTCGCCCATACCTATAGAAACCGATATGTCCGGCTATACAAAACCCCGAACAACTTTTTCGATTTCTATGAACCGGATTCTGCATTCAGTGGTGCCATCACCGCCTTGCCGGCTGAAAGAAAGGAAATTAATGTGAAACTGGTGGATGCCTACGGGAACTCCTCCAACCTTTTTCTCGATTTTTTGGGGGAAGAAGCCCCCACTTTGCTGAGGTCTTACAATTACACTTCAGGAAACCAACAAATCGAATACAAGGATAACCTTCTATTAATCCATACACCCAATTATAAAGAAGGGGATTTGGCCAAATTTTATGTCCATGGATATGAAATGGAAATTCCCTATGCTTACGAAGGTACCAATAAACGGACTTATATTTGGGACATGAACCATGGAATACCCGATTCCATCAATGTCTGTTCCCAGGTAATGGTACCGGAAGTCAACGCAAAAATCCCTTCCGGCCAACAAATGAATTTTAACAACGGCCGTGTGCAGTTAAAATTAAAAAATAAAACCTTATTAAGTGATCTGTTTTTAAGATTGGCGTATATCGATGATGACAATTTTAAAGGAATCAGCATCAATGATCCTTACGAATACCTTTGGAATCCTTTGGAAGTAACCTATGAGCTGCCGGAATTTGAAGGAGTAAAAGAACATACCCATATGTATTTGCTTTATGCCAATGGTTATAAAAAATTTATAGGCGGAAAATGGGAAAATGCAGCCATTTCCTTCAGAACCAAAGACTTGGGAAAATTTATTTTGGCGACGGATTCCATTCCTCCCAGGATCCGGCCTATCCGAATGAATCAAAGGGAGATCAGGTTTTCAATTGCCGATGACCTATCCGGAATTCAGGATTTTGATGCCTGGGTAAACGGACAATGGATTCAAATGAGGTACGAACACAAGTATTCGGTGATTTGGTCTGACCCACCTAAAGGGAAGAGCCTTGAAGGAGAAATCATGGTAAAAGTTAGGGACAAAGCAAATAACGAAGCCATATATAGGGGAAACATTTAATTTATTCCGATATTTACGATCCCTAATTATTTAAACCTTAAAATAAAAAACAATGGCATTAGAAATTGGACAAAAAGCACCGGATTTTGAATCCGTCGACCAGGATGGAAACACCATCAGGCTTTCGGATTTTAAAGGCAAAAAAGTAGTGCTCTATTTCTATCCAAAAGACAATACCCCAGGATGTACCACCCAAGCCTGTAACCTTAGGGACAACTATGAAGCCTTGCAAAAAGCCGGTTATGTGGTTTTGGGTATCAGTTCGGATTCTGGAAAATCCCATAAAAAGTTTATAGAAAAACATGAGTTGCCATTTTCCCTGATCGCCGATGAGGATAAGTCCGTTCATGAAAAATACCATACCTGGGTGGAAAAGAACATGTACGGAAGAAGATATATGGGAACGGCCAGAACTACTTTTATCATCAATGAAGAGGGAATCATCGAAGAAATCATTGACAAAGTAAAAACGAAAGAACACACCAATCAAATTATTAAATAATTCCATCGATGGAAAAACTTTCAATAGAACAATTAAAAGCCACGTGTTCCCAAGTCAGAAGGGATATTTTACGAATGGTTCATTCCTGCCAGTCAGGTCATCCCGGCGCATCATTGGGTTGTACAGAGTTTTTTGTAGCCCTGTATTTTCATCAGATGAACCACAAAAAAGAATTTAATCTGGATGGAATCGGAGAAGATCTTTTTTTCCTTTCCAACGGGCACATTTCTCCTGTTTGGTACAGTGTGTTATCAAGAAGTGGATATTTTGACACAGCAGAATTAAAAACATTCAGAAAAATCGATAGCAGGTTGCAGGGTCATCCCGCAACAGAAGAAGGTTTACCGGGTATCCGGGTAGCATCCGGGTCGTTGGGACAGGGACTGTCTGTGGCCATAGGTGCGGCATTGTCAAAAAAAATCAACAAAGATGACAGCACGGTTTATGCCTTGATGGGCGATGGTGAACAACAGGAAGGGCAAATTTGGGAAGCCGCCATGTGCGCTCCTCACCACAACGTGGATAATTTGATCGCCAGCATCGATGTAAATGGCCAACAAATCGATGGCCCTACCAAAGAAATCATGAACCTGAGGGACTTAAAAGCAAAATGGGAAGCCTTTGGCTGGGAGGTAGTGGTTACCACAAACGGCAATGACATCGAAGATGTAATCCATACCCTTGAAAAAGCGAAGGGACTTTTGGGCAAAGGCAAACCCGTACTCAACCTGCTTCATACCGATATGGGCTTTGGAGTGGATTTCATGGTAGGTACCCACAAATGGCATGGGGTAGCCCCCAATGACGAGCAATTGGAAAATGCACTCAATCAAATTCAAGAAACGCTTGGGGATTATTAATTTAATTATTCCCAACTAATCCCAATAAAAAATGGAAAAAACTTTAGATACGAAATATACTTATACCGAAAAGAAAGATACCCGATCCGGATTTGGGGACGGTTTTCTGGAGGTAGGAAAGAAGAATGAAAATGTAGTAGGTTTATGTGCTGATCTGATCGGTTCTTTAAAAATGGGGGCATTCCAAAAGGAATTCCCGGATCGGTTTTTTCAGATGGGCATCTCTGAAGCCAATATGATGAGCGTGGCTGCCGGATTGACCATTGGAGGAAAAATCCCCTATACAGGAACCTTCGCCAATTTCTCAACCGGGAGGGTCTATGATCAGATCAGGCAGTCCATTGCTTATTCGGAAAAAAACGTAAAAATTTGTGCTTCCCACGCCGGACTTACGCTGGGAGAAGACGGCGCCACCCACCAGATCCTGGAAGATATTGGGATGATGAAAATGCTGCCCAATCTAACTGTGATCAACCCATGCGATTATAACCAGACCAAAGCCGCCACCATTGCCATTGCCGACCATCATGGGCCGGTTTACCTGAGATTTGGAAGACCTAGCTGGCCCATATTCACTCCGGCGGATCAAAAGTTCGAAATCGGCAAAGCCTGGAAAATGATTGAGGGCAAAGATGTAACCATATTTGCTACCGGACACTTGGTTTGGGAAGCGGTAGTAGCCGAAGCAATGTTAAGAGAGGAAGGCATTTCTGTAGAATTAATCAATATCCATACCATTAAACCTTTGGATACCGCGGCTATTTTGGACTCGGTAACCAAAACCAAGTGTTGTGTTTCAGCAGAAGAACACCAGCTGAATGGGGGCTTAGGCGATAGCATCGCCCAAACCCTGGTCACCCATTTTCCGGCTCCATTGGAATATGTAGGGGTCAATGATTCCTTCGGAGAATCCGGTAAACCGACAGAGCTATTGGAAAAATATGGATTGAATGCGATCAATATTGTCAAGGCAGCCAAGCTTTCCCTTTCCAGAAAGTAAAATTTAGCCTTATCGATAAGTAAAACATAACCCTTTCAATCCATCTATCATGTTCCTGTTAAAGTCATTTGTACTTATATTAAGCTTCCTTTTTGGGTGTACAGGCTTGATATGTTCCCAGCAACTTACTTTTGAAAAAATGGAAGAGGGATGGTTATTGAAAGAAGATGGGCATCCCAGGTATTTTTATCAGACCCAAACAAAAAGCAAAAACGGACAATATCCCAGGGCCAACTATGTCCATCCTTTGTACGGTTTGGACGGTGAAGTTTTGACAGAAGATTTTCCGAGTGACCACCTGCACCATAGGGGCATCTTTTGGACATGGCACCAATTATGGGTAGATGGAGAGCGCATTGCAGATCCCTGGGTTTGTGAAGGAATGGAATGGGTGGTTGATGAGGTAAGCACTCATGTTCAAAATGATAATAAGGCCACGCTGGAAGCCAGAGTTTTGTGGCGTGAAACCGGCCAAAAGAAAAGGGAAATAATTCAGGAAACCGTCTTTTTGCATTTCGAAAGGTTGGGCCCGGACCTGTATCAAATTGATTTTGAAATCACGATGAATCCATTGGTAGAAAATGTAAGCATTGGTGGTTCCGAGGACCCAAAAGGTTACGGGGGATTTTCCCCGCGGATAAAACTATCAGAAAAAGTTGGTTTTTTTGATAAGAAAGGAAATGTGGAACCCAAAGAACTCCCTGTAGATGCGGGACCCTGGATTAATATTACTCATGAAGGTGAAAATGACCCCGGCGTGGTTATGATGGGAATCCCGGGGCAGCTTCCCTCCTTCCAAGGCTGGATTTTAAGATCGAAAAACAGCATGCAAAACATGGCTTTCCCAGGAAGAACCCCTTTGTCATTTAATGGCCAACCCATCGAATTTCGTAACCGAATTTTGGTTCACCGTGGATTGACGCCAGAAGAAATCGAAGATTTTTACACGGAATTCCTCGGAAAATAGGCACTTTAATTTGACTTTTTTATTTACCAATTTTAGGTATTCCTCTGCTTTATAAAGCACTGATTGTTACTTTTATACCCCAAAAAAGAACATTTTTTTTCCACTTAAAAGATAAGATATACCCCTACTTCTTAAAACCCTTGTTTAAAATAAAATAACGATTTTTTCCTTTTTGGTATAGAATTGGTTTGATAACCATTACTTAAACCAACAAACCCAATTTGGGGAATTTATGAATAGCAATAATCTTTTAAACAATAAAGTGGTTTTGATCACCAATGGCAATTCTGTCTTTTCAAAAAAGTTTTCGATGGATTTTGCCAAAGCAGGTGCCAATATTATACTTTGCTGCGGCGAGTTCAATGAAAGGACTGTGCTGAATAAATTTGAAATAGAAAATGAAAATGTGGATTGTAATCTTATGATTGGGGATGTAAATGACCATAAATTCTGCAAGGCATTAATCCATTCCATCCGGGAAAAATATGGTAAATTAGATGTTTTGGTAAACAATAACCTCTCCCCCAACTATCCCCTTTCTTCCCTGCCTGAACCTATCCGAAAAGAATTGCTTTCCATTTCAAAAATGGGTATTTTTTCTTTCCAGAAACTAACCGAGGCAGCCATTTCCATAATGCAGGCAAATAGTAATATCATCAACAATCAAATCATAGATGATGATTACCTGGGAGGAGAGCAAAGTGATTTCCTTAAGGATCACAGTTCATTAAAAACTTTTACTGAATTTTATTCTAACCGTTTAAAGGAAAAACGAATCAAAGCCAACGCCATCATTTATCCGGAAAGCTTCTTTTCAACCGAGAAGGCTTTGAATCAATGGTCTTTTTGGAATGAATTTGATGAAATTCAGGAAAATAAAAATTTCAAGGTGGAATCCCCATTTCTATTTTTGGCTTCCGATCATTCCAAAGGACTTTCAGGAAGAATTCTTCAAGCAGGAAAGAAAAAACAACCTGTTGATGCATTAAGTTGATAATGCCACTACCCTTTGTAAAAATAAAAAGCCCCAATCAACGATCGGGGCTTTTTTATAATTTTAGTGATTTTTAACCAATTAAGGTACGAGCTCGATTTCAGGCTTTTCTTCACCATTATCATCTTCCACTTCTTCACCCATGGCATTAAACTTTTTCTTTAATTCATTACCGGTTGCATCCTTTTCGAACTTTACCACATAATAAACCTGATTATCCTTCATTTTTTGATGCGCTTCAGCGATTTGAATATCTTTCGTAGTCTCATCATTCTGAATGGCTTCTTTTACCTTTTCCGGTAAACTTTCAGGATCGATTTTTGTCGTTTCCTGATCCACAGTTTCCAAGTTGGGCGTTGAGGCCTCTTGGGCTATGGCGGCAGTGTATGCCAAACAACTCATTACTGCAAGGGATAACATTAACTTTTTCATGATTTTTCAATTTATAGTGTTAAATAATAGTTGGTCGAAAACAATATTATTTAAATATTATTTTCAATTATTATGAGACAATACCTATGCCAAATAATTTTTTTATTAATAAATACGCATTTTAGGCTATTAAATGCTGATTGGGGGTGATATTGGCCCTTTCTTTAATTAGAACCAGTTTTCCATACCGTGGAATTCAGTTAAAATATGTGGATATGATACCCCAATATGTAAACATTATACCGTATTTGGATAAATTTTACCATTCATAATATATTTTTCAACATTTAAGAAATAGAAGCAGCTTAGATGATATACTTATCGGGAATAAAATAAGGCCTTTAATCAAAACCAGCAGAGGGCCTGCATCCCACTTCTGTTTTTTTATTGGCAACCAGAAATAAGCCATCCAACCAAAAGCTTTAAGCGGAATCGCCTATATTTGCGAATTAATTCCCGGCAATTCATTCCCCTTAAGAAGTAAACATTCAAATGGACATACAAAAAGAAATCATCCATACCATTGCCACCGCTTTTGAAACCTTATTCCAGCACCCCATCAATTCAGCATCGCTTTCCCTACAGCCAACCAGAAAGGAATTTGTAGGCAATTATACATTTGTCCTTTTTCCCTATTTGAAAATAACCAGGACCAGACCAGAGGAAAGTGGGGCTTTGATCGGTGAATATCTGAAAAAAGAAATTCCTGCAGTGGATGGCTTTAATGTGGTGAAAGGATTTTTGAACATTTCTTTGTCCCCAGCTTATTGGTTAGAAATTTTCTTAGCTATTCAAAAGGAAAAGCAGCACGGATATTTTCCTAAAAATGGTCAAAAGGTGATGGTGGAATACAGCTCCCCCAACACCAATAAACCCCTTCATTTAGGTCACCTTCGCAACAATTTTTTAGGTTATTCCATTTCTGAAATTTTAAAAGCAAATGGTTTTGATGTGGTTAAAACCAATCTGGTCAATGACCGAGGCATCCATATCTGCAAATCAATGGTGGCTTATCAACATTTAGGAAAAGGTGAAACACCTAAAAGTACTCAACTTAAAGGAGATCACCTTATTGGGAAGTATTATGTATTGTTCGATAAGGAATATAAAAAGCAAATAAAAAAGCTGACGGAACAAGGTCTTTCGGAAGAGGAAGCCAAGAAATCTGCCCCCTGGATGGAGGAAGCCCAATACATGCTCCTTCTCTGGGAATCCGGTGATAAAGAAATTGTTGCGCTTTGGAATACCCTTAATCATTGGGTTTATCAGGGTTTTGAAGAAACCTATCATAGAATGGGCGTTGATTTTGACCAATATTATTATGAGTCCGACACTTATCTTTTGGGAAAGGATATCGTAAATGAAGGTCTTGAAAAGCAAGTTTTTTTCAAAAAAGAAAATGGATCGGTTTGGGCTGATCTTTCTGATTTTGGACTGGATGAAAAATTGGTTTTAAGGGAGGATGGAACTTCCGTTTACATTACCCAAGACATGGGTACAGCAGATTTAAAATACAAAGACCATTTATTCGATAAATCTGTTTATGTGGTGGGAAATGAACAGGACTACCATTTCGATATTCTGTTTAAAATAATGAAGAAATTGGGCCGTCCCTATGGAGATGGACTATACCATCTTTCATATGGTATGGTGGACCTTCCATCCGGCAAAATGAAATCCAGGGAAGGAACCGTGGTGGATGCAGATGAATTGATGCAGGAAATGGTGGATACGGCACGGGAACATACACAGGAATTGGGGAAAATTGAAGGTTTCACTAAGGAAGAAGCTGAAAAGCTCTATGAAATGTTGGGTATGGGTGCGCTAAAGTATTTTCTATTGAAGGTAGATCCTAAAAAACGCATGCTCTTTAATCCAAAAGAATCCATAGAATTTCAGGGCAATACAGGTCCATTTATTCAATATACCCATGCCAGGATCGCGGCCATTCTTCGAAAAGCGGACCAAATTGGTCTTGATTATACTTCCCGAAAGTCATTTGATTCCTATAAAGAATTGCAGATGCTGGAACAAAGTCTAATTGTCCTTCTTTCGGATTTTCCAAAAAAAATCCAGATTGCGGGAGAAGAATTTTCACCGGCGGTTATTGCCCAATACTTGTTCGATTTATCAAAAGAATACAACAGATTTTATGCAGAACTTCCTATATTTAGTGAAACAAAAAATGAAACACAATCTTTCCGAGTAGCCTTGTCTCAACAGACAGCCAAAACAATTCAGGAAGGTATGAGGTTATTGGGAATAAGTGTACCCCAAAAAATGTAACTATGAAAAATATGTATTACATGATGATGATGGCATTATTTGCCTGTCATTCCCCCAATCAAAAACAGATAGAAAGCTCAACAGAAACCGCCGCTATCGGCATGGCTTCAGTTATGGAAGAGAACATGGTTAAGGATTTTTATGATTTTGAACTCAATGACATTGATGGAAATCCCGTTAAATTTTCAAAGTTTAAAGGGAAAAAGCTCTTGATTGTTAATGTAGCATCCAAATGTGGTTTTACTCCTCAGTATGCCGAATTACAGGAATTGTACGAAACCTATAAAGACGAAGTTACTATTTTGGCTTTTCCTGCCAATAATTTTGGTGGACAGGAACCCGGCACAAATGAAGACATCAAAGCTTTTTGTTCAGAAAACTATGGTGTGACTTTTCCTATTTTTGAAAAAATTTCTGTAAAGGGCGTTGACAAGCACCCATTATACCGTTGGCTTTCTGACAAAAACCTGAATGGCTGGAACAATTCAGAGCCATCTTGGAATTTTTGCAAATATTTTATCAATGAAGAAGGGAAACTGGTGAAATTCTTTCCTTCCTCTGTCAAGCCCATGGATGATGAAATTCTCACTTTGATCAAAGCATAATTTTATTTCCAAACTGGATGGATACAATGGATACCAAAAGGCAGCGCATGCCATTCCAAAGCATGCGCTGCCTTTTTAATTGTTAGGATTTTGGAGCAAACAATCAACACTAAAAAAAAGGCCTGGCTGCATGCATTCAGGTTTCGAACCCTTCCCTTGGCCTTGTCCAGTATTTTTATGGGAAGCATTTTGGCTTATCAAAACGGGAACTTCCATTGGAGCGTATTTTTATGGGCGGCACTTACCACCGTCTTATTACAAATACTTTCCAATCTGGCCAATGATTACGGTGACAGCGTCAACGGCGCAGATCACCAGGGCAGAAATGGTCCGGTTAGGGCCGTACAATCCGGGCTGATTTCCCTTTTGGAAATGAAAAAAGCGATGATTCTTTTTGGCGTCCTCTCTCTGATCAGCGGTTTGATTTTACTGTATGTTGCCATCCCGGATAGGCTAACTTTTCTGCTCTTTTTGGGTCTGGGTATTTTGGCTATATTTGCCGCTGTTACCTACACCTATGGTGGTAAGCCCTATGGATATGCTGGTTTGGGTGATCTCTCGGTTTTTATTTTTTTCGGGCTGGCTGGAGTATTGGGCACCTATTATTTACACACCCTTACCATGGATTGGGTGGTATTATTACCAGGTGCTGCCATAGGGTTTTTCAGTACAGCGGTATTGAACATCAATAATATCAGAGATATTGACTCTGATCGTTCAGCTGGAAAAATGTCCATCCCAGTAAGAATTGGTAAAAATGCTGCCATCATTTACCAATGGTCACTTATTCTGGGCGGCATTATCTTACTATTCTTCTATATTTTAATAGTCCAGGCCTATGGCAGTTTGTTATTTTTATTGGCCGTTCCTGTTATGTTGAATACCGGTTGGGCCATTCAGACTCTAAATGAACCAGAGTTGATCGATCCTTATCTTAAAAAAATGGCTATGGCGACCTTACTCTGTGTTTTGGGATTTGGCTTAGGTTGGATGATCTTTTGAACATTTGCTTTTATTTTTACATAATATGATTAGTTTTTTGTAGATTACCTTCCTGAAAACTTTAAATAATGCAAAAACTATGAAAAGTATTTTAGTACCTTATGATTTTTCAGAGGAGGCGGAAAATGCCTTCCTTTTTGCCCAGGAAATCGCCACAAAATCGGCTTGTAAACTAAAATTGGTTCACGTTATTGAAATTCCCTCCACTCAAAATTTCAGTACCATGGGGGAAGTGAACATGGAAGAGGATTTTATTGACCGCATTTATTTGGTTGAGCTGGTCAATAAAAGAAAGGAGCAATTGAAAAAATTAGAGGAAAACCACAAAATCAAACCTTATGAGTTTTCCACCCGTCTTTTGTTTGGAAATCCCTATGCTGGTATCACAAAAGAGATCACAGAGATTAAGGCTAATCTGGTCATTATGGGCTCCAAAGGTACCAGCGGTCTGGAAGAGCTTCTGATCGGTTCTAATACTGAAAAGGTTGTCAGAAATGCGAAATGCCCTGTCATCACGGTAAAAAGTAAGATCAAGGCAGATGCTTTAAAAAAGATTGTTTTTGCCAGTGATTTCACCGAAGACAGTAAAATAGTCGTAAAGCACCTCAAAGACTTTCAGGAACTATTAAAAGCCGAACTCATATTAGTGAAGATCAACACCCCCAACTCATTTGAAAATACCAAGGAATCCCATAAAAAAATAAACGAATTTGTGAAAAGCTATGGGCTGCAGAATTATCAGATTAATATTTACAACAGCAGCTCTGAGGAAGAGGGCATAATAGAATTTGCGGATGATTTTAATGCGGATTTAATTGCCATGGCCACCCATGGCAGGACAGGTTTTCTTCACCTATTGAGTGGAAGTATTGCAGAAGATGTCGTCAATAGTGCGAAAAGGCCTGTTTGGACCATGAGATTTAAAAAATAAATATATGGGTAGGAAAAAAGAAAACACCTGGAAAAATAGGGATGGGGTGGTCTATTCCACCTCAAATGATTTTGAATTTGTTGATCATGAAAATGAAGAAAAAAACACCCTTGCCCCCAGCCAACAGAACCTGAGGGTTCTTATTGATAAAAAATCAAGGGGAGGGAAACAGGTAACCTTAATTACAGGCTTTATAGGCAGAGAGGAAGATTTGAAAACACTTGGTAAGCAACTTAAAACCAGGTGTGGTGTAGGAGGAAATGCCAAAGATGGCGAAATCATCATACAGGGGGACCAAAGAGATAAAATCATTGAATATTTAAAAGAGGATGGTTTTAAAGTAAAAAAATCCGGCGGATAAGTTGCTGGATTTTTTGGTTTAATCCTATTGAAAAGAACCAAACCTCCTCTGGCAAAACCAGGATTGATTTAACCCCAAAAAATCCCAGTTTACCGATAATTTTTCATGCTTCACCTATTAATTCTCATTCACTTATATTTTTTAAATACCTTCATACCAACATTTACCTATCTCAACCATCCATTTAACAGCATGGGGTCGAATTATGGTAAATTATTTTTAGGATTATTTAACAGCAAAATTAAGGGGAATGGCACAGTTCAGGTTATTAAGTTTTAACAGGGGCATCAATAAGGGAGAAGAAGTAGACTTTATTCTCCAAAAAGATGAAATCAGTGAATTATTGAAAATTTTTAAAACTTCAGGGAAGATAAAAGAAGCCTTAATCATATCTGTCCCAGAAAGAACGGAAATCCTTTACCATTCCAAGAAAAATTTAAAAGATTGGTTGGTTGTACAAATCACTGCGCTAATGGGGCAAAGAGTGGTCGACAATAATTTTTTTCAACAAACCTCAGATGAAAGGCAAAGCATAATTCATCTTGCCGATGTGTGTTTTGGTATACAATCCTCTGCTATAGGAACCCGGCAATTATATCCCCAGTTTGAGGAAGGCTATCAAATTTCCTGTACCATGGAAATGAATGGGGAATTTTTGGATAAAGTATTCCGAACTTTTGGGGAAATCCATACACAGATTGAAAATGAAACCAATTACAAAACAGCCAATTTTTCCATTTCCTATACCACTGCAGATATGGTGGAAGAATTTGTGAAGAAAATCAAGTTTCCGAAAATTGCCATTATTGGATTCAGGGGATTAGGGAAAAAAATATTTAAAAATTTAAATCAAAATGAGTACCCCCCGATAACCATTGTGGAAAAAAACATAATGCCATTTGCGAATTTTCCTGAACTGGATCCCAAGTCCATTATTTATGAATCATACGACCAAATAATAAATGTCATTCGTGAACATGACATCATCATCAATACCCTTGATTCTCAGGAAGATATCATCCAACCCCATTTTTTCCATGAAAAATTATCTTCAATGAAAATCATAATTGATCTTGCCTTACAGGGTAATATGCATACCAGCTTTGGCCAAAATGATCAGATAGTTCTTTTTGATATGGCCGATATACATCAAATTATAGAGAAAAAAATTGAACTGAATAAAAAATGCATTAAAAAGATAAAATTAATTGTCTCCCATCAAATGAATCAGTTTGGAAACTGGCTTAACAAAAAAAAAGGTAATGAATTATTGAACACTGTCAGGAAAATTCTGCAGATAGACAATGATTTAGAAAAAATGGCAGGACGCGTTTTAGTCAAAAACAAGTCTATTATTTTGGGAAAAATATATGCCCAGGAAAACAATTTGAAAATTTTAAAAAAATCCATTCTAAAAATACAATCCAATCAAAGTCCCCCCTTTATGGTCACATTGGAAGATGCCATTGACCACAGATATAAATACAATTGACCGGTTTCTATTCTTAATGCCTAATAATTCAGCTATTTAAACCATTTAAATAATTAAAGCCCCTATATTTTTTGTATGTTACAAATTGCTCATTAAATTTGTAACCTTATGGTGATCAAAGGCTGCTTCAATTCCATACATTCATTTTTCTCCCCAGCGAATGCTCATGAGCATCATGCGGATCATCATTCCTCCTGAGAGGAATTTTAAAAAAATATTGCCCCCAAGTCGGAAAACTTCCGGTCATAAATCTAAACATTTTACTAACCCAACATTGATTTCAATAATACATGGAAAACATCATCCGAATTGCTGTGCAAAAAAGTGGCAGGTTAAGTGAGGAGTCACTTAATCTGATCAAGGAGTGCGGTATAAAATTCCACAATGGAACAGGCAAACTTATGTCCTCTTCCACCAATTTCCCCATAGAGTTTCTATTTTTACGAGATGATGATATTCCTGGTTATGTGGCAGATGGGGTAGCAGATTTAGGCATTGTAGGAGAAAATGAATTGGTTGAAAAAAATAAAGCCGTGGATACCCTTAAGCATTTGGGTTTTTCAAAATGCAGATTGTCCCTGGCCATTCCCAAAGGAGAGGATTACCAGGATATCCGTTATTTTGAAGGGAAAAACATTGCGACGTCCTATCCCAGGATCTTGGGAAATTACCTAAAGCAAAAAAAAGTGAATGCTGAAATTCATGAAATCAGTGGGTCGGTAGAAATTGCACCCAGTATTGGCTTGGCTGAAGGTATCTGTGATATTGTCAGCTCAGGATCAACGCTTATGATGAATGGATTAAAGGAAGTGGAAGAAATTTTCCGGTCTGAAGCAGTTCTAATCGGAAACCCTGCTATTCCTGAGGCAAAAAAGGACAGCGTAGAAAAATTGCTATTCCGTATGAATGCGGTCCAAAAGGGAAAAAGCAATAAATATGTATTGCTGAATGCACCTAATGAATCTGTTGATAAAATTATATCACTTATTCCGGGAATGAGGAGCCCGACCATCCTTCCCTTGGCCGAAAAAGGTTGGTCTTCCATCCATTCTGTGATCAGTGAAGATCAATTTTGGGAAAATATTGAAGGTTTGAGAGCTGCAGGAGCCCAGGGGATCCTGGTCGTTCCCATTGAAAAAATGGTTGTATAACCCATAATTCTTCCAGATTCTCAGCAAACATTATTTCCAATTCGGGTTTAAATGTCAAAACACCCTGTTTCATCCCAAACATCAAGAAAAAATGAAAATCCTGGTCAACCCTGACAAAAAAATATGGAAAAAAGAATTGGCAAGGCCGGTTCATAAGGTAAAGGAAATAGAAAAAATTGTCAAGCCGATTATGAAAAAGGTGAAAAGACAAGGAGACAAAGCCTTGAAAAAATTTGCCTTGGAATATGACCATGTTGAGATTAATAATTTACTGGTCACAAAGGAGGAAATATTGGCTGCCTGTTCTCAAATCGATCAGAAATTAAAAAATGCCATCCAAATCGCCAAGGACAATATTGAAAAATTTCATGGTCTTCAGGCCACTCCCGATTTAGAAACTGAGATAATGCCGGGTGTGATTTGTATGAGAAAAAGTGTTCCCATTCAGAAAGTTGGGCTCTACATTCCTGGGGGTACGGCACCCTTGTTTTCCACCGTACTGATGTTGGGGGTTCCAGCCCAAATTGCCGGTTGTGAGGATATCATCCTCTGCTCCCCTCCCAATGCCAAAGGAGAGATTCATCCAGCCATTTTATATACGGCTGATTTGATTGGCATCAGCAAAATTGTAAAAGTGGGGGGAGCCCAGGCCATAGCTGCCATGACTTTCGGAACCGAATCTGTGCCCCAGGTCAATAAGATATTTGGACCGGGAAATCAATATGTCACCACAGCCAAACAATTGGCCACCAAATATGGTGTAGCCATTGATATGCCGGCAGGCCCTTCTGAGGTTTTGGTTTACGCCGATGAAAGTGCCATTCCAGAATTTGTTGCGGCTGATTTACTATCTCAGGCAGAACACGGAGCCGACAGTCAGGTAATTCTGGTTTGCAATACGGAAAAACTTGCGAAAAAAATCCTTAAAAGTATCAAACAACAGCTGGAGAAATTGCCAAGACATAAAATGGCCTCAAAATCGCTTGAAAACAGTGTTGCCATCGTCATGGATGATAGGGATATTGCCATGGATCTCATTAATGAATATGCGCCTGAGCACCTTATTATTGCTGTAAAAGAACAGGATCAAACAGTTCGTAAAATCAAAAATGCGGGTTCTGTTTTTATTGGGAATTATACGCCTGAATCAGCAGGAGATTATGCATCCGGTACCAATCATACCCTACCCACCAATGGCTATTCCAAAAGTTACAGTGGCGTTTCGGTAGACAGTTTTGTGAAAAAAATAACCTATCAGAAAATTACAAAAGAAGGATTAAAAACTTTGGGACCGGTGATAGAAACCATGGCTGAAAATGAATTGCTGGAAGCCCATAAAAATGCTGTGACATTGAGATTAAACCATATCTCTAATGAAAAGTAATATGAGTTTTAACCTAAATAAGCTGTTACGGCCTCATATTCAAAAATTAAAACCCTATTCTTCCGCAAGAGATGAATATGCCGGCCGGGAAGGGATTTTTCTCGATGCCAATGAAAATCCCATTGGCTCTACAACCGAAAAACCGTTCAACCGATATCCGGACCCAGGTCAGGAGGCCTTAAAAATCAAAATTTCTTCTTTAAAAAATGTACCCAGGGATCAGATATTTTTAGGCAATGGCAGTGATGAAGCCATCGATCTTCTTTTCAGGGCCTTTTGCAGGCCCGGCCTTGACAATGTCATCCTTTTGCCTCCTACGTATGGCATGTATGAGGTAAGTGCTTCGATCAATGATATCAAAACAAAAAAAATAAGTTTAAGTACAGACTTTCAGATCATTACCCAGGATGTATTGAATGCTTTGGATGATCATACCAAGATCATTTTCATTTGTTCTCCCAATAATCCCAGCGGCAACAAAATGATACGACAGGATGTTTTAAAGATTATTAAAAATTTTGATGGTTTGGTGCTGGTTGATGAAGCTTATATTGACTTCTGTGATGAACCCAGTTTTACGGTTGAACTGACTCATCATCCCAATCTAGTGGTCATGCAAACATTTTCTAAGGCATGGGGGCTGGCATCCTTAAGGCTGGGTATGGCCTTTGCTTCCAAAGAAATCATCCATATCCTAAATAAAATCAAACCGCCCTATAATATCAGTGGATTGACCCAAGAGAAAGTACTAAAAGCATTGGAAAATACCCAAAAACTGGAATCTATGGTGAAAACCATCCTTGAAGAACGGGCCTACCTTGAAATAAAGCTTAAAAATTTAGCACTTGTCAAACATGTTTTCTCTTCGGACGCCAATTTTTTATTGGTAAAAGTGAAAGATGCCAGAAAGACCTATGAGCAATTGATACTCCGTAAAATTATCGTCCGTGATCGATCAAATGTCATTTTGTGTGATGATTGTTTAAGAATCACCGTGGGTACGAGGACAGAAAATCAACAGCTACTTGAAGTTTTGGCCCAGTTGCAAATTGCCACTTAATTAATTGAATAGGAAAGCAGATTAAACCATGAAAAAAATATTGTTCATAGATCGGGATGGAACCATCATCAAAGAACCTCCTACCGATTTCCAGGTTGATAGTTTGGAAAAATTGGAATTCCTGCCCAAAGCTATTTCCAATTTAAGGAAAATTGCGGAAGAAACTGAATTTGAATTGGTTATGGTTTCCAATCAGGATGGTTTGGGCACAGCCTCTTTTCCCGAAGCCGAATTTTGGCCTGCACAGTTTAAAATGCTTAAAACGCTGGAACAGGAAGGAATCGTTTTTAAAGCCATACACATTGATAAAACCTTGGAAGAAGAAAAAGCCCCAAGTAGAAAACCAGGCACAGCCATGCTTTCGGAATACATGAACGGGAGCTATGATCTGGAAAATTCCTATGTGATCGGGGATCGGGAAACCGATTTACAATTGGCTGTAAATCTGGGAACAAAAGCTATTTACCTAGGGGATAAAGAGGTAAACGGAGCAACATTTTGCACCAGCTCTTGGGATAAAATATATGAATTTTTAAGAACTCCGGCCAGAAAGGCCTTTATAAATAGGAGTACCTCTGAAACCGACATAAAAATCTCCTTAAACCTTGACGGTTCCGGGAAAAGTAAGATCAGTACAGGCTTGGCCTTCTTTGACCATATGTTGGACCAATTGGCCAAACATGGTGGAACTGACCTTGAAATAATGGTAAAAGGTGATCTTCATATTGATGAGCACCACACCATAGAGGATACCGGTCTTGCTTTAGGAGAAGCCTATGCCAAGGCCTTAGGCGATAAAATGGGTATCTACCGGTACGGCTTTCTTTTACCTATGGATGATTGTTTGGCCCAGGTTGCGGTAGATTTCGGAGGCAGGCCCTGGTTGGTTTGGCAAGCTGATTTTAAAAGGGAAAAAATCGGCGAAATGCCCACCGAGATGTTTTTCCATTTTTTTAAATCTTTCAGTGATGCTGCAAAATGCAACCTGAATATCAAAGCAGAAGGAGAAAATGAGCACCATAAAATCGAGGCCATATTCAAGGGATTCGCCAGGGCCATTAAAATGGCTGTATTAAGAGACTTTAAAGCACTGGATCAACTTCCAAGTACTAAAGGCCTGTTATAATCTGATTTTCCATGCATCCTCTCATTCTAAAATAAAAATGGGCTGTCCGTTAAACCTATTGGACAGACCTTTACCTTAAAAAATAAACCACCATTTTTTGACCTTTTGTCGTTTCAAAGGTTCATGCCGATAAATTTTTGGGCCAATTCCCAACATTTTTAATAACCTACGAAGTCCCAGTCCATTTTGGATTTAGTTATGGAAAAAAATTTGCCATAATGGGGCTTTATTTTTAAATTTGGAACCTGAAACTAATATTTTAATATTATACTTTCCATGCCTTCCATTTCGGTTTTTATCAGAAATATGCTTTTCCTCCTTATTCTTTTAATGACCGCATGTTTGGGGAATTACAAAAACGGAGAGTCCCTGTTTTTGAATGGGGAATACACAAAAGCCATAAAAGAATTTGACCGGGTCCTATTTGTCAGCATTTCGGATATCAAATCCTTACACCTCAGAGCCAGGTCTTATGAAGAATTGGAAATGTTTGAGGAAGCCCTGAAAGATTATCAAAAAATACTGGCCCTTGAACCCAATAATGCCCATGCCTATGTTGGAATAGGTAAAATAGCATGGAAAAGAGAAGATTTGAAAACAGCGGAGCGGAATTTTTTATTGGCAGCCATGCATGCCCCCAAAGATTTTGAGATTCTGGTTTTGCTGGCCCGATCCATGATTAAAAACGGTAGGTACAAGAGTGCCGACGAATTCCTGGAGGAAGCCATCCTACTTCAGCCAGAAGAACCAATGACTCATTTCTATCAGGGTATTGCAAGGGCATACTCTGGTGACGGTTTAGGTGTGATCACTTCCTTTAACAAATACCTGGAATTCGAACCGGATAATATCAGTGCCCACTACAACCGGGGATTTGCCTTGATGAAATTAGGATTTGAAGAATGGGCTGTGGAAGATTTTGATCGGGTATTGGATCTTGACCCAAAACATTATGAAGCATTGGCCCGAAGGGCTTTATGTCTTATGGATAAAAACCGGAGACAGGCATGTTTGGATTTAGAAACCGCTGCTTTTTATGGCAATGCTTTTGCCGAAGCCAACCTGCACCGATGTGAAAATTGATCTTATCCGATATTTCAGCGGAAATTTACTTTTTAAAGTATATTTTTGCATTCTGAAATTATGGACCATACCAAGCTGACCATCATACCGACATATAATGAAAAGGAAAATATCGCAGATATTATTTCTCAAATTATGCAATTGGAGGAGGTTTTTGATGTCTTGATCATTGATGACCAATCCCCGGATGGAACAGCAGCCATTGTGGAAAAATACCAGCTCATTTGGCCAGGCAGATTACATCTCATCCAACGAAAAGGCAAACTTGGCCTTGGAACTGCCTACCTTGAAGGTTTTGAATTTGCCCTTCAAAAAGGTTATCAATATATTTTTGAAATGGATGCTGATTTTTCCCATAACCCCAATGATCTGGTACGATTGTACCATACCTGCCATGATGAAGCATATGACATGGTCATCGGATCCCGTTATATTTCCGGAGTCAACGTGGTCAATTGGCCCATGGGAAGGGTTTTGATGTCTTTTTTTGCCAGCAAATATGTTCAGTTCATTACTGGAATACCCATTAAAGACACCACTGCAGGGTTTGTTTGTTACCATAGGAAAGTATTGGAAGGAATGGATTTAAAAAAGATTAAATTCATAGGCTATGCCTTTCAAATAGAAATGAAATTTACAGCATGGAAACTGGGATATAGAATAAAAGAAATCCCCATCATTTTTACAGATCGAACGAGGGGAACCTCCAAAATGTCAAAAAATATATTCCGGGAAGCCGTTATTGGCGTCATATACATGAAAATAAAGAGTGTTTTCAAGAAATACAGGGTCAATCAAATTTAATGGTTTTTATGGGATTGACATTACTGATGATCATGGCTGGAATAAATAATACCGCCGTGGTGATGAATAAAATCAAAACATTCAATCCCAAAATTATGGGCCAATTCCATAAAACAGGCACAAAATCCATATAATAATTTTCCGGGTTCAATTTGATCAACCGGGTTTCCTGTTGCAGGAAACCAAATCCCAATCCGATTAAATTTCCCAAAAGCATTCCCCTTCCAATGATCCGGAGGCCGTTCCAGATAAAAATCCTTCTGATCTGAATATTTTTCGACCCTAATGCTTTTAGCATACCAATCATGGAGGTCCTTTCCATAATCAAAATGAAAAGGATCGAAACCATATTGAAAGCAGCTACAAATAAAATCAGTCCCAAAAACACATAAACATTGTTATTCAACAGTTCCAACCAATCAAATATCTGCAGGTACTTATCGGTAGCTTTCACTAATCTTAAATCATAATCCGTAAGATCATAAATGGTTTCCTCATAAAAATCAATCTTAGCCGGATCGTGTAAAAAAACTTCAAATCCCCCCACTTGATCCCTGTCCCAGTCATTGAGCACCCTTATGGTATGAATATCACCCAGAATCACCTTATCGTCGAAATCTTCCAAAAAAGTTTCGTACAATCCTACCACATCCACCCTTCTAAACCTTGGGGGATCCTGCACAAAATACAAGGTGGCCCTGTCTCCTACATCCAATAGCATTTTTCTGGCAATTTTGGTGCTCAGTATCACTTCATTGGTAGCAGAACCATTTTCTGAAAACCGGATAAACCTCCCTTTTACCATTGACGGCATAAATGAAAGAGAATCAAAATCCGGCCCTATTCCTTTCATCATTACGCCTTCTACTTCTTCTTCTCCTTTTAATAGGCCCGGCTTATTGGCATAACCCTGGACATGCCGGATAAAATCGTAATCCTTAAAATGGGTATAGAAAAAACCGTCCATACTGGTGGGGGAATCATCCAGGGATTGGCTCATAACAAACCGATGTACCTGATAATGTCCGGTGAAAGAAAAGACCTTATCTGAAATTACACGCTGGAATCCTCCTAAGATAAGAAATGAAATGATCATAATGGACAATCCCAAAGCAATGCTGGCGACTGCTATCCTATGGATGGTCCCGGTAAAACCTCCTGTTTTTTTAAAACTTATTCTTTTTGCAATGAAGTAGGAAAGGTTCAATGAAGTCGCTTATTTTGTTGTAAGAAACGCAAATTAATATGAAGCTCCTAAAATTAATATTTATCCTGGCATTTTTGTCAGGGAATTTTTCATTTTGCAAAAGTAGCCCCCATCAAAGGGAGGAGAAAAAACCCCTGGAAATTTCAGAAAATCCAATCCTACCAGGAGCAGACCGCATTGATGCCTACCTACCCCATCTTAAAGGTAAAAGCGTGGCACTGGCGGTAAACCAAACCAGTATTTTGACCCAAAAAGATCAGCTGCACCTGGTGGATTTTTTACTGGAGGAAGGAATAAATGTAAAAAAGGTTTTTGTTCCCGAACACGGATTCCGGGGCGAAGCAGATGCAGGGGAGAAAGTTGAAAATGAAATCGATCCCAAAACCGGTCTACCTTTGGTTTCCCTTTATGGCAACTCAAAAAAGCCTTCTTTGGAAGCCCTCTCCGATGTGGATATCGTTATCTTTGACATCCAGGATGTGGGTATCAGGTTTTACACTTTTATCAGCACCTTGCATTACCTGATGGAGGCTTGTGCCGAACAAGGTAAAAAACTGATGGTATTGGACAGGCCTAACCCGAATGGCGATTATATAGATGGCCCCGTTTTGAAACCGGGTTTTGAAAGTTTTGTAGGGATGCATCCCATCCCGGTGGTTCACGGTCTGACTGTGGGAGAGCTTGCCCGGATGATCAATGAGGAAGGTTGGTTGAAGAACAGCGTAAAAGCAGATCTGGAAATTATACCCATGGCCAATTGGAACCATAAAAGGCATTATAGTTTACCTATCAAACCTTCTCCCAACTTACCCAATGACATCTCCATCCGTCTTTATCCGTCACTATGTTATTTTGAAGGGACCAAAATCAGCCTGGGTAGAGGGACCCTATTTCCTTTTCAGGTATATGGATATCCGGACCCTGAATTTGGTGATTTTACCTTCACTCCCATAAGCATTGAAGGGATGGCTAAAAATCCGCCTCTCCAGAATCAACTATGTTATGGTAAAGACCTGAGAAATGAACCATTATCGCATCGTTTTACACTAAAATACCTTTTGGAAGCCTATCACATTGCAGGGAATGATCCAGATTTCTTTAATAATTTTTTTGATAAACTGGCCGGCACCGACCAGCTGAGAAAGGATATTTTAGCAGGTAAATCAGAAGCGGAAATCAGAAAAACCTGGCAAGCAGATTTGGAAAATTTTAAATCCTTAAGCGCCAAATATTTGCTCTATGAATAAAATATGATGAATAAGGCATTGAAAATTATTTACATGGGCACCCCGGAGTTTGCCGTTCCCCCCTTGGAATTATTAATCAGCCAAGCATGGGGCATTGTGGCTGTCATCACTGCGGTGGATAAACCGCAGGGTCGTGGTAGACAATTACTCCCCTCCCCTGTTAAGGAAACGGCTTTAAAACATGGTATTCCCGTTTTACAGCCACCCAATTTAAAGGCAGCAGATTTCATAGAAAAATTACAAAGCTACCAGGCAGACCTCCAGGTGGTAGTGGCTTTTAGGATGTTACCGGAAGTGGTATGGAACATGCCACCTCTGGGTACCTTTAACCTCCATGCCTCTTTACTTCCCAATTATCGCGGGGCCGCCCCAATTAACTGGGCCATCATCAACGGGGAGAAGGAGACGGGGGTCACCACATTTCTGTTAAAACAGGATATTGATACAGGAAATATACTGTTCCAGGAGAAAGAACCCATACTTCCCGAGGATAATGTTGGTACATTATACGATAGGTTAAAGATAAAAGGGGCAGGGCTGGTTTTAAAAACCGTAGAGGCACTGGCTTCCAATCAAGTGAACGCTACCCAGCAAAATGAAGAAAAATTCCTCCAACATGCCCCCAAAATTTATAAGGAAACATGCCAGATCAACTGGACCAAAACAGCCATCGAAATCCACAACCTGGTAAGGGGATTATCCCCCTATCCGGCTGCATGGACCATGCTTAACAAAAAAAGCTGTAAAATATTTCGAACTGAAACATTGAATAAAGGCAAGGATAACCTACAGCCGGGTGATTTTATAACGGATAATAGGAATTACCTTTATTTTCAAACCAAAAATGGAATGATTTCTATTCTGGAAATACAATTGGAAGGGAAGAAAAAAATGAAAATTGAAGACTTCCTTCGTGGAAATACCTTATAAAATTTAATCGTAATGGTTAAATTAACCATTAATTCACCTTTTTAATGGATCTAGATGAATTAACCCACCATTATTTTCAATTTATGAATCCGGTGGATTAAACCTGGTATTCATTTCCCAGTCTAAACTTTGAATGTTACCTCTAATTGATGCCAAGCTTCTGGAAATGATAAAAAATCCTCAAACCAGGAATAAAGGTTTTGAGATTTTGATTGAAACTTACCAGAAAAGGGTATATGGTATGGTAAGGAAAATGGTGATCATCCATGAAGATGCTGATGATGTTGTACAGGAAATATTTATTAAAGCTTTTAAAAATATTCATAAATTCAGCGGCAACTCCTCCCTCTTTACCTGGATTTATAGGATTGCCGTAAATGAAAGTCTCAATTTCTTGGAAAAGAAGAAAAAAAGATCTTTCTTTTCCATAGAAGATCACCATGAGGTTTTAAAAAGCTATTTGGATCACTCCCCATATGTGGACGGGGATGAAATTCAAAAAAGACTTCAAAAAGCCATCCTAAAACTCCCTGAAAAACAAAGATTGGTATTTAATTTAAGGTATTATGAAGAACTCCCCTATGAGGAAATAAGTATATTGACCGATACCACCGTGGGGGGGTTGAAGGCAGGATACCACCACGCTGTCAAAAAAATTGAAGTATTCCTGAAGGAACAATAAACCTTTGTAAATAAGAATGGTCTAACATAAAGTATGAACAATATACCTAAGAAAAACATATATAAGATCCCAGAAGGATATTTCGAAACGCTGTCCTCCAGAATTCTGGTGGTGAAGAAAAAAAAGGAGCGACGAATCTACCTTTCAGGAATGATAGCAGCTGCGGTGGTGATCATTGGATTTTTGGTGTTTGTTTTCCAACCCGTAGAAGAACAGGAAAATTATTATCAGTCCAATGTAAGCGAAGAAGTGGAATTTTATATCAATACAGGAATTTGGGGGGATGAGGAAATTCTTTTATTGGCTGAGCATCCCAATGATATCCTCGATCAAATTACCATGGAAGAGTGGGAAGATATGAATTATGATGATGAGGAGATGATGAATTATGAAATTTTGTATTGACATGAAAAAATTAATCATAGGAATTTTATTGATGATATTGGTTTTGCCGGCATTTTCACAAAGAAACCGGGAAATTGACAGGGAAAAACTTGAAGCAGCAAGAGTAGCATTTATTACCAACAGGCTTTCCCTAACCCCAGATCAGGCTGAAAAATTTTGGCCATTGTACAATCAGCACCAGGATTCCAGGGACCAGCTGATGAGGGAACTCCGCGAAATTTCCAAGACCGGAGAAACCAATCTCAGCAATGATAAAGCGAAGAAATTGATAAAAGAAAAGTTTTCGATCCAGGAAAAAATCCTTCAAAACGAAAAAAGATTTATTGAAAAGGTTTCTGAGACCCTCAGCCCTGTTCAGGCCTTTCTTCTCAATGAAGCCAACCGTGATTTCACCAGGCACATTTACAGAATGCAAAGACGGGGTTCAAGGCAAGGGGACAATAATTAAACCTTTATACCCTGTTCCTTTCTGATTTGTTTTTTCATTTTTTATGGTCATTTTTTGTTTCTTTGCAATATGCAACAACAGGCAATTACCCTCCTTACATTAAATGAACTGATTCGCAAAACGCTGGATGAAAATCTTTCTCCAAGCTATTGGGTAATGGCGGAAATTGGTGAATTCCGTGATTCCGTAAAAGGACATGCCTATTTGGATTTAATAGAAAAAACGGATGAAACCATCCGTGCAAAAATGAGAGCCAATATTTGGTCTTATACCTATCAATCCATAAAAAGAAAATTTGAATCCGTAACAGGGGAAAAGATCAGATCAGGAATGATGGTTTTGGCCTTAGTAAACGTCCAATTCCACGAATTATATGGCTTAAGTCTGATTATCAAGGATATCGATCCTCATTTTACATTGGGTGAAAGGGCCAGGAAAAGACAGGAAATTATCGAAAAATTGCAGGTAGAAGGCTTATTGGACCTAAATAAGCAATTTGTTTTACCTGCTGTGAGCCAAAAAGTGGCCATCATCAGTTCGGTAACCGCAGCAGGATATGGTGATTTTATCAATCAATTGGATCAAAATGGAAAAAATTATAAAGTTCATTACAGGCTATATCAAGCCTCCATACAGGGAAATGAAGCAGTCCGTTCTATCATTGCAGCTATCCATGAAGTAGAACAGCACTTAATTGCTGAAAAATTTGACCTTTTGGTCATTATTAGGGGAGGTGGCGCTCAAACCGACATGGACTGTTTTGATGATTACGCATTGGCCCAAACCATAGCCAATGCTGCCTTGCCAGTGGTTACAGGCATTGGCCATGAGCGGGATCAATCCATAGCGGATATGGTGGCCCATACCCAACTCAAAACACCTACGGCAGTAGCGACTTTTATTTTGTCCGGATTCAGTGAATTTGAGGAGCACCTTAATTCCCTATCCATCAGGATGGAAAGAGTCACCAAACGTTTATTGCAAAATGAACACAACTACTTGAAAGACCAATCCCATTTAATCCGCACTTTGGCCTCAAGTAAATTGGGATATGCCAAACAGATGATGGATGGATTTAGCAAGCAAACTTTTGGAGCAGTAAAACATCATTTGAACCTGCAACAGATAAGGATAGGTAATATCGAAACCTCCATCAGGAAAATTACATTTTCTCTACTTGTAAAAGAAAAGGAGCGCTTAACACAGTTTGATAAGACCATTAAAAGATTAAATCCTGAATATATATTAACCAAAGGATATACGAGAACAGAAATAAATGGAATGCCCATCAATCTTCAGGAATTGAAGATCAATGATCGGATGGCCACCTTCACCAAAAAACAAAAAATATATTCAATTATAGAAACTATCGAAGACCATGACAAAAAAAAATGAAACGTTGGGTTATGACAAGGCGGTTAACAGAATAGAGGAAATTGTCCATCAACTGGAAGAAGATGGCCTTAGCATGGATGACCTCTCTGAATTGGTAAAGGAAGCAAGTAAATTGATCAAGGAATGCCGGCAAAAATTAAAAATGACCGAAGAAGATATAAATAAGACTTTCTCAGATAGCGAGTAAAACTTTTTAATCTGTAAAAGATGATTCAAATGTCAATTTCTATCTCGTAATTGTATTCAAAAATAGTACATTTGAATACTGAAGCACTGTACCTTTTTCCATGAATAACCCAGCCAAAGAAGAAGCAAGAAAGAGGATTGAATCCCTGACAGAAACCATTAACCACCATAATCGCCTTTATTATCAGGAAGATGAACCCGAAATCAGTGATTTCGATTTTGATCGGTTATTGGAAGAATTGGTCAAATTGGAAAATGCATTCCCGGAATTCAAAAAGGAAGATAGTCCTACTCAGAGGATCGGGGGGACCATCACCAAAACTTTTGAAACGGCAACCCACAGTGTCAAAATGTTGTCCTTGGGCAATACTTATTCCAAAGAGGAGCTGATCGCTTTCGATGAGCGGGTAGCCAAAGGTTTGGGCCACAGGAATTACGATTATTTTTGTGAACTTAAATTTGATGGTGTGGCCATCAGCCTGGTTTATGAGAAAGGCCGGCTGATCAGGGCGGTCACCAGAGGTGATGGCTATAAGGGAGATGTGGTCACCGAAAATGTGAGAACCATACGGAACATCCCCTTGACCATAAAAGATTCAAATTTACCCGAATATTTTGAAGTTAGAGGAGAGGTTTTTTTGCCGAGAAGGGAATTCGATAAAATCAATAAAGAAAGAAAAGAAAGGAACGAGGCATTATTGGCCAATCCCAGAAATGCCGCTTCTGGCACCTTGAAAATGCAGGATTCGGGTGTGGTGGCCAAAAGGAGATTAAATTGCAATTTTTACCAACTTATCGGTGATGACCTTCCTATAAACCACCATCATGAAGCTGTAACCATGATGGAAAAATGGGGTTTAAACATTTCCACTGCTTACAAAAAAGTCAAGGACATTCATGCAACATTGGATTACATCGAGTATTGGAGGGAAAAAAGACATCAACTGCCAGTAGATACAGATGGAGTAGTCATCAAGGTTAACAATTATTATCATCAGGAAGAATTGGGATTTACAGCAAAAATTCCTCGATGGGCCATTGCCTTTAAATACCAGGCTGAAAAGGCAAAAACAAAATTACAATCCATAACTTATCAGGTAGGCAGAACCGGGGCCATCACCCCGGTAGCCAACCTTTCCCCGGTAAGCCTTGCGGGAACCACCGTAAAAAGAGCCTCCTTGCATAATGCCAATGAAATTGAACGCCTGGATCTGCATGAAGGTGATATGGTGTGGGTAGAAAAAGGGGGGGAAATTATTCCTAAAATTACGGCAGTCATCAAAGAATTACGAAATGGGGCAGAAAAACCCATCTCCTTCCTGAAAAATTGCCCCGAGTGTGGAACAAAGTTGGAAAGAAACAAAGGTGAGGCAAAACATTTTTGTCCCAATGCTGAAAGTTGCCCCCCTCAGGTGCTTGGACGGATGGAGCATTTTGTATCAAAAAGAGCGATGGATATCGATTCTCTCGGGACAGAAAGGTTAAGGGCATTAATCCACCAGGGATATATTAGAAATCCAGCGGATATATATGATTTACCCCAGTTTAAAGATGAATTAATGGGCTTGGAGATTTCTGATGAACAGTATGTCAAAAGCAGTCTTGGGTATTTATTTGTCAGTTTAAAAAAAGCCCTTTACGCGATTACCGAAAGCATCACTTTAAAGGAAATTGAACAATTTTTAGCGGACCATGAATCCATGGAATCAATTCCAAAAATCCAATATTTTAGAGACTTAATTCCAAAATTTAACAAACGAGTCGAGGAAAACACCGCCTCTGTAGAAAAATTCCTGAAAGAACTGACATTTTTTGAATTTGATCAAATTGAAGATTATGTGCCAGTCGCTGTGGTTATTGCTGTTATGGGAGACCTGGAAAAGGATGATATTGAAAACATAAAATCAGCATCCATTCATAAGAGCACGGTCCATGACCTGATTACCAATGGTAAGCTTGAATTTTCAGATACCCTATTGGGGAAAATTAAAAAGTTAAAAGGCAATACTTTCCAGGAAGGAGTGATTTTCAACATGATGGAGGGTATCCGTAACTCCATATCACAACCCTTCCCCAGGGTATTGTTTGCTTTGGGAATAAGAAATATCGGAGAAAATACCGCGGTTTTATTGGCAGAGCACTTTAAAAATATGAATGCGCTGCAAACGGCCGCCGATGAAAGCCTTTTGGAAATCAACGGCATAGGAAACACAGCGGTGAATAGCATAAAGGCCTATTTTTCCAAAAAGGAAAACCTGGACACCCTAAACCGGTTAAAAAATCACGGCCTGAATTTTGAATTGGATAAAAGTGATATCCAATGGATAAGCAAAAAATTAGAGGGAAAGAAGATTTTGGCCTCCGGTAAATTGAACCATTTTAATAGGGACGAAATCATCGAATTCATCGCATCACATGGCGGTATTTATTCCAAGACGGTTTCAAAATCCCTGGACTTTATCATAGAAGGCGAAGAAATGGGCCCCAGTAAAAAAGAGAAGGCGCTGAAATTAGGGATTCAGCTGATATCAGAAGAAGAATTTCTTCAATCATTCACCAATATAAATAACGAAAAAAATAGGTAAACAATGATAGTTTTATGAAATGGGTCAAGGAATACTTCATAAAGAAAGCCTTAGATAGCAGGAAGGAAAATATCGGCAACAATAACCCGATGGAGAATAAAAACATTAAGACCGTGGGTATTATTGCCACAAGTAAGGATGAAATTGAGGATATCCGTAAAGTGGTCCATTCAGATTTGAGTGAGGACATTCAAGTCTTTGGTTGGTATTATGATGAAAACAAAAATGTGGATGAACAGTCATTTTCCTATAAGGATTTTACCTTATTTGGAAAACCGGGAGAAAAATTAAACCAATTTCTTTCCCTTCAGCCAGATTTGATTATTTTTACCTTTGAAAGGCTAAATTATTTTACCCTTTACCTGTTGCACTTAAAACCTGAATCATACCGCATGGGGTTTTACAGCGAAGAAATAAAACCCTTTTTGGATTTAATGCTAAACAATGAAGAAAAGGATATTAAATCCGGTACTGAATTATTAATAAAATATCTTAAGCAGATCAATTGAAATGAAAAATTTAAAAGGATCCGGTGTTGCACTGGTGACTCCTTTTCAGGAAAACGGGGCGGTGGATTATATTGCCCTGGAAAGGGTTATAGAGCATGTCATCCAGGGTGGTGTGGAATATTTGGTAGTGCAGGGTACAACGGGAGAAACGGCCACACTTACAAGAAAAGAGAAAAAAGAAACATTGACATTTATAAAAAAAATCAATCGATCCCGACTTCCTATCGTATATGGCATAGGTGGAAACAACACCCAAGCCGTTCTAAACGATATGGAGGAAACGGATTTTTCTGAAATTGATGCCATTCTATCCGTCAGCCCTTATTATAACAAACCAAGTCAAATGGGCATTATTGCCCATTTTAAAAAAATCGCTGATCATTGTCCTGTTCCGATCATTTTATATAATGTACCCGGTAGAACCATGTCCAATATTCATCATACCACTACATTGGAATTATCCAGGCATCAAAATATAATAGGGATTAAAGAGGCCAGTGGAAATTTGGAACAGTGCATGCAGGTGGCCAATAAAAAGCCACATAATTTTCTGTTAATATCAGGAGATGACATGATTACCACTTTGATGCGGGCCATTGGAGCCGAGGGAGTGATCTCTGTGATTGCCAATGCCTATCCGCAAATTATGGCCAATATCATTAATGGTAAATTGGAAGACTCAAAAAACAGCACTTTTTGTTTATTGGAAATTAACCCGCTCATGTATGAGGAAAGTAATCCTGTAGGCGTAAAATGCCTTATGAGCCATTTGGGCATTTGTAAGGACCAGGTGAGACTGCCTTTATTAAGCGCATCGAAAGAACTAAGGTCAAAAATTATTGCTGCTGCCAAAAAAATAGATTCCAACCAGGTTTATTCAACTCAGCTACACGGATAAAAAAACAAAAAGGACTGATTAAATCAGCCCTTTTGTATGTCGTTTAAGCATTTTTGAGGTCTTGAACTTCCTTTCTGATATCCTGAGCTAAGTTTTTTAAATCCTGCATTCCCTTTCTTACTCTGGTTCCAGCAGCCTGATTCTTTTTGTCATAAAATTTATCAAAATCTCCTTCGAGGGACATGACAAGGTCTTTAATTTCACTAAATCTGTTCATAATTAAAAGTCAATTTTGGTTGATGATGAGATTAATTTTTGATTCAATATAGTTAAAATGTTTATAATAATACAGTTTGAGGGCATTTTTTCGGTTATTATTCCCCAAAGGAAGTGGCCAATTCCGTAGTTTTATAAAACCCACTATTTAGTTTTCCTTTAATTGCTTCAAAAGCAGCAATGGTTTCATTAACATCTTCCAAGGTATGAACTGCCGTAGGTATCAATCTCAAAATGATCATTCCTTTAGGAACGACCGGGTAGATCACCACAGAGCAGAAAATGTTGTAATTTTCCCTTAAGTCCTTACTTAAGGTTGCTGCCTCACCCACAGTGCCATTAAGCACAACCGGGGTGACCGGAGAACTTGAGGTGCCTAAATTAAAACCCTTTTCCTTCAGCCCACTTTGTAAGGCATTTACTATTTTCCACAAATTCTCCCTTAAAGCAGGCTTGTTCCTTACCATTTCCAAACGCTTAAGTCCACCCTCTACCATAATTAATGGCAGCGCTTTTGCGAAAATCTGAGACCGCATGTTGTATTTCAAGTAATGCACTACATTGGTATCACCAGCAATAAATGCGCCAATACTAGCCATGGATTTGGCAAAAGTTGAAAAATAAAGATCCACTTCTTCCTGTACACCCTGTTCCTCAGCGGTACCGGCACCTGTAGCGCCCATCGTACCAAAACCATGGGCATCATCCACAAGGAGTCGAAATGAATACTCCTTTTTGAACCCGACAATTTCCTTTAAATTGCCCATGTTCCCTGTCATGCCAAAAACACCTTCCGTAATCACCAATATGCCTCCCCCGCTTTCCTGGGTCCATTTCTGCGCTCTTTTCAGTTGCTTACCCAGACTCTCCATATCATTATGGGGATAAACAAAGCGTTTCCCCATATGCATTCTCAGGGCATCGATGATACAGGCATGACACTCTCCATCATAAACAATTACATCCTTCCTGTCCACCAATGAATCAATAACACTCATTACTCCCTGATAGCCATAATTGAGCAAATAGGCTTTTTCTTTCCCTACAAACGCTGCCAACTGATCTTCCAATTGTTCATGAAGACTGGTGTTTCCGGACATTATCCTGGCTCCCATGGGATAAGCCGCACCCCATTTTTTTGCTGCCTCTTCATCCGCCTTCCGGATTTCAGGGTCATTCGCCAAACCAAGATAATTATTTAGGCTCCAGGTAAGTACCTCTTTCCCTTTGAATTTCATTCTGGGGGAAATCTCCCCTTCTAATTTAGGAAACGTAAAATATCCCTCCGATATTTCGGAATGTTTTCCCAATGGCCCTAGATTCGTATTCAGTTTTTTAAATAAATCCAATTTATATCAACTTTTTATAAAACCCTTGATTTATAATTTTCTTTTTGAAGCACTATTCAAACCCTCAAAACTAATGTTTTTTAACGGTTCAAGCAAAATAACATGCACATTTCGTTTTTCCCTTCTTAAGTTCAATTTAATTGATTTAATTAGTAGCATGCCTTTAGACAATAAAAACAGTTTCTTCCATTGAAAATAAAAAAATTATTGGTCGCCAACCGGGGCGAAATAAGCCTCAGGATTTTAAGAACTGCCAAAGAACTGGGCATACAAACCATCGCTGTTTATAGTGATGCGGACCAGGGGGCGCCATACGTCCGGTTCGCGGATGAAGCGGTTGGTATTGGTCCTTCCAATGCTTCCCAGTCCTATCTCCATATAGAAAAAATACTGGAGGTTGCGAAAACCTTCAAAGCGGATGCGATACATCCCGGCTATGGCTTTTTATCCGAAAATCCGGAATTTGCCAGAAAGATAATAGAAAGCGGGCTGATTTTTATAGGTCCTACCCCGGAGGCCATGGCCCTTATGGGCAATAAATTGGCAGCAAAAAAAGCAGTTTCGGATTATGGTATCCCATTAGTTCCAGGCGCCCAAACTCCCATACAACATCTTGAGAATGCAAAAATGGTTGCTGAAAAAATAGGTTATCCGATTTTAATCAAAGCCAGTGCAGGTGGAGGAGGAAAAGGCATGAGGATTGTCCACCATCCATCAGAAATCAATGAGCAATTGGAAAGGGCCATTAGTGAAGCCCAATCCTCATTTGGAGACCCTTCCGTATTTATAGAAAAACTGATCTTATCCCCCAAACATATAGAAATCCAGATTTTGGCAGATCATCATCAAAATATAGTGCATCTTTTTGAAAGAGAATGCTCTATACAGCGAAGACATCAAAAAGTAATAGAGGAAGCCCCCTCTCCTTTCGTAAATGCGGAGCTAAGAGCGGCCATGGGAAAGGCTGCTGTTCTGGTTGCAAAGGCTTGTGGTTACCAAGGGGCCGGTACTGTGGAGTTCATCGTGGATAAAGACCGTAATTTTTTCTTTCTGGAAATGAATACCCGGCTACAGGTGGAACACCCGGTTACAGAAATGATAACAGGTGTGGATTTGGTAAAAGAACAAATAGAGATCGCTGAAGGTAATCAATTGCGTTTTACGCAAAGTGATTTGAAAATTAATGGCCACGCCCTTGAGGTAAGGGTTTATGCAGAAGATCCCCAAAACAACTTTCTGCCCAGCACCGGACAATTGAAAACCTATATCACCCCAAAAGGGCCGGGTATCAGGGTAGATGATGGCTATGTAGAAGGAATGGAAATACCAGTTTATTATGACCCTATGATTGCCAAGCTGATCGTTTATGCTGAGAACAGGTCTTTGGCTATTGAAAAGATGAAGCGGGCTATTGAGGAATATCGGATAATCGGCGTAAAGACTACCCTTTCCTTCTGTCATTGGGTGATGAAACACGAAAGTTTTCAATCCGGAAAATTCACTACCGGTTTTATAGAAGACTATTTTAAACCAGAAATGCTGCAAGACAACTTTTCCACGGAAGAATTGGAAATTGCAGCTTTGATCAGTACTTTCCATTTAAAAACCCAGAATGCAGGCCCAATATTACAAAAGGATCAAAAACCCAAAAGCCCTTGGAGGAAAAACCGTATTTGAACCTTAGAAAACTGGGAGGTAAATGATGAAATTAAATAGAAATCTGATTCTGGCTTCGCAATCCCCAAGAAGACAGGAGCTGACTAAGGCCCTGGGACTGGCTTTTAAAATAGCTTCTATAGATGTGGAAGAGAACTATCCCGAAAATTTACCACTTAAGGAAGTAGCCATTTTTCTGGCAGAAAAAAAAGCCCTTGCCTATCAACCCCTTTTACAAAATGAGGATTTGTTGATCACCGCAGACACGGTTGTCATCTGCGAAAACCAGATTCTCAACAAACCCAAAAATAAACAGGAAGCCGTTGAAATGCTTTTGCTTTTATCCGGAAAGACCCATGAAGTGAGGACCGGGGTTTGCCTGATGGACACTACCCAAACCTTCAAATTCGACGATGTCACCCAGGTTCAGTTCGCGGTATTGGATAGGGCAGAAATAGACCATTATATTGAAAAGCACCCACCATTTGATAAGGCAGGTGCATATGGGATACAGGAATGGATTGGAATGATCGGCATCCAAAACATCAATGGTTGTTATTATAATGTGATGGGCTTACCTGTACATAAAATATACAGGTTAATTAAAACCCATTACATCATCAGCCTTTAGGTTTACGGAATATTTTATATCCTATACCGATCAGCAGCCCCATCAGGTTTTTTCCTGCGTGGCGATCCGTTTGGAAAATTCCTTTAATATTTTTTCAACAGAGGTATTTAGATTTTTGCTTTTTTGATCAGGTTTATTGATTTCTCCCACAGCACTGATCCTCATCACCACCTTGTCCTGTTTGGTATCAATGATATCCACCACCAATTCCCCCATATCGTATTTTTCTATCCTGTATCCACCACTGTTTCCCCATGGGCCCCTCATCATCCAGGGATTATACATGCCCCAACCATAAGGGCTCATCATAGGGGTACTTGTCACTTCTTTCTGACGATCTGTCAAATTGGTATTGTACCTCACGATTAAATCTGGTTTGATTTCATCCTGTTCAAAACCAATTTCCTTTAAACCTTCAGTAAGCCTGTGCTGGAGATTTTCTTCCAATACGGGGGAATCAAATGCATCTTTATCATAATATTGATTGATTACATAAAAGGTTTTATAATCGTCCGCATCAGCCACTTCATTTTTTTCTAAGTAAATTTTTACTGGATTACATGAAACAGCTAACATTACAGAGAATAATAATGCTATTCCAAATTGTATTTTCATAATATTGATTTTTACTATGTAGACGAAAAAGACACTCCTGATGTTGTGATTCCCTTTGGAATAATACCAATATGGCTTTTGAAAAACTAAACCAAACTTTAAATTTAACATGTAAAACCTTTGGACATATCAATATAAAATGAAAGGCGGGAAAATTGACATCAACAGTGATTTAGGGGAAGGATATGGCAATGACGCTGAAATCATGCCTTATATTTCCAGCTGTAACATAGCCTGTGGGGGGCATTTTGGAACCAGGCATACCATTGAAGCCACCATTGATTTGGCCATTCAAAATTATGTGAAAATCGGAGCCCATCCCTCCTATCCTGATAAAAACCATTTTGGAAGAAAAAGAAGGGACATGGCATTTGGTGAACTAAATGAATCTTTAATCGAACAGATCGAAAAGGTAAAAGATATTGCAAAGCAAAAAAATCAAAACCTTCACCACATCAAACTACACGGGGCTTTGTACTTGGAATCTTTGACCAATAGTGATCTGTCAGAAAACATCGCAAACTTAATGAAAACCCATTTTCCAGAATGCACCCTATATGCTCCTTATTCCTCAAAAATGTCTGGTGCGGCGGTCAACAGGAATTTGAATATTAAATACGAAGGATTTGCAGACAGAAAATACCATGCTGATTTAACTTTGGTTGACAGGAGGCATCCTTTGGCTATCTTGACTGAAGCAGCTCAAGTCAAGGAGCAGGTGATGTTGATAGTAGAAAATAATTTGGTAAAAACCTTGGAAGGAGAATTGGTTCCAATAGTGGCCGACACCCTTTGTATCCATGGAGACCATCCAAAAGCCAATATTATTGCCAAAATCCTGTTCCAATGGCTTTCCGAAAATAACTACCTGATAAAATGAAGTTTCCCATTTCGATTCATTGCATTACACCGAACCATTTTGAGCTCCATTGGCCGAATACCATTGATCCGGACATTTTAATCCACATGGCATCGGTCCGTAAAACAATTGAAATGAAATGGGCCGATGAAATGTTAAATATCATCAGCAGTTATTGCATTTTGGGTTTGAATTTTAAAAATCCCGAAAATAAGGAGGTTATTCAAAGGGAGCTTACCAAGCTAATCAAAAATCAGCAGCTCAGGCGTGATCTGGTAAGATTTAGATGGACCATTCCCGTATGTTATGATTTTGATTTGGCCCCTGATCTTGAAACCTATCTGAAGAAAAAACAAATGGATAGGGACACTTTTGTCCACATCCATTCCATGAATAATTACCTCCTCTATTTTTATGGCTTTTTACCGGGATTCATGTATTTGGGCGGAATGGACCAGCGGTTATCGTTATCAAGGAAGGCTTTTCCGGATCGAAATATCGAAAAAGGAGCAGTGGCCATCGGAGGAAACCAAACGGGGGTGTATCCTGGAGAAAGTCCCGGGGGTTGGCATGTAATCGGAAAGACGCCCATTGAGATATTCCATCCCAAAAAAAGTTCTCCATTCCAAATTGCGGATTATATCCGATTTGAACCCATAGGTAAAAAACAGTTTTTTGAAATAGGGGATAATAATGACTACCAATTAAAAAAGGAGAGGATGAATGGCTGAAGTTATTTTTAAGAAAGCGGGAATATGGACTTCACTTCAAGATGGAGGAAGGTTTAACCATGCCAAATTGGGCATACCTGTTTCAGGCCCAATGGACATTTTATCATTTAAATTATCCAACCATTTGGTAAAACGTGATTCCCTTGCAACCTGCCTGGAAATTTACATGGGGGGTCTGGAGATTATATTTACAGCATGCTGCCAGGTGGCATGCTATGGTGCCGTCACCAAAATCTCGATGGGCTTAAAACAATATTCTGAAGGCCAAATTATTACCATTGAGAAGGGAGAAATATTGACCATTTTAAATTTTGAAAAAGGGCAATGGCTTTACTTATCGATTAATGGACAATTTGAAACGGAAAAACTGTATGGAAGCCAAAGTTTTTATAAACCGATCACTAAAAAAGATAAATTTCAGGATGGAGAAAGGTTAACTTTTTTGCCTTACCAAAGACCTATTCCTACCACACACGCCCAAATAGCTCAACCAAAGCACCTATCAGAAAAAATTGTGGAAGTCTATCCCGGGCCTGACTTCACTCTCTTAACCAAAGCCCAAAAAGAAATGCTTTTTTCCAAACCTTTTTCTCTCTCCCAAACACAAAACCGGATGGCAATTCATTTGGAAGAAACTTTGACAAACCAACTGGAAGAACTGCTTTCGGCTCCCATTTATCCCGGTACAGTTCAACTAACACCCTCCGGCAAAATTATCGTTATGATGAAAGATGCCCAAGTCACTGGTGGTTATCCAAGAATCCTACAATTGACAGAAACCGCCCTATCCATTCTGGCACAAAAAAGACCCTCTGAGCGCATATATTTTCAATTAATATTGTTTTGAATCGGATTCCTTGTGGATGCAAAATCCCCCATTCCCATGGACTTGACTGACCAATAGGCAATCCTACCCAAGGCCAGAATTAATATTTATCCTTTTTTCAATAGTAGGTTATTTTTTAAACTTATAAATAACGATTATATGTATTTATTAATATTTTTGGTTTTTTTTACAAGCTATAATTAGAAATATAAAACCATTCTGACAATAGATCGTTTCATTAAAACTCTTAACACGTGAGTAATGGAAAGACTGTTTTTAAATAAACCAATTGGCTGCACCACTATGTATGGGATTCCTCAAAATGGGGAATTTTTAATCATAAAAACTCGAAAATTTTAACTAGGGTTAATTTTTTTATCTTAATAAGTTGGAAATGAAAAAGAGGGGGTACGTTACCCCCTCCTTTTTTATAAATTTATTGGTCAACTAACACAGTTGCAAATAAGCCACTGAGCAGGGCCAAGCCAAAACTCAACAGGGTTCCGATCAATATGTACTCTGTGAGCCTTCTGTCTTTTGATTGCCGAAGATCCCCGAATCTGAATACTGATTTTGCGGCCACCAGAAAGCCAATGGCTTCCCATCTCCCTGCCAAAATAAACATAAATACAAAAAGCCTTTCCAATATGCCGATGTATTTTCCTGCCTGATTTAAAGACCCGGAATCCGATTCGGGTATGGGGGTCCATTTGGATATGATCGTTTTGATAAATACGGATGCCGGTAAGGTTAGGAATAAAAATAAGGTGGTTACCAACCATTCTTTTTCTGACCAATTCTGCCACCATCCCAGATCTAACTCTCCCTTCCAGATCACCAATGCGAGGATTGTACCCAAATGAAGCAATTGATCCAGGAAAAACCAGGTTCTTTTGGTTTTTTCATTTTGAAAATAAATTTTAAGTGCATCAATAACGCCATGTGAAACCGTAAGGATCAATGCAGATTTCCAAAAATCGAGTTGCCCTACCAACGCCATAATCAGCAAGCCATGTAACAGAATATGTACATAAAATTGATAGGCGCCCATCTTTTTGCTCTCCTTGGCAATTACCCAGGATTTTGGCTGAAGGATAAAATCTCCTATCAAATGAGCAAGTATCAGTTTGGTTAACAGGAGCATTACGCTAGGTTTTTAACTCTGTACATAAAATAATTTTGAAATTCCTGGATGACATCAAAATCTGCCCTGGACAGTCTTGCACTTACCGCATGTTGACTGATGTTTTCCAATTGACCCAACTGTTTCTGTGTCTTTTTCGGATACAGTATGGCCAAATGAATCATTTTGGCAGAAGTTGCCGTCCATCGGTCCATGATCTTTAACCCCAATTTTAACATCATATTGATTTCCCGGTCAAATGATTCGGATGGGGATTTGATCAAAATATTTTGTTTTGTATTTTCCAATGCCTCAAATCCCTCCCCGGAATTGACATAAGCGGTCCCGTTGCTTTCCAATAATTTTTTGGCCTTATAATTTTCCTCCCCCAACCCAATAGACATTCGGACATCCAATGGGTCTATGGATTTAATTGCCGCTTTTATTTTGATTCCTGCTTCCAGGGCCTGGGAGATATCTGGGATTTTTAACTGAAAACTGTCCCCCCGGTATAATTCCCACGTAAGCGGTGATTTCCCCCAGCTACCCAGTTCTGTCTTCAATACCTGCAGCCAGATTTCAGGTGTAACACTTTGTGATCCGACAATGTCTCCCGTAATAATGGCGATCATACTATATGGTGTTTATCATCTATATCCATGATATCTACAAATATCACCTTTATAATGGATATTTAAAATTATCATCTAATATAGTGATATTAATGTAAAATGCATTCAATAGGAAAAGAAATCGGAAATACCCAAAATACCGATAATCAAAAGGCCAAGAAGTCCCGTAAAGATCAAATAATAAAAAGTAGGCAAAATGGTCTTTCTAAGCACCATCCCTTCTTTCCCCAATAAGCCCACTGTAGCCGAAGCAGCCACGACATTGTGAATGGCAATCATATTTCCGGCAGCTGCACCTACTGCCTGTAAGGCTAATATCCAGGTCGGAGGCATCCCAAGATTTTCTGCCACTCCAAATTGGAATAAGCTGAACATTAAATTACTCACGGTATTACTGCCCGCAATAAAGGCACCAAGGGCACCTATCATGGGAGCAAAAAAAGGATAGACTTCTCCCACCTTCATTGCCGTCCACTCAGCCATAACGATAGGCATCGCAGCGAGTTCTCCAGGATTTTCTCCGGAATTAATATATACCCTGACCATGGCCACTGCGAACAGTAAAACAGATCCGGCCCGGATGATCATCTTTCCACTTTCCAAAAAAGCAGATCGGACCTGAGTGGGGTTCATCTTATGAAGAAAATAAGTAAATAAACAAACCAAAACCAAAATAGATCCCGGCAGATACAAAGGGGTACTGTTCGCTGAAATGGAAGTACCAAAAATTCCTTCCCATCCAACGGAAAAACCCGTCAGCATTTCTTTAAAGGGAAGCTGGGGCAGTCGGCTTAATACCAAAAGTAAGGCCAAAATTAAATAAGGAGACCAGGCAACACTTAAACTTAAATGGCGCTTACCGGTGTCCAGCTCATTTTCCTTTTCGGGAATAATGAGGGCGCCCAGCCATTCCTTCGGCCAGTCCTCCTTATTTTCCAGATGCCAAACCTTTTTAGGAATCAGAAACCCTCTTTTGGCAGCAGTAACCACCAATCCAAGGCCTATTAGGGAGCCCATCAAAGAGGGGAATTCAGGCCCTAAAAAGACACCCGTCAACGCATAAGGAACAGTAAAAGCCAGCCCCCCAAATAAAGCGAAAGGAAATATATCCAATCCTTCCCTCCAAGACCTGTTTTTTCCAAAAAACCTACACAGCATCAATACCATCAGAAAAGGCATAAAGGTACCCACCAAAGCATGGGTTAATGCCGCATTGGCACTGACTGCCGACAAAATATCGGAGAACCCAAAGCCAAGGGCTTGAAGCTTTGCTTCCACATCGGGACTCTGAAGGCCTCCCCTAATCCCTACCAAGATGGGGGTGCCCACGGCACCGAAGGTCACTGCAGTACTCTGGACCATCATGCCCAACACAACGGCAGCCATCGCTGGAAAACCCAATGCCACCAAAAGCGGAGCTACAATGGCTGCTGGGGTACCAAACCCAGCCGCTCCTTCAATGAAGGACCCAAAAAGCCACACAATGATAATCACCTGTACCCTTCTATCCGGACTAATGCCCTGAAAACCGGTGCGTATCGTATTCACCCCTCCTGAATATTTAAGAAAATTTAAAAGAAGAATGGCGGCAAAAACAATGTATAAAATATCAAACGTGATAAAAAAACTTTGCACTACCGAAGCCAAAATATTGACCAGGGGAAAGCTCCAGAATAAGAAAGCCAGAACAGCCGTCAACACAAAAGCGATAGGCATCGTAACCCTGGCGGAAACCCTGAATCCCACCAGCATGACTCCAGCAAGCAGGATGGGGGAAAAGGCCAGAAAAAATAAGAGATCATTGGTCATGGTTAGGCTATGAAATTGACAAATCGGATGGGATTAACCTGCGACCTTAAAATCAAGGTTTTCGGTAATTCTATAATTTTTTTCTTTCAGGGACTGCAGATACAACTTAATTCTTTTTTTGGCGATGGCCAGATCCGAATTATTAAGGTTAATATTCAACAGATCTATAAACCATGGAATTATATTTTCTTCAGCAACATAAACCTTCGCGATTTCTTTGGCGATGGGCAAGGTTGTTCCTTTGGAAGAGTCATACACATCTTTATTACTGGCTTTCAGTAACTTATCATACTCCTCCTCAAGTAATTGATCAAACAAAATCTGATCAAAAAGCTTTCCGGATTCAATTCCAAGTTCCGGATCTGCCTCTGTTATTTTGGCTGCCTTATGAACCCATTCCCAAAGAATACTCAGCCGGATCTCACCAGTCGCCATGTCTTCCATCAAATACAAAACATCATCGTTGCCAAAAAAATCAGCTGGTTTTAGGGCAGCGGCCTGCATTCCCTGACCAAAGGCATTGCCGTACTGCAATGCCACACTGACCAGGTTTCTGGCACCTCTTATGGTTCTGGGGGCATCTTCCAATAGCACAAGACCATCCGCATCGGAAGAACGATAATTCAGCTTGGGAAATGCTCTGCCCATTTGATTGGCCTCTCCCACTTTTTCCCAAACCGGTCGGATAATGTGTACCATTTTCCAGTGGGCGACCCATTTACCGCTTGCCCCTTCTTTTTGTTCTCTTTCGGCCCCTTTTAATGCCTTCTTCATACTTTCGTTCACCCCTTCTTCCGATCCCACCGGGATATTGGGTTCCATCCCCCCTTGCCATAGGGCAAATAGGCCTTTGAGATCAGGAGTGTTAACGGCCCTTCTAACGCGGTCTTCATAATTTCTCATGTAGCCATATGTCATGCCAATGGACTCAATATTTGGATTCACAAATTCGGGATCCCAGCTCAGGGCGTCCGATACGCTATTGATATAATCCCACCTTCCCGTGTTAAATCCCACAAAATGCTTTCCCAATGCCGCCCTGATTTCCATCAATTGATAAGTAGCTTCCAGTTGTTCTACCAAAACATATACCTTTACTGACCCCAAAGTTAAACCAAGGTGATCTTCAAGTGCGGTAATCATCCGGTCCCAAAGGGCCGCTTCTTCTGCGGTTTGTATCTTGGGCAAATAGAGGACTATGGATGCACCACTTTCCGATAGAGTTTTGTAATTGTTGGTAACATAGAGTACCAAATCAGCGATGGAAGCCGAAAAGGAATGACCATCACCCGTCCTGATATGCCTGTCATCCAGATGCAAACCCCTTGCCCTGAATATTTTAGTGGTGAAGTCCAACTGTGATTTCCAGTCTTTTATTTTCTCCTTCCCAAAAAATTTCTTAGACCAACGGTTCATCTCCTGGGCAACTGCTTCCGCAACTTGTAAAAAAACCGGAGATTTTTGGAATCCCAATTTAAGGTTAAGTTGATTGTCCAAGGACATGGTGCTGGTCTGTCCCAGTGCATCTTCCCCATCAAACATCCAACCATCGGCCCCAGAGAGTAAGGCATAAGCCACATTTCGAATACTGCTTTCCAAAGGAGCATTGGGCTTGGCCCCTGGTCCGGTTCCCTGAATCCATTGCCTTTGCAAGTCCCTCGGAATTTCCCCACCTTCAAATTTTCCATCCCGGGCTTCCTGAACGTTAATGTTCGTTCCGGAAATGTTTGTCTCCGGGTTTAAAAAATCTATCCGCTTTTCTTTTTGCTTTCTTTCCTGTCTTCTGCGCATCCGGATATCCATCAGCTTTTTAACCTGATCGTTAAATGGCGTCATTATTTCCAAGGCCTTCAACACTTCCGGGGTGAATATTTCCTGGTATTTTTCTTCTAACTGGTCTCGAATGATGATATTCTTTTCAGGCATGTATTTTTTTAAAAAGGTTGATTAATTGTAGGTGACAATTTGGTTAATTATTAATGATCATTTCCGGCTAATTCGATATCTTACACTGCATGGTTTGACCCTCATTTTCTTCCCAAACCAAACTGATCACCGGCGGCGATGGCCTTGTTGTTTTCCATGTGGATTTCTATCATTTTTTCACTGGCGACATAGTTGTGAAATTCATCCCTAAGCGTACATAGAATGGTTCTGGTTTTTACATCAATCACTTCTCCGCTGGAGGGATAGGCAAATTGCCCATCCATGCTAAAAGTAACCCATCCAGGCATATCCTGAAGTGGGATGGTGGTCAATTGTTGGTAAGGAGGCTTGGCGCTGAAAACATGCATCCGCATATTGTGCCCGTCACTGACCCATAATTCCTCTTCATCAGGCGTAAGGCCTATTCCATGGCTGGGGTTTCCATGCCTTCTCACAGGGCCCTTGTCCCAACCTTCCACCTGGATCTGTGCCAACTTTTCCCCGGTTTTCAAATCCCCCACCTCAAAACCCAACAAATCATTAACATTGACAAAAACCAAACTTTCATTGCTATTGATCGTAAAGGGCCGGATTCCATTGGAAAAAGGCCCGATTTTTTTGGCCACAGTATGATTTTCAGTTTCTGCCACATGAAGGAACGGGGATGCAATATCAGCCATGTAAACATGCTTTCCTGATGGACCATAGATGGTATTGTGGGCACGCTGTACCACATCGATTTTGGCAATCAGGTCCCCTGTTTCGCAATCCACCACATTCCAAAAATCTTTTTCCAAAGAAGGCATGTACATGGTCAGGCCATCTGGAGAAATAGACATGCGGTCTGCCCCTCCTTCATATTTTCTCTCCCAAACCAATTCTTCAGTTTCCAGGTCTATTCGTTGCAGACCCTCAAGGGTGCTGATAAAAATACTGTTCAAAGGAATGCTGATGTCTATTCCTTTCACATTAGACGGTTTCCCATCTGCTTTGAAACCCCGGGTAGCAATCCTTTTTACAAATTTGTGGTCATTGTCCATATCAAAGACCAGTAAGCCATGACCCCCATAACCCAGGTAATTTCTGATTCCCGGCACTGCTACATATAGGTACCTCTGGACATTAGCGGAAGGATCATCAGTTGCAGATTGGAGGGGCCAACCATGGGTATCACCGCTGGCTAAAAAGGCGATCGATATTATTACAAGGATGTATTGTCGAATCAATTTCATGGGATATTGGGTCTAGCGTCATGATTTAGCATAATTTAAGGGATTTTTATAGCTTTACCAATTGCGCTCTTTCAGATAATCATCCAATTCTTCCCTGCCCATGGGCAAATCCTGTTTGTCTTCAAGCCAATTGTAAAAATCTTCCTTTATGGCATCACTCCAACGGCTGTCAATTTCCCCTGCGGTATATTTTTGTTCCCTGAGCCTTTGGTGACCAAACTGATCCCTCAAGGCAGTGAATTCAGCACTAATGACCAGATCAGCCACCAAATGGGAGGGTATAAAAATTACGCCCCACTTATTGGCCAAAACCACATCACCTGGTAAGACGGTAGCCCTACCCATTCTAATGGGATAATTGATAGTGGTCAACATCATTTCCTGGATATAGGAAGGGTCATGACCCTTGACCCAGGCATTAAAACCATCTATTTTACTCAATCCTGCCATATCTCTGACAGAGCCATTAAAAATTACACCATTACCTGAGTTGGCGAATATGGCATTGCCTAAATTATCACCAATCAAAGTACCATCAACTATTTTCCCGTATCCGTCAGCCACATAAACATCCCCATCTGTCAGCACATCTATTGGCCAGGAATTGGTTCCCCCGGCTTGGGCCCTGTTTTCTGTTTTACCAATGGCTTTGACCAGGTCATTTACATCTTCCCTAAAGGGCATGTATTGGGCAGTTACCACTCGACCGGTCATCACCTCGTCCTCCTTTAAAATTATCCAATCATTTTCAAATTGGTTGTTATACCCTTTATTGCGCAAAATACCCCAGGCTTCCTCCATAGAAATCCCTTTGAGTCTTTCCAGTAATTCGTCAGCTACTTTTGGCCGGCCATCCGGGAACCTTTCCCCTTCCCAGGAAGAAGTGAGGGCATTGATCTGGTCTGGGGAAGGCGAAATTTGTTGCGAATAACCCTTTTGACTAAAAGTCAAGCACCAAACCAAACAAACAAGCGTTAATTTATTCATCATTTCAGGTTTAAATATTTTTTTTCAATTTGTTGAAAAGAATGTAGTAAAACAACTAGTAACCCATCCATTTTTTAGAATTGGTTAAAAGACGTCATTATTTCTCAATTGGAGCTCAACTCCACCACCTGTCATTGGATCGGTCAGTATTCCATTCTTCAGTCGGAGCAAAGTATTCCGTTCCTTCTACCAAATGCTGTTTGATTACCTCCTCGTTTAACTCGACCCCTAAACCCGGACCATCGGGAACTTTGGCAAAACCATTGACAACCAGTGGTTTCGGGATGTCCTTTACCAAATCTTCCCACCAGGGTATATCCACCGAGTGGTGCTCCAGTGAAATAAAATTTTCTGTAGCTGCTGCACAGTGAATATTGGCCATAAAGGATACGGGAGTGCCGGCAAAATGCATGGCCATGGGGATCCCCTGCTCCTCCGCATAATCACCTATTTTTTTTGTTTCCAAAATACCACCGGAAGAAGCCAAATCCGGTTGGATCATGTCTATGGCTCTGGCATCTATTAGTTTTATGAATTCTTCCTTTAAAAAAATATCCTCCCCTGTCAAGGTGGGTGTGTTTATGGAATCGGTTATTTGTTTCCACTTTTGGGTATAAAACCAGGGAACCATGTCTTCTAACCATGCCAGGCGATAAGGTTCCAGGGCTTCTCCCAAACGTATACATTCCTTATAATCAAAATGACCAAAATGGTCTGCTGCCAAAGGAATGTCGTATCCCACTTTCCTTCTTACCGCTGCCACATATTCCACCATTTCCGCCACTCCCTTATCGGTTAGCTGTACACCAGTAAAAGGATGCGCTGTCCGGCCGTAACTGCCATATTCTGTGGCCCAATCATTTCCTTTATCAAAGGCTTTGGTGTTCACTACCGATCCGTCATTGTTTCTGACCATCTGTACACCAAAATCCATTTTCAGAAAAGTATAGCCGAGATCCATCCTGGCTTTCAATCTGTCCGCAAATACCTCGGGGTCATTGGATTGGGTGGTATCTGAATAGAGCCGGATGGAATCCCTGTATTTGCCACCCAACATCTGATATACAGGCACATTATAAGCTTTTCCGGCCAAATCCCACAATGCCATCTCAACAGCACAGACACCACCGGCCTGTCTGGCATGGTTGCCGAATAATTTGATCCTTTTAAAAATTCTCTCAATCTGACAGGGGTTCTCTCCCAAAAGCCTGCTTTTTAACACCAATGCGTACCGGGCGCTGGCACCGTCCCTTACCTCACCCAATCCATAAATACCCTGGTTGGTGTCAATCCGGATAATGGGACAGCGCATGGGAGCACCTGCTACTTCGGCTATCCGTAAATCCGTAATTTTTAGATCTGAGGGGTTGGAATGGCGGTTGACTTTATTTGTACTGTGGGCCAGGGTTTCCTCAATAGGCTGAAACATAAATGCGCCCAAGGTCAAGCCTCCCAATCCCGCTTTTTGTATAAAATCCCTTCTGGATGGAATTTTTTCCGGTTGGGCAGTTGGTGGTAAGACCGGGCTTTTTAAATTTCGTTCCGGCAGTTTAAACAAATCATTGAATTTTGGGTTGTGGTAGGAATTCATGGTAAATGGGTTTTAGGTTAAAATTGAAATTCACTCAAAAAACGGTATATCTTTTACCGCATATTTCTTCATGCCTTCTTCATTGATCTCAACACCGATTCCTGGTTTTTCGGAAAGTGTGATAAACCCATCCTCGGTACGGGGCCCATCATAGGTCACGATGTCCTGCCACATTTGGTCAGTATCCATATAAATTTGCCATTCCATAATCTGAAAATTGGGGACGGAAGCACAGACATGGCAGGAGGCCATTGCCCCTAAAAATGAAGCCACCATATGTGGACTAAAAGGCACATAATACAAATTAGCCAAATTGGCAATTCGCTGGGCTTCGCCCAATCCCCCGGCTTTTTGAATATCCGGCATGATGATGTCCGCGCCTCCCTGACTTAATAAATTAACGAATCCGTAGGCCAGGTAGATATTTTCACCGGTGCATATAGGGGTGGATGTTTCTTTCGTGAGGTTTTGGTAAAGGTCGGGGTTATCTGCAGGCAATGGCTCTTCTAACCACATCAGGTCAAGATCCTCATACTTTCTGGCCATTTTAACGCCTGTAATATAATCATACCTCCCATGCATATCTACACAAACATCTATGTTTGGACCTACTTCCTCCCTGACTGCAGCTATGGCATTGTACATCCTTTCAATTTCAGGAGGGCTGGCCGTCCAGTTAAATCGGTCATATTTGTTGGGGTCCCTCCCATCATCCACATCAAATTTAACTGCCGTATAACCCCGGTCCACTGCACTTCTTGCCGCTTCGGCATAATCGCCGGGTGAAGGATTGGTGGCGGTATACAATGCAGTGTCACAATATACCCTGATTTTATCCCTGAATTTCCCGCCCAATAACTGGTAAACAGGGACATTATAAACTTTTCCGGTGATGTCCCATAATGCGGTCTCTATTGCTGTCAAAACGGCGACGAATACCCCGGACTGGGCCCCGCCAAAAAATGCGCCCTTTCTTAGCTGTTCTGCAAGCCTGTTGGGGTTTAATGGGTTTTGTCCCTTAATCTGATTGCCTAATCTTTGGACCAGGTGGTAAGTACCATGAATGGCATCTACTGCTTCACCCCAGCCCCAAACATCCTGGTTGGTATAAACTTTCACATATACCGCTCCCCTGACGTATCCACATTTGACATCGGTAATTTTCAGGTCCGATGGATTTGATGCCGATGGCATTCTTTCCACTGCTGCTGAAAGTCCAGTACCGTAATTGGAAAGAAATGCAGCTCCTGTAATTCCCGCCAGTGCTGTTTTGGAAAGAAAAGACCGTCTGCTGAATTTGGTATTTATACTCATATTTTTTGGGTTTATATATCCATCTATTTAAGTACAGGTGATTAAGTGAAGGAAAACTTCAAAGGATCGATTAAAAAAGACCTTACCAGATCCTGTTTTTCAGAATTTCCTGTACCTGTTCTCTTGGTACCGGTAATTCATCGATGTGTTCATTGAGCCAGCCGGAAAAATCCTTTTCAATTTCATCTGACCAACGGGTATCAATTTGTCCAGCGGTATATACACCGGCACGTAGCCGCTCATGACCAAACATGTCCCTAAGCCTGACGATTTCGGAAGTGACCACCACTTTTTCTGCAAGGTGCGGTGGAATAAACGATACGCCCCCTTCTCTGCCCAAAACCACATCACCTGCCATTACCGTCACCTGACGGATTTTGGTGGGGCCGTTGATTCCAATAAGCATGGTATTTAAATTTCCCAGCTGGTTATGATGAGAAGGATGATAACTGGTAAAGAAAGAAGTAAATCCTTCAATTTCCTTAAGCCCCACTATATCCCTGATGGCCCCATCGTATACAATTCCATTTCCGGAACGGGCAAAAATGGCATTACCTACATTATCACCGATAGTCGGACCGTCGATATGGGCGCCAAACTGGTCAGCCACATACACATCGCCCTTGACCAAAACGTCAACAGGCCAGGAATTTTGTCCTTTTTTTCCTTCCGCCCTGCCTCTTTTATCGATGGCATCATGTATATCAGGCCTGCCTGGCATAAATGTAGCCGTCACCGCCCTGCCCACCAAAATATTATCCGGATGGATGGTTTCCCAACCTTCGGCATATTGGTATTTATATCCCTCATTTTTCATCACTGCCCAGGCTTCATCATGGGTCACTTCTTTCATCCTTTCGATGATATCATCCGGTACTTTTGGCCTGCCGTCTTCAAAACGCTCCCCTACCCAAAGGGGGGTAAGGAAAAGCATTTCTTTTTTCGAGATTTGTTGGCCTGATGCCTTGGAGGCATATAAAAAGAAAAATAAAAAAATTAATGGTGAGCTAAGTGGGATTTTATTTAAAATCATAGGAAATAGGGCTTTAATAAATTGACTAATTTATTTTAAGGGTGGTAAGAAAAATAAACTGCCATTTAATGTACAACTTTTTTAAGAAATAGCCACAAATTATTCAATGAAATTGGCATCCGAACAAACTCTGGTATCAAAGATTTAGTTCGGGACCAAAACCGCTACCACCTTACTTTTTGGAAGGTCCATTCTGGATGAACCTTTTGCATTTCGATTTCGTCGTCCCTTTTTTTAAGACCGCACCTAAGGTACTGTTGGTGAAGTTTTGCCAAAGCAGATCGGTCAAGCTCTACCCCCAAACCCGGTCCGGAGGGTACCGGAACCGCACCTTCCTGAAAGGACATCGCTCCTCCAACAATTACTTCCTCAGATTGCCAGGGATAATGGGTATCCAAGGCATAGGGCACCCCAGGAAGGGCCGCTCCCAAATGCACCATAGCAGCCAGGGATATTCCCAGGTGACTGTTGGAATGCATGGAAAGGTCTCTGCCAAAGGTCCTGCAAACCCTGGATAATTCCATAGAAGCACGCAGGCCACCCCAAAAATGGTGGTCGCTTAAAATAATATCCTCTGAATCAAGCTTTATGCTGCCAGGTAGGTCATCAAAAGAGGTGGTGCACATATTAGTGGCCAGGGGCGTACGGATTTGCTTTTTTAAATCAGCCATATTTTCCTGGCCCCGGACAGGATCTTCCAGGTATTCCAAAATGGGCTCCATTTCAATCCCATACATTAGGGCCGTCTTAGGTTTCCAAATGGCATTGGGGTCAAACCTTAATGGGACTTCCGGACCAAATTCATCATAAAGCGCATGCATACTGTCCACTTCGAGCCTAGGCTCAAAGGCACCTCCTTTAAGTTTTATGGATTTGAAGCCATATTCCCTGCACATCGCCTGTGCCTGCGCTACGATGCCTTTGGGATCTATCGCTTCCATCTGCCTGGCCGATGCCCAATCCGTAGCATCATTATCCATTTCAAAACCCAATGCACCCCCAGCCCCCTGATACTTGTAAAAAAGGTAAGCGGCAAAAGGAACGGCATCCCTCATCTTACCCCCTATTAAGTCTACTATCGGCCGATTGACCAATTTTCCGATGATATCCAAACAGGCCACCTCAATAGCACTGAATACATGTACCAATTTTCTTTGGTCCCAAGGAGCATCCCCTCTTTTTCCAGCCGATTCCTTACCAAAAAAATCATCCAACTCTTTTTGAATCATCTGAAGTTGATAGGGGTCTTTACCAATGATGATCTTTGACGCTTCATACAGGGCCTGATCAATTTGATCATTTCCGGGAATTTCACTGATGCCTATTATACCATCATCGGTAACCAGTTCAACGATGGTCCTCAAAGCGTAAGGTGCATGAAGGCCTGCAGCATTCAGTAAAGGTGGATCGCTTATGGCTATGGGTGTGATCAGGATTTCCCGGATTTTGGGTCCTTTATTGGGTAAATTTGGTTTATTCAACATCTGAAAGGAATGAGTTATCGAAATTTTGGAGGGTATTATTTCTCCAGGTTGGCCAACTTTTCCATTAACAAAGCCAATGCACTATGGTCTTTTTCCGCCATGCCCGAGGCCAATACAGCATCCATATGACTGGCGACCAAGGCAGATCCATAAAGAGGAACTTCAAATTCTTTTCCTGCCATCAAGGCAATATTCATGTCTTTTCGGTGCAATTTGATTTTAAAACCCGGATCAAAATTACGGTCAATGATTCTTTGGCCGTGCAGGTCCAGGATACGGCTCTGCGCAAACCCTCCCAATAAGGCCTCCCGCATCTTCTCCAGGTTAACGCCTGCTTTTTTGGCCAGGGTAAAGGATTCGGCCACTGCCTGTATGGTCATACCGACGATCATTTGGTTGCAGGCTTTTGTCATCTGACCAGCACCCGCATCGCCGATCAAGACCGCACTCTTACCCATTATTTCAAATAAAGGTTTAACCTGGTCAAAGGCCTTCTGGTCTCCTCCCACCATAATGGAAAGGGCTCCCTTTTCTGCTCCTACCTGACCTCCGGAAACCGGTGCATCCAATGCCATCACCCCCTTTTCCTTCATCGCAACCTCTATTTCCCTTGCCGTAGATGGGGAGATGGTGGACATGTCCACAAATACAGTTCCTGATTTAATTCCTTCCAAAACACCATCTTTTCCAAATACCACTTCGTTTACCTCAGGGGAATCCGGCAACATGGTGATCACAATTTCTGCATTTGCTGCTATATCTTTACAGGTGGAAAATGCTTCGGCACCCTTATGGGTCAAATCACCCGCAGCTTTGTTCTTGTCCAATACGATTACCTCATAACCCGCATCCAATAAATTGATGGCCATCGGTTTCCCCATTATTCCCAATCCTATAAATCCTACTTTCTTCATAATTATTATATTTTCAATTATTGATGATCTTTGTTGTATTGATTGATTAAAAGGTACATGATAAAGTATTTAATCACAATTTCAAAAGTTTCCGTTTCAGCTGAGACATGAAATCAGGCCCTTAGTGGATTATAGATCACGTTCAAGCCTCATCATTTAGGGCTTGAAGCATTCCAATGATGTGTCCATAAGCAAATGAAAAGGCTTGAAGACCGGCACCTTCTGCCTCATGTTGGGGTACATGGTCGGGCATCACCATCCCATCAAATTCCACATCCCTAAGGGCTTTCATCACATGGTAGAAATTCATGTCTCCATTGTCAGGATATACCTCCTGAAAGTCATTGTACTTTCCTTTTATATTTCTTAAATGAATATTGAATATCTGCTTTCTTTTTCCCGCCCATTCTATGATCGGAAAAATGTCATTCTTAGGATCCTCCAAACCCTCCGCAATGGAGCCGATGCAGAAATTAAAACCATGATAAGGACTGTCGCTTATTTGGGCAAAACGCTTGATGCCTTCAAAAACATCGGGGCTGTTCCACCTCATCACACCTTTAAAGCTGTCTGGCACAGGGGGGTCTGCAATATGATTTCCCAATTTTACCTTATATTCTTCTGCTACAGGAATAATTCTATCCAAAAGGTAGGTAATTCTTTCAAAAACATCATCTATTCCTACATTTCCTGCCTTGGTAAGTTCTTGTTCCCTTTGAAGGGCCTCCTTATAATTCCAAGTGCTGTAGGAAGCGTTTCCCCTTTTCGGATCGATGGTTCTTCCTGTTCTTAGTACCGGCAGAATGGTGGTATTGTAGTTCAACAAATGAACCCCTGTTTTTCCAGCCACTTCAATCATTTGTTGAACCATTTCAATATCACGATCCCTTTCCGGTATTTTTCCCAACATGATATTGGGTATGATCACCCTATCGATGCCTGCTGAAGTCAAAGGTAAATGGTAGGCATCCAGTTGAATACCGTATTTTTCACAGGCTTCTCTTTTTTTGAGTGAGTCCTCTAAGTCCCATCCTTTTCCTTCAATAAATTTTGGCATCCCTCCATCTATATGATACACACCATGTCTGGCTTTAAAAGCCAAGTTTTCTTCAGAAGTGCCACCTGATTGACAGCCCACTTTCATCAGCACCTTTTTGACGCCATTTTTTTGATTTACTTTTTTGGCAATTTTGGTGGAACCAAATGCAGTGAGCGAACTTCCCGCAGCGGCCATGGCTCCAGCAGTCCCTGTGGCAAAAAGTTTTACGAACTTTCTACGTTGGAAATTTTTCAGAAATACTTTCATGTTTTTGGGTTTTGTTTATAAAATTTTTTTGAACTTTTAAATGAATTCTTTCAATGGCAACAATTTCGCTGCGATCATGATCACTACCAAACCCACAATACCCATAATGGTGAGTAATGGGGAAAAGGTGCGCAAAGCTTCCTTCTCGGTAAGATTACTCATTTTACACACGATCCAGAAGCCGCTGTCATTCATCCAAGGTATTAATTTGGATCCACATGCAATCGCCAGTCCAAGATAAAGATGGTGGTAATCAAGACTAATATCTGACATCCCGGATAAAATCCCCGAGGCCGTGATCATGGCTACTGTAGCTGATCCTTGGGCTGTCCTCACCAATGCTGTTATAAAGAAGGCAAGCGGAATTAATGCCATTTGATAGCCCTCAGTCAATGATGCAATACGCAGGCTGATGCCTGTCTGCTGCAACATCGCTCCGAAAGCCCCACCCGCTGCAGTAATTAAAATAATCACACCTCCGCTTGTCAATGCCGCCTGTACTGAGCCTTTTATAGAATCTTTATCTTTTTCCTTTACCAAAAACAAAGTCAACAAAGCAGCCAGAGCTCCCATAATCAGGGCCATGTTTTTTTCTCCTAAAAACTCAAGGGTAGCCATGGTCCAATGAGAGGTTTGATTACTTTCTGTGTACCAAAATGTTTCTGCTACCGAATTAAAACTGATCAATAACAGCGGTATCAAAATGGGAGACAGCGCCATGAGTAAAGAAGGTAATTGGTCCTTACTCCTTTCGGATAAGGCCTGGATTTCTTTTAATGGTGCATCCAGGGAATCCCGTAAAGGTATCTCCCACTTTTTGTTGGCCCAGACTGCAAAGAAATACCCGGCAGTGATGGTAAATAATCCTACCAAAATACCACCAATCATCATCATGCCAATGGGAATATCCATCTCTGCGATAAGAAATAAAGGTCCGGGTGTGGGAGGCACCAGAGAATTGGCCATAGCAGCTCCGGCCGTCACACAAAGCACCAATAACAAATAATTCTTTTTCAGTCTCATGGCCATGGCCTTTGCCAAAGGGATCATCAGGTAAAACACGGTATCGAAAAAAACAGGAATTCCCAAGAAGAAGCTGCTGCTCAAAAAAGCAATAGGGGCCTTTTTTTCCCCGGTCACGCCCAAGATAGCCCTAACAATTCTTTCAGCAGCCCCACTCAAAAGCATGGATTTACCGATGATTGCGGCCATTGCAATTAAAATACCAATCTGCCCGGCAGTAGTTCCAAAAGCGGTCGCTATCCTTTGTCCGATGGATTTTGTAGCCATCGTCCTGGCCTGGGCTTCAGTTTGTCCTTTATCCATTGCAAATTCCACAATGGAATTTTCAGGAGTCATCCACGCCACTACGATGGCCGCCAGGAGCAATGCCAAAAAAGGATTCAGTTTAAAACCAATAATCCCTCCTACCACTATCAACATACCAACCAATAAAATAATCAAAGGGTCGTGTAGCATAGATTATTTTATAAGGGGATTGGGCTCTTTCATTTTATTTAATTCTGCAGCAAGCAATCTGGCACCATTGGCTACAAAAGTGGCATCAGATCCGCAGGCGATCAGCTGAATCCCCATATCCTGGTATTTCTGAAAGTCTTTGGCATCAAAAATTAATATACCTGTGGCCTTTTTCGCCTGCCGGGCAGCAGCTACGATTTTTTCTACGGCCTCTTTAAATAAGGGGTGATCCAGATTCCCGTCAATTCCCAAGGCCATGGTCAGATCTGCAGGTCCAATAAAAAGTACATCAACGCCTACCAAGGCTGCTATTTGATCCAATTCTTTCAATGCCTCTGCAGTTTCTATTTGAATGACCCCCAGGATATGGTCGGCGGTTTCCTTTTTATAGGACTCAAAGTTTTTACCGAAACCTGTAGCTCTGACCATTTTGGCCACTCCGCGGATGCCAAGGGCAGGATAATGCATGCCTTTTACTGCTTCTTCTGCTTCCTTCGCAGATTTTACCCTGGGGCACATAATGCCCTCCGCCCCCAGATCCAATACCCTGTGGATCCGCTCTTTTTGATAACTTTCCACCCTGACAATCGAGGCTGCCCCGGTGTGTTCAAGTGCCTGAAGTTGGTGCAGGAGATCTTTTTGGTCCCCTGCACCATGCTCAAGATCGAGTAATACCCAATCAAACCCGGACAAGCCTACAATTTCCGCAGTAACAGAACTGCCCAAATTCAGCCAACAACCTGTAAGGGTTTCCCCTTTACTCAATCTTTTCTTTATTCCCTTCATCTATTTTACATTAACTATTTAGGATAATTTGCAAAAAATAAAAATAATCTTTCAAATTACCTACTCCACATCCCACCAAACTCTCGTATCTAAAATATCCGCACCCATTCGGCTGGTTGCCAGATCTACATTTTCCTTATTTACAGTCAATTCAGAATCAGGATAGGTAAGTCTTCTGATAAAATCCTCATTTTTCAGATCGCTTCCCGGGTATGGATTGGGATTTACAACTGGAAACCCGCTTCTTCTGAAATTTGCCCAGGTTTCGGGTCCTATAAGAAAAGAGGAAACCCAATATTGCGAATTGATCAGTTCCAGCTCTTTACCTGTTTCCAGGGGATGATTTTGAATGTATTCCTCAATGGCTTCCGGAGCAATTTCAGTATCATTCGGCCAAAGTGCCATTTGCACCATATGGGCCCGGATCCCATCGTGGTACAATTGTTCCGCATCACCAGGAACCCATCCTCTGACCACCACTTCTGCCCAGAGCAAGAGCGTCTGAGAATAGGTAACCAGAAAATTCGGTGCCTCCGGATTTCCTAAACGGGTTCGGTCCAGCTGACTGTAGCTAAACAAGCTGGCCAAACCGGCGGCTTCTGCAACCGGGATGATCGTCGTATTGTCATATCCCTGAGGCATTCCGATTTGGACCTCGCCAGACCGGTCAGCGTTGGCTTCGATTTGCTCCCCCCCACTCAAAGCTCCTACGTAACGTACAGCAATTGAAGATAACCTGGGGTCGTTATTGCTTTGAAGGAAATTAACAAAATCCTCATCCAGGTAATAAAAAGGTGCCTGCCCTCCATTAAGATTGGTGCCAAGACTATTTCGGTAATCGGCATTATGTCGCACCACGGCATTATCCTCATTGGATTGCATCAACCCCCCATTGATGGCTTTGGTAGCATATTCTGCCGCTAGAGATGGATTTACTTTTGTAAGTCGCATGGCAGCCCGCAACAGCAAGGAATTACCAAGCCGTTTCCATTGCTCAATATTCCCGCTGTAAAGTATTTCCTGATTGATCGGGTCCTTGCTTTCATCCAGACCCTGAACAGCCATCTCCAAATCATTCAATATGCTCGTATAAATGGATTCCTGAGCATCGTACTTAGGGAATACATTTCCTTCTATATAACCCAAACCAGCCTCGGAATAGGGAATGTCGCCATAGGTGTCAGTCAACATCATGAAAGCATGAGCCTTCCAAATAAGCATGATATTGTAGAGATTTGTCCTCTCCGTACCTTCTCCAAGGCTTTCCAAACCATCTATTAAATTTTTGACAATGGTTCGGTAACCGGTTTGCCAGTTTCCCTGGGTGGCAGATCGGTTATCCTGATTAAGATTGCCTCCTGTACCTACTCCCTGAAAGGGCGTAATCATCTGCTTGACGATCGTTGTTTCGTAGGTTAGGTTATTATAACCGGGAGAACTGGAAATAATGGCTTGATTCAATTGAAAAGCTGGGTCAATTGAGGTAAGACGGACTGGATTGGTATTCATTTCGTCAAAACCTTGGTCGCAGGAGCATAAGATAAAAGCTCCCATCAACCCCAGAAACAGATTTATTATTTTTGATTTTTTCATTTCAGTTAAATTTAATCTAGTGTATCAATGGTTCAATGAAGCAATTGATTGCTAAAATTTCACATTTAGGTTGAATCCTATACTTCTGGTGACCGGCAATCCAGTGGCCTCCAGACCCGCATTATTGTCGGATATGATCCCATTTTGGTCCGGATGGATATGAGGTACCCACTTTTTAATAACCGCCACGTTGTTGGAAACCAAGTTTAACCGTAATCCCCGTATAAAATTGTTTTCCGGAACCAGCGATGTAAAATCATAACCCAGGGTTAATTGCCTTAGCTGCCAGGAACCCGCATTGAAGACCGACTGCTCTGACATTCGGCCAGAGCGTATGGTCTCGTAGTAGGTTTGAACAGGTGATTGGGCGGTATTGATTTCACCAGTCGTACTTACACCATCTCCCACCACAAAACCTTGATCCCTGCCCTCCAGCGTTGCCTTGTCCAAGCCATGTCGGTAGGCATTGGTATGCGTTCCAGAAATCATATTATGGCCCAGCTTGTAGTCAACCAGGAAAGAAAAACTCAAATTTTTATAGGAAAAACTATTGGTAAACCCTCCTACCCAAATAGGAATGGCCGTTCCAAAATTCAGTTGCTGGTTAGAACGAAGCGGGCGGCCATTATTTGGATCGTATATCTGACGACCCTGCTCATCCCTGAGGTAGCCCCAACCATACAACTGGGCCATGGGTTTACCTACTTCCTGCCTTACCTCACCGTGAAACTCAGCGGTACCCACTGTGATAAAGGTTCCCTCTACATCGTCCCCCAAACTCAATACTTTGGATTGATTGTAGGATGCATTGGCACTAAAATTCCAATTGAAGTTATTGCTGCTAACAGGTGAAATGGCAGCAAACATTTCTACTCCTTTGTTTTCGCTTTCCCCCACATTAATTAATTGATCCAGGTACCCGGAGCCATCGGAAATCTGGGCTTGAAGGATCTGATCAGAGGATAACTTGTCGTAATAAGAAACTTCAAAACGGAGGTTATCAAAAAGGGTCATTTCCAATCCAATTTCTCTTTCAGTAACCCTCATTGGACGGAGGTTATCATTGGGGACTACAGACCCACTGATAGACCCTACTGGCTGAGCAATACCGTTGGAATTGGGAAACTGTTGCTGGTTGATGTTATAAAAAAGGTTATTGGCATAAGGCTGAACATCGGTATCACTACCCACTTCCGCGTAAGCTACCCTGATTTTTCCAAACGTTACCCAGTTTGGCAAATTGGCAAAAGCCTGGGAAAAAACAAAACTACCTGTTAGTGAGGGGTAAAGAATACTTCTGTTTGCCGGAGATAGCGTAGAAAACCAGTCGTTTCTAACGGTTCCATTCAGATATAAAAACCCTTTGTAAGATAATTCCGTACTGCCATACAGGGAATTTACCTGCCTTTCCGAGATGGTATAATTGGTGGTGATTTTACTGGAATTGCCAATAGTGTACAAGCCGCGGGTATAAAAATTTTCACCCAAAAGGGTATTCACATCCAACCTTCTGTACATTTGATTACCGCCCAGATTGACCAGTAATCCAAAATCCCCAAAAGTTTGGTCCATTCCCAGCAAGAAATCTGCATTAACCTCCCGAAAGCGCCTCAAATCCTGTATGTATTGGCCGTTTACAAAGCCTGGAGGTGGGGAGGATTGCCTTCGAGAGCCGGTGGGTAAATTGTATTCCGAATCCCGGGAGTAAAAATCCTGTCCAAACCTACCTTGTACATAGAGCCAATCTGTAAGGTCATACCTTGCTGTAATGTTGCCATACACCCTGTCGCGAACATTATTTTCAAAGCGGGAGAGAGCAAAATAGGGATTGGTACGGTTGGTAAATCGGGAGTAGGGAAATTCATCTCCATTTTCATCAAACGCATATTGTTCTAATAGATCCATGGGCATGGAAGTCGCCAGCGTATAAATCACCACGGGGCTAAAATCCTGCTCGGCAATATTGGGGGGATTGATCCGGTCCTCCTTGGAATAATTGATATTTCCTGAAACCGTAAGGTTTTTGATATTTTGGGTAAATCCCAGATTAATCGTTTTACGGTTATAATTAGAACCGGGAAGAATTGCCTTACTGTCCATATTGGCTACTGAAAGGCTAAACCCACCGTTTTCTCCACCCGAGGAGAGGGTAATGGTATTCGAAAATGTGGATCCATCCCGGTAATAGTCTCTAACTTTATTAGGCTGGGGCTCATAGGGTACTTCAATGCCATCAAATAAAATTTGGGTCATTCCGGGCTCAAATTTTTCTCCAAAACTCCACACCCCCGAAACCGGTCTGGGTGAAGTAGGCCTAAGCCCTCCTTCACCTTGCCCGTATTCATACTGATAGTCGGTAAAATCCAGGGGTGTATCGAGCGTGTAATTGGAATTGAGTTCCACCTGGATTCCCGATCCGGTAGCCCTATTTCTGGTGGTTATCATGATGACACCATCCTTTGCTCTGGCACCGTACAGTGCTGAGGCAGCTGCCCCCTTTAAGACCGACATGGAAGTAATGTCATCCGGGTTGATACTGCTCAATCCATCCCCGCTATCCGATTTCCGGTTGCTACCCACTTCCGAGACATCTCCGCTTACTCCAAAATTGGTATTGTCAATCGGCACGCCATTGACCACAATCAAGGGCGAATTGTTTCCTCCAAAAGAAGATACGCCTCTGATCCTAATCTTACTACTTCCCTGTGGTCCGGATCCCATGGAAGAAATGTTCACCCCAGCCACTTTACCCTGAAGCGAATTCATGAAATTGGGCGTCCTGTTGATCGTCATCTCTTCGGACTCTACCGTTGAGGTGGCATATCCCAGGCTTTTCGCTTCTCTTTTTATTCCCAAAGCAGTAACGACCACCTCTTCCAAGCCTGAGATATCTTCACTCATTGTGACATTGATCTCCGACCGGTTGCCCACTTCTACTCTTTGGATTTGAAAACCGATAAATGAAAATACCAATACCGATCCTTCATCGACTTCAATACTGAAATTTCCATCCATATTGGTCACTGTTCCTTGATTGCTGCCTTCCAATACGACCGAAACTCCCGGCAAAGGTGTTCCATTGGCATCTGTCACTTTACCTGTAATGGTAACAAACATCAGGTTGTTTTTCAGCTTTTCATTTAAGGATGGCTCCTCGGAATACATACTGCTCATCGCCAGTACTTGTTCTTTTTGCGCATAGATCACGGAAGTCATTGATAAGACGAGCAGGAATGAAAACATCCAGCTCAAATGGCTTCCCAGAGTGGGGGGGTGTAATGGTTTTTTCATCATTGTAATGGGTCATGGTTAATTGATTTTATAATTCAGGTGGGTAATGGAGCCATCGGGTAAGGTGTTTTTTGATTTTCTTCCTCTTCCCTTTTCTGCAACTATCCAATCTACTTCCGTAAAATGCCTTTCGCGATTCTCCTGCCTAGTCTCAACAATGCTTTCCCAATTCAAACCAGAAGAAACCAGAATTTGAAAAAGCTTGTTTTCAGATTCCTGGCCAGTAAAATGGCCTTCTTTAAAGCGAATAATTTTCAAAAATTTTTTCGCTTTAAAATAATCTCTTTTATTCTGGGGATAATAATGTAACCACTCATCCCAATATTGACTTCGTCCCTCATTGAGATCCATATGCCAATTGACAAATCCCCTGTTGGAGATCAGTTCCAAAAAGATATCTTTAACCTGATTTTTCAAATTTCACATAGTATTCATTTTCATTAGCACTAAACTATCAAAATATTACCGGGTTTTGAATTTTTTTTTATAAAAATTTGAAAAAGCTCATTTGAACCGTTAAAATAAATCCTTTGTTCTAAAATTCATTGGAAGAAGCATAGATACCCAGTCCAATAAAATAATGCCGGATGTAATCATCATTTCAAAGTATATGCTTAAATTTATTGTTGGCTAAAAGGAAAAGCAAAACATGAAAATTATTCTATTTGGCATAGCCAAAGATATTGTGGGCGCTCCCAGCATTTTGTTACCTAACGGTCATGGGTTAAAGACGGTCGTGGATTTGAAATCCTGGATAATAGCAAAATATCCGAGGATGAGTCACCTAAACAGTATGGCCATTGCGGTGGACCATGAGTACGCTGAGAATGACTTGCCCCTATCGGAAGACCAGGAAATTGCCATAATACCACCTATTAGCGGTGGATAATATGAAAACGGTAAAATTGGTTTCCCATATCGATCTCAATGAAGTTTATGGATTGCTTCAACATCCGGAATCAGGAGGCATAGATTTGTTTATTGGAACGGTAAGAAACCATGCCAAAGGAAAAAAGGTCTTAAAACTGGATTTTGAAGGGTATGAGCCCATGGCCCTAAAAGAGATGGAAAAACTGGCCGATAGGGCCATCAAACAATGGCCTATCATGCGCCTGGTAATCATTCATGCCCTGGGTACCAAAAAAATCGGCGATCCTGTGGTGGTGATCGGCACTTCCACCGCCCACAGAAATGATGCCTTTGAGGCCTGCCGTTTTCTGATCGATGAACTTAAGGCCACCGTTCCTATTTGGAAAAAGGAATATTTTGAAGATAAAACCATGTGGGTAAATGCCCACCCCTGAAACCAGTTAAAAAAAGTTTGAAAAAAGACCGCTTATGCAGCCAAAATTGATCGATTCTTACGGAAGGGAATTAAATTACCTGAGACTTTCGGTAACGGACAGGTGTAATTTTAGGTGCTACTATTGTATGCCTGAAGAAGGCATTGATTTTGTCCATCGAAAGGACCTTCTTACCTATGAGGAGCTGGAATACCTTGTTTCAATATTTGGAGAATTGGGGGTCAATAAGGTCAGGATAACCGGTGGGGAACCCTTTGTTCGTAATGGCATCATGTATTTTCTGAGCTCCCTTAGCCAGATACCTTCCATAAAACAGATTACGATTACCAGTAATGGAACCATTACTCTGGATCAAATCAATCAATTGAAAACCCTGGGCATTCAAAAAATCAACATCAGTTTGGATTCATTGGACCGGAAGAGGTTTTTTGAAATGACAAGACGGGATAAATTCGATGAGGTATTTTCCTGTATTCTTTCCCTGTTGGAAAAGGAATTTACGGTAAAATTAAATTGTGTCGTAGATGACGCCAAAAACACCCAAGATATCATTCCTTTTGTTAAACTTACCAAAGATCACCCCCTTTCTATTCGTTTTCTGGAAGAAATGCCTTTTAATGGGACCGGAAAATTTGAAGTGCCCAAATGGAATCACATCGCCTTGCTGGAATACATATCCAGCCATTTTCCCGAATTAAATAAAATTACTGACGAAAAGAACAGCACCTCTGTAAATTATCAAATCCCAGGGCATTTAGGTACCTTCGGCATCATTCCTTCTTTTAGTCGTACATTTTGTGGGACCTGTAACCGGATCAGGCTATCCGCAACGGGAGAAATGAGGACCTGCCTTTATGGACCTCCGGCTATCAACTTAAGGGATGTTTTGAGAAATGGCGGGGATAAAGAGATGTTAAAAAGTGAAATCATAAAAGCAGTGGCCAAAAAAGAAAAGGATGGTTTTGAAGCGGAAGCCCTTAATGCCAAAACCCCTAAAAAATCGATGTCTTTTTTGGGAGGATAAAAACATCATTAGGAGGTTTAACCCCTGAAAACCTCAAGATCATCTTATAAAATGTTTAAAAAATGATCACTGTAGATGAAGCCATTAAATTGGTGATGGAAAATCCACTGCCAGTGTCGGTCGAAAAAATTAAATTGTCGGAATCCCTGAATAGGGTATTGGCACAGGATATCTTCGCAGATAGGGATTCTCCCCCATTCCACCGGGTAACCATGGATGGTATTGCCCTGAGGGCTTCTATGATTGACAAAACAGATGTGTTTCCCATTGAAGCCATTCAGGCTGCGGGCCAGGAGCAATTATCCCTTAGCCAAGAAGAGCACTGCATAGAAGTAATGACGGGGGCCGTTTTACCGGGAAATACGGATTGCGTCATCCCCTATGAAAAAATCCTGATAAATGATAATAAAGCCAAAATTTTAAGTCACTCATTTTCAGCTTTTCAAAATGTGCACCTTAAGGGCACGGATGCCCATCAGGGAGATGTTTTAATACCCAAAAACACCTTGATCCATCCCGGTACCATTGGTGTTTTGGCGACTGTCGGTCAATCCGAAATCAGGGTGTATAAAAATCCCAATATTGTTATTTGTTCCACCGGAGATGAATTGGTGGATATCTCTGAAACGCCACTGCCCCACCAAATCAGAAAATCCAATGTTTACATGCTTCAGGCAGCATTAAAGAATTTGGGTATTGGGGCAAAAACAGTCCATATCAGGGATGACAAGGCCCAATTAAAAAAGGATTTGGCCAATCTCCTCGAAGAACATGAAATATTACTGTTTTCCGGGGCGGTTTCTATGGGTAAATTTGATTTTCTCCCAGAAGTTTTGGAAGAATTGAATATCATTAAAATCATCCATGGTGTGGCCCAAAAGCCAGGTAAGCCATTTTTATTTGGAATAGATGATCTCCATCGGGTATTTGGTTTTCCTGGAAATCCTGCCTCTACCCTCATCTGTTTTCACGCCTACTTTAAACCGTGGCTCATGCAACAGCTCGGAAAAAAAATCACAAGACATCATGCCAGTTTATCTCAAGCCATCAATTTTAAAAAACCAGTGACCTACCATGTCCTGGTCCAGGTCAAGAGTGAGGGTGAAATATTGATAGTTGAGCCTGTTTCCAATTCCGGGTCTGGTGACCTGGTACATCTGGCCGAGGCAGACGGATTTCTTACCCTTCCGGCCGATCTGGAAATTTTTGAAAAAGGGTCTGTTTTTCCATTGACCTACCTACACCATTCATGGCTTTAGAATTGAATGAACAATGAAAGAGATTAAGGAAATCATCAAAGCTTTTGAATTATCGGTAAAATCAGATGAGCAGGTAGCCCTGGCTACAGTGGTACATGTGGAAGGATCATCTTACAGACGGCCAGGAGCGCGCATGTTGGTTACTGAAAACGGACATCTTACCGGAGCAATCAGCGGTGGCTGCTTGGAAGGGGATGCACTCCGAAAAGCCCAAATGGTGATTTTTCAGAAAAAATCCATGTTAGTCACTTATGATACCACCGATGATGATGATGCAAAATTTGGGGTGGGTCTGGGTTGTAATGGAATCATTCATGTTTTGATAGAACCCATTGACCCCAATCAGGAACACCACCCCATTGCCTTGTTAAACCAATGCCTGGCCAATAGGGAAGATAAAATATTGGTCACTGTTTATGATCTCAACAACAAAAGATCAGAACAAAAAGGCACCTGTATCCTGTATCCTTTTCAAGGTCAAAGGATAATAAATGAAAAAGCCGTTTTATCTGAAGACCTACTGACCTTACTGGACCGAGATGCCAAAGAGGCCTTTGGTTCCCAAAAGTCAAGCATTGTGGCTTATCCCGGTTCATCCGCTGTAGAAGCTTTTATTGAAATGGTGCAGGCACCTATTTCTCTGCTACTCGTAGGAGCAGGAAACGACACCCTTCCATTGGCTAATATTGCTGAAATTATGGGTTGGGAACTGAGTATAGTGGATGGTAGATCCAATCTTGCCACATCGTCCCGGTTTCCCAATGCAAAACAATTCCATATTGGTAAACCGGAAGAGGTAATACCAGACCTGAAGCTGGACAGCAGGACAGCTGTCGTATTAATGACCCATAATTTCAATTATGATCTGGCCATTTTGAAAGGGCTTTTACCCTTACAAATGCCCTATTTGGGCGTATTGGGCCCTAAAAAGAAATTGGAAATAATGTTGGAAAACCTCAGCCAACAGGGGAGCATTCTTTCCGAACGAGAAATGTCCAGAATTTTTGGCCCGATGGGTTTAAATATTGGCGCTGAAGCTCCTGAGGAGATTGCGCTCTCCATCATGGCGGAAATCAAGGCAGTGGTTTCCGGTGAAAAAGGGACATTTTTGAAGGATAAAAAAGGCCCCATCCATGCGGCAGAAAAGAAATTATTCCTGAAAGACTGAAAATTTAGGATTTTCCTTAAATAAGGGGCTATAACTAAGTTGGATCTTTCTCCTGATTTATTTCCCCATTGGCCGGATCATATCATTAAAGGGCCTATTACTATATAGGACCTTTCTTAATTTGCTTTAAATTGAAATTTGAAACTGCATCACCCACATGCCTTTTCTGTCTGTCTGAACCATTTCGCCCAAACCGTTATCATTAAATACGGGCCGGCTTTGATAATGAAAAGATAATTTGGAATTATTACCGTCTATTAGCCAATTGAATCCGTATTCGTTCATCATCATGGCCTCATCCAATAAATCAAATTTTGAATATTGGGTAGTGATAAAGGGCTGCAGGGTACCTCTATTGCCCAGTAAATTTTCATTGAAGAGGTAACCCAGTTGAAAATAGCTGCTGGTACCTGTTCCCATCATCGGAAAAGCGTTTCCGGGTCCATTAAAAGATCCCTGCGAATTAACGCCATTCGTGGGGTTCATGACCCCGAGATTTCTTACATAGTTTTTCCCGTAATTATTGGTGCTGAAAGAGGCATATGCCGTTACTGCCGTTCCTCTACTCTTGCTGATGGGATGGTCCAAAAAGGCATCAACCGAAAAAAGGGATAAATTTTCATGAAGGATCCCCGTATTTTCATCGACATGCCACATCGCATCCTTTTGAAAAATAAAACCTGCTCCCAGATTGAAAACTGCCATTTTTCCCTGATAGGAACCTACATTATAAGGGGTGAGATTCGACTCTCTGTCCAAAAATTGATACATGAAATAGCCATGGTACTGCAGATGGGGCGGTTCTGCCGAAAATAGAGCATATTCTCCAGGAGTGGTACTTTGAATGTCAGAATTGGCAATGGTCATGGGCTTGGACATGGCTACCCGGTAGTCCATCCCCCCTATTTTTCCCTTGGCATAAACGCTGTATTTTCTTAAAAACTGATCCGTTGCATCATTGGTGGCTTGCTGGTACAAAGGGGCATCTAATGACAATACAGAACCTACTGAAGGGGAGGCATACCTGGACAGGCCATTCCACCCTGTAAGTCCTGTTCCGACAGCCATAATTTTGTCCCATACTTTAATCTCTGCCAATGCATCATGAAAAAACAAACCCTGTTTTCTTGACCCTATATAACTTAAGTTATTGGTGCCAAATTGGGTGTAAAAAAAGACCTTATCAGATAGTTGCCCGAATAATTGAATCCTTGTTCTTCGCAGCCCTATGTCTGAGGTATTGCCCTCCGAATAACCATCAATCGTAGTCCCTGGGTTATTTTTGGTGTTTCTAACCCATATTTGATTCAGAAAAGTACCTTTTACGTAATGGCTTCCGTCTTCATTGAGTGAAAATTTCAGTTCCTTGTTTTTTTTTCCCCCATCCTCTTTCCATTCTTCCTGGGCAGGTCCTTTTAGTACAGGAAGTATAAAAAAAACATAAAAAAGGTAAACTTTATGAGATTTCATATTGATGGATTCAGGCATTCAATAAAATTAATTAAAAGGGTTTGGGTTTTACCAATAGGTACTGCCCAAACCATTTGCAAATTTAGCCCCATTGAGAGGGATATTACAATTATTGCCGGGATTTTTACCTTACTTTTATATTAGTGGGACTAATGACCGGGTTCATATATCAACCTAAGGAAAGAACTGAACCTTTCTGATTCCCTACTGATTGGAATCCCGGTAACAATTCCGATTAAAAGATTATCCGTAATACCCACCCTCATTTGAGGTCTTATGGTCAAATCAAAATCCTCCTTCTGCCATTCTTTGTTAAATTCAATCCCTACGAAATTCCTTGTACCGGCGATCATGTAATGAATATTGCTGTTGAGCTGCCAGATAGTATGCTTCATATTATCCCTAAAATGGCTATGAAAGGCAGGACCTGTATAAATCAAAGAATGGAAATTCGTCCCCCATCGCTTGGCAACAATAAAAAAAGGGTTATATACATTCCCGGAAAACAGCCTTTCTTCCCGATATCGAGAAAATTCGGTCATTTCAAATTCCTGAATATAGCCTATGGCCATGGATGTTTTATGCTTATCAGAAATGAAAAAGGAATATTGGGCTGCCACCTTAAAACTATTCAACCTGCTTCCTGGAGCCATTTGATTCCCGTTGTTAGGATAATAAATTGAAAAGGGCAATTCGATCTCCAGGCCTAAGCGGTCTATAGGTGCCCATTCATATTCTATCAGGGCAAGGTATTCATCAAAATCATTTCGATCTGTTAACCCTCATACCTGATAAAATGGTGGTATTGACTTTTGATGATGCGCCGGCCAGTCATTATTCCCAGGTGGCCCCGCTATTATTGGAAAAAGGCTTTGGGGCTACTTTTTTTGTCTGCGAATTTCCCCCCAACCATGCTGATAGCAGCAAATACATGAACTGGCGGCAAATTCAGGAGCTGGACCGAATGGGATTTGAAGTGTCCAACCATACCCATTCCCATGCTCCGGTAGGCAAACTTCCCAAGCATGAAATTCAGGAGGAATTGAAATACATTGAAGAAAAAATGGATTCCCTGGACATGGGGAACCCCGTCAGTTTTGCCTATCCGAGTTACAGCATGAGTAAAACGGTTTTACATGTGCTGGAGGAAAAAGGTTACCTGATGGCGAGAGCCGGGGGGAGCAGGGTATATGACCCCTTAGCGGATCACCCCTACCTCCTACCCAGCTGGGCAACGGATGACACAAATGAACAAACGATCTTCCAGGCCCTGGAAAAGGCCAAAAATGGTAAGGTGGTCATCCTGACTATTCACGGGGTTCCTGATCTGGAACATCCCTGGGTAACTACCTCCCCTGCCCTCTTTTCAAAATACCTAAACTATTTAAGCCACCATCAATACCATGTTATTTCCCTTAAAGATTTATCCCTTTACATCGACTTTGAAGAAGCGCTACGCCTTCTTGAACCTGACCTTAATAAACCCCTCAAAAATTAAGCTGTTCGAAATCCGGTCCATCAGGAAATTTCAAATGAATTAAAACCAATTAATTCCTGTCACCTTAAAAAAATATAATTCTAATTATTGTTTTATTAAAACGATAATAGTATGTTTAAAAAGAAATAACCAAATTTTTGCGAGTTGCACAAAAATTACTACAAAATACAAATTTTAACATTGACAATTAAAGGGTCATCATTTATCACTTTTATAATCATGACCCTTTTCCTTTTTTTTAATTTATTCTGTAAAGAGTTGGGTCCAAATAATTTTAATAAAATAGGAGTTGGCCATAAATGAATGGAAACGATGAAAAGTAGAAACACGTTTGATGGATTTTCGGTTGTGGAAAGCTTGCCTTTAATCTCTGAAGGGACACCGAAAAATGAAAAGGTAAGACCTGCCATGCATATTATTGGACTGGGTGGGGCAGGCACCAATATTCTGGGACATTTTCACAAAAAAGGAATACAGGCTAAATACACTTCCATTACGAATTGTGAAAGACCCCATTTTTCTGAAGATATAAACTTTATACGATTTTTACCTCCGTTCAAGAAGAATGAATCCGGGGATAATAGGGTATGGTCGGTTTCCGATATGAGTCAACCCTTAAACATCCCCCAGGATGTTAAAGAACTATTTGATCCTAATGATCAATATTTTTTATTGGCAGGTTTAGGCGGTTACACTGGAACCTATATGGTCGAAACTCTTACCCCATGGTTACTAAAGCAGGATAAGAAATTTGTGGTGATCTGTACCCTGCCTTTCGCTTTTGAAGGTGAAAGTAGAAATTCCTTTGCTTCCCAAGTAGTCAAAAAATTCCGTCATTTGCTCAATTTTAAATATTTTGATCTTGAAGCGGTTATGGAGGTTCACGAAAATAATGCTCTCCCGGTGGCTTATGAACATTTTTATTCCATTTTCCTGGAAACATATCAAAATCTGAAATTGAAAAATCCGGAAAATTTCTTAGACAAAAGGAGGGGCCGCTTTTAAAATTAATGGTTTTAATGGCAAAATCGGATTACCTGTATTAAATATTTAATAAATTTGGGTAAACCTTAAACGCCGGCTCCATGAAATTCTTCCCAACAATTTTCCTATTCCTGATCACCTGCTTTTATTCCAAGGCACAGCATACAGTTCCAGAATCAGGTTCTGACAGTTTGATGATTACCATCATGATGAAACACCACCAGGATAAAAATATCGAGGAACTAAGGGAAATCAGAGATAAAAACGGCTTTTTGGAGAATTTCCCCCCTCCTTCCGCTAAAGTGGTGAACTGGTATGTGATGATGGGTATTGGGCAGGTAGTCACCCTAAAAATACCGGCAAGCGAACTTCGGACCCTTAATATGGCAGTGGAGAAAAGTGTCTGGGGCGCTTTTTCCACAGAATTTTATCCCACCTATGACCTTTATCCACATATCCAGGAAGCCAAAAAGAAATTGGCAGCAACCCAAGAAAAGTAAAGGTTTAATTTTGGCTGTTTGAAATTTGTAATTTCGAACCCAGATTAAAAGGGATTTGCAATCCCGGCACCAATTATCTCACCTTTTTACTCCCTCAAAACCTCCGTAAATTGCAGCTAATGCAAACATTCATTTGCCTCATTCCTTTATCAGCCTTTTGCTGACATGCCTATTATTGATCTGAATGATGACATGATATAGCCCTGAGCTGTATCCATCCAGATCCAGCGACCGGGTAAAGCTGCTTTCCTGAAGGCCTTTCTCCTCATAGACCCTGCGTCCGGTCGCATCATAAATGCTGAGACTCACCTCCGAACTTTCCGCCAGCCGAACATAAATATGGGTATAGGAAGTAGCAGGGTTCGGATAGACCAGCACATCATCGGAGGCAGGCATTTCCCGCAAAAGGATCAAATCCCTGCTGATGGTCTGCCCTGCCCTGTCTGTACTGCGTACCGTAACGGTGGTTTCAAGGGGCGGATTTTCTTCTCCTTTCCATATCAGGGCTCCTTTTTCAAGATAAATGTCGGGATGGTCAGCCATGGTATAATTATGCTCCCTGTCCACTGCATCGACGGTCTGCAGCTTGCCTATGACCGCTCCCCTTTGGAGGTTTGTGGATAGAAAATGGTTCGTGAGAAGGATATCTTCGGGCATGGGTTTATCCAATACCTTTACAGGTAAAGACAAAGAAACATCCATATCCTCAAAACCCCTGTTTTCCAGATGGACCCCTACCTGATACAGGCCCGGTGTCAGGGGATTATATGTTCCGGCATCCCATTGCAGCAGAGGGAGGATTTCCCTACCGCTGCCCCCCTCGGGAACCATCACCTCATGGATCAGTTTTTCAAATGGTGTATTCCAGGGTACAGCCAGCAGGTCACCGCTTCCCTCCTCTGCTTCCCTTGTCAAAAGGCCCGGCATTCTCCAGTTGAAGGCAAAAATAATAAAGGGGAATCTGGTCCCGGCAATGTTGCCGGAAGGGTCTTTTGCTTCCAATTCAACATAACCGAAATCCGTGTTTTTATAAACGGTTCCTGATCTGGGATGCTGGGTGATGGTCAGTGAACAGTTGTCGCTGGCCTTTGCCCTGGATCTGAAATCCGGCATCCTGAATTCATCCCCTGAACGCATCAGCCATACAAAAATGCCCGGGGGAACCGAAATTCCGGGTCGGATTTCATCCACTACATGTACATTGAACGGCACACTTGAGATTTCCCCTGATGCATCTTTTACGATCAGGTCCACCGTATGTTTACCCAGGTCTTCACAGGTAAAATCACAGATGCTGACATCCATTTCAAGGGGGCCACAATCACTGGTGGAACCGTCATCGGCCATGCCAGCGGTCAGCCTGGCCCTGCCCTGGGCATCCAGTTTTAAGGTGATGTCGCTTTTGGCCCTGGCCACTGTCTTACATTCAGGTTCTTCGATATCATTTAACAACCTTACCATCCTCAAAGCTGTGCCCTGATTGAAGGAGGTAAAGTCCCCGGTTAAAAGGATTTTGCCATCTTCCTGTAAAGAAATACCACTGAGCGGCCCATTGGGTCCATCTCCCGGATCAAAGCTTTCATCCAGGGTACCGTCGTTGTGGAACCTGGCAATACCGTTTCTGGTGACTCCCCCGAAATCGGTAAAATCCGCCAGCACTAGGATTTTCCCGTCAGGCTGAAGAATTATTTCAGTCAGCCGGGAAGGCGAAAATCCCAAAGTAATTGAAAAATCATCCCGGCTTCCATCAGGATTGAGGCGGATAATATTTCTTGAAATGTCCCCAACTAACAGGATCTTACCATCCGACTGAAGTGCTATACTAGCGGTACCAGGAACATATAATTCCGGGGTGGTTCCAAAAACACTCGGTATAAAACTTGTATCCAGGCTGCCATCTTCATTCAAACGGGTAATACTAAAATGGTAGAATTCTCCTTCATCATGGCTATTTACAAAAAAGACGACTGCAATAATTTTCCCATCAGGTTGAACCAAAAAATCTGTTACGACATCGGGACTATGTTTCGACAGGTTATTTCCAGGATCAAAACTTTCATCCAATGTGCCATTCGGGTTCAGACGTACCATTTTAAGTCTATTAACTTCATATCCGATGCCTCCAGCCACAAGTATCTTTTCATCTGGTAGAACTGATATATCAAGGAACCCACCGGAGGATAAAAATGTCCCCGGATTAAAGCTTTCATCCAGGCTGCCATCCGCATTCAAACGGGCTATTCCACTTCTTGAAAATCCATCAAACCCTCCAAAAAACCCTATTACCAGGATTTTCCCATCCGGTTGGAGGGCAATCTTATGAATTGGCCCATTGGGACCTTGACCCGGAGAAAATGAGTGATCCAGCGTTCCGTCTGATTCTAGCCTGGCTATACGCATTCTTCTTATACCATCATAAGCAGAGAATTCACCAGCTATCAGAATTTTTCCGTCCGGTTGTACAACATGATCAAGAATTTTACCATTTACGCCTACGTTGCTGAGGTTAAAGTCTTTTTCCGGAGTTCCATCAGGGTGAAGGCGGGCTAAATTATTTTTAACAACCTCCTTAATAAAAGGAAAATCTCCTCCAATTACGATCTTTCCATCCGACTGGACTGAAATGGAGTTAACCCTGGTCGAAGTAAATGAACCCCCATCCCTGGGGACATCAAAGCTGGTATCAAAGGACCCGTCTTTATTTAAACGGGCGACACCATTGCCACCAAGAAGGATTTTTCCGTCAGGTTGAAGGGCCAAAGTCTGGATGGTACGGTTGGTCAATCGTTCAGTATTGAAACTGTTGTCAAAGCTGCCATCGCTATTTAATCTGGCGATAGCTACTTCCTGAAAATTGGGGGTTCGGGTTCCACCACCTGCTATCAGGATCTTTCCATCAGGCTGGAGAACAATACTATTAAGTACAGAAAAGGATCCTGTATTTAACTTGAAACCGGAATCCACCGTTAAGTCCGAATTTAGACGCATTATTTGCATGGCCCCCGCAATGTAGTATCCTCCAGCCAAAATTTTTCCATCCTGTTGGATGACCAGCGTACGTAATATTGATATCCTAATATCACCTGAATAAACCGTATCAAAGCTCCCGTCAGGATGTAAACGCGCTATATTATCCCATGACCTAGCTCCGGGGGAGGAAAAGACCCCACCTACCAGAATCTTTCCATCTGCTTGCAGGGCAATGCTCTGTATACCCCCCTCTTTATTTACGGGTTTTACCCCTGGCTCCGGATTAAAAGTATCATCCTGACTGCCATCTGCATTCAGGCGGGCCAATATTTTATTTTCTTCCTCTCCAATGACCAGGTACGTCCCTCCAATGATAATCTTTCCGTCTGGCTGAAGCGCTATGGTCTGGATAGTCGCTACCTTGCCATCCGTAGGCTGGCCGGTTTCAGGAACAAAACCGTTATCCAGGCTACCATCCGGATTGAGCCGGGCTATCCCGTTCCTGATCTCTCCGCTGAGACTGGAAAATGCTCCTCCCACTAGTATTTTTCCGTCAGGCTGAATCACGGTGGTATTTACTTCACGGTCGGGCCCGGCACCTGTATACGATTTGCCACTGTTAAAGCTAGGGTCCACCGAACCGGCATTTTGAGAAAAAAGCAGGTAGGGTGAAAAGAAAACCATTGTTGTGAAGGAAAATAATATCCTGATCAATAATTTGGATGGGTCGGTTTTCCAGGAGTGGGAAAGAGGGATTTGAGTTTTCATTGCTTTTTACAACATTAAATTTTGAATATTCGCAGTGGCTCGGGATTCATAATCATCCTCTTACCGCTGTCCCGGCTGTTCGGGATTTGTAATTCCGAACCCAGATAAACAGGAATTTGCAATCCCTTTACCGAAAACCAACCCAATATTGGATTAAGTCGATTTTAAGACAAGCCCCGTATTTACCAATAGAATCCACTCCTACTTCAGCAAACCTGAGCTAATGAAATCATTTGCTTCATTCCTTTATCAGCCGAATGTGAATAGCCTACTTTTTATTGAAATCAAATTTCAGGCTTCGTTCTGTCCTGTGAGGTGCGATAAATTATCGTGATGAATGATAAGAAGTTATAGTTCGAATCAATGGTACGAATTTGATTGGGTTCAGAAAAAGTTGGTTATGCGGTAGAATTGAAATTTATTTCCTCTATTCGATCCTTCTAAAGATAAATCCTAATTTTCGAATTATCAAAAGTTTATTTATATTTAATACATTTTTTTATCCTTATAGAACAAAATATTGTATATCGGTGATGCTACCATTTGATCGACTAATTCGTAGTACTTATTTAAAAAGATCTGATGGGCTTAGAGAAATTTTTTGTGCAGTATCAGAGAACGGTGGAATATTCCATCTCTTTCTTTCCCCTTTTTAAAGCCTTATTCATTCCCATCTATAAGGTAGGTGGCTTTTAATTCATCCAAATGAATGATATTTTGGGAGCTTGCGAGGCTGAAGTCCATCATTTCCTCCATTTCCAACTTATGGCTTTGCCCATGCTCAATGATTGGCCAGGAAGGGGGTGTAAAAATCCAATTGCCCTCTGTGTCTTTCATATGGCTCCTGTCAGAACTAAAAGAATTGATATAGGTTGTGGCCGGCAAACATTTGAAAAAAGGTAAATGCTCTTGACGGAAAATTTCCAACAGAAAGGTTTGGTGGAGATAGGTAACCAGAGAGATGGGGAATTCCAGGCAGGAGTCAAAATCATAAATCGACCATATGCCCGAGTCCAAAGCCAAAAGCACCACATGGTAATCCCACCATACAGGCCCCAAGTCAGCCGTCGATTTTTGTTGCCAAAAGGGGCAGTTCTTGGTTTCATTGGAAATGATCAACACCTTTTTATCCAATGCTTCTAAATCAGGATGTTGGCACAGGTGCCAAATGTTTTCCTCACAATAATTTTTGGTATACTTAAAAATCTGCTTTCCCATTTTTATTTTACAAAAACAACAAAAATACCTGCTGTTCGAAATCCTGCTGTTCGAAATTTGTAATTTCGAACCCAGATAAACAGGGATTTGCAATCCCTGTTAAAAGCTTTTATAATTTACTTTTTCCGAAACAGATAAAAAGCGATTTGTAATTTCAGTACTAATCTTCCATTATCCTGTATCTCCATGATTGAAATTTCGTAATTGGAGGCTTAAATGGTTAAGTACATAATACCCTATAAAAACAAAAGCGGAAAAAACCCTTGAAGTTTTTTCCGCTCCATCACCTGAAGACCTTAATCTTCAAATCACGACAAGCTACAGTTATTATGGCTTTTCACTCAGTTGCCCAAGATCATAACATTAGATTATAAAATCCAGTCGTCGCAACCTTTCGATTGGATCACCTGATTCCGGTATTTTTTTGCAGTTTCCCGTTTCAAACTTTTGACTTAAAAGTCTCGGTTCATTAATACCTTTATCGTGGATTTTCAATCATCGTCCGAAATTCTACTTTTGGCCTTTTATCTCTTACTTGTTGTTTTAAATGTAGCTTTTAAAATTTTTAGTTGCAACAATTTCTTAAAGTATTTTTCAAATATTTTATTTTTTGCCAAGGCAATGACAAGCTAAATATATTCAAGATGTTGAAATTGATTTTGGTTGGGTCTCTGAAGTGAAAATCAAGTTGATTATGTTTTATATAGAAAGAGACATTCAGGGACTTTGTATCTTCAGATCAATTAATAAATCAGATGCTTTTTTCTAAAAAACATAAAGTCCCCAAATTAAAATGATAAATTGGGTCCATATTAATGACTTGAAAACCGCTTTATATGAATAATAATGTCATACTCCGAAGCTTGCGCTATACTTTTGATTATGATGACGATCGCATGATCAAGATTTTTGGGCTTGCCGAATTGACGGTAAGCAGGGCTGAAGTAAGCGATTGGTTAAAAAAGGAAGATGATCCGAATTTTAAGCCCATCAATGACCTGTATCTTGCCAATTTCCTCAATGGAATGATTATCCACCTAAGAGGTAAAAAAGAAAATTCCCTACCCGTACCCGAAAAAAGGCTGAATAATAACCTGATTTTAAGAAAACTTAAAATTGCCTTGAACCTAAAAAACGAAGACATCCTGGATATTCTGGAAAGTGTAGACCGGTACCTAAGCCCCCATGAACTGAGTGCTTTTTTCAGAAAACCGGATCAATCTCAATTTCGTCTGTGCAAGGATCAGATCATGAGGAATTTTTTGCATGGCCTTCAGTTAAACTACAGAAATTGAGGAATATTTGCTGTTCGGAATGGTCTTCTTATGTTGAAATTCTAAAAATAACCATGACTCATGCTTGATAAAACATGTATTGTGACGGGTACCAATACCGGAATCGGTTATGAAACGGCGAAAGCCCTTTGTATGAAAGGCGCAAAAGTCATTATGATTTGCAGGACTGAGGAAAAAGCCAAAAAGGCCCAAAGTGAAATTTTAAAATCAATCCCGAAAGCACAAATTGATTGGGCCATTGCCGATCTCTCCTCCCAAAAGCAGATAAGGGAAGCGGTAGACACACTGAAAAAAGGATATGATAAAGTGGATGTGTTGGTCAACAACGCAGGTAGTTGGTTTTCTGAATTCGGACTAACTGAAGATGGTATTGAGCGTCAGTGGGCCATTAACCATCTCTGTCCTTTTCTCCTGACCCATTTAATGGTTCCGCTGATGCGCCAATCCCCGGATGCCAGGGTCATCAATGTAAGTTCTGACTCCCACTTTCACGGGAAAATCCATTTTCAGGATGTGAACCTGAGCAAAAATTACCATGGTCTGCGAGCCTATGCCCAGTCCAAATTGGCCAATGTATTATTTACCAAAGAATTTGATCGACGGAACCCTTTCAAGAACCTTAAAATCCATGCAGTTCAGCCAGGTTTGGTGAAAACCGACATTGGCATCAAACATACCATTTCATTTCATGCCATCATGTGGAAATTACGCCGCCTCGCAGGAGTCTCTCCGGAAAAAGGTGCTGCAACTTCCATCTATCTGGCCAGTTCAAAGGAAGTTCAAAATATTAACGGAAAATATTGGGACAATTGTAAACAGAAACCTGCTTCTAAAAATGCCAATTCAAAGGAAAATGCTGAAAGACTGTGGGAATTAAGTAAGGAAATGACCCATATTTCGGAATATTTTTAAATAAATGAATCCCCACTACCTATCGCTTTTGCGGTTCTTTTCCATATAAGAACCCTCCAACATTTCTAACAGATTTTCATAGCTTTCCGGGTTGAATCTGGAATTTACATGATGCCATTTCCCACTATTAAGTTCCAAATTGACCGCAAAAACCTTTCCAATCCAAAGGAACCTGGCTTCCTGTAAGCTCCAGCTTTTAAGGTCCTTGCCCAAATGGATTTCAATTTTCCGTAAAGGATACCGGATGATCAGCCTTTCACCTTCCAGTCTGATATCAGAACTCCGTTTGGTATAGTAAAAAATCGGAATCAGAATGATACCCAAAATAATGACGGCAATAAAAAGACCAACTAAAATTTCCATAGAAGCAGATTAAATATACTATCTTACTGTCAAGAGCAAAAACTTCTCCAAATAAGAAACCCACTAAATATAAATTTACCTTCCGGAAAATTTCAGTGGTCACTGTACACCCGAAACAGCCGTTCCAGTATTTTCATTTTTTGATTTGTTGGAAAAAATTTCATGAGTTTTACAATCATCCAGTTTATTTTTCCCGGTACAGTAACTCCTTTTCCTTTCAGTAGATTTTTAATTCCGATCGCTGCCACTTCCTCCGGCATTAATGTCACCAGTTTAGCCCTTGAACCATGGGCATGCATCCTTTTCAATGCCTCCGGATTGGTCATGACGGGTCCTGGACAGACTACAGATACTTTTATTGAGCTATGATGCAATTCTTCCCTTAAGGCCAACGAGAAGGCATACACAAAATTTTTGGTACCAGTGTAAACACTTTTATAGGGAAGTGGTAAAGTAGCCTCCATGCTGCTCATATTTAAAATGAAAGCAGAAGTTTGTTGTTTTAACATGGGTAAAAAATGATAGGTCATCAATGTCAGTGCCTGGTTGTTTAATTTTAGCATAGAGAGATAAACCTCCAGCTTTATGTTTTCAAATTTCCCTCCTGCCCCCATTCCGGCATTATTGATAAGCATATTGACTTCTATGTTTTTATCGATACAATAAGTATACAAAGCTTCGATTGCTGCAGGATCAGTCAAATCCATCCCATAAGTGAGGACTTCAACAGGAGTTTTTTCCAGAATCTGATCCTTGGTTTCTTGAAGAATTGGCTCTGGAAGGGCTACAAGTAACAGGTTCATTCCTCTCGAAGCACATTCAAATGCAAATGCTTTCCCAATTCCACTGCTTGCACCGGTAATCAGGGTGTACTTTTTATTTTTTATAGCTGATGGCAATTCCTGAACGGCTTGTTCGGTCCACAGTTGTTTCATAATCAGATTGGTTTTTAACAAAATCCAGGTACTCGCTGATGCCGCTCATATTTTGAAGAACATTATGGGCAGTAAAGACGCCTCCGGAATTTAATTTTGGATGAATATCTTTAAAATATTCCACATACCAGGATTTATCGGCATCAGAAAAAACAAAATCAAAAGGCCCGTTCAATTTTTTGACAATCTGATGAGCATCCCCCAGCCGGAAATCCACAAATCCTGATAATCCCGCAATTTTCAGATTTTCTTTGGCTTCCTTTTGCCGATTTTCATCAATTTCAAGGGTGATCAGCTTCCCCCCAGTTTTGCTGAGTGCCCAAGCGATCCATATGGTGGAATGTCCGGTCGAAGTACCAATTTCCAAGGCAGATTGGTAATTATTCTCCACAATAATGTCGTGTAAAATCTGCCCATCCTCGAAGGGGACATTCATATCTTTCCACTCCTGCTGGTTTTCTTGCAGGAACTTTTCAACTTTCTCATTCAAATCCTGGCCGTAACCTGTAGATGCCCAGCCGATTAATAGCCATCCTGTCAATAGACCAGCCCTAGTTAAATTTTTGAAATCCTTATCCATCATTGATCCATTTATTTTGATATCCTTAATTATAGAAATTTAGCATGAGGTTGTTGATAAAATAATCCTTTTAACCCTATAAATCGGGTGACTCATCCCGCCCTAATAAATTTACTACTATTTGTTTAAAATTAAAACCATTTGTGAAACGGAAATGGATGGTTGAGAATTTGGTTCATTTCTTGCGATGAAATTTAAAGAAATGAATGAATTTAAATCGAATACACATAATGAATCGAAATTTTCTTACTGGGTTTATTTCCGACAGGGAGGAGTCAGAAGTTTACGGAAGGCATGTGGCCTTAACTGAACTGCCTGATGGCTACTTACTGGTCAACGATGATCGTAGAAATACCCTATGGCAGCTTACTTACAGTTCACAATGATTGTCAATTATACTCAAAAGGGATGGAGGATCGTTTCCCAGTGTTCACACGGAATACTCGCTGCCCAAATCTGCGCTTTTTGGAAAAAAGAAAACCAGCCTGATCGATGGGTCGAAACCTTGATCGCCACAGCCGAACATGATGATGCCAACAATGAAATAGAAAAACCAGACCTATTGGAGGAAAACGGCGGGCCCAGGAATTTTAAAATGGAGGCCTTTGATAAAAAGTATTGCGAAAAATTATTGAACAGCGCAATGATAAAAAGCTGTTATGTCGGGCTGCTCATTTCCCGCCATATTCAATTTTTGTATGGGGAAGATCCTTCAGCCAAGTCTTTTTGTGACCAATTGAAAAACAAAGAAAAATTATGGATGAAAGCAATTCAAGTAACAACCAAAGAAATTGATGACAGCTATAGCCTATTGGAATTTTGTGATGCTTTTTCCTTATTGATCTGCCAGGATCTGGTCCAAGCGGAAAATAGAAAAATTGAAATCAGTACCGGGCCCGATAAAAAATCCTACCAATTGTATTCGGAAAAGGACCAAGAACTAATTGTTTCCCCCTGGCCATTTGAAGTTTCTACCTTTAATGTCAATTATGAATACCGGGAATTGGAGCAGTTGTCTTTTAAGAATACAGCTGAATTCAGAAGCGCCTTTTTAGCTGCTCCCCTTATCTGGAATAAGCTCCGAATCTCAAAACCCCCTAATCGGCAGTTAAAATAAAAAGTAAGTGAATTCTATAAAAGGTTTTCGGACTGCATTTACCGATAGGTTGTTGCAGAGATCTTAGAGGGGTTTTTTATGTTACTGACACCTAATAATATAAATAAAAGAGGCCGGAAATGGGAGGTATAAAATTTGGTTTTGATAAAATAAAAGAGTAGACTTGTTTTAAATTCTAAGGATCTGTTTAGGAGTTTAGGTCTCCCACTGACAATTTATCTTATCAAGTTTTACTTGCCGGATTTAATAAACAGCCCTATTATACCGGGGTTCTGAAAAGACAAAATCCAACAGATTATTATGGTAAATCAATTTTAATTTAAATCATTATATTCAACATGTCAAAAAAAGTCGTAACCCTTGGGGAAGTAATGCTTCGTCTTTCCACCCCTGACTTTAAGAGGTTTGTACAATCAGATACTTTTGATGTTACCTATGGAGGTGGTGAAGCCAACGTGGCGGGAGCCCTGTGTAATTATGGCCTTAATGGCACATTCGTGTCCAAAATACCGGATAACCCCATCGGTCAATCTGCAATTAATCATTTGAGAAGGTTTGGTGTGGATACCCAATTCATTGCCAGAGGGGGTAATCGACTCGGCATTTATTTTCTCGAAACGGGGGCCTCCATGAGAGCTTCTCAAGTGGTCTATGACAGGGCAGAGGCCTCCATTGCCGAAGCTGAGATTTCTGATTTTGATTTTGACAGGATATTTGAAGGAGCAGTTTGGTTCCATACCACAGGGATAACCCCTGCTCTTAGTGATAAAGCTGCAGCCCTGACGGAGGCTGCGTTAAAGGCAGCAAAAGCCCATGGAGTTACCACCAGTATCGATCTCAATTACCGTAAAAAATTATGGAGTAAGGAAAAAGCCAGGGAGGTAATGACCAAACTCTGCCAACACGTGGATGTTTGTATCGGAAATGAAGAAGATGCAGAAACCACTTTAGGTTTCAAAAGCAAGGAAACTGATGTAACCAAAGGGGAATTGAATCTGGAAGGGTATAAAGATGTCTTCAAGCAAATGAAAGAAAAATTCGGATTCAAATACATTGCTTCTACATTGAGGGAAAGCTATAGTGCATCAGACAATGGATGGAGCGCATTGGTTTATGATGGAAACGAATTTTATCATTCAAAAAAATATGATATCCGAATTGTGGATCGTGTTGGCGGCGGGGATTCATTTGCCAGTGGATTTATTTATGGTCTAGTGGAGGAAATGTCATTAAAGGATGCCTGTGAATTTGCAGTGGCGGCTTCAGCCTTAAAGCATACCTTCCCTGGAGATATGAACCACGCTACACTAAGCGAGGTAAAAGTCCTAATGGGGGGCGATGCCAGTGGAAGGGTACAGCGGTAACCATTAAAATCCAAAATTATGATTCTTGATACCCTTTCCAATACAACAAAATACAGTTGTATTCACCCGCTTTTTAAAAAGGCATTTTCTTTCATCCAATCTCAAAATTTTGCCGAATTGGAAAACGGTAAGTATGAAATTGATGGGGAGGCCTTACAGGCCATGGTCTTTGAAAAACCTTCCAAAACCGCTGCAGAGGCCAATCAAAAATTCGAATGCCATGATCGACATATTGATATTCAAATCTGTATAAATGGAAAAGAAACCATAGGATGGAAACCAAGGGAAACCTGTGGAATTCTCAAAGAACCCTATAATCCTGAGAAAGATGTTTCTTATTATACCGATGAGCCCGATATGTATTTTCAAATGGAAAGCGGCCAATTTGTAATTCTGTTTCCCGAAGATGTGCATTCTCCAATGATTGGAGAAGGGATGATCAAAAAAATGGTTATTAAAGTTAGAATTTAACACAGGTTATTATTGCGCTGATAATCAATAGTTTAAATTGATTGCCTTGCTATGTTTTCAGGTAATACTTTACTAAAAAACTTATGAATAAGAAAGAGAATATTTTAATGAAAATGCCCGAACAGGGCATTTTACCTTTGTACTTCGATAAAGATGAAACGGTGAGTTTGGAAGTATTAAGGGCCCTTTACCGTGCCGGGATACGCATGGTGGAATATACCAACCGTGGGGAAGCTGCTTTGAATAATTTTAAAAAAATGGTGGCCCTGAGAGACAGTGAAATGAAGGATCTGCTTTTGGGAATTGGAACGATCAAAAACAAAAAGATGGCGACAACCTATATTGAAGCCGGTGCCGATTTTATTATTTGCCCTGGGCTGGTGGAGGAAGTCGCTGAAGTGGCTGACCAACATCAAATGCTTTGGATTCCCGGATGCATGACCCCTTCTGAGATCATCAAAGCCGAAAATATGGGTGCAAAAATGATCAAATTGTTTCCTGGTGACATGTTGGGACCTGGTTTTTTAAGTTCCATCAAAGCCTTGTTTCCTGATCTGATGTTTATGCCCACCGGAGGGGTCTCTCTGGACAGGGAAAATATTGCAGCCTGGTTTAAAGCAGGCGTATGTGCGGTAGGCATGGGCAGTAAATTGGTAAGCAAGCCTTTACTGGAGGAAAAAAACTACAATAAAATCCATGATATGGCCAAAGAAGCGATCAAAATAGTGGGCGAAGTGAAAAGGTAATTCCTTTTGGAATGAGGGTTGATTAAATCAAAAACTTGTTGAAACCAATTTTAATGATCCGTGAATTCAGTTGGAGGAAATTATTATCGGAATGGACAATTATCAAATAATTAATTTTAAAATTTGGTTTAGCAGTTTATTCCTGTGGAGCAGGTAGCATGTTTCTAATTCCGGCTATTTTCCAACTGTCTTCGGAATAGGTGATGAAAAAAGTACTCCACATTTTCCGAACAGAGCCGTTTGAATTTTTTATTTCGTACCTGCAATCCACGATTCCGGATTTCGAATTAAAAACCCGTATGTTATCAACAATAAGCTGGCGGTCTCCCGGATTTGCGGCAGAACTCCGCATCATCCCGGATATGGCTTCTTCTATCCCATATCTCCATTCCCCAGAAGAAACCAATTGATCCACATCACCTGTTAATATTTTTTTAAGCAAAATCGAATCTTTGGTGTCCCTGGCAAGTGAATATTGATCGATAAGGGTATAAATCGCATTTTTTTCCTTTTCGTCCGGGAAATTATCCTGCCCGAAAAGATTAAAACAAATTGTCAAAGCAAGAAATATGGAAATACTTAAATTTTTCATTTTCTAAGAATTGGGGCGTATCGAATTCAATATAAAAATAGCAAATCCCACTCTACTTATTGCCATATTTGTGAGCAATTTTTATGATCAACCTTCTAATTCTCTTTTTTGAATAGGTTACCTCCTTGTCGGGGTACCATTTTTTCACAACCACTATTTATCTTCTTGCAGGGTCCAGGTGGCACAGTTTAATAAACCTCCGGAAAACCCCACTTGGTTAAAATTTATGGGCAATAATTCTTTATGGGGAAAGGCTTGGGAAAAAACCTCCAAGGCCTCATCGTCCCGGTTATTTTCTATCTCAAAAACCGGAATTATTATCAAATGCTGTACCTCCAAAAAGTTAACATAACAACCAATCGCATTGTCCGGATAAATTTTATTCTTATGGTGGAAAAAAGGAACATCAATATAGTTTAACCCATGCTTCCGCAGTACTTTATCCATCTTTGTCTTCCAGGCTTTCCCCTTCATCTTCCGGTCATTACCTATGAGGGTCTTACTGTCAACAAACCTGACCATTGAGTCTGCATGTCCGATATAATCCAATTCGATTTGAGGAATGATAATCACCTCAGTTTCAAAATATTTCTCCAGTTCAGCCAATAATTTGGTTTTTGAGGGAAATTCAGGATTTTCATCCACCACCCTATCAGATAAGATGACCTTATCAGACCAACTGACCACATTGCCCCCATCCAGTTTAATGGTTGATGAAATGGTTTTGATGCCATTTACTTTGCAGACCAAATCCGAATCGGTATAATATTCAGGAGAGGGCCGGCAATAAGAAGGCTCATACCGAAATTGAACAAATTTTTCTTTGCTTACCTGAATGGGCATATAATCCCGACACCAAATTTGTTTGGTAGCCTCCAAAAAATGATAGGGTATATGATGATTTTCTAATTCTCCGATGAGGGTTTTACAATTGACGGAGTATTTTGGGTCAGTATTTAATAATTTTGATAGGTATACGGTATTGTTCTGTTCTCCTGATAGCATACATTATGATGATCAATTAACTATGGAATAATTTTTAAATGGTTTGATGCATTCCCTGGAAATGATCTTTCCCTCCTATTTTGAAATTACGGGATCTGAAGGCCATTTACCTTAACTAAATTAAATAATGCAGTGATAGGAACTGTATAAACAAACAAGTAGGATTCGGGAAAATTCAAAAATTCCATTAATAAGCTGCAATTTAGACATAATTTAGGGTAATTTATCTATCTCTATTAAATATATGCTGTTTTTAACATTTCGCATTTCATTTTCAGTATTTGCAAAAGGCTACCCAGCCAAATTGTAAAACAATAATAAATGGGAAAAAAAGTACTGCAATCCACATATTTTGAGAGATAAAAGTAAGGGTATATTAAGATAAAATTGTATATATTTATCTAATGATTTTGGAATTATTGTAATTTGTGGGGTTTTTAAATCTAATAAATTTATTTTAATAGGAAATGGAAGAGGAATTGTTAGATGGCATGGGTGCTATCGTCGGCAAGGAAGGGGTTACCTATAGGGTTTGGGCTCCCCATGCACAAAAAGTGTTTGTAACGGGTTCATTCAATGATTGGCAGGAAGAAACTTTACCTTTGAATGCTGAGGGTAACGGTTATTGGGCCAGGCATGTAAAACAATCCAAAGAAGGTGATGAATATAAGTTTGTCCTAATGAATGGGGAGTCCAAATTGAAAAAAAAGGACCCCTATGCAAAAAAAAACAATAACAGTGACGGGAATTCCATTGTTTATGATATTTATAAAGATTGGGAGGATCATCAATTTAAAATCACCTCATTTAATCAGCTGGTAATATATGAGCTACATGTGGGGACATTCAACACGGAAGGTAAGCAAGAAGGAGAGGTAGGTGATTTTTTTACTGCGGCAAAAAAGCTGGATTATTTAAAAGACTTAGGAATCAATGCGATTGAGTTGATGCCTGTAATGGAATTTATGGGTGACCGGTCATTGGGATACAATCCGGCCCACCAATTTGCGGTGGAGACGGCTTATGGAGGGCCTGATGGCCTGAAACATTTTATATTTGAGGCGCACATTCGGGGAATTGCCATCATCATGGATGTGGTTTACAATCACTTCGGACCTTCTGATATGGATATTTGGCGTTTTGATGGGTGGCATGAGGGTGATTATGGAGGGATATACTTTTATAATGATGATCGGGCAAAAACACCCTGGGGTGAAAACCGTCCTGACTATGGTAGAAAAGAGGTCAGAAATTTTATGAGGGACAATGCCATGATGTGGCTGAAAGACTACCAATGCGATGGCTTGAGATACGATGCCACTGCATTTATTAGGTATTTGCACATGGACAATCCCCTTAAAAAAATTGAACTTCCTGAAGGGTTCAGATTTTTGCAGCAGCTTAATGCCGAAATACGCGAAAGTTTTCCCCATAAAATTTTGATTGCCGAGGACCTCAAATCCGATATGGTGGTGACCGCCCCCATTTCAAAAAACGGACTCGGTTTTCATTCACAGTGGGGACCGGGATTCGCACATGGTATCAAAAGGATTCTTGTTGAGATAGAAGACAAGCACAGGAATTTACAGATGGTGGTCGAATCATTGTTTCTCCGGTTTAATAATGATGCCTTTCAAAGAATCATTTATACCGAATCACACGATGATGTGGCCAACGGATCGGCCAGGCTTCCTGAAGAAATCCAACCTGGACAAGCTGATAGTGAATATGCAAAATTGAAATCAACCCTGGGGGCGATCACACTTTTGACTGCCCCTGGAATTCCCATGATTTTTCAGGGGCAGGAATTTGTCACAGAGGGGGAATTTTCGGATGATCAGCCTTTGGATTGGGGAAAACAAAAGATTTTTGAGGGCATATCCCGTTTATACAGGGACTTGATTTTACTTAGAAATGGTCAACAGCAAAATGCCATTGGTCTGACCGGTCAATCAATAGAGACCTTGCATTTTAATGGAAATTCATTGGTCCTGGCCTTCAGTAGAACCCATCATGACCATCCTGAAAATCCCTGTATCGTCATTTTAAACTATTCTCATCAGGTTCTATTGGACTACCAAATAGGTCTTCCGATTTCCGGATTATGGCAGGTAAGATTCAATAGTGGCTATACCGGTTATGATGGTGATTTCTCAGAAGTAAATTTGGTCGAGGTAAATACAGAAGGGGCTTATGATGATCTACCCTTTTCCATAAAAGTAGGCCTGCCCAAATTTGGTGGTATCATCCTGACGAAATCCCAATGAATTACGCTTCATTTTAAACAACCTATTGGTTTTCCCGTTTTAAATTTTATGATGCGATGCTTAATACTATTCTCTGTCTTCTTCCTTTTTATTGCCAGCATTAATGGCACATTGGCTCAGAATTCTCCTTCCGGGAATGCTGGGCATACAGATTATTTTTTTAAAACCCCTACCCGGGATGGAACCGGAAAGGTTTACATGGGCAGGGAGATTTCCCAGATCATGGGCTTTCATGGCATGGGATGGTTAGAAAGGGATAGCAGACCTGAAGAGGAAAATACCGCCCTGGCCATTGAGAATTTACCAGTGACCCGGGAAAGTGTAGTGGCCGATATTGGCGCTGGTTCCGGCTATTATACCTTCCGGATTGCGCCCAAGGTCCCGAATGGAAAGGTATATGCCGTGGAAATCCAGGATGAAGCCATTCAATACATCCGTAACAAAAGCAAAGAGATTGGCCAAAAGAATGTAGAAGCCATCAAGGGAAATGAAAAATCCCCTAACTTACCCCAAAATTCCATCGATTTAGTGATCATGGTAGACGTCTACCACGAAATTTCCTACCCGAAGGAAATGTTAACGGAAATAAAAAAGAGTTTAAAACAGAATGGAAAGCTTTTATTGATTGAATACCGGGGAGAGGACCCCGAGGTGGCCATCAAACCCCTACACAAAATGACTGTCAAACAGGTCGAAAAGGAACTGTCTGCCAATGGATTTACACTGGTAAAAAACGGTCAGTTCATGAACATTCAACATTTCCTGGTGTTCGAAAAAGACTGAAGTTTAAAATTGTTTTTGTATTTAATGTTATAAAATGCATTGTTTTTAATTTCTTAAATTTTAATGATTTTTGGGCAACAGTCTTAATCTTGGTCATCCCCATCCTTCCGGTTGGCTTTTTCCAGCTTTCTAAAATACCTTCTAAATAAAAAATTGGATTTCAGGGCTTCCATATTCTGGTGAAAATCATCAGTCCCCTTTTCCAGGTTCAAGGCGCTGTTCAACAATTTTTCTCTGAATAAACTATCTCCCAATATCAATCCTGCTGTCCCCTCCCCTGCCTCAATTTGCTCCATCCAATTTTTAATCTCCCCCAACATATTTTCCAAATGGCGACTCGATACCTGAAGGTGCTCCACGGAGGAAAATAAATTCCGGGAAATAAGGGTATCCGTAAAGGCCATGTTCACCAAACCCTTTCCTTGCTCAAGGTTTTTTACTATGGCTTTTCCGGACTGAAGCATTTCAGAAGCATTGACGCTGGCCTTTTGAAAAGCGGACAAGGCCATCTTTATATCAACGGTAATTGTGGAATCTGAAAGCAAATCCCAAAGCACCTGACTTGTATTCAGTTTTTCAGAAATCTGATAAAGATTTAAGGAGGTTTTTTCAATTAGTATGGTGGTCGAATTAAGCTTATTTAACATCTCATCAGTTTCTACGAGTTTATCAGAAAAGATAGTATCTCCATCTGAAACCACTTGGGCAAAGCCTTCCTTTGGATTAATTTGGATCAGCTTATTCCCCATCAGACCATCGGTACCTATTGACGTTTTGGCGTTTTTCTTAATGTAAGGATTCATCTTTTTATTGATGACCATTGTAACGTTAATGGCAGTGTCGTTGGCCATTTCTATGGATTTGACCGTTCCAACATCCAGCCCCATAAACCTAACATTATTTCCCGGAACCAAACCATTCACATGGCTCACAATAGCAGTAAGGGTGAAATTGGAGCGGAAAATATCCTGGTTCCTACCTACCATGTATAAGGTAAATACCAGGAACAATGCGCTTGCCAAAACCATTAAACCTACTTTTGAATTATCTATTTTACTATTTTTCATGGTCATTCAAAAAACTCGAGGATCTTCGGATCTGTGGATTGTTTTAAGTGATCATAAGTATCATCAGCATAACACCTGCCTTCAATAAGCATGATCACCCGATTGGCTGTAATTTTAATGCAGTTCATATCATGGGAAATGATGATGGAGGCAGTATTGTATTTTTTCTGTACCCGTAGCATTAGCTGGCTTATTTCCCGGGAAGTAACCGGATCTAGCCCAGTTGTCGGTTCATCATACAAAATAATTTCTGGTTTGAGAATCAAAGTCCTGGCCAGAGCAATTCTTTTCCGCATCCCCCCAGATAATTCTTCTGGCATCATATCTATGGTATGGGCCAGCCCTACATCATCCAAAGCTTCCAATACTGCTTTTTCCGCCCCTTTTAGACGTTGTTCTTTTTTCCAATGCCGGCGCAAAGGAAATTCCAGGTTTTCTCTTACGCTCATTGAATCATAGAGGGCATTACTTTGAAATAAAAAACCTACTTTTGACCTCAGGTTGTCAAGTTCCTCCTGTTCCATCTCCTGGATATTTCTATCCAATACTTTAATTTTTCCCTTGTCGGCAGGAATAAGATTGATGATGCATTTGATCAAAACCGATTTACCTGAACCTGACTTCCCAAGAATGACAAGATTCTCCCCGGGAAATACCGAGAGGGAGAAATCCTTAAGGACATGGTTTTCTCCAAAAGATTTTTGAATATTTTCCACGAGGACAACTGGATTCATTTTAATCAATTTTAAGTTAACCCAAGAATATCCGTAATCTGAACAGCAATGAGGTCTATAATAAATACCAGAAGAGATGCCAACACTACTGCTGAGGTGGCAGATCTTCCCACGCCTTCCGTCCCTTTCTTGGAGTGATACCCTTTATAGCAACCAATTATGCCAATTGCGAAACCAAAAAAAAAGGATTTGATCAGGGAAGGTATAAGATCCCCATAACTCAGGGCATCAAATACCTGGGACCAATAGAGGTTCCAGCTAACCGTTCCACGGATATTAACCCCCAAATACCCCCCATATAAAGATATGGCATTGGAAAGGCTGGATAAAACAGGTAACATGAACATGGCGGCCATGACCCGGGTGATTACCAAATATTTAAAAGGGTTAGTGCCTGAAACTTCCATCGCATCAATCTGCTCAGTAACACGCATGGATCCGAGTTCAGCCCCCATGCCAGAGCCTATTTTTCCGGCACAGATCAGTGCGGTAATCACTGGAGAAATTTCCCTTATCAAAGAAACGGATACCATAGCCGGAAGCAGGGACTGTGCTCCGAATTCCACCAAAGTGGGCCTGGTTTGAATGGTCAGCACCAGTCCCATGATAAATGCAGTTGTTCCTACCAATGGCAATGTTTTATAGCCAACCCAGTAACATTGGTGGAAAAATTCCCCAAATTCCTGCCTGGGTTTTAGAAATTCACTGAAAAACCTTCTGGTAAATTGAGTAATCTCACCGATTTCATATAGGAAATTTCCTGTCAGTATGTTCAAATATTTCACTTTTGCTACATTTATTCCTGTAAATATCCAATTAGGAATCTTGAAAAAATGTGATAACAATCAATTAAAGATATGATTTAAATTCTTTTTTTCAAGCAACCGGAAATTAAATAATCATTAACTTTTTAAGTGATGTTGAACCAACCAATATTACCCTATTAATAATTGTCGGATCATTCAATAAAATTAGGATCCAAAAGGCATCGTTGGCCATCTAGAATAGTAGAAATATCCCTATCATCAGGATTATTTTTTAACTTTCCTAAAATGGCACTGTACTCCTGTTTGTATTTTTTCCTTCTTATGGCTTCCACGAACCTTCTTACATCCGTTTTGTTTTCTAATATCAATTTTGGCACCATGGTGGGTTTTTCATCCTTCCCTTTGGCTACCATGGTAAAATAGCAGGTATTCGTATGCTTTACTGAACCTAACATTACATTTTCTGAGATCACTTTAATACCGATGATCATGGAACTATTGCCCACATAATTGACCGACGCTTTTAAAGACACCAATTCCCCCACCTCAACAGGTTGCAGGAAGTCTACCGTATCTACCGAAACGGTTACACAATATGCACCGCTGTGTTTACTGGCTGCTGCATAAGCTACCTTATCCATAAGGGATAATAAAATTCCTCCATGTATTTTACCGCCAAAATTGGCATAGGATGGAATCATCAATTCGGTGATGGTAACCCTTGAAAAACTGGCTGGTTTTGCCCTTATGGATGCACTCATGGAGATTGGTTTTGTTTATATAAAAATTAAACCTAAAGTATTTCAAATATATGTAGGATTTTCTTATTTTAATACCTTGAAATTAGACATACCCATGCAAAAAGCAGAAGAACCTGATGTTTCTTATCAAAACCATTCCTATGCCGATTACCTGAAATGGGACCTGGATAAAAGGGTGGAGCTGATCAAAGGCAGGATTTTTAAAATGTCACCCGGGCCCAACGGGCTCCATCAAAAAATATCAGGACACCTTTTTTATTCTTTTTTCAATTTCCTTAAAAATAATTCCTGTGATATTTATGCTGCACCATTTGATGTTCGCTTGCCCGGGCCCTCAAAAAAAAATGAGGACATATATACAGTGGTCCAACCTGATATCTGTGTCATCTGCGACCCCCATAAGCTGGACGACGCCGGGTGCATTGGTGCCCCAGACCTGATTGTAGAAATCCTGTCCCCAGGAAATAACAAAAAAGAACTGCGAAACAAATACGAAGTTTACGAGGAATCAGGCGTTAAGGAATACTGGATTATTCACCCCAATGAACAGACGGTGTTGATTTATTCCCTGATCAATGGAAAATTTTATCCCTCCCGGCTATTTTCCCCGGGGGATGTGGTGGAATCTGCTGTGATCAAAGGATATCAATTGGATCTTGAATTATTTTTTAAGGACATGGACTGATGGATTCGCCCTTATTCTTGCCCCTTAACTCATAAATGTAGTAACATTGGAATTCCTTATCCTTTTCATGGATTTAAGCCTGATCGGCATATCGAAGGCTGCGGTTATTTCCCAAAATACTACGGGAGGCTTTAAAATTGTCCAATGGATAATGAATGATCCTGACCATTGTGTCTGGTTCAAAATGAAAATTCCTAAGCTGTTGCTAGGCTAAATCGCCTGAAAAAATTAAAGAAACGCAAAGGAGGTAATGGTTAATCATCTGGTTTTTTATTTTAAAACTAATGATTAAAAGTAAAACCTTCGACTATTTATTTAAATGGAAAATCCATAAAGTTTGGATCCCATATTTGATCTAGTCTGCTTATATTGCAAGGTGAAAACAAGAGGCTTCTGATTGGTTAGCCTCTTTCCATAATTTATTTATCCTTAACTCAAAATCATACCCAGGTCCAATGGACATTAGAAACCTTCCCTATTTTTGCCCTTTCATCTTTTTCATTTTAATGACTTCATTAAGTCCTGCTCAGGATGCCAATCATCACTTCGAACTTAAAAATGGTGACCGGGTGGTCTTTCTGGGCAATTCACTATTTGAAAATGAACAACAATTCAACTTCCTGGAATTGGCTTTGACCAGCCGGTGGCCCGAAAGGAAAATCTCCTTTCGCAACCTGGGCTGGTCAGGAGATACGGTTTTTGGCGAGGCCCGAAGTTATTATACCAGCCCTCCCACCGCCTATGAACTCTTGATCGATCAATTATCAAAAACCCAACCTGATGTGGTTTTTTTAGCTTATGGAGGAATAGAAGCCTTGGACGATGCCAGTAACCGATCTCTTTTTAAGGAGGGTTTGGATAGGCTATTGGATACCATTCAGGCTTTGGGTGCCCAACCCCTATTATTGTCCCCTATCCCCAGATTTAAAGGCGTCAGCCCGGAATTATTACAATTCCAAAACGACAAACTTGTCCAATTTGGAAAAATCATTTCAACTACGGCTTCGGAAAGACAAATACCATTTCTTGATATTTATGCTCCTCTTTTGGAAATTGGAACGAAAATTCCAATATCGGACAACGGATTCCACCTTAATGAAGCCGGCTATTATCACTTCACCGTCTTGATAGAAAATCTACTGGGATTGTCCAGAACACCCTGGAGGGTACGTATCAATGCCAAAACCATGCAGGTGGAAAGCAATCAGAAGGTTACGGTTCACGGGAACGATTCAAAAGATAACTCCCTCGCATTTGAGGTGGAAGAAGAATTATTGCCCTTGGTACCGCCAAGGGATTCCTTCTCGACTACACCCAATAACATGAATCTTGTTATTTCCGGTTTAAAAAAGGGCAACTATCAACTTACCATAGATGGAAGTTTAGCCGCCGGTGGCACGGCAAAGGACTGGGCGAAGGGCATCAATCTGCAGGAAGAAGGTTCCATCCAACAATCCAACCAACTTCGAAAATTGATCCACCAAAAAGATGAGGTTTATTTCCATCAATACCGGCCTCAAAACCGAACATACATTATTGGATTCAGGTCATATGAGCAAGGTAGACATAAAAAAGGTTTAGAGGAATTAGATGTCCTTCTCAATTGGCTGGAAGGCCAAATTCACCTTTACAAAAATCCTTCCACCCATACCTATCGGTTAAGTCCAATTGAATAAATTTGGCCAAATTGATTTTTATCCCAACCAAAACATTCAAGGTAAAATACTTCACAACCAATGAAAAATCACCCCTTATCCTATCTGAACTTCTACGCCTATTCCAGTTCAATTTTCCCAAAAATTGTTGGCCGTCAACCATCCAAAAGGGTTGTCATTGGTGCCTGCATATTCATCCTTTTTTCTTACCTGTCACCCGTGTTTTTCATCATGGATGCCACGGCTCAGAATGCCTTGCGGGACATCCCCTCACCGGATCCCCAAAAACAATTGGATATGTTTCAGGTGGCAGATGGCCTGGAAGTGTCCCTATTTGCATCCGAACCCATGGTATCAAAGCCCATTCAGATGAACTGGGATGCAGCAGGCCGACTTTGGGTAGTCAGCAGTTCGGTATATCCTCATTTAAGACCAGGAGAAACTGCCAATGATAAAATCTATATTTTGGAAGATGCCAATGGAGATGGAAAGGCAGACAAATCCACCGTTTTTGCGGAAGGTCTCAATACGCCTACCGGTATTTTACCCGGAGATGGAGGGGTGTATGTAGCCAATTCCACCGAAATCCTGCACCTAATGGATACAAACGGTGATGGCAAAGCGGATCAACGCCGTCAGATTTTGACGGGCTTTGGTATCGGAGATGCCCATCACCTTATTCATACTTTTAGATGGGGGCCTGATGGTTTGATGTACTTTAATCAATCCATTTACATTTACAGTCATGTTGAAACTCCTTATGGGGTACGCAGGCTAGAAGGGGGCGGAGTCTGGCAATTGAATCCTAAGACCCTGGAATTGGAGGTTTTTGCCAAAGGTTTGATCAATCCCTGGGGTTTACAATTTGACCGATGGGGCGGCACTTTTCTCACCGATGGAGCAGGTACTGAAGGCATCAATTATGCCTTTCCCGGAGCCACTTTTGTGACTGCACCGGGAGCGGAACGCATCATAAGGGGTTTAAATCCAGGTCAGCCCAAGCACAGCGGACTGGATATCATTTCAGGTAACCACCTTCCTAAAGCTTGGGATGGGAGTCTTATCACCAATGATTTCAGGGCCAACAGGGTGAACCGCTTTGAACTGGAAGCTCAGGGAAGCGGCTTTGTATCCAAACAGACAGGTGATTTGCTTTGGACGGATCACATAGCCTTCAGGCCGGTTGACATCCTTCAAGGTCCTGATGGTGCCATTTATGTTGCGGATTGGTACAACCCCATTATTCAACATGGAGAAGTGGACTTTCATGATCCCCGCAGGGACAAAGAAAATGGGCGAATCTGGAAAATTAAGGCCAAAAACAGCCCACTTCATGAGAAGAAAGACCTAAAGGGAGCCACCATTGTAGAATTATTAAATTCCCTTCAAGAGCCGGAGGCCTGGACCAGAATCCAGGCCAAACAATTGCTTAAATCCTTTGAAACAGAAAAAGTACTCGCCGCAACGCAAAAATGGATAGATGGATTGTCCCCCAATGTAAAAAATTATGAACACCACCTCATAGAGGGTTTATGGGTCTTCCAGATGATGGGAGTAAAAAATGAATCTTTGCTGAAAACCCTATTAATATCCGACGATTCCAATGCCAGAGCTGCTGCATTAAGGGTGATGCAGCATTGGATCGGAGAAATGGATGAGCCCGGCAAATTATTGGGGAAAATGATTAATGATCCCCAGCCCAGGGTAAGGTTGGAAGCTTTGATTGCATTAGGGAAATTAGAATCGCCAGAGTCGGCTAAAATAGCTTTGACCGTGCTGGATTACCCAATGGATGAATACCTGGATTATGCACTTTGGCAAAGTCTCAGAAAATCGGAACCGGATTGGTTAAAAAAAATCATGAATGATCCCGACTATTTTCAGGGGGCAAAAAAAACAACCTTCGCCCTAAAATCAACAGAAGATCCCGCAGCCATAGGCTTGTTGGCTGATCTTTACCTAAAAGGGCATACCCCAGATGAATATCAAAAAGAAGTTTTGAGTACATTGGCCAAATATGGTACCCACCGGGAAATGGATGTACTTTTCAACATGGCCATGGAGGGTCAATCTTTGGAAAATGCCAGCAGGACGGCACAATTAAACGCGCTGATAGAAGCCAAACAACAAAGGAACATGATACCCAGCGGAGATTTGGGCAAAATTGCACCACTTATCCCTCATGATGATGAACTGCTTGCCATAGCTGCCATCCGCTTATCCGGTTTATGGAACAGATCAGAGCTGAATTTGAGATTGGCCAAATTAGTGGAAGATGGAGCGCTGAACATTAAAAAAGAAGCTTTACATGCCTTAGCCACTATGGAAGATGAAAGCAGTCATCAATTATTGGCATCCATGACCGGAGAAAAATATCCTACCCCAATTCAAATTTTGGCAACCTCCCAATGGGTTCCATTGGACCCAGTTGCTTCCTCGGAGAAAGCCCTTAAATTATTCAACAGCAACTTAACGCCAGAAGAAGCCATTGGGTTATTTGCTGCATTTCTTAACCATAAAGAGAGCATGGAAGCTTTGGTGGATCAATTAACCAAAAATGGAATTCCTGAAACCATGGCCAAAGCAGGTCGGCAGGCCATGCAGCGGCACCTTCCCTGGTACCGGCAAAATGACAAGGATAGCCAGGCTTTGAAAAAGACCTTGGAGGATTATGGGGGAATTTTACCACCTGAACGAATGCCCCAACAACTCAACGGCAACCAGGTTTATGCCCTCGCCCAGGAAGTGAAAACCAAAGCCAACCCTGAATTGGGGGAAGCCATTTATAGGAGAAAAAACCTGGTGTGCCAGACCTGCCATGCTGTTGGAGGAGCAGGAGGACTGATTGGTCCGGATTTAAGCAGTTTAGGGACAAGCTCCCCCATTGACAACATCATCCGCTCCTTGGTGGATCCGGCGGAAACCATTAAGGAGGGGTATGAACTCCAAAAAATAACCCGAACAGATGGCAGCATTATTATGGGATATCTGGCAAATGAAGGTAGCTCCGAAATTACCCTAAGAAATGTGGCCGGAACAGAAATATCTTTGCCCAAATCCCAGATTGCTGAACATGGGAATGTACCGGGTTCTTTAATGCCCCCCGGCTTAACGGCCAGCCTGGAAAGAGAGGAATTCATCAACCTGGTGGCCTATTTAAGTAAATTGGGAACAACAGGTGACTATAGGGTGCCCAACGAAAGGATGGTTCGAAGATGGCGAATGTTTCCGGCCAATGAAAAGATTCAAGATATTATCCGGGAAAAAGGGTTGGAAAATGCCGTCCATTCACAGGAAATCGCTGACCTGGTCCCGAATTACAGCAAGGTTAGTGGAGATTTGCCTTTGGATGAAATCAATATCCTGCAAGGTGAAAATGGGGAACAAGTCAGTATTTTAAAATTTGAACTTGAAGTCCTGCGTGAAGGAAGTATCGAACTGGTTTTCAATGCCACCGATGGACTGAGAGGATGGGTTGGAAAAACCCCACTTGAATTTTCAGAGGAGGGGACCATGGCCGCTTTACCCTATGGTCTAAACACATTCACCTTGCTCATTGACAGGGATAATTTCCCTGCTTCATCTATAAGTATTCAATTGGCCGATGGGGAAAATGCAACCGTACAAACCAGATTGGTAATGGGCAGGTAATTGCTAAAAGGATTTAAAATTGTATAATTTTCCATATCTTGGCTTACAATTTAAACCAATAAAGATCAGAATTTAAATTTCAACGGCGGTTTTAATGATCCAAATTCGAACTTAAATGCCCTTTTAACAGGAATTAAGTAGTCCTTGCTATTTGATGTTAAATTCTTTTTTCCAATTGGGTGACCCATTAAAAATTATTAATTTGAACCAAGGAAAAAACTTTAAGGAATTAATTGACAAGGCTAAAATTGAGACCATTGGCAGGCCTATTTTCAGCCGTCCCTCCAAAGATATACCAGCAGGTATTGTTGTGTTTTTGGTGGCACTGCCCCTTTGCCTTGGCATTGCGCTGGCAAGTGGTGCTCCTTTAATTTCAGGTTTGATCTCAGGGATTATCGGTGGGGTGATTATTGGATCCATCAGTAAATCTGAAGTAAGCGTCAGTGGACCCGCTGCCAGTCTCTCAGCGGTGGTATTGGTAGCCATCAATAGACTGGATAGCTTTGAAATATTTTTAATGGCCCTCTTTATTGGGGGCTTATTGCAACTGGTTTTTGGTTTAATGAGGGCAGGATTAATTGCCGATTATATGCCTACCAGTATTATTAAAGGTTTATTGGCAGCCATTGGTCTGATCCTTATATTTTCGCAGTTGCCTTATGCATTGGGTATTGAAAATGGAAAGAAAGGTGTGGATGATGGGAATTATTTAACCTTTGACTCCCTTGATTTGGCAGGACTCATGCAACTTTATTCTCCTGGTGCCATTATCCTTTCCATATTTTCCTTACTGATTTTGATATTTTGGGATAAAACGTTCTTAAGAAGAATCAAACTATTTCCTCCTTTTTTGATGGTGGTAATATTAGGCGTGATCATCAATTTGATTTATAAATATTTTATTCCAGCCCTTTATTTGGATGGTGTCCACCTGGTGAACATTCCTGAAGTGGAAGGGTGGGTCTCCCTTATTACTTTTCCTGATTTTGGATCTATCTTTAGCTTTCAAGTATGGACTTACGCTTTTACAATTGCTTTAATCGCATCTATTGCATCTTTGTTGGCCATTGAAGCTGCAGATAATCTCGATCCGCACAAAAGAAGAAGTCCTCCCAACCGGGAATTGGTGGCCCAGGGCATTGGCAATACCCTGGCAGGTTTATTTGGGGGAATACCTATTACTTCAGTAATCGTAAGGAGCTCCGTTAATATTGAAGCAGGAGCCGAGACCAAACTTTCCACCATTATACATGGCACCTTATTGACGGCCAGTGTGCTATTCCTGAGCGGTATTATCAACCAGATACCGCTGGCCTCCCTCGCCGCCATCCTCTTGTTAGTAGGCTATAAATTGGCATCGGTGGACATTTTTAAAAACATGTACCGCAAGGGCTTGTCACAATTCATTCCTTTCGCCATCACTACCTTGGCCATATTACTGACAGATGTGTTATTAGGGGTATTGATTGGAACAGCTTCCAGCATTTTCTTTCTCCTTCGCGGCAATTATTACAATCCTTTCTATTTTGAGGAAACCAGTAAATCCAGCAAGAAAAAAAACATCCGGCTGGAATTATCCAATGAAGTCTCTTTTTTAAACAAACCGGCCATTAAACGGACTTTATGGAACCTGCCCAAAAATACAAAGGTCGTGATTGATGCTTCCTTTGCCTCCTATATTGACCGTGATGTATTGGGAATTCTCGATGATTATCAGAATACATTTGCCAAAGAAAACGGGATCGATGTAACCATTATGGGATTACAGGATAGCTATAAACCCAATAGCAATGTGAAAAAAGTGGATGCTAATCCCCTAATTGATAAAAAAGACCTTTTCACTCCCCAGCAGATCTTGGAATACCTGAAGAACGGAAACCAACGATATGTGGATGGAAACCTGGTATCCCGCCGATTTCGAAATAAAGAATTAATGGATTTTATCAAAGATGAGCCATTGGCGGTAGTGATCAACTGTATCGATATGCGGGAACCTTTGAACATGCTGTTGAATACCGGTATCGGTGATCTGATCCCTGTAAAAGCTGCCGGTAACCTCGTGGACTGCCATTTGATCAATACTGTAGAAATGGCCTGCAGAATCCAGGGATCCCGTTTGATTTTAATGTTGGGAAATAATAAAAACAGGCTCATCAAACATGCCCTGATCCAACAAATCAAAAATCCTGAGGAACCCATCAGTTATTTGTTGATGCCTGCATTTACTGCTAAGAAATATAGTTTGGAAGATCTGAAAGATAATAACTTAAACGAATGGTCAGATAAAATCACCTTGTTTAACCTTGAACATTCAAAAAATAAAATTCTAAACGAAAATGCATGGCTGAATAAAGCGGTCAATTTAGGAAAAGTTGGAATTACGACCGCCATCTTGGACCGGAAGACTGGCGCCATACAGTTTTCAATACCGGAAGTCAGTATTTTATCTTAATTGCATCAATTCCTCCTCTCCTACCCTTCCATGAATGACTGGGTAAATGCTGAGCTCATTGTTTATGGAGATTCCCTGGTGATTCATAAAGTGAACGGAGAAAAGGTGCTGGAATATACAAAACCCCAAATCGGAGCGGAGTGGCCAACGGATTTGACCCGGCAATAAAAGTAGACGGAAAGCTGCTAAGCGAGGGGTATATTGGGCTGCAGGCTGAGGGACAGGGGGTTGAATTCAAAAATATTATGATCAAAGAACTGAAATAACAGATCTATAAAATTATTCCCTCCTTCGGTCCAAATTGCAATATTGGTAAGAATATTGTTGAGATCATACTGCTACAAAAGTTCAAATTTACCTGTTAATAGAAATCTTAACCTTTAGTCTGATCCAAAAATGATCCTTCAGACGATTCAACGCTATGAAATACCTTATCTACATTCTGGGCATTAGCTGCATCCTTACCACCGCCCTGCCCATATTGGATACGGCTACCTGGTGGATCAGGATATTTGATTTTCCCAGGCTTCAGATTGCATCGCTCTGTCTTCTTGCTATCCTTTTAACCTATTTTTTTTTGAAAGAAAAAAGAATGCTGAAGATGGTTTTTTTATTAATGCTTTTGGCATCGCTGACTTATCAGGTAAAAATGATCGTTGGTTTCACGCCACTTTTAGCACCAACTGCCAAAAAAGCTACTACAGAAGACCAAAAGAAAAAATTTTCCATGTTATTAAGCAATGTCCGCATGGAAAACGAGGAATATGAAAGACTGCTAAAGTTGATTATTTCCGAAAACCCAGACCTCGTCCTTCTGACCGAACCTAATTTACGCTGGACCGAAGCCCTGATTGATCTGGATGATAAATATCCTTACAGTGTCAAGGAACCGCTTGGAAATACCTATGGTATGATCTTCCTTTCCAAATTCCCCCTGACCGCTACCAAGGTCAATTACCTGGTGAAAAATGAAATTCCTTCCATTCACACGAAAATACAGCTACCTTCCGGTGACCAATTTGACTTTTATGGGGTTCATCCCGAGCCACCAAAGCCGGGTTCGGATACCTATGAGCGGGATACTGAATTGCTCTTGATTGGCAAAAAAATAAAAGAGGCGCCCAGGCCCGTTATTGTTGCAGGAGACCTGAATGACGTGGGCTGGTCCCAGACCTCAACGCTGTTTAGGGAATATAGCCAACTGGTAGACCCTCGGGAAGGCAGGGGATTTTTCAATACTTACAATGTTTTTTTGCCGCTTTTCCGGTATCCTTTAGACCATGTTTTTTATTCCAATGATTTCGGATTTGTAGATTTCAAAAAACTGGAGAGAGTCGGTTCGGATCATTTTCCTGTCTTGCTGGTTCTTACCTTTGAGCCGGATGCTTCTGATCCGGAGGAAGTAGACAATACAGATGCTGCTGAAAATCAAAACGTGGAAGAAAAAGTAGCCAAAGGAAAAGAAGAAAGCAAAGAACAGTAATCAGTCTTACCCTTTTATCAATCGGTATTTTTTAAAAAGCTAAAATAAAGTATCTTAAAATTTGAGAAGCAGAAGATATAATTATTTTTGTATATTTTCATATTATGGAAGGAATGTAATTTAATAAAATTAAATAAGTTTTGTAATTTATTATAACTATTCGATTTGATTCTTTACTTATCCAATTAATTATAACAATGTAATGATTTATTCCAAATATTGATATATGCGTAATATCTTTAATTATTATCAATAATTTAAAAGGTATTGTGATTTTTACATTAATATCTTTTCATATAAAAACTTTTAGCTAATAATTGTGTTAATTGCATAGCAATTGTTAAAAAACCTAAATTTTAAATGATTATGAAAAAAGTTCTACTGAGCACTGCTTTGTTCGTGCTTTCCGTGTTTATTGTCATGGCACACGGCCAGACAATAACGGGTAGGGTGACTTCTGTCGACGAACCTGAGGGCATTCCGGGAGTGAATGTGCAAGTAAAAGGAACCACAGTCGGGACTGTTACTGATATTGATGGATCCTATTCCATCGCAATTCCAGAAGACGCTGAGGTTTTGGTATTTAGTTTTGTAGGATTCACCACCGAGGAAATCGCCATAGGAAACCAGTCAACCATAGACGTTGTATTGGAGCCTGATGTAAGAATCCTTACTGAAGTGCTGGTAACTGCGCAAAACATTGAGAGAAATGAAAAATCACTGGGCTATACCGTTCAGTCTGTAAAGGGATCGGAGATTGCCCAAAGGTCTGAAGTCAATATCCTGAACACACTCCAGGGCAGGTTGGCCGGAGTTAATATTGGTAGCGCTTCCGGTACGCCCGGTGCCTCAACCAATATCAATATCCGGGGCATCACTTCATTTAACGGAAGCAACCAACCGCTGATTGTTGTGGACGGTATCATATTCAGTAACAATACCGACAATACCCAGACCAGTCTTTTCGGCTCACAGCCATCCAATAGGCTGAATGATATCGCTCCGGAGACCATAGAGTCGATCAATATACTAAAAGGCCCTGCAGCCTCCGTACTCTACGGGTCAAGGGCTTCGGCCGGGGCCATATTGATTACCACAAAATCTGGTAGTGGAATGGATAACAAGACAGAAGTAACAGTTACTTCGTCTTATAATGTCCAGGATCCTATCCATTACGCACCACTTCAAAGTGAATACGGGCAAGGTACAACCAATAATTTTGTTCCTACCTCTACCAATTCCTGGGGTCCTGCTTTTGGCACCCCCGGCTTCCAAACAGTAGTCAATACACAGGGAGAAACCGTACCCTATCAAGCCTATCCCAATCACTTTGATGTTTTCTTTCAGCAGGGCAAAATGTTTCAAAACGGAGTCAGCATTGCCTCAGGAAATGCCGATGACAATTATATCCTTTCGCTCAGCTCCACCAATCAGGAGGGCATTGTACCGGAAACCGGCTTTGACCGCTACAATGTTCAGGTAGGGGGCAATAAAAAATTAAATAACGGCATTGACGTTGGAGGAAGCATAACCTATGTGAAATCGAAGCAGCGCAATGGTACTTCAGGAAACGGAGGTTCTGCCATGGGACAAATCACCAGAATCCCCCGTTCCTATGATTTTGGGGGTGTTGCCTATGAAAATGAATTGGGGCAACCTATTTATTATAATCCCCCTTCTACGCATCCATTTTGGAGCGTGGAAAATGAAATTTTTGATTCCAATGTAGACAGGATGTTCGGTAATTTTACCGTAGGATATGATTTCGCCGATTGGATAAATGTGACCTATAGGGTAACAGCTGATACCTATACGGACAGACGAAAACAAACATTAAGGGTCGGGGCAGCTCGAAATCCTCAAGGTCAGATCACCGAAGACATGATCTTCAGGTCTGAGTTGAATGGAGATCTTCTGATCAATATGAAAAAGAATAATCTTTTTGTTGATGGATTCAACGCCAACTTATTATTGGGACAAAACATCAACCAGCGGGATTTTCAAAATATTACGGTAGTCGGAGACGGGCTTAACATATTCGGGTTTGATAATGTCAGCAACGCAGGGGTGTTTACCAGCTCAATGGAATCCAGTTCCAGAAGGAGACTGATCGGACATTATGCGCAGTTAAGCCTGGATTATAATGATTATTTATTCCTGGAACTTTCAGGACGCGTGGATCAATCTTCCACCCTACCCGCAGCGAATAACGCCTACTTTTATCCTTCCGTGGCCTTGAGCTTTGTACCCACAGATCTAATAGATTTGCAGTCAGATGTCTTATCCCAGATAAAAATTAAGGCCAATGCGGCCCGGGTTGGTAGGGATGCAGATCCTTATCTTTTGACAACACTCTTTTCTCAAGCTGGCTATGGCAACAATTTGGCGGAAATTACTTTCCCCCTCTCTGTTGGTGGTGGCAACATCCCTGGGTTTATTCCCCAAGATAGGATAGGAAGTATGGACCTGGCACCGGAATTTGTGTCTAATTATGAAATTGGTGGGATCATCAGTCTCTTCGACTACAAGGTGGAGTTGGATGTATTGTATTTTAACACCCTTAGCACCAACCAGATATTTGATGTGGCCATTTCACCTGCTTCAGGCTTTGACACCAGAACTACCAATATCGGGGAAATGACCAATCAGGGAATAGAGGCTACCCTTAGGGCCCTGGTGGTAGAGACAGGTGAATTCGTCTGGCAATCGGAAATCAATTTTACAAGGATCAGGAATGAAGTTACCTCCATCGCAGAGGGGGTAGAAAACTCTACCATATCCGGGGACAGCTTTTTGGGAATTGCACCTTCCATTGCAGTAGGCTATCCTTATGGGGTCATCATTTCTACCCAGCATCCAAGAAATGATGCGGGAGAGCTACTGATCAATCCTTCAACAGGAGGTTTTGCTCCGGGAGTTCCGGGACAGGTAATAGCTAACCCGCTGCCAGACTGGACAGGGGGTTGGTCCAATACCTTTAGGTTTAGAAACTTCACCCTTTCTGCCTTGTTCGATGCCCGTGTAGGTGGGGAGCTGTATTCCTTTGGGCAGGTGGATCTGAGATCAGGAGGTCATATTGACTATACTGCAGTGGACCGTCACATGCCTAGGATTCTACCCGGAGTAATCGAAAACGAAGACGGTTCCTTCCGGCCGAATAATATTCAAATCCCTGCACAGACCTACTTCTCGTCTCTTGGAGGACTTGCCAGCGAAGGGGCGGTATTTGATGCCACCGTCTATCGGCTGAGAGAAGTAGCGATGAACTATATGCTGCCTGCTACCTTATTGGGAAATACCCCATTCGGTTCTGCCTCAATTGGTGTGAGTGCAAGAAACCTGCTTTTCTTTGCGCCAGGCTTTCCTGGAGATCCCGAAGTGAATACACAGGGAGCAGGAAATATCCAGGGAATGGATTTGAGTGGTCCTCCCCAGGTAAGAAATTATGGTGTTAATTTAAGGTTTACCCTGTAATGAAAACAAAAATGAAAAGAACAATTAGTTATATATTTAGTGGCCTGCTGGTAGTTTCCACCGCCTGTTCGGATTTTTTGGACATCAATGAATCTCCTAACGATCCGGTAAGTGTCACCCCTAACGTGTTGCTCCCTGCCGCTTTGGCAGGATCAGCATTTGCCAACAACAACGAATTGAACCGTTTTGGATCCACGGTGACGAGTGTGACTGCAGGAGCAGCTAATTCTCCCAGTGATTACGACACTTATACCATAGACGGTGCAGATTTTAACAATCAATGGCGTTTTGAGATCTATAATGGAGCGCTCATCACTTATAAATCCCTGATCGAAGCTTCTGAAGAAATTGATGCATCATCTTATATCGGCATAGCCAAAATCATGACGGCTTATACCTTTTCTATGACTACTGATTATTGGGGGGACATCCCCTATTCTCAGGCTTTGCAGGGAGATGAGAATACCTCTCCTGAACTGGATACCCAGGAACAAATCTACCTTGGAAATGACAGCGTACAAAGTTTGTTCGATCTGGTCAAGGAAGGCCTGGCTGATCTTGATGCCCCATCAGCGGTAGATCCCGGGTCAGATGATATCATATATGGTGGAGATATTGAAAGCTGGAAAAAAGCAGGGAATTCATTGCTGCTAAAATTTGCCAATACCATCTCCATGGTAGCTCCGGAGCGCGCTAGCGAAGAAGTAGAAGCCGTTATCAAAGGAGGCAATTATATTGATGACAATGCCGAAAATATGAATTTCACATTTGGCTCCTCTGTGGGCAGCCGGGCACCGGTTTATGAATATACCTATGTAACTGCATTCAGCAATGATATGATGATCAGTACAAGATTTGTGGATTTGCTTCAGGATAAAAATGATCCCAGACTACCCTTGTTTGTTACTGCCCCAACCAGTGAATTTGTCACCATTGACAATGGATTCAGAGGGGCATTGCCCTCGCCTACCAGTTCTTGGTCCAGATTCAGTGATTATGTGACAGGTAATGGAGATGGTCCTGTCAGGTTGATGACAAATGCACAGGTACAGTTTATCCTAGCCGAGTCCGCCCTGATGTTGGGAACGACAGGTGATCCAGAGGAGCACTTCCAGACAGGAATAAGGGCTTCAATGGCGCTTGCAGGGATTAGCTCTGAAGAAATAGATGCCTATTTCGCAACTAATCCTGATGAGGTTTCCCTCAACGGCTCTGAGGAGGAGAACCATGAAAAAATCATGACCCAAAAATACATTGCGCTCTTTGGCAATGGTGTAGAACAATGGAATGATTACCGCAGAACAGGATTCCCTGTATTGGAAGAACACCAGAACGTGGTGGGTATCGATGGTACCAGACCGGTTCGGGCTCAGTATATCAACCAAGAAGTGGCCAGAAATCCTAATTTTGAAGTGATCCTTCCCAACGTCAGAATTTGGTGGGATGTTGAATAGATTTAAATACAAGAGAAAATGAAATATACATTCAAAATATTGCTGGCATTTGGCCTGATCGCTGGATTGTTTTCCTGCGAAGAAGATTTTGGGACTTTTAACAGTGATAACCGTCCCGAAATCCCTGTAATGTTTACAAACACAACTACATTTGGCCATGATCCTTTTGTAGAAGTGACTGAAGATGAAACCATAGAGTTTGTCATCGAAATCCCGGAGGATTCAGGACTGACTATTGCGGAAATCGCCAAAGTGGGTGCAGGAAGCACGGCTTTAAACATAGCCAACCTGACCAATGATGAGGATTATCTGGATGCGCCCATCCCCGGGGATGGTACTAGCGTTGTTTTTACCACCACACTGGAGGAATTCTTGGAAAAAAGGCCCGATGTCACTGTAGAGATTCCGGAGGAGGGCTATACGGAGATTGCCTTCCTATTTCTGGTTGAACTGAGTAATGGAGATGAAATAGTCTCCATGAGGGCTCGAGCAAGGGTTTCTCAATAGTTTATAACAATTACTACAAAAAACCATGGTAGATTGATTTACCATGGTTTTTTTATGTCTCTACTAATTTCCAATGTTTCCTGGAAAGATATGCCCTCTTCTATTCCTGAGTCGTACTAATTATAATATAACAATTTGTTAAGTTAATTACTTTTTTGATTGTTTCCCTTCTTCAAATAAAGAGAAATATAGATATATTGTGTTTAATAATTCATCAAAAAAATTCAGTTTACCCGAAAGCCATATAAGTAACAAACATAAATACATTTCAGATGGAAAAACTTTGGGACCATATCACACATGAATTTACCTTGCCGCTGGCCAATCCGGTTTTGATTTTTTCGCTGATCCTCTTCATTATCCTGTTGGCGCCAATTTTATTAAAAAAATTCAATATTCCTGGTATTATTGGGTTGATCCTGGCCGGGGTGCTGGTAGGGCCCAATGGACTGAACTTTTTGGAGAAGACTTCTGCAATTGAATTGTTTTCTACCATAGGCCTGTTGTATATCATGTTTATAGCAGGATTGGAACTGGACCTGAATGATTTTAAATCCAACCGAAACAAAAGTCTGCTATTCGGGTTATTTACCTTTGCCTTTCCACTAGGTATAGGGTTTCCGGTTTGTTATTATTTACTTGGTTTCGACTTCAATGCAAGTTTCCTGACCGCCAGCATGTTTTCCACCCATACCCTGGTCGCCTACCCCATCGTTAGTGCTTTGGGTATTGCAAAGAATCAAGCAGTCGCGATTACTGTGGGGGGTACGATATTAACGGATACCGCCGTATTGATCATTTTGGCAGTGATATTGGGCAGCAGTGAAGGTAACCTCAACCCAGGTTTTTGGATGACCTTGGGCGTTTCTCTGGTGATTTTTTCAGGGATTGTTTTCCTTGTTATTCCGAAAATTGCAAAATGGTTTTTTCGGAAACTGGACAGTGAAAAGCATTCCCATTATATCTTCGTGCTGTCCATGGTCTTTCTGGCTGCATTTTTGGCAGAAATGGCTGGTGTAGAACCCATCATAGGTGCTTTTCTGGCCGGTTTGGGATTAAATAAGCTGATTCCTCATTCCTCCGCACTAATGAACAGGATTGAGTTTATCGGTAATGCCCTGTTTATTCCGTTTTTCCTGATCAGCGTAGGGATGCTCGTCGATGTCACTGTTATTTTCAGTGGACCTGCGGCCATGTTGGTAGCCTTGACCTTATCCACAGTGGCCCTATTGGGCAAATGGATGGCAGCCTGGTTTACCAAATTGGTATTAAAATACAACAAAAATCAGCAGAACCTTATTTTTGGATTGAGTTCAGGGCATGCAGCAGCTACCCTGGCGGTAATTCTGGTGGGATACAGGGCAGGCATATTGGACGAAAATATCCTGAATGGCACCGTTCTCCTTATTTTAATCACTTGTGTGGTATCTTCTTTTGTCACTGAGGCAGCTGCGAAAAAATTGTTAACTGATGCTGAAAATGACAACAGTGAATTTTTAAAATACCAATCCGAAAAGAAAGAGAATATCCTTCTCCCCTTCGCAAATATTGAAAACATTGAGAAACTTCTTGAATTTTCGATTTTCATTAAAGATAAAAATTCGAATATACCCATCTCTATCCTTAGCGTGGTCTCCAACAACAGAGAAGCGGAAATTAATTTATTGAAAGCCAGAAAAAAGCTGGAAGGATTTGTCAATCAGGCGGCAGCATTTGACACAGAAGTAAACATTCTGACCACCATCGACCATAATCCATCCAGTGGAATCGCAAGGGTCTCCAGGGAAATCATGGCGGATACAATCGTGTTGGGCTGGCCAAGAAAATCTGGGCTCATTCAGAAAATTTTTGGGCAGAAAGTGGATGCAATTGTAGAAAATACAGATAAAACAGTGTTAATCTGCCACCTGGAAAAACCTTTGGCCCTACACCATCACCTGTCCGTATTCGTTTCAGAATTTGCGGAACGGGAATTTGGATTTGCCATTTGGTTCACGAAGCTGGCGAAGCTTAGCGGAGAATTAAGCGCCGATATCACTTTTTATTCCCGGGGCGCTACCCTGGATGCCCTGAGGTTTATGGTAAAATCCCACCGCTTGGCAGCAGGGGTAATGGAGCGCCCAGTAGACAGTTGGGACTTTTTTCAGCGCCAATCTCAAGACATAAATAGTGATGAGTTAGTGGTCCTGGTGAGTGCAAGAAGAGGGGCGGCCTCTTATCATACCATGATGGACAACATACCCGAGAAAATTGAAAGTTTGTTTCCCGAAAACAACATCCTGATCATCTATCCAAAAAAGACGGAAGAATTTTTTGAAACGGAACAATTTGATGGTGTAAATCTCAGCCATAACGTACAGCTTCCAGGCATTAAAAAAACACCTGAAGATCAGTAGTACGGTCTGGTTTTAATTCAGAAACCTGTTGATAAAATCCTCTTTGAAGGCCCTTCCCAATGGAATGACAATGTCAGCATCACACGTCCCATGAATATCGGAACAAACAAAGCCACGGGACTGGAGCTAAACGGAAAATTCACCCCCAACGAATGGTGGTCCCTAAGCGGAGACTTCAATTACAACTATTTTAACCGGGAGGGTACTTTCGAGGCAAGTCCCTTTGATTTTTCAGCAGACCAGTGGTCGGCCCGGCTGACCTCCAAGTTTAACCTGCCTGCTGATTTTACACTCGAACTGATCGGTAATTACCAATCCGCTTACCAGACCTTTCAGCGGACCATTAGCGGCTATGCATTGGCGGATATTGGCATCCGGAAGAAAATCATGAAGGGTAAGACCATAATCAACCTGAGCGTAAGAGATGCCTTCGCTTCCAGGATTTTTGAGAACGAAACTGTTCAGGATAACTTTTCCCAATACGACTACAGGCTAAGGGGCCGCTTCATTACCCTGGGCATCAGCTATGGAATTGGAAAAGGCGAGGCCATGGAATTTAGTGGGCAGAAAAGGTTTTAAAATCCAGCATCTTCACCTATCGACCTATCAACCCATAAACCAATCGACCATTTCGCCTGATGATCAGGTGATCGGGTGATCTGGTGTTTAGGATAATGGTATAAAGATTTTTGATTTTTGAATTGGGATTTGTGATCGGTGAACGGTTGATCAGTGATCTTTGATCGAGTGATCTGGAGTTTTGTGAAAACAATGGGGAAATACCTGGTGACCTGTGATCAGTGATCAGTGATTAGTGATTAGTGATTAGAAATTTTCAACTATAGAGGAATTTGGATCACCAAATCACTACATCACCGATCTCTGATTCAATCTACCTCAATCTCAATCAATCAACCTTCTGATATGCATCCTGATTCAGGTATACTTTAAAAATAGAACCCTTCCCCCAAATACTTTCTGCTTCAATTTTCCCTCCCGTTTCCTCAACTATATTTTTAAGCAAAAATAGACCCATGCCCAAGCTTTCACCCGGATAGGATTCGTCATGAAGTGTTCCGAATTTTGTGAATAATTTGTCCATTTTATGGGAAGGTATACCGGTACCATTATCCATTACGGATAAAACAACAAAATGCTCTTTTCGATAGGTACTGACATGGATAGCAGATATCTTATTAGCGGATTTGAATTTAATGGCGTTGGAGATGAGGTTATATAGAATACTTCTTAATTTCTTTTTAGGTAACTTAATATGGGTAGTTTGCAATGCCTGGGTCAGTACCATCCCGCCCGGCACATATTGACCATTTAGACTTTCAATCACCTCATGAAGTAAATTTTTGACATTGATGATCCCTCTTTTTTCCAGTTCATTTTTCTGAGCATTAAACTTTAAAAGTTCATTCATAGAAATTTTGAATTTTCTAAGGGACTTCAGTACAGTTTTGGACAGGGCAACAAATTCCTCCGGGTCTTTGGTATCCACCATTAAATTGATCAAAGAAACAATATTGTTCAAAGGCCAATCTAAATCATGGGAAAAATAGTGGATAATGGATTTATAATCCCTGTTCGTTTGCTGCAATCCTCTTATTTCAACCAATAAACGCTTATTTTCCAGGGAGATCATTTCAGGATCGGTAAATTTTGGTCCAAGGCCATTGGTTTTATTTCCAACTGCTTGAAAAATTTCGGTAGTATTCATAGGATTAATGATTATTTGATGTTCATAATAGGGAAAAGTCAAGTTAGAGAAAATACCATTGAACCGATTACATAATTCCAATTCAAACTTGTATAAATAACAATGCCATTTTAATCTAAGTATTGATCGTCGGTCCATGATATGGTATTGATGATTCAGGGAAGGATGTTTTCTTTTAAGATCATTTAGGAAAGAAAAATCAAAATCCGTGACTTTTGAAATAACCCTCTAAAACGGTGTAAGCGATTTCGTTAGGGATAATGTAATATTTGTCTTAATCTGAATCCTAGCCCGTTAATCCTGCTTTATTCAAAAATTTCAAATCCATATTATCAAACCACCAATCAATGAAAAATATTCTAAAATGAAACTAGCAAATACTTTAAATTGTGAGTATATTATTGATTTAATGGACCTTCCTAAAATAAATATTAAATTCATGGTCAGCCTTCGCTGCAAAATGATGGTAAAGGAGGAATTGAAAAAATTACAGATCCCGTATGCATCAGTTCAGTTGGGAGAAGTAGAACTTTTTAATCCTCTGACCAAAGAACAGCATGATCAATTGCAAAAAAACCTGAGAAGATCAGGTTTGGAATTGTTGGATGACAAAATAACTATCCTGATCAATAAAATCAAAAGCGTAATTGTTGAAATGGTGCACTATACTGATGAAGTACCTAAAGTCAATTACTCCGACTATATCAGTGAGAAACTCAACTATGATTATACCTATCTATCCAATATTTTCTCTGAGGTTACCGGAATCACCATTCAGCAATACATTATCATTCACAAAATAGAAAGGGTGAAAGAACTTTTGCTGTATGATGAGCTCAATCTTACCCAAATTGCCGATCTTTTACATTATAGCAGTGTTGCCCACCTGTCCAACCAATTTAAAAAAATAACCGACCTTTCACCATCTTATTTTAAATCCCTGAAAAAGAGGCGAATTACCAACCTGGACGACCTATAAAAATGTAAATGAATTGTGTTAGGCTATAATACTTAAACAACATAAATGGTGTACTTTTGTAATTAATTTAAATAAAATATCAATGATCAATCTTGAAACAGGTGATGCTGGAAGAGGAAATAAAGAGTTGGAAAAATCAAAAGCACATGTTATTGTGCAGATTATTGAATACCTGCCCAAGTCAATTGTAAGCAAAACCATTCTTAAAAAAATAACAGGAAATGTTACGGTTTCCTCCCTGGATGCAGGGGAAGAGATGGAAGAAAAATCCTATCCTTTCGATACGTATGTACAGATTATAGACGGGGCTGCAGAGATCCTGATTGATAAGAAAATTTATAAGCTGGTGCTGGGTGAAGGCATTATCATTCCTGCCCATGCCTACCATCATTTCAATGCCAATGAACAATTTAAAATGCTCTCTACGGTGATCAAATCAGGGTATGAAGACTGAGGGTTGATGTATATAACAAGAAGTGTTGTTTTTAATCCTATTTGTCAGCCTCCGATAAAAAGCAGCCAAATCTCCTTTTAAAAGATTTTTATTAACCGGAAAGATTGCCGAGTTCAGCATAATTTGACCCTCAGTAATTTTTTTAATGAAATGGCTTATAGTTGACTTATCAAAATATGATTTTCATTCTCTTTCTTCAACCTTTATTTTAGAAAAATTTCAAGTAAATTGCTTAAAATTAAACGCTCTTATCTTTTTAACAGCTAAGGAGTGAACCCGCATTAAGCAAATGATATGGAAAGCGAAACAAAAGGTATTGGTATTAAAAACAAAATTGACCAAGACCTGGTTCTTAAAATTTCCAAAATGAAACCTGTGATTAAACCGACGAAACCGCACCGGCATCTTGGCTATCATGAGTTGATTTTTTTAAGTAAAGGATCCGGGCAGCATACAGTCGGCAATCAGGTTCATGAGGTGCTGCCCCCCATGGGATTTTATTTAAATCTCGGTCAGGTGCATTGTTGGGATTTTTCAAAAATACCGGAAGGATTTGTCCTGCTCTTCAAGGAAGAAGCCCTGTCCGCTTACCCCCTTGCTCTTTCAAATCTCTATCGAATCCATGAAAAATTCAAATTGCCTCAGGATCAGGGTGATCTGATGGGTTTACTGGAAATATGCTACCATGATTTCAAAGCCAATCAGCCGGTTGAACTTATCAGTGCGCATCTCAACACCATCATTTTTAAAACACTTCATCTGCCCTACCATGATGAACACCTCCCTCCCCATGTGGTCAATGAATTTTCTATTTTTAAAAAATTACTCAATGAGCATTACCTGCAGCTCCGATATGCTGATGAATATGCCAAAAAAATGCAGATCAGTATTCGGAAATTAAACCAGATCAGTAAGGTCGCTGCGGGATGCACCGCCATTGAGGTCATCCGGGAAAAGATGTTGATCGAAGCCAAAAACCTGCTGACCCATACCAGTTTACCCGTCAATGAAGTGGCCTTCCAATTGAACTTTTCCGATGCCTCCAATTTTATCAAATTTTTTAAATCACAAACGACCTTAACCCCAACCGAATACCGGGGAAAACTGTAAAGGAAAAATCTACCAGTATTGTCAAATATTTACCATATGAATTCAGAAAATGGAATTTACCTTTGTAAGGTATATTTTCTTCTTATGAATGTTCCTTTGGTTTCAATTTTCAGGTTATTATATAATTTTCCCATCTTTGCCCAAAATACTATTGTTGGGAGGCTTGTGGATTCCAAAGAAAATATAACCTGGAGATACGGCAATTTTGGATATTATACCCAACCTAAAAGGAAACAAATATCTGAAAACTGGGACAAGATTGGAATTCTGATAGGCAGCAATTGGGCATTTCCTACACCATATCCTGCCATTCAAAAGAATAATAATGATATGGTTGAAATAATTTTCATTTCATTAGCAGCATTTTTTACAGCTATTCTTACTTTCTTTTCCGGATTCGGACTGGGTACCATTCTTACTCCAGTATTTATAATTTTCTTTCCAATTGACCTGGCTATCGCCCTAACTGGTGTGGTGCATTTTTTCAATAATATTTTCAAGCTTATACTTGTGGGTAAGAGGGCTGATAAAAAAGTACTTATCAGGTTTGGTATCCCCGCAGTCATTGCTGCCCTTGCTGGAGCATGGCTATTGTTAAATATTACAGGAATGGATCCGCTTATTTCTTATGAGTTGGCTGGGAACACATTTGTGGTTACACCAGTAAAATTCGTTATCAGCATTCTCCTGATATTCTTCTCGATAATCGAACTCCTTCCGTTTTTTGAAAAGCTAAAATTTGGCTTAGACAAACTGCCTCTGGGTGGTTTATTGAGTGGTTTCTTTGGTGGGCTTTCCGGTCATCAGGGAGCTTTAAGAAGTGCCTTCCTCGTTAAGGCAGGTTTATCCAATGAAGCTTTTATCGGTACTTCTGTGGTCATCGCCTGTTTCATAGATTTCAGCCGTTTATCTGTTTATGCTGCAAGGTTTGGTCAATCCGGATTGGTGGAGAACCTGACTCTTGTAATTTGTGCCACACTTTCGGCGATAGCTGGTGCCTACTTGGGCAATAAACTCCTGAAAAAAATTACTTTAAAATTCCTGCAACGTCTTGTGGCGATCATGCTTGTGCTGATTTCCATATCGTTGGGGGCTGGTTTCATTTAAAAAACCCATTATAAAATGTTACAACGCTACTACATAATGCTTTTACGGTACTTCGGTGGTGCTTTCCTATTGGGAATGATCCTTCTCTTTCCCTCATGGGCCCAGGGTGACCTTCCGGAATTACTGGATATCGCCGAGAAAAACTATCCGACCATAGCCGCTAAAAAAACCGAGACCGAAGCTGCTAAAGCCAGGACAAGATTGGAAAAAAACACCCTTTTGCCCTCCCTGGATGCTGCCTACCAGGCCAATTATGCTACCTATAATAACATCACAGGGATGAATCTACCGGGACAGCTTATTCCTATCAGCGGTCCGCCTTCTTCAGACAATTTTGGAGCAGTGCCCGGATCAGCAGCCAGCCTTTTGATGAAATGGTCACCATTCACCTTTGGTCAGCGTAACGCTTCGGTAGCTTACTACCAAAATCTTTATGAAAAGAACCTGGCAGGAATAGAAGACGAGCTGCTGAAAGTGAAATTTAGAGTAGCCATGTTATATCTGGAAATGGCCACTACCCAAGAACTTTTAAAGGCTTATGAAAAAAATATTGAACGGAGTGAGTTTAATGTATCACAATCTGGGTACCTGGTAAAAGCCGGACTACGTCCCGGTGTGGACAGCCTGAAGTTCCAAGGAGAGCTTTCCAAAGCAAAAACAGAATTGTACCAATTGCAAAACCTCTTCGAAACACAAAAGCAGATGTTACAGGAATTATTGGTTTCTCAAAATATATCAGAGATCGATATGGATTCATTTTTTGTTAAAAACCTTCCCAAAGATCCATTAGACTGGGCGCCTGCTGATTCTCTGATCAATCCAATACTCAAAATGGCCAGGTTGAATTGGCAGGCTGAGCAGGCGAAACTGAAACAGATTAACCGTTCATGGACACCCCGTTTGGAATTTTGGGGCACCACTTATGCCCGGGCTTCAGGGGTAAATTTCGATAACTCGGTCAATCCATCGGAGGGGTTTTCTTTCAGCCGCTATAATTTTGGTATTGGTGTTCAATTGGTCTTACCCCTATTAAATATAAGCAATGTCAAAATTAAGAGCATTCAGCAGGAAGCCATTGCCCGGTCCTCTCAAGCATATCTTAACCAGACGGAAATTGTTCTCAAACGGGAGGAAACTGTTGCCTCAAACGATCTCCATTCGTCAATCAAAATAGCCAATGAGGTACCTATTGAGTACCGGGCAGCCGAATCAGCTTTCAACGCCCTTCAGGTTCAGTACAATGAAGGACTGATTGATTATACGGATCTGATCCAGTCTCAATATGATCTGCTCATTGCAGAAGCACGGTTGAAAAATGCTTACACCAATACTTGGAAAGCGCTGTTGAGCCTCGCAGTAATCAAAGGCGATCTGAACATTTTCATCATTCAAATTCAGAATTAAATGAAATTAATAGAAGGCGCATTAAGTAAACCGGTTACTGTTTCAGTGGCGGTGTTGGCCATAGGTTTTTTTTCCTTTCTGGCGATAAATAATATGAAGGTGGACATTTTCCCCACTTTTGGACTGCCCACCATTTATGTGGCACAGCCTTACGGAGGTCTTTCACCGGAGCAAATGGAATCATTTGTAACCAACTATTACGAATACCATTTTTTATACGTTACGGGTGTAAAAGCTGTCGAATCCAAGTCTGTCCAGGGAAATGCCCTGATCAAGATCATTTTCCATGAGGGTACCGATATGAGCCAGGCAGCGGCAGAAGTGGTAGGTTACGTAAACCGTTCCAGGGCATTTATGCCTCCCGGAACGGTCCCTCCATTCATTACCCGATTTGATGCTGGAAGTGTGCCAGTGGGGCAGTTGGTATTTTCTTCCAGTACCAGAACTTTGGATGAAATTGCAGATTTGGCCCTTTTTAAAGTCAGGCCAATGTTCTCTACCCTGCCGGGTGTTTCCGCACCTCCTCCTTTCGGAGGAAGCGCCAAAACAGTCATTGTCAAACTAGATCCTCAAAAAGTACAAAATTATAATTTCACCCCTGACGAAATTGTGCAGGCGTTAGCGGAGGGTAACACTATTTCACCAGCTGGAAATATACGAATTGGTAATCAGGCCTTGATTACGCCACAAAATACCGTGGTGGAAGATGTAAAGGAAATGGAGAAAATTCCCCTTACTTTGGGCTCCGGGGCTTCTGTATATTTGGGCGATCTGGCGAACGTATCGGTTGGTGCTGACGTGACCACCGGTTACGCATTGGTCAATGGAGCACGTTCCGTTTATATTCCGGTTACCAAACGTGCGGATGCGTCCACCTGGGAAGTTGTAAAAAATGTCAAAAATGCCTTGCCAGATATGCAGGCATCTGTCCCGGAGGATATTGAAGTTTCCTATGAATTTGACCAGTCCGGCTACGTACTTAATTCCCTGAAAAGTGTTCTGTTTGAAGGCGGTTTAGGGGCAATACTCACCGGATTGATGGTATTGCTTTTCCTGGGCGACCGACGGGGGGCCCTGATAGTAGTTTTGACGATTCCCATTGCTTTATTGTCAAGTGTAATTTGTCTCAATATGATGGGGCAGACCATCAATATTATGACATTGGGGGGACTTGCACTGGCCGTGGGAATTTTAGTGGATGAAGCCACGGTAACCATTGAAAATATTCATCGACATTTAGAATTGGGTAAAACCAAAGCAAAAGCCATTTTGGATGGCTGTAAAGAAATCGTTACGCCAAAACTACTTATCCTTTTCAGTATTCTGGCAGTCTTTGCCCCAGCCCTTTTCATGTCAGGTGTGCCCAGAGGGATGTTCATGCCCATGTCGTTAGCTGTGGGATTTGCCATGATTGCTTCCTTTCTTTTGTCCATGACCTTTGTGCCGGTAATGGCCGTATGGATTATGAAACACCTAAAACAAGAGGATAATGACCAAGGCCGTTTTGGACGAATTAAAACAAGGTATCTCAATTTTATACAAAAATTGAATAGAAATGGAAGATTAGCATTGTCGGTATATTTCTTTATCGCCATTGGGTTAATGGGCATAGGTTTTAATGTGATAGGGTTGGATATATTTCCCAATGTAGATGCTGGCCAAGCCCAGGTGAGGATAAGGATGCCCACAGGAACCCGAATCGAACGTACAGAGGAAGCGACTAAGGAACTCTTGAATACAGTGGAAGAAATAGTAGGTGAGGGAAATGTGGACATTACTTCGGCTTTCATAGGTACCCAACCTTCCAGTTTTCCGGTGAATCTCATTCATCTTTGGACCAGCGGACCACATGAATCAGCTGTTCGTATCAATTTGGTTAAAAATGTAATGCCCATAGAAAAATTCAAAGAAGAATTGAGGGATCGGTTTCAAAAGAAACTTCCGGAGGCGAAGCTCTCTTTTGAGCCGGGCGATCTGGTGGGACAGGTTATGAACCTGGGATCCACCAATCCCATTGAGGTAGCAGTTTTAGGAAAGGACCTGCAATCCTCCCTCAGGATTGCCGAAATGCTTGAAGCAAAATTGGGAGCCGTTTCTTTTTTTAGGGATGTACAGATCACCACCCCCGTGGATTATCCTGGACTAAAAATTAATATTGACCGGATAAAAGCAGGACAGCTTGGCCTTACGGTTAATCAGATTGCCAAGTCCTTGGTTACCGCTACATCATCCAGTCGTTTTACGACGCCCAATTATTGGCGGGATCCTAATTCGGGAGTTGCCTATCAGGTACAGGTTGAGTATCCGCAATACCAGTTGGATCAACCGGAAGATATTGAAATGATTCCTGTATTAAATGACAAGGACAAAAAGGTGTATCTCAGGGACGTGGCTGACTGGCACAGAATCAGTACTCCCGCAGAATACGATCGTTTGAATCAACAGCGCTTCATTACCTTAACAGCAAATATCCATGATATCGATTTGGGTAATGCCGTTTCAGCATTGGACGATGCCATAAATGACCTGGGGGAGTTACCCGCTGGTGTGAAAGTGTTAAAAAGAGGCCAGGTGGATTTACTCAATGAGACTTTGGGAGAATTGCAATTAGGCTTATTGATCGCCATTATAGTTATCTTTCTGATGCTGGCTGCAAATTTTCAATCCTTCAGGATTTCGCTGGCCACCGTCTCCATTTTACCTGCTGTGATCGGAGGATCCATATTGTTACTGCTGGCAGCGGGGCATACACTGAATATACAGTCGTACATGGGGGCCATCATGGCCGTGGGTGTAGCAGTTGCCAATGCGATCCTCTATGTGACCAATGCAGAGGATCTTAGAAAGCAAGGTGACCAGCAGGCTTACTTTACCGCATCAGCGAATCGACTTCGTCCGATCCTTATGACCAGCTTTGCCATGATTGCCGGAATGTTCCCTTTGGCACTTGGCGTAGGGGAAGGTGGTGACCAAATAGCACCATTGGGAGTGGCCGTGATCGGGGGATTGTTATTCTCCATGGTCAGTACACTACTTATTCTACCCTTAATTTATAAAGCTTTAGTTGGAAGACATGCTTTTGAAAGCAAGTCTTTGAATCCCAATGATCACCATAGTAAATACTTTGAAAAAATTTAAAATCCTGATAAGATGAAGAAATATATTATCTTAGTTGCTATTGCCTCGATGATGTTTTCCTGCAGTCAGGAAAAAATACCAGATCAAAAAATAGAGGACATTAGAAATACTTTCTCCTTAGAAAAACAGGAAGTCAGAAAAACCATGCAGCTGCCTGCCGAGCTGTTGCCCTACGAGCAGGCAGAAATAAATGCCAAAGTAGAAGGTTATGTGCAAAAGTTGCTGGTTGATATTGGCGATCAGGTTAAAAAAGGTGAATTACTTTTAGTGCTTGAAGCTCCTGAGGTTATTGCTCAATATGCCGAAGCCAGTGCAAAGTACCAGGAAGCTGAGGCCAACTATCTGGCGAGCAAAGACAGGTATGAAAGAATACAAAGGGCGGCTAACAATGAGGGGGTGATCGCCCAATCCGAATTGATCAACACCAAAAACCGCATGCTCGCCGATAGTTCGGCCATGGTTTCTGCTCAGGCAACCGAACGTGCTTTTGGTCAGCTTCAAGCCTACCTTTCTTTACGGGCTCCATTTGATGGAATTATAACCAATCGAATGGTTGATATAGGTGATTATGTTGGAACAGGAAATGGAATGTTGGTTAAAATAGAACGTCCTGACATCCTTCGACTACGGGTTCATGTTCCGGAAGCCTATGTTAATAGCATCCCTTCCGCTGATAGCATCACTTTTACAACAGAATCAGTTTATGACAGATCTTTCACTGCGAAACTTGCTAGAAAATCCGGAAGTATTGACCGGGATACCAGAACCGAACTTTGGGAGTATGAGTATCAAAACGAAATGGGAGCACTTAAACCAGGAATGTTCACTATGGCAACCCTTCAACTCAACAGACCTACACCAACATTTGTTGTACCTCCATCGGCTCTGGTTACTACCCTTGAACAGAAATTTGTGATCCGGATAAAAGATGGCAAAGCAGAATGGGTGGATGTGCGGGACGGAATTTCTCAAGGAGATGGCGTTGAAATATTTGGCAACCTGAATGAAGGAGATATTATCCTTAGCCGAGGTAGCGAAGAATTGAAGCCAGGAACAATGGTAAAAACTAAAATAGCAGAAAAATGAAGCTGTATGAAAGGATATTACATACATCCGATGAGAAAACAATTCTTCTCATTCGCCTAATGGTGGGTCTTGTATTTTTGTCAGAAGGGATTCAGAAATTTCTTTTTCCTGCCATCCGTGGTGCCGGCAGATTTGAAAAAATCGGATTTCCTGAACCGGAATTCCTGGGAAGTTTTGTGGGAGCTTTTGAAATTGTGTGCGGTGTATTGATTTTGTTGGGCTTTCTTATCAGACTTGCCGCCATTCCCACCCTCATCATCATGGTAGTGGCAATTGCTACCACTAAATCAGAAGTGCTGGCCAATGAAGGTTTTTGGCCCATGATGCATGGAAGCAGAACGGACTGGAGTATGCTTTTGGGTAGTCTATTTTTGATTATCAAGGGAGGAGGGTGGAAATCAGTAGATAAAAAACTCAACAAATAAAACTGGTCAGAACCATATATCAATGAACAAAGTCTAATTGGTTTTTTAACGTTGAACCGAAAACCAATTTATCCATCAATAAGGTGGCATTTCAATTGAACTTTTCCGATACCTCCAATTTTATCAAATTTTTCAAGTCCCAAACTATCCTGACCCCTTCAGAATACCGGGGAAAGCTGTAACACCAATATCTACCATTTTGGGAATAAAATCACCATGGTTTCCTCCTTCCAATTCCCTTATTTTGCATTTTAAATGAGAATTACTAAGAAATTTATTTTAATGCTATTTTTTGGGCTGTTGATGGTTTCAACCAATTTTGCTCAATCCGGGATCAAAGGTAAGGTATTCGATGCCAGTGAAAATTCCCCCATAGAATATGGAAGTGTGGGTTTATACCATATTGCTGATTCCAGCTTGGTAGCCGGAGCATTAAGTCAGACAGATGGCTCGTTTGTTTTAGAAACCATAAAGCCGGGGAATTATTATTTGGTGGTGCAATTTATGGGCTATAACCCCACCACCCTCAATAACATAGAAATTTCCAGAAGCCAAGTACTTGATTTGGGAAACCTCAGAACTCCTGACTTAGCGTTAAACTAAATTGTCGTGGTTTTGTAAATAAGG
>JBBDSA010000049.1:0-125251 GCA_040905165.1 Cyclobacteriaceae bacterium | reverse complement strand
TTACCCGTAATTCCTGCCGTGCCCCGTTTGGGATCACAAAGATGCAGGGTTTTTTTTACTCCGCAAGATATCTAACAAAGAAATATTAAAAAAAGGTTCAACTGTACTGACATTCAGATATAAATATTTTGAATAAATTTCAAAGACCTCAGTTTTTTCAATTACCACCCTTCCATTTTTGAAAAAAAAGCCGTTGTCAATATTTAAATCCGGGAATAACCCTATCATGTTTACCTCCGGTTTTATAATTTCTGAAGGTATATCTTACGGAAACTTCATGGGCACCGCCCGAACTCCGCCAACCCAATTTGGAAACGGTAAAGTCATAACTGTATCCTAATTCCAAATCGTTGGGAAGCGAAAATCCCAATAAAGCGATTATCGCTTCATTATTGGGCAATGAATTTTTACTTGGCAGGCCCCTGTACCATATTCCAAACGCAACGGGGGCAAGGTATAATTCGGAACCAATATCCAATTGGTCAAATAAGCCTTGGCGCTTGTAATTAAAAGCCAGGGATAAAGTCCTTTCCTGAAGGGTATTATTGATCACTTCATTGATTGCCCCTTCCCTGATCTTAAACCTCACCCCACCATGTAAAGAATATCGAATATCCAGGCGGTTTTCTTCCATTTCCAAATAGGAAATATAAGGACGGGTAAGGTGATGTGCCGCCGCCCCCAACCAAAACTTTTTGTTATAAAAATAGAGTCCTGTGCTGAGGTCTTCATGACTCCGTTGACTATCATCAGTAATCCATGAAATTCCATCCCCCATCACAATGCCCCTATCGATGTTCAATTGGGTTCCTAATACAATTTCCTCCACATTGACATTACGGTTGACAAAACCTGCCTGAACCCCGGCATGTAGAAAGCTTTCTTCACCCAATTGCAACCTATAGGAATAGGTGGCTGCTGCTTCCATATTCTGAAGCTGCGCAAAAGTATCCCGGGTGCCGTTGACAATGACACCTATTCCACTCTTTTTATGCGCTATGAAATGGTCAAAATAAGCAGACATGGTATGAAAGCTATGTTCCAAACCAGGCCATTGATTTCTGTAATTCATGCCTACCCTGGTCCATTCGGTGCTACCTGTAAATGCCGGATTGAGGTAGATAGGAGAGGCATAAAACTGCGAAAACTGCATATCCTGGCCCACCACATCCGAAAAACAGGTCATCCACCATATTAAGCCCAGTATATAATGGTTTCCCTTCATCTTATTAACAGGAATTTACCAGATCTGATGACCTCCTCATTATGGTTCGTTTCAAAATCAGCTCTGTAAACATAGGTTCCCGGAGGAATGGGTTGACCATTTAACGTACCATCCCATCCGTCAGAATTTAAATCAGTGGTCTGGAACAACAATTCTCCCCAGCCGTTGAAAATTTTCAAGTCCATGGAAGCTATTCCTTTTACTTTTGGCCTGAAATGGGTATCACCTTCTCTGGTAGGAGTAAACCCGGTTGGGAACATGACCCTGTAGGTCCTGGTGATGGAAATTTCCATTTGATAAGATGCCACACATTCTTCCGAAGTTTTCACCCACAGGGTAACAATAAAATTTCCTTTCTGATCATATACATGAGATGGGGAACTTTGCCTGCTTGTTTCACCATCCCCAAAATCCCACTCCCAACTACGCGGAGAACCTGAAGATTTATCCAAAAATCGGATCCGATCGCTAGACAAAATACCGTCTTCCGATTCTTCTTTTAATCCTGTATCATTCAAAACATAATCAAAAAGAGCTTCCAAGGGTATATCAGGAACCATAATGTCAAAGGCAAGGGGTTCAGACCAGCACTCAATTTCCTTAGGCTTTACCTGCAAGAAATATTGTCCTCCACTCCGAATGGAATCTATACCTGCCCCGGTAAACTCATTGCCCTTCCCGTCGGTCACCTGATAATTATAAAGCAGGTCATTATAATCCGTAATATAATCCCGGATATTAGGAAACTGATCCGGATGACATACCTGTATGGGGCTGAAAATTTCAAGATCGGGGAATGGAATCTGAGTGATGGCCAGGGTGGTGGAGGTCAGCCGACAGCCTATGTCACTGAGCACCTTGGCATAATAAATGCCTTCTTGATTAACCATCAATTCAGGTCCAGCCTGGCCCTCCAGTAGATTATCATCTTTGTACCATTCATAATGAACGATGGGGTCTTCCGAATAAATACTTAAAACCATTTCTTCTTCAGGACAGGCATTATATTCGGCCATCGGAAGGTCATTGATCATTAAGGTAATCGGATTTGCCGCCTCATAAACCTGAAGTACCATTTGATTTCCCAAAGAAGTTTTTCCATAACTGTCTGTAATGGTATAATAAACCTCAATTTCCTCCCCATTAAACCCTGCTTGCGGGGTAAAGGAAAAGGCTCCATTTTCACCCAGGTATTTAAAAGTTCCCTCCTGGATCTCCAATGTGGTGGCCTCTTCGTCGCAATTGCCGGTAAGGCAAGGATCTTCTGCATCCTCATTGATTTCAGACCTAAATGCATAAAACTTCAGGCAGCTGATTTCCGAATTTTCGTTGGTTAGTAGAATTTCCTCCATGGGAATTTCAAGGAAATTTTCTTGGCCCAGACAGATATTCAGGTCGTTCAGATCAGTTCCTTCAGGTACTGATAAACCATCTTCATCAGACACCTCTACCAATAAATTTCTGATTTCATGAATATTTGTCAGACTTCCAGTAGATGCCGTAAAACCCATTTTTAACTGTTCTGGAGCATCATATGGATAAGGAACTCCTTCCATGAGGGTCACGGTCATGGGACCCTGGTTTTGTCGGCCCACCATCATTTCTAATGTGAGCAGGTATCCCCCATCCGGACCTCCGGGCATCAGATCAATAAACACCTTACGGTAACCCGGTAAATTCGGGTCAGTGACCCTGTTAGTGCCCTGTCCACCCGAACTGATGGAAAACCTCTGTTCCTGGGGAAGCCCCAAGGGTCCCCCTTCATTGGTCTTAATCCCAACCACAAATTCATAACCCCGGTTACCTTGTCCTGGCCCTCTTACCACCAGGCTGTTTGGATGTAGTTGATTGGCGCCATTGGGAAAACTTCCCTCCTTGCCATTCTCTTGATTTCCGAAATTCCCGAAACTGTCAAAACCTATTCCCAAATAAGCCCCAGTTAGTCCTTGTCTACCTTGAGATCCACTACTGGGAGCGTAGCCTAAAGAGCCTCCAAAACTTCCCGGTGAAAATGCAGGAGTCGCTGCGTCAAATAAAAACATGGATAATCCATCTGCCCCTGTTCCCCCATAACTGAAATATTCAAAGGAAATTTTTACGCCAAAACTTGAGGGGAAGGGGATATCAATAAATACAAATCCGTTTTGTTGTTCTCTTGCATCGGTCAGCCGCACTACTCCGTCTATCAATCTTGCTGCCCCACCCAAAACCGTTGCCTGCCGTTCTAAATCTCCCTGAAACGATTCGCAATAGGGAAATCCCTCTTGGCCCAGACTGGGGTAAAAAGCTCCCTGACCAAACAACAACAGGAAAAAGGAAAGGACATATGAGTGTTTAATAGCCAATGATTGATATTGTTATACAGACTGACCTGACTCCTTATGAATACTTAAAGTACCCAAAGTGCCACCTTCCAACAAATCAAAAGGCCCTTAATTTAAACAAATAAAACGCAAAATAAAAAAGGCTTCCCTTTATTGTAAAAAGAAGCCATTATTAAGATGATGAAAGGAATGAAGTGAATATTACCGGATGATGGTTTTTTTCCTATCCGGACCAATTGAAACCATTTTAATGGGTACCTCTAAATGTTTCTCAAGGAAATCCACATAGTCTTTTAACGCTTTGGGAAACCCGGCATAATCGGTCACATCATCTAAACTACAATGCCAACCTTTAAGGGTGACGTATACCGGTTTAATTTCATCGGAGTGGGTACTTAATGAGAGATGGTTTACCTTACGACCATCCTTCAGTTCGTAGGCGATACAGGCCTTGATTTCCTCAAAACTATTCAATACATCTGCTTTCATCATGTACAATTCGGTAACGCCATTGATCATGATGGAATATTTTAAAGCGGGTAGATCTATCCAGCCACACCTTCTGGGTCTTCCAGTAGTGGAACCAAACTCATTCCCTTCCTTTCTCATGTTTTCGCCATCTTCATCAAACAACTCAGTAACAAATGGACCGCTGCCTACTCGGGTGCAGTAAGCTTTGAAGATCCCATAAACCGATCCAATGGCTGATGGGGCTACTCCCAATCCTGTACAGGCCCCGGCCGCCATGGTGCTGCTACTCGTCACAAATGGGTAACTCCCAAAATCAATATCCAACAAAGATCCCTGAGCACCTTCTGCCAAAACCTTCTTACCACTTTTTATGGCATCATTTACCATCAATTCAGTTTCCTCCAAATTCAGCCCTTTAAAAAATTCCACTGCCTCAAAAAATACGGCTTCCAAGGTAGAAATGTCCTTAGAGCTGTATTGATAATAATTCAATATGGATAAGTGTCTTTCCACCAGTGCACGGTATTTCTCCGAAAAATCCTCTGAAAGGATATCCCCAACCCTTAGGGCGATCCTCCCAATTTTATCCTGGTAAGTAGGTCCTATACCTTTAAGTGTAGAACCGATTTTCTTATCACCTTTGGATTTTTCATAGGCGGCATCCAATAATTTGTGGGTGGGAAGGATAATTGTTGCCTTTTTGGAGACAAATAAATTTTTCTTGAAATTAATATTGAATTTTTTCAGCGCCTCTATTTCCTGTTTGAGCACGACGGGATCCAGAACAACACCGTTCCCTATGATATTGATAAGATTTTCCCTGAATATTCCACTGGGAATCTGATGTAGTACATGTTTGATTCCGTCAAATTCCAAGGTATGGCCGGCATTGGGCCCCCCTTGAAATCTGGCCACCAAATCGTATTTGGGTGCCAGGTAATCCACCACCTTACCCTTGCCTTCGTCACCCCATTGGAGACCTAAAAGAACATCCATTTTCATTTGTTTATATTCAGTATATCTTGTGTTTATTAAAATCGGACACGAATATTGCTATCCTAACAGGAACTTACAAATGCCTCGTTGATTTTAATTGAAAAAAATTCAAACAGTGTCATTTTGATTTTTCAATGCTTCTTCCAACGAATCATATACCTTAAAAATATTATTCAGCTTGGTAATGATCAATAATTTTTTTACGTGTTCTGATGGAGAAGTTAAGTATACTTCCCCTCCCGCGTTTCTCATTTTGGTCAAAATGGTAATCAATACCCCTATCCCACTTGAGCTGATATACCTTACCTCATTGAGATCAATAATACAGCGATTGGCATCTTCATTGAGGGCATCTGTCACCAATCCTACCAATTTAGGACCTGATTCATCGCCTATCAGGTCACCTTGGAGCTTTAATACCAGGGTCTTATCTTTAATATATGATTGAAATTCCGCTTTCATTTCAAATATTTACTTTTTCTATCAATTAAATTTATTTAACATCAGGTTTATGTTCACACTGTTCATCCGTACAGTGGCCATATAAAATCAAAGAGTGGTGAATGATGCTGAAATTCAACACTTCTCCAACGGTGTTTTGAATACTCTGAATTCTGGGATCACAAAATTCCTTCACCTGGTGGCATTCTGTACAGATAAGGTGATCATGCTGTTTATAGCCATAGGATTTCTCATATTGAGCAAGGTTTTTGCCAAACTGGTGTTTGGTTACTAAATCACATTCCACCAACAGATCCAAGGTATTGTATACGGTAGCCCGGCTTACCCTGTAATTTTTATTCTTCATACTGATATAAAGCGATTCTACATCAAAGTGGCCCCCCCTGCTATATATCTCTTCCAAAATCGCAAACCTTTCCGGAGTTTTTCTTAATTTTTTGTTTTCCAGGTATGCTGTGAATATTTTCTTTACCTTTTCGTAAAGAGTGTCATTGGTAGCCATACTCTCCATTTTTTTTACAAATATACGGTTCTTATTTTAATTTGAACGTTCCCCCACATTCCTAATCAAACCGCGCTACTTTTAAAACACCCGGAACCTTGGCCAGATTTTCAATGAGATTTTCCAAGTGATTCGTACTATGGACATAGAGTTTGATGGTGCCTTCGAAAATCCCACTGTCAGAATCAATGGTAATGGAACGCATATTGACTTTTAGTTCATTTGAAATGACTTTGGTGAGGTCATTGATTAATCCTACCCTATCTGTCCCTACAATTTTCAGTCCGGCCAAAAAAGCAATTTGTTGCTGGCTGGTCCACCGGGCTTTGATTACCCTATTGCCGTGATTGGATAACAATTCCAGTGCATTAGGACAAGAGGTCCTGTGGATTTTAATGCCTTCATTGACGGTAACAAATCCGAAAACATCATCGCCGGGAATGGGATTGCAGCATTTGGCCAAAATATAATCCACTACATCCATGTCTTCTCCGATGAGCAATTGATCGTGCTCGGGGCCTTTCAGATTTTTGATTTCCTTGGTAAAGGAAGGCTCATCGGTAACGTTGTACATGGGGGCTTTTCTGAGCTTTTTCTTTTGTTTAAAATCCTTAAAGCTCTTGATAGAAGTAGGGTCAATGATTCCCTTTCCTACCTTATAATAAAATTCCGAAGTGGTTTTTGTTTCAAAAAAAGCCCTCAACTGTTCGACTACTTCAGAAGAAAAATCAATTTTCATTTGTTTCAGTTTACGCTGGATGATTTCTTTCCCATCCACCATGTGACCTTTCTTTTCCTCTTTGAGCGCATCCTTTATTTTGGCCCTGGCACGTGAAGTGACCACTGACTTAAGCCAGTCTTCACTGGGCTTTTGCTTGTTGGAAGTCAGAATTTCTACCTGATCCCCGTTTTTCAGCTTATGTCCTATTGAAACCAACTTCTGGTTGACCTTGGCACCAATGCATTTGGCACCTACTTCGGAATGGATTTCAAAAGCAAAATCCAAGGCGGTGGCCCCGAAAGGGAGTACTTTCAAATCACCCTTAGGCGTGAAAACAAATACTTCGTCCTGAAAAAGATTTCCCCTGAAATCATCCATGAACTCAATGGCGGAACCATCATTGCTTTCCAAAAGGGACCTGACCTGAGTAATCCATTCATCCAGACCACTTGCTGCCTTTTCCGGGGAATTTTCTTTTTCTTTATATTTATAGTGGGCAGCATATCCTCTTTCCGCTATATCATCCATCCGCTGACTTCGAATCTGAACCTCCACCCATTGTCCTGTCTGACTCATGACTGTAGTGTGCAAAGATTCATAGCCGTTGGCACGGGAGGTGCTGATCCAATCCCTAAGGCGGTCTGGGTTGGGTCGGTAAAAATCTGTGACGATGGAATAAACCTGCCAGCAGTCCACTTTTTCATTGTCATAATTGGTGTCGATGATGATCCTTACGGCAAAAAGGTCATAAACTTCCTCAAAGGGAATATTCTGGGTTTTCATCTTATTATAAATGGAATAGACGGATTTAGGCCTGCCTTTTATAGTAAATTTAAACCCTTGAGTGGTGAGCTCCTGCTCTATTGGAGCAATAAAAGTTTTGATGAATTTATTTCTTGAGACCCTGGTTTCATTAATTTTCTGAAGAACGAATTCATAGGCTTCCTGATCCATGAATTTCAGATACAGGTCTTCCAACTCCGATTTGATGGAATAAAGCCCCAACCTATGGGAAAGGGGGGCATATAAATATTTGGTTTCCGATGAGATTTTGAGTTGTTTGTGCCTTGGCATGGATTCCAGGGTCCTCATGTTATTGAGGCGGTCGGCCAGCTTGATTAATATCACCCTTACATCATCAGAAAGGGTAATGAGCATTTTTCGGAAATTTTCTGCTTGCTGGGAAGTACCATAATCAAAAACCCCCGCAATTTTAGTGAGTCCATCTATGATCATGGCCACCTTGGTACCGAATTCCTTTTCAATATCTTCCAGCTCCATTTCAGTATCTTCGACCACATCATGTAACAATGCGGAAACAATACTGGTTGTCCCCAATCCAATTTCCTGTACACAGATGAGCGCCACTTCCAAAGGATGGTAAATGTAGGGCTCTCCCGATTTCCTCCTCATTTCACTATGGGCTTCATTGGCAACATTGAATGCTTTTTTGATAAGTTTGGCATCCCCTGGTTTCAAAAGAGGCTTGGCCACTTTAAGCAGCCTGCGGTACCTTTTTAAAATTTGTTTCCGTTCTTCCTCTATGTCTACTTTGATCATACAATACAAGTTATAAAATTATTCCCTATGATATGATCAATTTCATAAGTAATATTTTTAATTTTTTTTATCCCTCTGGTATTGAAACTTAAAATTTGATCATTACCTTTGCATCCACATTACAGAAATGAGAAATTCAGGCCCATTTGAATTTTCATTTTAACTTCAAATTATAAATAATAATTAAGGAAAGTTCATTTTTACAGGCAAACGGGTTGTAAAAATTGAACTTATCATTATCAGCGGATGTGGCGAAATTGGTAGACGCACTAGACTTAGGATCTAGCGCCGCGAGGCATGGGGGTTCGAGTCCCTCCATCCGCACATTCTTTTACAATCCCTCGATCTTGATTCTTCTACCATACCGGTAAATCAGGGTGGAGGGTTTTTGTTATTGGTAATCATTAAACAAATATCCCTTGGAAATCACATTAGACAAACATGCTGGCAATGAAGCTACGGTTAAGATAAAACTGGATGAAGCTGATTATCAACAGAAAGTTGATGCCAAAATAAAAGATTACGCAAAGAAAGCCAATATCAAAGGTTTTCGTCCCGGTAAAGCCCCTTTTACCATGGTGAAAAATCTCTATGGAACGTCGGTTTTAGTGGAAGAAATCAATCATCTCCTTTCTTCTTCCTTGAATAACTATCTTAAAGAACAGGAGTTTAAAATCTTGGGAGAACCACTACCGGCAGTAGAAGATGAAAAAAACATAGATTGGAAAAAACAGAAAGATTTCGAATTTGAATATAAAATAGGATTTGTAGAAAAGGTTGAGGTAAATATGGACCAAACCCTTGATGCAAAAATCTATGATGTGGACATAACGGAAAAAGAAGTCAACGATGCTTTGGAAAATATTAAAAAGCAATATGGTAAGATGACCAACCCGGAGGAAAGTCAGGAAAATGACTTTTTATATGGCGATCTTAAGGCTGAGGATGGAAGTTTTGAACAAACCCTTTCTTTACCTTTATCTGCCATTGACGGAAAGTCGCTGAAGAAATTTGTCGGTGTAAAAAAGGGGGATGTCATCACCTTTGATCCCACCAAAGCCATCAAAGATGACCTGCACTCCGTATTGGATATAAGCCAGGAAGAAGCTGAGAAAATTTCAGGTGACTATACTTTTGCCGTTCAGAATATTAACCGGACTGAAGAAGCCAAATTGGACCAAGAACTTTTTGACAAAGTATTTGGACCGGACCAAATCAAAACGGAGGATGAATTCCTTGAAAAAATAAAGCAGATTCTGGGAGAGAATTACCAAAAAGAAATCAAAGTTTATAATGAGGAACAGTTAAAGGATTCCCTGATTGAAAAAAACAAACTGGATCTTCCGGAGAATTTTCTGAAAGAATGGCTCATCAAGGCCAATAATGGCAAGGTATCTGATAAGGATTTGGAAAAGGAATTCCCGGTTTACTCCAAGCAGTTGACCTGGTCTTTGCTTTCCAATAGAATAGCGGAACAAAATGAGATCAAGGCTGAACATGAGGATGTAATAGTAAAGGCCAAAGAAATGATCCGCCAGCAGCTGGCTTCTTCCGGGATGGGTTCCCAAATGGAGGACAGCATGGATATGTTTGTTCAGAATTACCTTCAAGGCAATGAAGGGCAAAATTATATGCAACTTTTGACAGCTGTCCAAAATGAAAAAGTGTTGGATTTTGTTAAAGAGAAAGTCAATCTTCAAGAAGAAAAAATCAGTGTGGAGAAGTTTAAAGAACTGCTCGAAAACTAATTTTCTTATTTATTTGTTAATAAAAAGTCCTTTTGTAAGGGCTTTTTTTATTTTTGTATGTATATTATAAGAAGGAAAGAAAATGAATAAACAAGAATTCAGAAAATTTGCGGTCAAAGGACAGGGAATTAGTGGAAACACCTTTGACCAATACACCGAATTTGTGGAAAACATGACCCGGTCTGTCATTGAAGAAAGACCCACCAACTTTAGGGAGATCGATGTATTTTCTAGGCTCATCATGGACCGTATCATATTTTTGGGTACTGCTGTTGATGATCATATTGCCAATATCATTACTGCTCAGCTCTTGTTTTTGGAATCTACTGATTCAAAAAAAGATATTCTTCTTTATGTAAACAGTCCCGGGGGATCTGTATACGCAGGACTTGGCATATATGACACCATGCAATACATCAATCCTGACGTAGGCACCATCTGTACGGGACTTGCTGCCTCCATGGGCGCTGTATTATTGGCAGGTGGGGCTGCAGGAAAGAGAGCTGCCCTTCCCCATTCAAGGATCATGATACACCAACCTTCCGGCGGCATGCAGGGCCAGTCCAAGGACATGGAAATTACGGTAAGGCAAATATTGGAATTGAGGAATGAACTGTATGAAATCTTGGCCAAGCACAGTGGTAAAACGGTGGAAGAAATCGAAGCAGACTCAGATCGTGATTATTGGATGAGAGCGGAAAAAGCAAAAGCATACGGTCTTATCGACGAAGTATTGATTAGAAAAGTAAAAGAATAACTGAATGGCTCAAGTAACTTGTTCCTTTTGTGGGAGAAATAAAAAAGATGTAGACCTGATGGTTTCAGGGATTTCAGCCCATATCTGTAATTACTGCATTGAACAGGCATTTCAGATTTTGGGAGAGGAGGATAAAACCAAAAAACAATCCAAGAAACCTAAGTTCAAACTAAAAAAACCAAAAGAACTTACTTCTTATCTGGACGAGTACGTTATTGGACAATATGATGCAAAGAAGGTCCTGACCGTAGCGGTTTACAACCATTATAAGAGATTGGGTCAAAAAGAGGATGATGTCGATGACGTCAAAATTGAAAAATCCAATATCATTATGGTCGGAGATACCGGGACAGGTAAAACTTATCTGGCAAAAACCCTGGCAAAAATATTGGAAGTACCTTTTTGCATTGCTGATGCTACCGTTTTGACTGAAGCCGGCTATGTAGGTGAAGATGTGGAGAGTATCCTTACCCGCCTGTTACAGTCTGCCGACTACAATGTGGAAGCGGCCGAAAGAGGTATCGTTTACATCGATGAGTTGGATAAAATTGCCAGAAAGTCTGACAACCCTTCCATTACCCGGGATGTAAGCGGAGAAGGTGTTCAGCAGGCCATGCTAAAACTTCTGGAAGGTACCATTGTCAATGTCCCCCCTCAGGGCGGAAGGAAACACCCCGATCAAAAAATGATTTCAGTAAACACTGAAAATATCCTTTTTATCTGTGGGGGAGCTTTTGATGGTATTACCAGGCATATCGCAGGAAGACTGAATACCCAGCCGCTTGGTTTCAGTAAGAAGAGTGAGCAAGAGGTGGTGGACAGAAACAACTTGTTACAATATGTAACCGCACAGGACTTAAAGGCTTTTGGGTTAATCCCGGAATTAATCGGTAGGTTGCCGGTAATCACACACCTGGATCCTTTAGATAAACCTACCCTTAAAAGAATCCTTACGGAGCCAAAAAATGCGCTTACCAAACAGTATATCAAATTGATGGAAATGGAGAATGTCAGTTTGGATTTCAAAGAATCCGGAATCGATTTTATTGTAGAAAAGGCCGTGGAGTTTAACTTGGGAGCAAGGGGACTTCGCTCTATCTGTGAAGCAATCATCACCGACGCCATGTATGAAATGCCCTCCGAAGAAGGCAAACAGGAATTGGTAATTGATCTGGATTACGCCAAATCCCAGTTTGAAAAATCAAAGTTCAAAAAACTTCAGGTGGCCTGATCCAAGAATCAGGAAATCAAGGATTGATAAATAAGCCCCGCAGTTTCCTGCGAGGCTTTTTTTTGCCCGATTTTCAAAATCACCTGGTCGTATCCCTTCAAAATTGTATTTCTCCTTTCTTCTTCCCCCAGCAGACGCCCCAATTCCTCCATCACAGCTCGGTGGTTATAGGCCGCCTGAATCAGTTCCTTGACAACTTCCTTTTCAGCAACCAGGTTAACCAAAGATATAAAAGGTACCCTTATCAAATGCCTGGCAATATGGTAAGAAATGGTACTTGTCTTGTATACCACTATTTGAGGTACCTTAAAAATTGCCGTTTCCAAGGTGGCCGTTCCTGAGGTCACTATTGCGGCTTTCGCATGGAAAAGTAGATCATAGGTACTATTAAACACCAATTTCATTCCTTCTGATCTGGCATTTTCATATATTTTGGAAGGAAGATTTTCTACACCTGCCACTACAAAATCCACCTGCCGAAATTCACTTTTCAGATCCACCATGGTAGCCAGCATCTTTTGTATTTCCTGTACCCTGCTACCCGGCAATAAAGCAACTATGGGCCATTTTCCCAGACCATGGGAATTTAAAAAATCCGGGTTGGGTTTAAATTTATTGATTTCATCCAATAGCGGGTTCCCTACATAATCCACCTTCCAATTAAACTTTTTATAAAAGTCCTGCTCAAAGGGTAAAATCGTGTAGAGTCGGGCAACATTTTCTTTTAATTTCAATGCCCTGTTTTGGTTCCAGGCCCAGACTTTGGGGGCAATGTAATAATGAACCGGAATTTGATTCTTTTTGGCAAAATGAGCCATTTTAAGATTAAACCCCCCAAAATCCACCAAAATCAATCCATCAGGTTTGAAATCCAACAGGTCTTTTTTAACCATCCTTAGGTACCTTAAAACGCGACGAAAATGCAAAAATACTTCCAAAAAACCCATTAGGGCGATTTCCCGATAATGGAAGGAGAGCACACATCCCTCATTCTCCATGTAATTCCCTCCCATTCCCTGGAAAATCGGGTCGGGATCAATTACTTTTAAGGCCCGGAGCAGGTTGGCAGCATGTAAGTCCCCTGAACGCTCCCCGGCGATGATATAATACCTCACTTTTTATCGTTTAATTGGCTAAAAATCACTCTCCATAATATTCTACAAAATTTCTGGGTGTTTCGAACAAGGTTAATTTATACAAGCCTCCTTCTTTGACCATGACCCCGATTTTAGGAGCCAGAATTTTCCAAAATTCCATTACAAGATTTTCACAGCTTGCCATTTTTCCCTTCATAAAGGGAACATCCAAGTTCAGGTTTTTATGGTCCACTTGATCAATCACTTCCCTTCTGATCAGGATACTCAATTGTTTGAGATCCACCACAAATCCAGTTTCTGGGTCTGGATTTCCCTTTAAAGTTACAATCAGTTCAAAATTATGACCATGCCAATTCTCATTCGCACAAGGTCCAAAAACTGCTTTATTTTTCTCCTCAGACCAATTCGGATTCCATAGTTTATGGGCAGCATTGAAATGCTCTTTCCGACTTATATGTACCATCGCTCTTTTTAATTTGGGAGGCAAAGTTAATCAAAAAATGAAAAGATTCCTGTTAGACGGTGGCAAAACCAAATACTGACCAACAATTAGGCTTTATAAAAAACCCATTGGCTATTAAATCGGTTTTGGAATCGGATAGGTCTAGCCATTGGAAAATACTTTTTTGTAAGTCTTAATTGTTATTATCATCGAAAATTTTCAGGTGATGTTGCAATATCTTGCAGCGAACACGCACTCTGGGTGTTGCACCTACATCCCTGTTTTCAGCTTATTCACGATTGCGAGGCATTTGTTATGCCGGCCCAATTTGAAAGCACGTAAATACACCAAAAAAGCCATTTCCCCTCGATTGGCCCCTCATATTGAATGGGATTTGAAAAAAATATTTCATGCAGAAGGATAATTTGATATACATATACCACATCCGCGATTGTGTAATCAAAATCGATAGTTATACCGCAAACATTTCCCTTGATGATTTTTTAAATAAGTCGCTTATTCAAGATGCTGTTATACGAAATTTTGAAATAAGTAGGTGAAGCCACAAAAAACCTCTCTTCTGAATTCCGGGCAAAATACCCTGACATCGAATGCAAGAAAATTGCAGCAATGAGGGACAAATTAATTCATGACTACTTTGGTGTGGATCTCTGGGCCATATGGGTAGTGGTGACGGATAATATTAAGGTGAAATTCAAATTTCACCTCGCATACAATTCACCCAGCCTCTAACTCACACTGTCGACAACTGAACTAGCCGATAGCCCAAGCTGAGTCCAGTGGCGATTTCAGCTTTTATTCCTTCAAAACCTTAAATGTCAGGAATTCCTCCCCTGCCTGAACCTGAAGAAGGTACAAACCCTGAAGAAAATCAAAATCCATCACAAACTCCATCCCCTGCAGCTCCTTATTAAAATGAGTCTTTTCAATAGACCGCCCTGAACTGTCAAAAACACGCACCTCCACTTTTCCACGGTAATCGTTGTTGATGAAAAGGGAGAGCCGGTCGGTCACCGGATTGGGTCCTATGGCATAACCCGCTCTACCGGCGAAGGTTTCATCTCCCAAACTGGAGATCACCACCACATCGGAAATGCGATTACACTGATCATCAATGACTGCCACCTGGTAGGATCCTCCGTCTTCCACCATGTAGGTCCTTTGTGTAGCCCCAGGGATGGGTTGTCCATTCCTGTACCATTGGTATAATCCTGCTGGCAACCTTGAAGTGAGTTGGGCGCCATTGGCCACAATATTCGGTCTGGATAAGGTGTTGGAACTGATAGCAACCTGCTTTTCAAAGAATTTATCCCCACCTGGGCCACTTATAACCAGAGTAATGGGATAAGTTCTGATATTATTGAAAATAAATGTTGGGTTTTCATTGGTAGATGTTCCCAACCCTCCAAAATTCCAGTTATAAGAAGTAACATTTCCCTCAGATAAATTTACAAATTCGGTAATCCCTTGGGCACAATTGAACCTTACCTCAAAATCAGGGAAAAGGACATTTTCACAAACAATAGCGAGCCAATTGTCAGCATTGGACACTTGGGCACCAGCACCCAGATTGATCACTGCTTCTCCCTGAAAATCGACATTTTCAATGTCCAAATTCTGAAAACAATATTTCTTGTAAGGCTCGTGGACCAAAGTGCCTTTCCCTGCTGATTTGATCAGGGAGTTGCCCTGACCGGTTTCATGGTGTAAAATTTCCTCAACAACGGTTAACAGTTGACCATCCGAAATTTCCAGCACACTCCCCCTGGTCAGTTCCAATTGATTTACCCTCGTGTTTTGCTGGTCAATCTTCATTGCTCCGGAAAGGATTTGGAGCGTCCCCAGTAGGCCTGATGATCTTACCTCCAAATTTCCCCCATCCTGGATTAGATATTGGATGTCCGACTCCGATTGATCCAAATATAGGCCCTCGGATCCGGTAAACTTAAATCCCAACTGATTGCTGATACCTGCATTTTCACCGATTTCAATATTTTCAGAAAATTCAATATTTCTAATATTTCCTCCCAAAACAGCCTCTTGTTGTAGTGTAAGGGTATTGACCGTAATTTCAGATAGGTCAAATTCGATTTCAGCCTCTGCAATTTCAAGAGTTTCGATTTCAGCTATAGATATGATCCTCCATCTACCAGAATCAAAGAACAGGTCCACACCTGTTAAGGTGGTCTGTCCGAAGGAAAGTATATTTTCGTTCTGGTCCTCACTTTCAAAATGTAGCAGCCCATTCCGTATGGCGGTAAGGGTATTACTTGATCTAAAACTGTTTGATATGGTTAATTCATTTCCATTTAGATTTAAATCCACTGAATTTTCCCCAAAGATATTAAGGCTGAAAACGTTTGAATTTTGGGATAAGGAAATGTCTTCCGGTTCAGCGGCCCGGTCTATCACCACACGGGTACCCTCATCAGGTATTTGGTTGGCGCTGGGGCCATTATTACTTAAAGACCAATTACCGGGATTCTCCCAACTACCATCCTGTCCTATCCAATACAGGGTTTTTTGCTGCCCATCTGACACTCCGGCGGAAAAAAGCAAACTAAAAGGCTGGAGTCCATTTACCAGATTGATTTTATGGCTAATCCGAATCGTATACCGTTGTGGAAGAGGGGATTCCAGGTAAATCTGTTCTACATTGTCCCTGAAATTATCCGCTGTGTTTGCTGCAATGGCACTGGATCCATCTCCCGGATTCAGCGACCATGGAAAAAATTCATTCCCGTTTTCATCAATGATTCTCATGTCCAAATCATTGACAAGCATGCGGTTTATTGGGTTTATGGAAGGGGAGGGTGGTGTCCCTGCCGGGTCTGTCCAGGCAATGGTGGCTTTAATGGGATCCAATCCATTGGAAATAAATTCAAACTCATATAGCCCATTGTCTTCCAGAATCAGTTCGCGAATAATACTGGAACTTCCATCCTCTTCAATGATCATATTTGCCGAAGCCTCTGCATCCAATAATCCCCATCCAAACATATAATCCGGGCCGGGATTCAATCCAGCCTCTTTGGCGGTATGGATGGATAGCGCTTTTAGTGTGGCAGAGCGCATGTACCTGCCACCATTCCTAATATGAAAAAGTTCCTGTAGCAAAAGTAAGGAGCCGGTCACATTTGGAGAAGCCATAGAGGTGCCACTCAAAGTAGCATACCCATCCCCTTCACCATCATTTACTATGGAAGAACTGAAGACATTGACCCCCATTCCCACCAGATCCGGTTTAATTCTTCCATCATCTACGGGCCCCCAGCTGGAAAAGGCGCTCATCTGTACATCACCAGGTCCTGTATAATTCGTCACCCTTCCTACGGCTCCTACTGTGATATTGTTTTTTGCTACACCTTCCGGACCAATTGAATCATCAGGTCCGTCCGAATCCCGTGAACCATCCCCCACATCAGAACGATCATTTCCAGCAGCCCAAACGATGGTATAATAAGGCTTTGCAAAAGCTAACTCATCAATTTGCCTTGATTTGTTGGAATAATAGCCAAAACGATAGTCTTCATTGGCGCTGACACCCTGATTTCCTGACCAGGCCCAGTTGCCATTGCTATCCCTGAACCAACCTATCAAAATACCATAGGAATGATTGGAAATCAAATGTCCCTCAGGGGACAGGTCGGGATCATAACTGTTTTGGGTCATTTTTGAAACGTCCGCATCCCAATTAAAAGCCCAGCCTGTGGCTTGGTTGGCCATGCCTCTGGCATTGGCATTGTTTCCAGCGGCCAATATGGTCCCTGTAACATGGGTCGCGTGGTTGCTGATGGTTTCGGTGGAACCGTCCAATTGGGTTACTCTATTTCCAAATTCATTGTGGTTGGCCCTGGGCCGGGTTTGATCATAAATACCGACTATCATTCCATCACCAGCAAGATTTAAATTCAGGCTTCCACCAGATTGCATGGATTGGGTGCCTGTGGTGGTGGCAGCATTGATATTGTGGGTGGTATAGTAAACAGGATGGTTTTCCTGGTCAAGGTATTGAAAATGAGCCGATTTCCCATTATCCAAAGATAAAATAAGTGGAATTCCTTTGGCTTCGGCAATGGCCACTTTTTCCTCCTGATTTAAGGAATATTGCCGAACATTTTGTTGAAGTTTTTGAAACACTTCCGTTCTCACATTCAATAAACCCGAACTACCAGGATCTGCTTTTTGAGCCATGGCTCCCAATCCCATCAGCCAGCACAAAGCCAGAATGACACCCTTTTTCATTTAATATTCTTTTTATGGCTTTTAATACCCATTGTTATTCCAATCTGGTGAGTATGGTTACTCCACTAATTTCTTCTTCATCCTCCTCTTCTTCTTCATCTACTTCTTTGTTCCATGTAATCCTTATCGATCCATCAGCGTTTACTCTTCCTGAAGCGATAATGTCCCCCCCTCCAAAAACGACATCGGATTGAGCGGAAAAAGTTATCACGCCACAAAGTTCCGTAAACACGGCAGGGTTGTCTTCCGCGTCGTAAATTTGGGAATAAACCCCACCGGTGATGTCAGAAATTCTATAGGTAAAGGGTTCCAATTCGGTAATAATTACTTCATAATTGACTGTACCACCAGTTCCGGTATTTACCGTACTGTAAGTTCCTGCCAAATCGGATGGACATGCCAGCCTTATCTCAACAGTCAGTGTATGGTAATTAATACTGATCTTTGTTTCTCCTGCATCCAGAATAGTTAGTACCAAATCAGGCGTTTCCTCATTGGCAAGGTTTCCCGTAAGGATTTCCAAAGGCATGTCTACATAACTGGAATTGGGGGGAATGGTTACCTCTTTGGAAGGAAGTATGAAATGCACACCTTCTACCGCAGTGGAAGAAGGGTCTATGCCAATCAATACAGCTACCGGTTCATCGATCTGGGCTCCTACGAGATTTACCCTGACGAACTCATCGTCTACCTGATTGTTATTGTTTTTGGTCACAATTTTTCGGATGTTTCCATTAGGTCTGGAAGCATCCTCAAATTCAACCTCCAATCCATTCCAAACTATATTGAATCCTGGCTCATCCATGCAGGAAATCACGGTCATGAAAACCATAAAAGATACAAGTAATCCGAATATTTTAAATTTTCCAGTCATGTTCTCAATATCCAGGGTTTTGCTCAAGATTCTCATTCAATTGAATTTGGGACAGGGGCACATTAGATAAAATCCTGTAATCAGTGTAAGGTACCTCAAGGAATTCCCCATGCTTGGAAATGTCCATTCCATTTCTTTTCAAATCAAAAAACCGATGCCCTTCCAGTGCAAATTCAAGCCTTCTTTCCAGCATGATCCTATTTAACAAGGCCTGTCCAGAAAGCACATTATCCAGAGGGCCTAAGCCCCTTTTGGATCTTAATGCATTGATATCTTCCCTTGCCCCTTGGTTATTGTTGTTTCGAAATCTGGCCTCAGCTCTGTTGAGATATAGCTCTGCTGCTCTTATGATGGGGATATTCTCCAAAAAGACTCCTTTATATCCGGTCCATTTTCTACTGGCATACACTGGTCCCTCTATTCCTTCACGAGTGGTCTCTCTCCAACAATCTCTGCGGACATCTTCAGCCTCATAGGCCTCCATTAATTCATTTGAAGCTCCAATGATAAACTGGGCGGATGGTTCATTGTCGGAGGTCAGTGAATTCAGTGAATTATTGACCCCATCCACAGTGGTCCAATCAACTAGCCTGACTTCAACTTCAAACAGAGATTCGGGATGCGGTGCTCTGGAAAATCCCTGTACATACTGTCCGGGTTCCAACAAACCATCACCATTGGTCTGAAGGCCGAGAAAGTTCATGGCTGAAGTAGCTGCGGTCTCTGCTTCCTCATTTTTTCCCCAGTACAGGTATAACCTGGATAATAGGGTCAGGGCTGCTCCGGCATTACCCATATAAACACCTTCCGAACCAATAGATACAGCCTGTAGCAATGAAAGGGATTCCAAAAGATCACTTTCAATCTGTTCATATACTTCTTCAACGGTAGACCTTGTCCTGAAATCAGCATCAGAAGCCACCAGAGTGGGGGTTAACCTTAAAATAGGACCTAAATTAAAACCGTCCACCTCCATACCTGGTTCATATCCATAAACCCTGCACAAGTCAAAATAAAATAAAGCACGCATGAAGTAAGCATCTCCCTTAATAAAGTCTTTGAAATCTTGTTCCCCCGAAACATTTTCATCATCAATTCCCTGTAGAATAAGATTGGCATCATTGATCCCCCCATAGATATTGCTATTCCATAGATTGATATGATCCCTGTCCCCATTGGCTTCCTCTCCCTGGTATCTGCCTGTATTGGCCACCAACCTGAGATTATCTGCAAGTATTTCAGGAGCAATCATCATCACCTGTCCGTAATAATCAAAAGAAGAAACCCTGCTGTACATGGAATTGGCAATGGATTGGTATCCTGTCACATCATTTAGGGCTACTTCTGGGGTAAGGCTTTGCCTGGGAGTAGTCTCCAAATCCGTACAACTAATTACAGTTAACGTAATAAGTAGGGATGAAAATAATATGCTGTTTTTCATTTCCATTCGCATTAAAATGTGACATTAATTCCGGCTGTAATCTGCCTGGCCGTAGGATATGTACCATAAGTATCACCAAGAGAATTTACTTCCGGATCCAGTCCATTGTATTTGGTTAAGGTCCAAAGGTTTAATCCCTGTACAAACACATTCATTTCCTCAATACGGGCTTTGGCCAAAATTGCTTTGGGAAGATCATAATTCAGGGATACCTGTTTAAGCCGAACATAACTCCCATCTGATATTTGTTTGGTAGAAAATTGCTGATAGCCGGAATGCCCAGGAAATCTTCCCCCTTCATAAGGTTTGGGCACATTGGTAATGTCTCCCGGGTTTCTCCAATAATACAGCTGATCCACGGTCTGGTTATCCTGCCCGATAGAACCCGCTTGTGCCATATTGTATAGATCCTGGTTAAATGCCAGATTACCATACTGGTACTGAAAAAATACTTCTAAACTAACAGGGCCATAAGAAAAAGTGTTGGAAAGGCCACCATAAGTCCATGGTAAAGTACTTCCAATATATTTTTGATCATCATCTGCCAGCAAATAGGTATATTCTCCATTCTCATCATAATACATCGGGGCCCCATTGGCGGGATTTACCCCTGCATATTCATAAGCATAATAAAAATTGATGGGTTTTCCGACGATGAGTTCGTTACCTACCCTGTCCAGTCCCTCGTAAAGTTCCAGCAGTTCATTGGAGAAAATGGAGGTATTGAATGCTGTAGACCAGCGAAATTTACCTATAACCAAATTGGTGGTCTGAAGGTCAAAATCAATACCCTGGTTTCTTAATTTGCCGGCATTTCTGGTAATGGTGCCAAAGCCGGAATCTATGGGCAATTGGGTTTCAAAAAGTAATTTTCTGCTATCCTTTCTCCAAACATCGACCGTAGCAATGATCCTGCCATTAAAAAATGTTCCATCCACTCCTAAATTTGTGGAAAGGGATTCTTCCCAGGTCAATAGGTCATTTCCCAACTGCACAAACCGCAGGGCGCCCCGCCCCAAATATTGCCCTGATGATCCCACCAATGTTCTGGATTCAAAGTTGTCTATGTTGGAATTTCCGGTTATGCCATAGGAAGCACGAACCCTTAGGTTGTCCACCCAAAGGGCATTTTCCATAAATCTTTCGGAGGAGATTCGCCATCCTCCGGAAACCGCCCCGAAATTGCCCCATCTTGAATTGGTGCCGAACCGGGAAGAACCATCCCTTCTCACAGTTAGGTCAAAGGTATATTTATCATCATAATCATATTTAGCCTGGGTAAAAAACCCTGATCGCCTGTATTCTGTGTAAAAGCCCCCCACTGCAAATGGCTGGGCAGCGTTTTGAAGGTACCGCAAAACTGGATTGGGAAACCCCCTCCCAGTGGCTGAATTGGCTTCCGAGGTTTCTCCTTTGTATTCGTATCCCAAAATTCCCGAAAGCGAATGGATTTCGTTAAATTTTTTATTGATATTAAAATTGGCATTGGCATTGGAATTTACAATTCGTCTATCCGAAAAAGTGGAGGACCCACCGTAAGCGGCAAAGGCGGGAATGGTAGAAGGCCTGTTGTTTTCATCTCTGTTATCGGAAAAATCAACGCCACCAAATGAAGTGAATCCCAACCATGGAAGAATCTGGTAGGTCATCTGCAGATTGGAGACAGATTGGTAGCTGGTACCTCTCCTCAATTCCTGATTAACTCCCTGCACAATATTGTAACCAAATAAATGCTCACTGGGATATTCGGCGTAGGTTCCATCTTCATTATAAATGGGAACGTTTGGCCGTGATACATAGCCTGCAACAAATGGACTGTTTACAAAATTTCCCCTATCAATGGTTCCATTGGTAATTTGCCTGGACAAGGAAAGATTGGCATTGATGGAAAATTTCTCATTTATTCTATGGGAAAGATTCATTCTTCCGGTGGTCCGGGAATAATCGGACATGATGATCTGTCCCTGATGGTGGGTATGAGACCCCGAAATAAAAAACTGGGTTCCTGCATCACCGCCAGATATTGATACATCATAAACGCTCATTCGCCCATCGCGGAAAAGAGCACCCACCCAATCAGAATTTTGTATATCCGTATCACTTGGACTTCCAAATATAGCCTCTGCGTCTTGTGGATTTAGCCCAGCATTGATATAAGCCTGTCTTTTTATAGAAGCCAACTGGCTGGCATCCATGACATCATAAAACCCCAATGGTTGTACAATGCCTTCCTGAGCCGAAACCCGGACCCTGGTTTTACCCTGTTTTCCCCTTTTTGTAGTGATCAATACTACACCATTTGCGGCCTGGGCACCATATATAGAAGCAGCTGCTGCATCTTTGAAAACTTCAATGGATTCAATATCATTGGGATTAATGGAAGCCAGTGCATTCTGTGGTCCTGCCCCCGAAAGTCCCCCCGAAGCTACCTGAACACCATCTATTATGTATAAAGGTTGTGTGCCAGCATTAATTGACCCAACTCCCCTGATCTGTACAGTAAGGGTGCCGCCTGGCTGCCCCGAGCCGGCAGTTACCTGAACACCGGCCACCCTACCCTGCATGGCACGATCGAAAGACTGAATCGGTAAATCCTGAAATATCTCTCCCTTTACAGAAGAAATTGCTCCCGTCACTTCTCTCCTGGTTTGGTCACCATAAGCAGTGACCACGTACTCTTCCAAGGAAGTAATTTCCGGCAATAGGGAAACATTGATCGCATTTCTGTTGCCAATATTTATTTCCTGAGTCCTTAATCCCACAAATCGAAAAACCAGGGTATTGTCCCCCTCCAGCACCTCAATTTCGTAATTTCCGTCAATATCGGTTGTGGTACCCTGGGTTGTTCCTTTAACCAAAACTGTTGCTCCAGGTATGGGCAAACCTTCTTCCGAATCCGTGACCGTTCCGCGAATGGTTCTACTTTGGGAAAATACCCATAACGGTAGGGAAAATGTAAGCAAAATCAGCAGTAGGGCTTTCCTCATAAATGTATGTTATGGTGAATAATTAACCAATTTTATCCAAATTCTATCAATAATCCAATTTAATAGTGCGGGTTGGGAAGGTGTATTGAGTAATTCGAATATTTAATTAACGCTAAACAACCAATTCAGTTTATAAAACTGCCCATTTTTATTATTCTTACAGGATGATGACTTCAATCCTCCGGTTTAAAGCCCTGTTCTCTTCAGAATCATTAGGAACCAATGGCGCCTGATCCCCATACCCTTTTGTCTCCAACCGGTTTGAGGCTATTCCAAGGGTAATCAGATATTCACTGACCCGCTCGGCCCGCTGCTTGCTCAGCTTATCATTGTAAGCAGCATTACCCACATTATCGGTGTGCCCTACAATCAGGATGGAAACATCCGGATGGTTTTCCAAAAAGTTGAAGAGCCTCTTGAGGGAGCTGATGGATTCCTCTTTCAATTCGGATTGGTCAAAATCGAAAAAAATGTTTTCAAATACAAAAAATTTTCCTGAGGCAATGGGTTCCAAATAAATCTCCAGATTTTTTCTGTTTTCTAAACTGTCCTTTTCAACATTGTATATTTTAGGAATAAATCCTTTCTTTTCCACATATAACCCCGAAATTACTTTATCCGGATATAGCATGGTAAAGGTTCCTGTTTTACCATCGGATTGAAATTTGTAGAGTGTACTGTCATTACTCAGGTCCACCAAGGATAAGTTGGCTTCTACCGGATTGCCTGTATCCTTATTGATGACGGTTCCTTCTGTAACGATAATTTCTTCTCCCAGGTCAATTTCTTTTGGAAAACCAAACCTGTATAAATAGGATCCGTCCACTTTCCCTCCCTCAAATACATTTTCTGTATAATAAGCGTAATCCTTTTGAGCGGAGATAAACAAGGCCAACTGGTCATTTTGGTCATTGATAGGGTATCCTAAATTTTCAGGTCCTTCAAAACCTTGAAGTCCATAGTTAGACATATAAAGATCTTTTCCCCCAAATCCGGGATGTCCATCAGAAGCAAAAAATAAAACGAGGTTATTGAAGAAGATAAAGGGGGAAACCTCATCCCTTACGGTATTTATTTTTGGCCCTAAGTTCCTGGCATTTGACCATGTGCCATCAGGCTTTCTTTCGGTAAACCAGATGTCATTCCCTCCGTGACCCTCGGGCCGGTTGGAAGAAAAATAAAGAAGGCTGCCGTCTGCAGATAATGATGGCTGGGAATCCCATTCCCGGGAATTTACCTCTCGACCCATATTAATAGGCTTCTGCCATTGTCCGCTTACTTTTTGGGTAAGATATAGATCACAGCTTCCAAAGGAGTCTGGCGTGTCACATGAAGTGAAAATAAGAATATTGCCGTCTGCAGATATGGTACATGTACCTTCATTGTATTTGGTATTAATGAGAGAAGATATAGATTCCGGAGTTGTCCAAACACCGTTTATTTGATTGGAAATAAAAATATCTTCATTCTGATTGGGTTGGAGTCCATCTCTTTTCGTGAAAAACATGCGCTTGCTGTCCGCTGTCAATACAGGAAAATATTGTAGTCTGAATTGGTTGAGGGGTAGTGGAAGTTTTTCTTTTTCTATAGACTTGGGATCCCTTATGGCAGATGCAATGAAGTTGATTTGGTCGATGCTTTCCTGGTAATGTTTTGATGCCTTGAACGACTCAGTGAAATAGGGTTTGCTGCGTTCATATTTTTCCAGGCCTTTTTCAAAATCCCCCTGTTTGAGATAAATCCTGGAAATCAACCATCCAAATTGTCCTTTAAAAAAATCATTGTTTTTGACCCTCCTTTCACCCATTTGGGCAATTTCCAAACTCTCTTCGGCCTTTCCTCTACTAAGTATTACCTGGGAATGCCTGATATAGGCTTCAAAAAAATCTGAACTTCTTTCATAGGCCGATTGGTATTTTTCCATGGCCTCGTCAAATTGTTTCCGCATCAGAAAGGCCTCCCCTTCTTCAAAATATTTGATCGCCCTTTTATCGATAATGGAATATTCCTGAGCCCAGCCCTCAAAAAAGGATAAAAAAACAACAACCAGTATCAATATATTTCTGAACATCTTTTTAAGGTATTGCCATATATTTGTGTGTTTGTAAGGATATCCTCCATTCGGGATTATTTTTTACAAATTCCACAATATGAGGTGTCATCCAACTGGCTTTCGACCATTCCGGTTGTAGCAACTTGAGACACCCTTCTCTTACCAATGAGGCATGTTTCCTGGCAAATTCAAAATCACTTTTATTAAAAATGACCACTTTCAATTCATCTGCTTTTTCGTAAATATCCGGGTGGGGGCGTTTGAATTTCTTAGGTGAAAAACATACCCAATCCAAATTTCCAGAGAAAGGATGCGCTCCCGAAGTTTCTAAATTAATCTTAAAACCCTCCTCTTTCAGCTTTTCTGTAAGGGGACCCAAAGGATACATTAATGGTTCACCCCCGGTGATTACGGCCAAACGGGCCGGGTAGGCTGCCGCAGCATTCACTATTTCCTGCACTGGTAGCAATGGCCAATTTCCTGCTTCCCAGGAATCTTTCACATCACACCAAACGCAACCTACATCACATCCACCTAATCTGATAAAATAAGCGGATTGCCCAGCAAAGATCCCTTCTCCCTGTATGCTATAAAATGCTTCCATCAGGGGCAATTTTAATCCCTTATCAACTAACTCTTTGTCTTTTTCCATAATTTTTGGTTAAGCGGGTAATTGAACCGCTGTTGTTTTATACTGTGTAATCTACGAATGATTTACGAATAAATTTTCTTTTGAGCGGACAGCAGGGTATTGTAAAGCAAGGAAGCGATGGTCATAGGGCCTACTCCCCCCGGCACCGGTGTAATGGCATGAACTATGGGCGCCACTTCATCGTGCCTGACATCTCCTATCAGCCTGAACCCGCTTTTTTTTGAGGGGTCGGCTACCCGATGTATGCCTACATCAATCACTACCGCTCCGGGCTTCACCATATCTCCGGTGACGAATTCTGCCTTTCCAATGGCAACAATAAGGATATCAGCTGACCGGGCGACTTCCTTAAGGTTTTGGGTCCGACTATGAGTAAGGGTCACGGTACAATTCCCGGGATAATCATTCCGGGCCATCAAAATGCTCATGGGTGAACCCACAATATGGCTTCGCCCAATAACAACACAATGCTTGCCCGAAGTTTCAATGTCATATCTTTTCAATAATTCCACAATCCCATTGGGGGTGGCAGATATATAGGTGGGCCAACCCAGCGCCATTCTTCCGACATTGGAAGGGGTGAAACCATCCACATCCTTTTCAGGTTTAATTTTCTCTGTTACTTTCTGAACAGAGATGTGGGCAGGGAGTGGCAATTGGACAATCAGTCCATCAATTTCCGGATTTTCATTGATTTTTTCTACTTCCTTGAGCAATACCTCTTCAGAAACATTTGCCTCCAGGCTCACCAATGTGGACTCAAAACCCACCTGTTCACATGCTTTAACCTTTGCACCCACATAGGTTTGGCTGGCACCATCGCTTCCCACCAATATGGCTGCCAAATGTGGGATTTTTCCTTTGCTTGTTTTTATTTTGGCCACCTCGGCAGCAATTTCATCCTTAATTTCAGAGGAAATTTTTCGGCCGTCAATTCTTATAGGTGCTTCAAGTTGTCCCATTATTTATTTGCTGTGGTTTAGGTATCAGGGCCACTACCCTGTTTTCAAAATATTTTTTATTCAAATAGCAAGGTGGCACACAAACAGCATGCATCCCGATGCGAAGTTTAAGTTTTGATCAATCCAATTTTAAAACTGCCATGAAGGCTTCTTGTGGAATTTCCACATTTCCCACCTGCCTCATCCGCTTTTTACCCTTCTTCTGTTTATCCAGCAGCTTCCTTTTTCTGGAAATATCTCCACCATAGCATTTTGCCAAAACGTTTTTTCTCAAAGCCTTTACGGTTTCTCTGGCAATTACTTTAGTACCAATGGCTGCCTGAATGGCGATTTCAAACATTTGCCGGGGAACCAACTCCTTAAGTTTTTCACATAAGCGTTTGCCCCATTCATAAGCTTTGTCCCTATGGACAATGGCAGAAAGCGCATCCACAGGTTCCCCATTCAACATCACATCCAAGCGGACCATATGTGACTGCCTGAATCCAATCAATTCATAATCCAGAGAAGCATATCCGCGGGAGATGGTTTTCAACCTGTCAAAGAAATCAAAAACGATTTCAGCAAGGGGCATGTCAAAGCTCAACTCCACCCGGTCAGAAGTCAGGTAAACCTGGTTTTTTATCTGTCCTCTCTTATCCATGCACAACTGTATGACGGGACCTACATAGTCGGAAGCGGTAATAATGGATGCTTTTACATAGGGTTCCTCAATGTGCTTAAACAAGTTGGGTTCAGGCATATCAGAAGGGGCATTTACTACCCTGAATTCATCGTTGTTCATCAGGGCACGGAATTGAACAGAGGGCACCGTTGTAATCACCGTCATGTCAAATTCCCTTTCCAGCCTTTCCTGAATAATTTCCATGTGCAGCATTCCTAAAAATCCGCATCGAAATCCAAATCCTAGCGCGGCAGAAGTCTCCGGTTCCCATACCAAAGAGGCATCATTGAGCTGCAATTTTTCCATGGAAGCTCTCAACTCCTCAAAATCAGTAGTTTCTACAGGGTATATACCGGCAAAAACCATAGGTTTTACGTTTTCAAATCCTTGAATAGTCTGGCTGCAAGGTCGTTTGACATGGGTAATGGTATCCCCCACTTTCACCTCCTTGGCCACTTTTATCCCTGAAACCAAATAACCCACATTACCGGCATACATAATCTGCTGCGGTTTCTGTTGTATACCTAGAACACCGATTTCATCAGCTTCATATTCCTTTCCCGTATTGACAAACTTTATCCTGTCGCCTTTTTGAATGGTACCGTTAAAAATCCGGAACAACACCTCAACTCCTCTAAATGGATTATATAACGAATCAAAGATCATGGCCTGCAATGGCGCTTCTTCATCTCCTTTCGGTGCGGGGATTTTCTCAATAACCGCATTCAGGATATCCTCTATGCCAATCCCTTCCTTTCCTGACGCCAGGATAATGTCTTCCCTGTCACAACCAATCATTTCCATCACTTCTTCTGCAACTACCTCCGGTTGGGCACCGGGAAGATCTATTTTGTTCAAAACAGGAATGATCTCCAGGTCATGTCCGATGGCAAGGTAAAGATTGGATATGGTTTGGGCCTCAATGCCCTGGGAAGCATCTACAATCAACAATGCCCCTTCACAAGCGGCAATGGACCTGGACACCTCATAGGAAAAATCCACATGGCCAGGAGTATCAATCAAATTCAAGGTGTATTCTTCCCCTTTATAGGGATATTTCATTTGGATGGCATGAGACTTAATGGTGATACCCCTTTCTCTTTCCAAATCCATGCTATCCAGCAATTGGTCCTGCATTTCCCGATCAGTTACCGTATTGGTAAATTGTAAGAGTCGGTCTGCAAGCGTACTTTTGCCATGGTCAATATGGGCAATGATACAGAAATTTCTTATTTTTTGCATTTTCATACTAGGTGCAAAAATAGTAAATAGTTAGGGTTTTAATATGAATTGGGCATTTAAATTAAATGGAAAGCCATACGTTTCAGTAAGGATTAGGAACCAGGAACCGTTCTGCAATGTTTAAACCCTTAATTCCGATTTTTATTGACCATATGTCCCTAAAAAAAATATTTGTTTTGCTGGGAATGATCCTATTGCAGGCTAGTATCCCCCCGGATGAACCTTACAAGGTAGGGAGCAAGGTTTCTGTTTTTCCCCAGCGCCCCTTAAAATGGGGGATTTTAAAAGAGTGGATGTGATCAAAGGGAAATCCAGTATCAATGCCATTTGTATAAGTTCCTGCGAGGTGGAAATCCTTTCCATCAACCCATTTAAAGAGCATGTGAAATTAAATATAGAAGCTAAGGTACAACTCCATAAAGACCTCACACAGGTGAATTTGGGATTTTTATCCCGGTCTGATGAAAGTACCAAAAGCCAGGTCTTACATCATGAAAACGGCCATTTTCTAATTGCACAGATCATCGGACATAGGATAGTCAGAGAAGCAAATGCTTATCAGTTCCATCCCAAAAATTATAAAGTACAGCTCAATGCCATCATAAGAGAAAATTTCAAAGACTGGAATAGACTGGACTCTCAATATGATGCCCAGACCACAAAACCAAGGAACGAGGAAATGCAAATGAAATGGGACAGGTTTTTCCTGGCAGAGTTGGAAGATCTAAAATCCACCATTCACTGATTTAATATGAAATCCATCGCCGAAATTAAGAAAAGAGAAAATATTGTGGAGTATATTCTTTATATGTACCGGATGGAGGACCTCCTAAGGGCTTATGATTTTAACATGGAAGATATCCAGCAATATGTACTTTCCCATGAAAAAGTTCCGGAAAAGGTAAGAGCAGAAAGTAATCTCTGGTATAAAGAACTGGCTAAAAAGATGAAATCACAGGGCATAGAAAAAGAGGGCCACCTTTCTGAGACCCAAAAACTGGTAGATGAGTTGGCCGCACTTCATTGGCTCTTGATTAAGAAAGACCCTGGCTATTTTAATCTGAATTTAAAAACCAAACCCCATCTTCTGGACCTGATCCAGGCCGCAGGAGAAAAAAATCCGGGACATGAGGTGCAGATTTTTATCAATTGTCTGTATGGTTTATTGCTCAGTCGGTTAAACGGGAGACAGGTGGCTCCTACATTATTAGAAGCTGCCGCAGCCTTCGGCGAGGCTTTGGGTTACCTTAATATGGCCTATCAAAAAAAAACAAAGAATTAATCCCCGCTAAAAAACAGGATATTCATAAATGCTTTTATAAAAGCCTCTTTCCTGTAGATGATCCAAAAATTGTTGGTAAAAAGGGTGGGTGCACAAGGTAGCACTGTCGCCAATGATAATCAATTTTCTTTTCGCCCGGGTCAAGGCAACATTCATCCTTCTGGTATCCGCCAGAAACCCAATTTCTCCCTGGGAGTTTGATCGGGTCATGCTTATCAATATGATATCCTTTTCCTGACCCTGAAACCCATCCACTGAGCTCACCGTAAGAAATTTCCCCATCTTTTTTAATATAACCCAATCAGGTTCTTCCTGGATTAACCTTTTCAAGAGCTTGACCTGAGCTTGGTAAGGGGCAATCAATCCCACTTCCCAATAGGCTCCGGAATGGGCTTTTAATCCTACCTTTTTAAGCAAATTGGTCAGAATTTTCAACCCTGCTTCAGCTTCTTCCTTGTTTTGTAAGCTCATGGATTCCTTGTCCTGGTGCTCTCCAAATCCACTTCCTGCTGTATCAATGAATTCCAAAACAGGTTCATCCGGTTCCAAAAAATGGTCTAAAGTGTTGCTGGCTGCTTTGAGCTGACCATTATAGAAGTAAATATTGGGGAAAGCCATGATCGGCTCAGGCATTCTATATTGAAGGGTCAACATCTTCGCAGCCTCAGGATTTCTGACAATGCATTTTTCAAAAAGGGTTTCTTTCAAACCATTGGTAGCGGCTTCTCTGGATTTGATGGTTGGGGGTAATTGACAATGGTCACCAGCCATTACCACTTTTTCTGCCAGGAGAACGGGTATCCATGAAGCAGGCTCCAGACCCTGGGCCGCTTCGTCCATAAACACAATGGGAAATCTCTTTCCCTTTAACAGTTGGGATGCTGCTCCAACCAAGGTACATGCCACTACGGGGCTGGAAGATAACAGGCCATTTAGCATGTAACGGTATAGCATTTCGGCATCATCTTCGATTTTCTTTGCCTCTGTAGCCAGGGATTTTCGTTGGGATCTTTCAGAAGGACCAAAATTCCTTTTGAATTTTTTAGAGTCGCGTCTGCATTCCTCTGCCTCCTTTTTTAGCTTTTTGTAGTTTTTGTAACTTGGATGTGCTACAATTTTAGCATCGAGTGTTTGGGAAATAATGGCATCATCCACCCTGGCAGGGTGCCCCAAGCGCAATGCATCCACTCCTTCCATCTGTAACTTTTCAACCAATAAATCCACAGCGGCATTACTTGGTGCACAAACCATTACTTGTGGATATTTTTTAATGGAATCCACAATTGCCTGAATCAAGGTGGTGGTTTTACCCGTACCGGGAGGGCCGTGAATAATGGCAAGGTCAACTGCGGAGAGTACTTTGCCCAATGCCTCATTTTGCCCCCTGTTCAGTTGAGGGTTTTCCGGAGGAGATATGGGGTGAAATATTATCTTTTCCAAGCCTAGAAGTTTGTCACGGAGATCAGCAAGGCGGTTCCATTTGGCATTGGCTACCAGGGTTAAGGTTTCCTGCATGATACGGTAACCTGTCTCGTCAAAGGTCAGCTCTATACCCAACTTTCCTTCATTTACCCAATCCGGAATTTTTGAAACAGGAAGGGTTATTGTCAATTTTTTGCGGCCAACATTATTGATCACCCCGTTGATGTGGCAGGTTTGAATATTATTTTCTCCTGCATTTGAAAAAAAAGCCACCGTTTTTCCGGATTGGAAACCATCATTTTGTAAATCATCCGGTTTTTCCAATTCTATGACCAGTTTATCAGAAAAGGCCCACTTTACCTTTCCCATAGTGACTGGATACCAACATATTCCGGATTCTTTTTTTTCTTTAATGGATTTCCGGTAACTGAGTTGCTGGAATTGAATTAAATCTTCTTTATGCTCAGCCCTTAAAAGTTTGATGGTATATAATAATTCTTCTCTTATATTTGCCATTTGGTTTATTGAAAGGGATCGTAAGAATAAGAAAAAATCCTTTCTGATTTAAAAAAATTGGTAAAAGCTGAGTGAATTTTCTTGCACATGCATATTTGTCATTTGACAATCCTAAAGTACTGGTTGGTAATTTTATCGGGGATTTTGTTAGGGGTAACCTTGAAGAAAAATTTGAAAGGGAAATTATCATCGGAATATTGCTTCACCGTGAAATCGATAGGTTTACAGACCGACACCCCTTGGTGAAAGAGGCCCAACACCTTTTAAAACCCATATTTTATCGGTATTCCTTGGTAGTCACAGATATGTATTTTGATTATTTTTTATCTAAAAACTGGGCTAAATATGATGATAGGCCTATTCTGATCTATACCCAAAATGTTTACGAGATTCTCGAGCAACATCGGAAAATTCTTCCGGAAAAGTTCCTTTATCCCTTTAAGTTCATGAAAAAAGAAAATTGGTTGGCCTCCTACGGAACAATGGAGGGCATTCAGCGATCTTTTACAGGGCTCTCTTACCGAACCACCTTTCATTCCAAAATTGAAACGGCACCGGATTACCTTGAAAAGCACCATGCTTTTTTTGAGGATATATTTGAAAGATTTTTTGAGGAATTAATTGCTTTTTCAAAAGATAAACTGGAACATTTATTTAACAGAAATGATCACCTGCAAACCTAAAAAAAGCACCTACATATCCCTGGGATTGGTGGTCGTTATTTTGATCGCCGGATTGAGTTATTTGCTGTATGATTTCTACCATACCCGAACTTTTGGGCTTTTTTTCTACCTTATTGCCTGTTCTTTTATTACGGTGGTTCTTTTATTGATTCTGGTCAAAATGATGGCAGGGTTTAAATTTCTCGTTGCGGGAAAGGAAAAAATTGAAGTTTGGGTGCCGCTAAAGGGTCTCAGGAAAAAGTATGCCCTCCATGAATTGTTGGCCTGGCAGGAGGAAGAAATAAAAGCCAATAAAAAAATTTTCAAACAGATCATTCTGGTCTTTTCTGACAAATATTCCATTTCCATCAGCAATCAGGAGCACCTTGGCTATGATGATTTGCGCAGGTACCTGATGAAAAAATCAGCCAAAAAGAAAGTAAAACCCTAATGGTTGACTATTAATGCTTCCAATCATATCTATCCAATTCCTCTAAACAAGCCTTTAGTAATTGGATGCTTGCCGCCACATCTTCTTTATTAGCCATTTCAATTACCTGGTGAAGGTGCCTGGTAGGAATAGAAATGGCGCCGGCAATAGCCCCTTGCTTTCCCATTCTCTGCACCCCCGCAGTATCCGTTCCTCCAGCCGTAAGAATTTCGGTTTGGTATTTGATTTTGCTTCGGGTGGCAGTCTGTTTCATAAATTCGACCATCCTGTAATCACAGATGGTGGAGGCATCCATTATTTTTATAGCCGTGCCTTTACCTAATTCTGTAATTTTTTCATGGGCTGCTGCACCCGGTAAATCGAATGCGATAGTGGTATCCAGTGCAATACCAAAATCCGGGTTGATTTGGTGAGCAGAAACCAATGCACCCCTTAGGCCCACTTCTTCCTGTACCGTAAAGGTGGCATATACATCATAGGCAGGTTCCTGAAGCTCCTTTAAAGTTTCCAATAATATAAAAACTGCTACCCTGTTGTCAATGGATTTACAGTTGACACAATTTCCCATTTCTATCAGTTCCCTTTCCCGCGTAATGGGATCTCCTACCTGAATGAATTGCTCCACCTCTTTTTTATCCATGCCCAGATCAATGAAATAATCTGTCAATTTAGGCATTTTGGATTTTTCTTCCTGAGTCATCACATGGATGGGTTTACTTCCCATTACACCGATAAGGTCTTTCTTACCATGTACAATAACCCTTTGGGCTGTCAGTGTCTTGGGATCAAATCCACCAAGGGTATGAAACCTCAAAAAACCATCCTCATCAATGTGGGTCACGATAAATCCAATCTCATCCATGTGGGCTGCCACCATCACTCTTTTTTTCCCAGGATTACGTTTTCCATATTTCACCGCAATGACGTTTCCCAAGTTGTCAATACTGATCTCATCTACCAATGGTCGGGCTTTTTCCAAAATAAAATCCCTGATTTTCTTTTCAAAACCTGGAGCGCCCGGCAGTTCGCAAATTGTTTTCAATAAAGATATATCGATCATATTTTAAACATTTATGATAGTTTATTTTTTTGTCTTAAGGGAGAATTGACTTAGTAGGATCAATTTTTTCAAACTAAAATCAGTGTTCAAGGGAAACATACCTCTGAAACACAATGCCCAAAGCATAATTTCACCTTTGGATACCCGTAAGTCCGGAAGATTTCCAGGTTTAGTAAGCCCTGACTACTTTTCCTTCCATAAAATTGACAAAAGCACGGTTGACTACACGCACGCCACCTTTGGTAGGAAAATTACCTGTAAAATACCAATCTCCACTGTGACCCGGACAGGAAAGATGGAGGTTGTTTACCGTCTGGTAGGTAACATGGACTTTGGCCTCAATATTATCTGAAGTGATGATTTCAGCGATCTTATCAGAAATTTCCTGATCAGAAAAGGGGGCGTAAATTTCTTTGACAAAGTTAATTTGGCCATGGGGATGTTGGATACATTTCTCATAAACCTCCTCCAACAGGTATTCCATATCCTTGTCTTTCAACAATGCAACCGCCGCCCTGAAGGCTATAAAATCCTTCATCCTGGACATATCAATTCCATAACAATCCGGAAATCTAATTTGAGGTGCAGAAGAGACGATAATGATCCTTTTTGGTTTTAATTTGTCCAAAGTGGTAAGTATACTTTTTTCCAAAGTTGTGCCTCTGACTATACTGTCATCAATGACCACTATGGTATCTACCCCCGAACGGATCACTTCATAAGTTGTATCATAAACATTGGAAACCATGATATCCCGATCCGTGTCATTGGTAATAAAAGTCCTCAATTTCACGTCTTTACTCACCAATTTTTCAACTCTTGGTCTAAAATTCAATAACTCTTCCAAGTCACCTAGGTGAGGTTTGCCTTCAATCATCACTTCCCTCCTTTTGGCACTTAAATAATCTTCCAGCCCTTCAATCATTCCATAAAAAGCCGTTTCTGCCGTATTGGGTATATAAGAAAACACCGTGTTTTTAAGATCAAAGTCAATGGCTTTCAAAATCTGTGGAACCAATGCCCTTCCCAGATCCTTTCTTTCCCGGTAAATGTCCGGATCGGTGCCTCTTGAAAAATAAATCCGCTCAAAGCTACAGGATTTTTTTTCTTTTGGGGTACTGATCTCATATTCTCCATAAGAACCGTCCTTGTTCACTACAAGGGCGTGTCCGGGTTTTATCTCTTTGATTTCCTGATAATCAATATTAAAGGCTGTTTTTATAGGTGGTTTTTCAGAGGCCACCACCACAATTTCATCATCGGCATAATAATAAGCAGGCCTGATGCCTATTGGATCCCTAACCACGAAGCCTGCCCCATTGCCAATAAGTCCTGTCATGGCATACCCCCCATCAAAATCCCTACAACTCCTTCTTAGGATTCTGGCCACATCCAGTTCCTGTTCTATGATTTCAGTGATTTGCGTATTGGTAAACCGTCCTTTGTATTTGTCAAAAATCCTTTGGTTTTCTTCATCCAAAAAGTGGCCTATTTTTTCCATTACGGTCACGGTATCCGTTTTTTCTTTTGGATGCTGTCCCAAATTTACCAGAATTTCAAAAAGCTCTTCCACATTGGTCATGTTAAAATTTCCAGCCATGACAAGATTCCTGCTCCTCCAATTGTTTTGTTTGAGAAATGGATGGCAGGTTTCGATGCTGTTTACACCATGTGTACCATACCTGAGGTGTCCCAACCAAACTTCGCCGGAAAAAGCCAAATTTGCTTTGATCCAATCTGCATTCATGGCATCTTCTTCAGAGCTTGATTTCCTTGCCTTTTTAAATTTCTTATTGATTTTTTGAAATATTTTAGTGACTGCCTCTGATTCAATGGACCGGTACCTGCTGATGTACCTGGTTCCCGGAGGGGTATTGATTTTAATATTGGCCACACCGGCCCCATCCTGGCCCCTATTGATCTGCTTTTGCATCAATACGTAAAGCCTGTTGGCTGCGTACTGAGGGGTACCGTATTTATCAATATAATATTGCAAGGGTTTTCTAAGCCGGATCAAGGCAATCCCACATTCGTGTTTGATCTGGTCACTCATATTTTTGGCGAGTAAATTACCCTACAAAGTTAATCCTTTTTTATGAATTAGGTTCTGAAATTCATCAAACTTAACAAGCAGGGAAAAACGATATTATTTGGTAGGTGAATCAAAAACCCCCAGGTTCACGCACCTGAGGGCATTGCTTGCAAGCGAAGAGTTAAAATTTATTATCAATTGCTAAAGTTAATAAACATTTTCAAAGTAACAAAAGTAACAAAATATCACCAATATGGGTATCAATTACCCAAGTGGTATTGTGATATCAGCAAACAATTGACCAAAGTACGATATTGATTTTTGGCACAAATAATGCAAGCCTTTATCAATTACTAAATGAACTGAAATTGTTGAACAATTGTGGACATGGAACGATTAATAATGATTATCGCTATAATTTCAGGTTTGGTATTATTGACACTGATAACACTATTGAGGTATCAAATCAATTTAAATGAACATTTTGTTGGTAATTCCCCCAACCAAAGTACCTCCTATTCCGTATCCGACACTTATCCGTTGGATACTACCGCCATCACAGCATTTGAACTTCCTACAAAAATCCAGCAGGTAATTAAATTGGACAGTCTGATCGGCGGTTTAAAAATTATGAGGGTAAAACGGATATCCAATAACAAAGCATATTATTATGACGTTTGTTTTCAGGATACCGATAACTTCGAAATAATGGTTCTATATGATAAAGATGGCATAATGATAGTCCAATAATAAAAAAATTGAATTATAACAGCTAAGCCAACGTTAACCCTTAAGCACTGATCTTTTGAGATTGGTGCTTTTATTTTAACTTTATTGTTGGAAAAACAATCGCCCTGTTTCAAATCATATGATCAAAATCCTTTTAATAGAAGACGACCTCACCTATTCGAAAATTATCAAAAACTTCTTGGATAAAAACGGGTACCAGGTCATCACTTCAACCAAAGTTTCAGAGGGTTTGGCCCTGCTTGAAAAAGAAAATATCAAGTTGGTCATTACAGATTATCGTTTACCTGACGGTACTGGAATGGATGTTTTGGATCACATAACCAAAAACTGGAAAGGAATTCCGGTAATTTTAATCACCAATTATTCGGATATCCGGACAGCTGTTAAATCCATGAAAATGGGTGCATTTGAATACATCACAAAGCCCATCAACCCTGATGAACTGTTGATCAATGTAACAGAAGCCATCAAAAAAGAAAATAATAAACCCAACATTTCACAAGATCCCACCCCCCAATCCACTTTATCCACACCTCTTTTTCATGACCTGGACTACCAGATTGGCAGAAGTGAGGAGGCCATTCAATTGGAAAAACACATTTCCTTGGTGGCACCAACAGATTTAAGCGTTATTGTATTGGGAGAGAGTGGAACCGGAAAAGAATACATTTCAAAAAGAATTCATCTTAAATCGAACAGGGAAAAGGGCCCTTTTATAGCCGTAGATTGCGGTGCTTTGTCAAAAGAATTGGCCGGAAGCGAACTGTTTGGCCATGTTAAGGGTGCATTTACCGGAGCCATTGATCATAAAACAGGACATTTTGAAAGCGCCAATGGTGGTACCATTTTTTTGGATGAAATAGGAAACCTGAGTTATGAAATCCAAGTCAAACTTTTAAGGGCAATACAGGAAAGACAAATCCGAAAGATGGGAGGCAGTAAGGATATTTCGGTGGATGTAAGGATCATTGTTGCCACCAATGAAGACCTTCATGAAATGGCCAGAAAAGGAGATTTCAGGGAAGATCTATTTCACAGGTTGAATGAATTCACCATTAAAGCACTTCCGCTTAGAGAACGAAAAGAAGACCTGTTTTATTTTGCAAATTTGTTTCTGGAAAAGAGCAATGCCAATCTGGGTAAAAAAGTAAGCGGTTTTAGTAGGGAAGTCGAAAAAATATTTTTGGAATATTATTGGCCTGGCAACCTAAGAGAACTTAACAACATCATCAGGAGGGCAGTATTATTAACCGGCGAGGGTGAAATTCAGTCAGAGGCAATTCCTTCGGAATTATGGGAAACTGAATCATTTTCAATATCCGATGTGAGCACTGCCAAAGATTTGAAAAGTTCCTTTGAAGATCAGGAGAAAACCCTGATTATTAAAACATTGGAAGAAATGAAATTCAATAAATCAAAAGCGGCAAAAATATTGAACATGGACAGGAAAACCCTATACAATAAACTGGAAAAATACGGGTTGGATTAGCTGACCAGGGAATATCCGTGTTTTTGGGCAATGTCTTCCAAAAGGTGGTTAAGACCTTCTGTCAGGGCCCAAACCTTTTGATCAATGTCCCTGTGGATGCCTTCTTTTAGAGAAATTTCAATGTTTTTGGCCATTTTTCTTTCATCCGCTATTTTTAATTGACCCAATCTACTGGAAAGCTGGTGTGCGATGAATTGAATTTTTCCATAATTTCCATCATCTAATGCCTTATTGATCTGTATGAGATCCAATCCAGTTTGTGTGTAAAAACCTTCCATTATTTCTTTGAACAGTTCTTCATCCCCCATACAGAATTTTTTGATTTCTGAAAGGTCGTAAGCAGCCATTTGCTTTATGTTTCTTTCTTTCTCTGAAGGTCTCGGTTCATGGTGGCCGGATAAATGTCCCGAGAGGATTTTGTCGATAGTGGAAATGAGCTTTTGCTCATTAAAGGGCTTTAATATCAGGCAATTAAACCCTTCGTCATCCAACTTTTGTTTTTCTTCTGCAAATACATTCGCGGTAATGGCTATTATGGGCAGATTTCGGTATCGTGGGTAGGTCCTTAACATTTTCAACACCTGATAACCATCTATTTCCGGCATCTGAATATCCAGTATGGCAAGGTCGAAATCCTGTTCATGAAAATTTTCTTTGAAATCCAGGCCGCCTTCATAAGTTGTCACCTGGGCACCCAGTGCTTTCATCATTATTGAAGAAAACTTAAGTCCAATTTCATCATCATCTACCAACAGTACCTTAAGCCCTACCAAGGATGGATGTTTAAAATCAACCTCTAAGTCTACATGGCTTTTTTCCAATGGTTCTACCAGTTCGGTTGGCAAAATTACTTTAATGATGGTCCCGCCACCATCCCTGCTTTCTGCTGAAATGCTACCCTTCTGAAGGTCGACTAATTTTTTCACGATTGCCAACCCCAGTCCGGTTCCTCCAAATTTTCTGGAAATACTGCTATCTCCCTGGTTAAATTCCTTGAACAGGTTTTTTTGTAATTCAGGGGTAATCCCCATTCCGGTATCTTCCACTTGCAGTGCAATTTTCCCAACATCGAAATATTGGAACGAAACCGTGATTTTCCCTTTTTCGGTAAATTTAATGGCATTTGAGATCAGGTTATTTAGAATCTGATTGATCCTAAGTTGATCCCCTTTCATCCATTTTCCTTCAGGGATGGATAAGGAGAACTCCAATGACAACCCTTTTTCTGCGGTTTTATGTTCGAAAAAATCCTGCATATTACTTAATAGAATGTTGGGATTGAATGAAGTTCTTTCTATTTCAATTTTTCCGGCTTCCAGTTTAGAAAAATCCAGAATATCATTGACAATACCCAATAGCGTTCCGGATGCAAACCCAATCATTCTTACATAATCATTCTGTTCCTCCTTCAGGGAGGTCTTTGCCAGTGCCTCATTGTACCCCTGAATAACATGGAGTGGATTCCTGATCTCATGGCTCATACTGGCTAAAAAATCCTGTTTTGTCTTTGCCAGATTGTCAGACCGCATTTTAGCTTCCGATAATTTCTCCTGGTAGGTCTCCGATTTCTTTATTTCACGTACAATACTGAAAATAAAGCCCGTAGATCCAATTACCCCTACTATGATCAAAACGCCTAACAGCAGGGACAGGTGATAGGTAAGTTCATAAGCAGAATCATTTTCTGCCTTTGAGACCAACAAGGCTTCATTTTGAAGCGAGGTGACAATATCCTGGATATTAATAATGAGCTCTTTATTTTTATTGTTTAGCTCCTGTTCCAACATACTTAACCTCGATCTGAGGTACTGCTCTTCATTGGTGATATCCGAAACAATCTGGCGAACCGCATAAAGAACCGAATCTGAACTGGACAAAACCTGAGGCGCATTGGGTTCCATTCTGTTGAGATTGGTCCTTAACATGGCCATTAGCTTTTCCATTTCCACCTTGTCCACCACAGAGATGCTTTTTGATCCATTCTCCCGCTCAACGCTATCCGTTTTGGGTGAGGATGTGGTATCCGTTGTTACCCCGTTACTGATACCTATACGTATTTTCCCAAGGCTTTGCAACCGACTCAACTCCTCTTTTCTCCTAATTTTTCTTTCAATATTGGTGAGGGCCTCTTTACTGAAATTCCTATCAAAAAGGTTTTTCTTTACATCTTCCAACCCTTTATAGACAACTAACAATTCATTGACATTGTGTCCTATTTTTTTTATCTGCCTAATTTCTGAGGTATCGGTACTTAGGGATTGGACTTTTTTTATCCTGGCCTGGATCTGGTCAAAATAGTCGATTTTACCCGATGTGTCCGATTCTATGAAAACACTCCTGGATTTATCCAATTGATAAATTTCTGCCAATAAATGATTTAAATTTCTAAGTTTTTCATTGGGTTCCGAAAGAGATTCCACTGAAACAAGAAGCTTTTTAACACTTATATAGGTAACCGCAACAACCCCCACAATCAGACAGATTGCAAGGAAAAACCCAATAATAACTTTTGTTCTTGCATTGAACTTCATGAAATATTTTGATTTTTAATGAATAGATAAATACTATTGAATATTTATCTATAATACTGAGGAATACTCAATATTCCAATAATTTATTGATAATAAATAACTTATCGTGATTTCTTCGTCTTAATCTTCAGTAATGATTTTTTTAGTTAAATTTTCAAACAGGTGATAAATGGCATAGTAGGTGACCGGAATGGTAACTACCAACCCGAAAACGAAAACCAAGGCTCCAGCAATATTCAAGACTGCTAATACCAAGCCAAAAATGAAAAATTTAACCCAATTCCTGTGAATAAGTTTTCTGCTGTATTCCAGTGAATTCCAAAAATCCAAACCAAAAAAAATACTGATCAATACAGCAAACATATAACCGATCATCAAATATATTCCGGGAATAATCAATGCCAATACGCCCAATAGGGTAAGCACCTGGCCCACAAGCCAAACCAAAACGATGGGAATGTAATAACCGAAACCTCCAAAAAAATCCGGGTAAATGACTTCTTCTTTCTGACTGATTTTATTGGCCACTAAGTAAAACCCTGCAAATAAAGGACCCGCCAAAAAAAGGCTGAAAATAAAAAGAAAATCAGGAAGATAAACCATAAACATCAATTGAATGGAGAGAATCAACAAAGTAAAAGCCATGGAATAAAAAGGTATTACCTTAAATGTTTCCCATCCCTTCATTAAAACTGCCTTAATATCAAATTCATATTTCTCTCCTATGAGAATATCCAAATCCTTCTTATTCATAAATTATGGGAATTTTTTAATGGTATATAGGGATATTTATTTGGTGATGGCTTCCAAAATATCATGCTTGGTAATGATATGGATGTGGTGGTTTTGGTCCCTTACCAGTACCGCTTTTTCCTTTTCCACCATAGATGAAAGAACATCCAGGGTACTGTCCATTGCCACAAACTTCATTGAATTTTCCATTACTTTTTCAACCAGGCCATTTTTCAATTCAGGATCTTCAATGATCTTCAGCAACAGCTTATTATCCGTTATACTTCCTACCACGTTGCCATCTTCCATAACCGGTATTTGTGATACACTTTTTTCATTCATTAACGCGATGGCATCTTTAATTTTATCGGTTTTCTCAACTACTACCAACTGATAAAATGGGTCCCTACCCGTAATGATGTCTCTCGCCGTTCCATAAGTTTTGTTTTCCAAAAATCCATGGTTGCGCATCCAATCGTCATTATAAATTTTGCCCAAATACCGGGTACCGTGATCAGGCAACAATACAACCATCATATCTCCTTTTTTTAGGTGATCCTTGGCATATTCCAGTGCGCCGTGAACGGCAGAGCCACAAGACCACCCTACAAATAAACCCTCCTCTTTGGAAAGCCTTCTCGTCATTACCGCGGCATCTTTGTCTGTCACCTTGATAAATTGATCAATTACCGAAAAGACAACATTTTTAGGTAAAATATCCTCTCCAATCCCTTCGGTCAAATAGGGATAAACTTCATTTTCATCAAACGATCCTGTCTCTTTGTATTTTTTAAATACTGATCCATAGGTGTCAATCCCCACGGAAACCACGGCTTTATTTTGTTCCTTTAAATACTTGGCAGTTCCGGACATGGATCCCCCAGTACCAACCCCCGCCACAAAATGGGTAATTTGACCTTCGGTATCCTTCCAAATTTCTGGACCGGTGGTTTCATAATGTGCCTTCCAGTTGGAAAGATTGTCATATTGGTTGGGATAAAATGAATTGGGCAGGTCCTGGTTTAATTTTTTTGCTACAGAATAATAAGAACGGGGATCATCAGGGGCAACATTGGTAGGACAAACGATGACTTCTGCACCAACAGCTTTAAGTATGTCAATTTTCTCTTTAGACTGTTTATCTGCCATCGTAAATATACACTTGTAGCCTTTGGCGATACCGACCAAGGCAAGACCCATGCCCGTATTCCCACTGGTGCCTTCAATGATGGTCCCTCCCGGGCGCAACAATCCTTCTTTTTCCGCATCCTCCACCATTTTAATGGCCATTCGGTCTTTCATGGAGTTTCCGGGATTAAAATATTCCGTCTTAACGAGAATCTCTCCCTGGATCCCTTTATTGAGTTTATTCAACCTGATTAGTGGCGTATTTCCTATGGTGTCAATGATTGAATTATAGATCATAATAAATTTTAACTGATAGGCAATTTACAAATAATTCTTAATTTGAGACAAAACCAGAAGCATACACGATCCCATAAATACCATTATAAAAAAATCCCTTGCCAGCAATAGGAAGTGTATAAGGAATAACAGCTTTTTTTATCATTTGACACCTGCCAATAAGTACAATACCGCCATCCTTATGGCCACTCCATTTTCCACTTGTTGTAAAATAATGGAATGCTCTGAGTCCGCCACGTCAGAATTTATCTCCACCCCCCTATTAATAGGACCAGGATGCATGATGACGATCTCTTTGTCAAGCTGTTCCAATAGTTTTTTATTTACCCCAAAATACAGGGAATATTCCCTTAACGACGGAAAATACTTAATCTGTTGTCTTTCAAGTTGTATTCTCAGCACATTGGCCACGTCACACCAGCTCAAGGCCTTACCAACGTCATGCTCCACCTTCACGCCCAAATCGCCAATGAACTTTGGCAGCAGGGTAATGGGGCCACACACCATCACTTCTGCACCTAATTTCTGCAGACAAAAAATATTGGATAAGGCCACCCTGGAATGAAGAATATCGCCAATGATGGCTACCTTCTTCCCCGCTACTCCCCCTGTTTTTTCCCGAATGGAATAGGCATCCAATAATGCCTGTGTAGGATGCTCATGAGTACCGTCTCCTGCATTGATAATATTTGCCTTAATGTGCCTCGATAAAAAATGGGGTGCCCCGGCACTGCTGTGTCTCAACACGACCATGTCTACCTTCATTGCAAGGATATTGTTGACAGTATCGATCAATGTTTCTCCTTTTTTAACCGAACTGCTGCTGGATGCAAAATTGATGACATCTGCTGAAAGCCTTTTTTCCGCCAGTTCAAAAGACAATTTGGTTCGGGTTGAATTTTCAAAAAAAACATTGGCAATGGTAATGTCACGTAATGATGGCACCTTTTTAATTGGACGGTTTAAAACTTCCTTAAAACTGTCTGCCGTTTCAAAAATCAATTGAATATCTTCGGTGCTGAGATTTTTAATTCCAAGTAAATGACGGGTATTGAGTTGCTCCATGAGATTTACTTACTTTCTTTTTCGGTTATCCAAATGGCATCTGCCGGAAAACCCTGATTCTTCCATTCCACCATAACATATTCGCTCTCCAGGGTATTTACCTGTCTTCCGAAGTAATCAGGTTTTATAGGGAAATCGCGGGTAAATTTTCTGTCGATCAAAACCATTAATTCTACTTTTTGAGGCCTTCCAAAAGCAATCATGGCATCCATGGCTGCTCGAACAGACCTTCCCTTATACAATACATCGTCTACAAGTACCACCTTTTTGTTTTCAATCAAAAAATCAATTTTTGTTTCATTGACACGGAGGGGCAAATCCCTCCTTCTGAAGTCGTCTCTATGGAATGTTGCATCCAGGTAACCGGATTGTAACTTGACATTTTGGATTTCCAACATCCGGCTGATTATCCGGTCCAATACCAAAGATCCTCTGGGTTGAAGCCCCAATAGTACAGTATTGGCAAAATCATCATGGTTTTCGATCAGTTGGTGACAAAACCTGCTGATAGTAATGGATAACTGGGCCTGGTCAAGAACAAGTCTTTTCTGCATGATTAAAATTTGGGGCAAATATATAAATAATTCGGCAACTCGGCAGGCCTCCTAGATGAAATCATCCACTTTAATTTTGGTGAAAAAATTTACATCCCTGGTTTTTTGCCTCCCGTCTTCTGCCTGGTATTTGACCTTTTGTTTTCCACTGAGGAGAAAATAATTATCATACCACCAATGCAGCTGAAGGCTGTTTTCTTTGGTTTCTGAAATGCGTTCATTTTCGTCGATCAACTCCAGTTCAAAGGGTTCATTTTCTATGACCACTTCTCCATCTTTTATTTGATTCAACACCAGTTCCAAATCATCCAAATACAGGTAGAAGAGGTTGTTGCCATTGAAGCTCATCTCTCCAAATTTTACCGGCTCATTTTTATTGGTATTGTCCAGGTTGATGGAATTGTCCCAAACGATTTGCCCGTCTTCATCCATTAAAATAAATTGTGCGGCCAGGTATTTATATTGGTTGTTTACCTGGCTGCTTCTGAATCGCGGATCCATCCACAAAGGGTTATAAAGCCCTCCATATCCACCCATCATGGGGTTCATCCTGTAAAAATTACTGGCATACATGCCATCCCGAGGCAAATACCTGGAACTTGAGGAAACAAATAAATCATTATAAACCAAAAAATATCCATTCAAGTCATTGATTTCTCTGGTAACCATCACATTTCGAATGGGGATTTCCTTTCCCTTGTTCAATCTTCTTTCCATTACCCTGCTTCTTCTTTCACGGGCTTTTTCAGGTAGGTAGTTGTAAAAATTCTCAAAGTCCGGAATGGTGTAAAATTTGTTTTGGTATTCTCCAAACTCATTGATCTTGGTGAAATACAATCCCTGATAAGCTTCCTTTTTCCTTAGTCCATAAGGACCAATCAGGGCCTGTTTATAATTATAAGAAGAGGTCAGCAGGCCTTCTACCATCTCCATGGAAGGATTTCCCAAGTCATCAATTTTTACCTCCCGCAATTTGTTCCCTTGGGTGTCAAATGTCAAAATAGAGACAATTTTCTTCTTGGAGATGTCCCTTCTGCTCATCACCACATCAAAAATATTCAAATCAGGATCTTTTCTCATCTGTAAAATCCTTGCATCTTTTTCGAATAATCCCGGAACCGTAATTACTTCCTTGGAAGTAATATCCAAAAGCTGTATTACAGGTCTATATTCATACTTTCCCATAAAGACTGCCTTTTTATTGAAGACCAAAAAATCCTGGAGTTCCATTTCCAGTATACTGGTCAATGAAAGTTCCACCATCACTTTTCTTTCCAGATCAATTTCAAAGATGGCTTTTTCCGGGGTGTACTGGGAACCTTTGTTAAAAAGAACATACAGGTATTTATCATCCAAATCAAAACCGACCAACTCATAATTTTCTTCTAGGACAATCTGACTGGGAGATTCTGCCTCCAGTTGAAAATCAGACACTACATATTGGAACAGGTTTTTTCTTCCAAATGGCTTGTCTGAGGTGAGTCTGAAAGCTACCATCCCATTGAACTTGGGAATAACAATGAAATCATCATCCGCCCAATCGGTGCTCACCTCAAGTCTTTGGGTAAACTGCACCTGAGCAATGGCGGAATATAAGCCGGTGAAACATAATATTAAGATAATCAGGGTTTGCTTGATCATACTTTTGCCATGGTTAAAATCACTTTGGCTTCATCATCCTGTAGAGGCATAACCGAGAGCCTTGACTGCTTGATCAGCATCATGTTGGTTAATGCAGCTGTTGATTTGATCTCTTTAAGGGAAACGGGGTATTCGAAAGTTTTTAGGTATTTAATTTTTACCGCTAGCCATTTTTCGTCTGAATTGGAATTAGGGTCGGGAAATGCGGTACCGGAAACCTCTGCCAAACCGGCCACCGCTTTTTGCTTTCCACTATGGTAAACAAAAACTTTATCTCCTAAATTCATTTTTTCGAGGAAATTCCGGGCCTGAAAATTCCTTACCCCATCCCATATTTCTTCGCCATGGCCTTTAAGGTCCGACAATGAATAAGATTCAGGTTCTGTCTTTACTAACCAATATTGCATATAGCCTTTATTTTTAACGGTCCTTCTTTTTGATCAAGATAAGGTTTATCATTTTATTTTAAAACAAATATTATAGACATTTGTCAGGTATTCATATTAACGAAAAATACCTTGGATAACAAGCAAATCATCAAAACCCTGAAACTGACCATGCGGCTGATGGAACTGCATGAGGAAAACCCATTTAAAATAAGGGGATATCAATCGGCTATCATTAGCATAGAAAGAGAGGGCAAGACTTTGAAAGGCCTGGATATGTTCCAATTACAGCAACTGCCGGGAATTGGAAAGGGCATTGCTGAGGTGATTTTGGAAATTCAGGAAAAAGACGGCCATGCTTTGTTATCACAACTTTTGGAAAAAACCCCGCAGGGAATTTTGGAGATCCTTGAAATCAAAGGGTTAGGACCCAAAAAAATAAAAATTCTTTGGAAGGAATTGGGGATCACCTCTATCCATGAATTGATGGAGGCCTGTAGGTCCGGACAGGTAGCCAAAATCAAAGGGTTTGGGGAAAAAACACAGGAAAGCATCATTCAAAACCTGGAATTTATCGCATCCAACCAGGGAAAATGGCTTTATGCGGATGTAGAAATTATAGGAAATCAATTCATTAATGAACTGCGGGGAATATTTGGCTCCGATAAGGTAGCTCCAGCGGGGGATTTCGGAAGAAAATCGGAAATCATTGATCAGCTTGTCATCATCATCGCTACTGATCAGCCCATCGAAACCATGAAACATCTGGCCAAAACCAGTGGTTTGGAACAGGATATTCATAATTCCAGCCCTTATAGATGGGGAGGAAAATTTTCGGACTTTAACCTGAAGATTACGATACACCTGGTGCCTTCTAAGGATTTTATCAAACAGAAACTTTTAAAAACAAGCAGCAATGCCCACCTTTTATCGAAGGGGAAAGAAAGTAAAACGCTTGCGGAAATTTTTTATACCGGATCATACAGTAGTGAAAACGAAGCCTATGAATCAGCTGGATTACCTTTTGTCCCAGAGGATTTAAGGGAGGGATACGGAGAACTGGAGTGGCTGCAAAGCAACAACCTGGATCAATTGCTGACGATGGAGGATTTAAAAGGCCCCTTGCATAACCATTCTACGTATAGTGATGGCAGACACGGACTGAAAGAAATGGCAGAATTCTGTCAATCCCAGGGATATGAATACCTGGGCATGGCTGACCACAGCAAATCCGCCTTTTATGCCAATGGTCTGGACGAGGACAGAATACGTCAACAACACGATGAAATCGATCAGTTGAATATAGAGATGGCCCCTTTTAGGATTTTTAAAGGGATTGAAAGCGATATCCTGATCGATGGTAATCTGGATTATTCACAGGATGTTTTGGCTTCCTTTGATTATATAGTGGCTTCGATCCATTCCAGCTTAAGCATGGACATGAAAAAGGCCAATGCCCGCCTTATCAGGGCTATTCAAAATCCTTTTACCACTATCCTAGGTCATCCAACAGGAAGGCTACTGCTCAGGAGAGGGGGGTATCCCATTGATCATAAATTAATAATTGATGCCTGTGCCAAAAATAATGTGGTGATAGAAATCAATGCCAACCCTTGGAGACTTGACCTGGATTGGAGATGGGTAAGGTATGCCATGGATCAAGGGGTAATGTTATCCATTAACCCGGATGCTCATGAAAAAGAGGCCTTTTCAGATATGAAATATGGGGTGTTGACAGGGAGAAAGGGCGGCTTAACCAAAGAAATGACGCTGAATACCCTAAATGCAAGAGATCTGCTACATTATTTTAATAAAAGAAAGGAAAGCATTAAATGAATTGGACCCAAATAGATGAAGAGCGTCTTCTTAACCGATCTTTTACTTTAGGGATTTTAGGAATTGTTTGCTGCTTAATACCTATAATCTATTTTAATTTCTATCTAAAAACAATGCCCTATGGAGATATCCTGAACGGATTGGGACTGGGTTCCCAGTTATTGGGGATGAGTCTGGCGGTTTTGGTTTTGAGAAGAAGGAAAATTGACACCGTTATAAAGGAGAAATCAAAAAAAATGGTTCTGGTGCTGTCGGTAGCTCTTTTATTCTTTATCCTTGTCCAATAAATAAGGGCCTATAAATGTCAACATTTAAGTCTTTTCTGTACTTTACCCTGTTCTACGGAATTTCCTGCCAACCCTCAAAGGATTTTACATGGAATGAAGGAGATATACTTTTCCAGGATGGGGAATGCGGTGATTTTTGTGAAGCCATCAGAAAAGTTACCCATGGCTATCAGGGCACCCAATTCTCCCATAATGGACTGATTATCAATATAAATGAGAATTGGATGGTACTGGAAGCTGTTACTTCCGGGGTTAAAACCACCCCCTTGGAAGTCTTTCTGGATCGCCACCTGGATGAAAACGGAAATCCCAAGGTCCATGTAGGTAGGTTAAAAACTCCCTACCTTAAACTGATTCCTGAAGCCATTTCACATGCCCAAAAATTGATAGGCAAACCCTATGACCATGGTTTTGACCTGTTCAATGATGCTTATTATTGTTCTGAGCTGATCCATCTATCCTTTGAAAAAGCCAATTTGGGTAATCCGGTATTCGAGATACACCCCATGACCTTTATTGACCCGGATACAGGAGAAACCTTTCCCATTTGGATAAAATATTTTGAAAAATTGGGCATACCCGTCCCTGAAGGTGAACCCGGCCTCAATCCGGCAGGCATGACCCGGGATCCCGTGATTGAAATGGTCTTTGATTTTACCAAAAAAAATTAGCCTTACCCTCTCCTTGGCAGTGTAATATCAAAAGCTTATCTTCAACCTCAAAAATAAAATTAACCAAAATGAACAGAAGAAGCACAATAAAAAATATCCTTGCGGCAGGAGGTTTGGGAATTATTGCCGGTGATCTAGGGGCAGTTTCTTTGTTAAGAAACAACTTTTATCAAAATTCGGGTCCCAGCCCCTTATATTTATTTACCAAAGTTTTGCAATGGCTACCCCTGGAGGATGTCCCACAAGCCGTGAAAGACATGGGATTGGATGGTGTAGACCTCCCTGTTCGTAAAAACGGATTTTTTGACATTCCGGATATTAAATCCAAATTACCTGTCATAATGGGTCAGAGTGAAAAATTGGGTTTGAGCACTCCCATATTGACCACTGATATGAACATTAACCGTTTTGGAGAAATGGAAGAATTTTTGAAAATTATTTCCGGTGAAGGCATCAAACATTACCGGATGGGTTACCTTTCATTTTCCTCCCACAACATTATTGAAGAGCTTTCCAAAATGAATAGCACCATGAAAAATGCAGCGGAACTGCACGAAAAACATGGTGTCACCGGGCATTACCAAAATCACGCTGGAAGTAGGATTGGAGGCTCTGTCTGGGAAATCTACCACTTATTGGAAGGCATAAACCCTGATCATATTGGCGTACAATTTGACCTAAGGCATGCTGCTGTGGAAGGCTACCGTTCATATGAAAATATTTTTTACCTGATCAGTGACCAAATCAGGAGCTATGACCTTAAGGATTTTAAATGGGGCAACCCATCTGGAAAGGGAGACACCCCAATAAATGTACCCTTAGGAGAGGGGAATGTGGATTTTAAATTTCTATTACAAAACCCTCAATTCAAATCCAAAAAGATCCCTAAAATCCTACATGTAGAATATGATTTGGGTGGAGCGGAACATGGGAATAAAAAACCAAGTGTAGGAAAAGAAAAAATATTCTCCTCCATCCAAAAAGATGTACAATTTTATTCCAAAACGATGAGTACCTAATCACCTAATGCTCCAGGGCTTTGTTGATGATGTTCATGACTTTTTCTGAAAGGGACATGGAAAAGGCTTTTTTGTGTCCCTTTTCGGACATCTTGTTCCAGGTTTTCCTGATTATTTCTACTAGTTTTTTTTCTTCATCCCGGTGTTTCTCAATAAATTCATCGAGGTAATATTTCAAAAAAACCAAACAGATAACATCTTCCAGGGTTTGGGTTTCAGGATCAGTTTTGAGCCTTTTTTTATGCAGCAGGTCCGCCACCTTTTTAATATCCCCTTTTTCGTAGCCATTCTTTCTCATAATGGATCCAGCCAGTTCACCATGAAACTGTTTGAGTCTGGTCCGCCACATGAGGTAACCCTTTCTATCCAATGCGTAATCTTCCCTCGGTATTTCCCATCGCTTAATATGCTGGCACCTTGCCGCCAATCTCAGCAATTCGGAAGCATGAGGGCTAAATTCCATCAGCATTTCAGACATCCGAATACCATAAATCCATTCCTTGGCCCTAGATTGACCATTGACAACTTCAAGGTGTGGGTCTCCGGCATTAATTTCATCAAAATCAGATATGGTCTTTTTAAACCGATTTTCTTTTTCCTGCGTCATGAATTTAGTTTTAAATTCTTTTGATAAAAATAACAAAAATTTTGGGCATCACCTGATGGATTCCAAATTGGAAAATAAAATTCCCTGCCATTTTAGGCGCTCTTCCACCACTTTTCCAATTAGAATGATCGCAGGCGAAGAAAGACCCTCCTCTATTTGCTTTTCCACGATATTTTCCAAAGTTCCTGTCAGGCATTTTTGGTTGGTTTTGGTACCGTTTTCAATGATGGCTGCAGGTTCCTTCTCCCCTCTTATGGCCTTAAACACTTCTATGATTGCGCTTAATTTTTTCATTCCCATTAAAATCACTACGGTAGCACCGGATGAAGCCGCTAACTTTAAGTCTTTGGACAACTCTTCATTTTTTAAAGTACCTGTCAACACCCAGAAGCTTTCATTAATACCCCTTTTCGTAAGTGGGATTCCTGCTGATAATGGTACAGAAGTGGCACTTGAGATACCGGGCACCACCTCTACCACTATTCCGTTTTGAACTGCAAATTGAAGTTCTTCATGCCCTCTTCCGAATACATAAGGATCTCCCCCTTTTAACCGCACTGTTTTTTTGTAAAATTTGGAATAATGTAAAATCATTTCCAGAATTTCCTCCTGCTGTTTGCTGTGGTTACCTGCCCTTTTACCTACGTAAACCTTCAGACAGGATGCTGGTAAATGTTGAAGAATTTCCGGCGCTACCAAAGCATCGTACAATACCACCTCAGCACTCTGCAGTACTTTTAACGCTTTTATGGTAAGCAGATCAGGATCTCCGGGCCCTGCACCTACAATATATAATTTTCCCTTCATATTCTGATTTTTACGTAAAACTGCAATTTTTTTTCAATTTTAAGTATATTTTTACGTATTTTTACGTATTTATTGATTTTATTTTTACCTTAGCAAAACCAAAGGCCATCAATCAATAAATGATACAGAAGATATGAAAAACATCATTGTAGTCGGCAACGGCATGGTAGGGTATAAATTTTGTGAGAAACTGGTAGAGGCATCAAAAGATTTCAAATTAACCGTTTTCGGAGAGGAGACTATCCCGGCATATGACAGGGTTCATTTAAGCGAATATTTTTCCGGCTCCTCAGCAGATAAGCTGATGATGGCACCCAGAACCTGGTATGAAGAGCAGGGTATATCCCTCAGGACCAATGAGCTGATTACCCAAATAGACCGGGAAAACAAAACGGTTACCAACCACCTTGGCCAACAGTTTGTCTATAACAAGTTGATCCTGGCCACCGGATCTGCTGCTTTTGTCCCCCAAATAGATGGGGCGGAAAAAAAGGGTGTTTTCGTCTACCGCACCATTGAGGATTTGGATGCCATCATTTCTTATGGAGAATATGCGAAATCGGCCGCTGTACTCGGAGGAGGTTTATTGGGATTGGAAGCGGCCAAAGCGGTAAAGGACATGGGCCTGACAACCCATGTAATTGAATTTGCCCCGCGATTAATGCCGCGGCAATTGGATGATGAAGGATCAGGCCTTTTGAAAGAAAAATTGGAGGAATTGGGGATAGGCATCCATCTTCAGAAAAGCACCACAAAAATCCATGGAAACGGGAAATTAACTGGGTTGGAATTTGCAGATGGCCACACATTAGCCGTAGAAATGTTGGTCATTTCTGCCGGAATCATTCCAAGGGATGAGTTGGGAAGGAAAGCCGGATTGGAGATTGGCCAAAGGGGCGGCCTCAAGGTAAATGAGTATTTGCAGACCAATGACCCCGATATTTTTGCCATCGGTGAAGTGGCATCCTGCAATAATATGATTTATGGATTGGTGGCCCCTGGTTACGAAATGGCCAGCCAAGTGGTCAATCAGCTGACAGGGAAATCTGTCAAGTCATTTCTTGGGTTTGACATGTCCACTAAATTAAAATTGATCGGTGTAGAAGTGGGAAGTTTCGGAAATCCCATTTGTGTGGGAACGGCCACCAAAACCATTGTATACAAGGATAAAAACAAAGGTCTTTATAAAAGAATCAACGTATCACAGGACGGAAAAAAGTTGTTGGGTGGTATTTTGGTAGGAGATAGCAATGAGTATAGTATGCTGCTGCAAATGGTTCAAAATGAGATGGTTTTACCTCCTGAACCGGAGGATTTGATTTTGGGTAAAAGGGGAGGAGATGAAAATGCCCAATGGGGAGGGGTGGCGGTTTTACCTGAAGAAGGGACCGTCTGTAGTTGTGAGAACATTTGCAAAGGGACCCTCACAAAAGCCATTGTGGAGGGTGCCCATCAGGTAAATGCCCTAAAAAAATGTACCAAAGCCGGCACGGGTTGTGGGGGTTGCCTGCCCATGGTCAATGACCTGTTAAAGCATGAGCTGAAAAATTTGGGCAAAAATGTAAAAAATGTCCTGTGCGAGCATTTTGAATACACCCGGCAGGAATTATTGGATTACGTAAAAATCAAAAAAATAAAGACCTATAGTGAACTTTTGGATAAATATGGAAAGGGAGAGGGCTGTGAAATCTGTAAGCCTGCAGTGGCTTCCATTTTGTCGGGTGTTTGGAACGAACTGATCGTCCGGCAGGACAGCATTCAGGACACCAATGACAGGTACCTGGCCAATATCCAAAAAGGTGGTTCTTATTCTGTAGTACCAAGGGTACCGGCTGGAGAAATTACCCCTGAAAAATTAATTGTCATTGGCCAGGTTGCCCAAAAATACCGGCTTTATACCAAAATCACAGGTGGTCAGCGCATTGACATGTTTGGAGCCAGGGTAGATCAATTACCCGATATTTGGGAAGAATTAATTGATGCAGGATTTGAAAGTGGCCATGCCTATGGCAAATCCCTTCGGACCGTAAAAAGTTGTGTCGGAAGCACCTGGTGCAGGTATGGCGTACAGGATTCGGTATCTTTTGCCATCAAGGTAGAAGAAAGATACAGGGGATTGAGATCACCTCACAAATTGAAGGGGGGGGTGTCCGGATGTATACGCGAATGTGCCGAGGCCCAAAGTAAGGATTTTGGCATCATCGCTACCGATAAAGGATGGAATCTTTATGTCTGCGGAAATGGTGGTTCCAAACCCCAGCATGCCCAACTGTTGGTGCAAGATATTAATGAGGAGGACTGCATCAAATACCTTGACCGATTTCTGATGTATTACATCAGAACTGCCGAACCACTTACCCGTACGGCCAAATGGCTTCAAAGTCTGGAAGGAGGAATTGACCACCTCCGTGATGTAGTCGTTCAGAACAGCCTTGGCCTGGGTGAGGAATTCGAGAAAGAAATGGCATTTATGGTCAGTACCTATGCCTGCGAATGGAAAGAAGTGGTGGAGAATCCAGCATTAAGGGCAAGGTTTAAGCATTTTGTTAATAGCGAAGAGCCTGATCCCAACCTTGCATTTGAGGAGGTAAGAGGACAAAAAACCCCAGTGGATTGGCAAAAGTATTAGGCACCAATAAAATAATTTCCCGATCATGTTTACAAATTTAGAAAAATACAAAACCACAGAACTGTCCAAAGTTAAAAGATGGGAAAAAGTAGCCAAAACAGAGGTTTTTCCCGAAAATGGAGGCTCCTGTATTAAATTAGGCGAGCTCCAGATCGCAGTTTTCAGGTTTTCCAGGAGAAATGAATGGTATGCATGTCAAAACCTTTGCCCCCACAGAATGCAGATGATCCTCTCAAGGGGTATTATTGGAACTGAAGGCGAAGAGCCCAAGGTTGCCTGCCCTTTTCATAAACAGACCTTTTCCTTAAAAACCGGGAAAAACCTGAATGGGGATTTGTGTGATTTGGCTACCTATCCTATAAAAGTAGCCGATGGGTATGTATATTTGGGATTTGAAGATTAAGGCCTGCCGATCCGCCACGGAGATATCAACATGCTTAGGCTGGAACAATTGTTTTAATCTATCCGTTTAATTTCTAATCCCTGACCCATGCCAGTCCAGTCCAATAATAATTTCCAACATACTCCCCGACTGGAAAAATTGGGCAGGTATTATTTAGTTGCCCTGTGTGGTATTGCCATCAGTATCATTTTAAGTCAGCTTTTAATTCAGAAATCCATAAAGGATCAGGAGAACGATGCAGAAATCATCAACCTGGCCGGAAGACAACGCATGCTTAGCCAACGGATCACCAAATGTGTGCTGTTGATCCAAAATACGGAGCTGCTAAATCAAAGGCAAAAATGGGCACAGGAACTTCGGCAATCCTTAAAAGAATGGAAGGTAGCCAATGATGACCTTACACAGGGAAACCACAGCAAGGAAATAGATCAGCCTTCCAGTAGAAGGTTGAAGGAACTGTATGCCCAAATCACACCATCACATCGCTCCATAATGGAAAATGGGCAATCCATTTTAACTATCCTGGAAAAAGACATGTTGGTCGATTCAGAAGGAATCGATCCGCAAATCCTTCAAATCATTCAAAATGAACCGGAATTCCTTTCAGGTATGGATACGATCGTTCAGCAGCATGAAGAAGAAGCCAAGGCAAAGATCGTTAACTTAAGAAACATTGAATTATTGTTGTTGTTTTTTGCTTTGGGTATCATTGGTCTGGAAATCGGATTTATTTTTCTGCCTTCCATTAAGAATATTCGTGAAACTTTCCATAAACTTACCGAATCGGAGACCCGGGCCAAAGACATGCTCAGAGAGATCAGTTCCCTTTATGATTCATTGGAATTGGCTTATCAGGATTTACTGGATGTGGAAATAGAAGTGGAAGACTTCTCATTATTGGCAAAATCTGATCCTGCGGGAAATTTGGTGTTTTTGTCTGATAAATTTAAGCAAACCATGGAATATGAAACGGAATCTCCCGTCCATTTTTTTGATTGGTTGGTTTCTCAAGGGTATCATCAAAAAGATCTTAACCAAATACAGGAGTTACTGATGAGGGGCAGTTCCTGGACTGGGGAAATCCGGACTACTAACGAATCCGGTGATTTTATTTGGTGGAAGATCAGCCTTATTCCCATTTTAAGTGCTGATGGAGAGCCGGACGAAATTAAAATCCTTGGAATTGATGTCACCGAAATAAAGGAAGCGGAGTCCAAATCAAGGGAAATTAACAAGGAAAGAATAGAAAAAAAAGTCAAAGAACAACGGTACCGGTCCGTATTGATATTGGAAGGACAGGAAGAAGAACGTAAAAGGATTTCCCGTGACCTGCATGATGGGATAGGACAATGGCTTACTGCCATGAAGTACAACCTGGAGGGTGTCAACAGGGTTCAAGCCGCCCATGAAAAGGAAAAACTAAAAGTTTCGAAGAATCTACTTTCCAAGGTAATCAAGGAAATCAGGAGAATTTCCTTTAACCTGGCTCCAAGTGCATTATCGGATTATGGTATTGTTTCGGTGCTGAGCAGATTTTCCAAAGAAATGACCAAAGTATCCGATATAGAGGTGGTATTTGAAAACCGGACAGGATTTATTTCCAGGTTGGAAGGCAACGTGGAAAACAATGTTTATCGGATTGTCCAGGAAGCAGTAAACAATGCTATCAAATACTCCCAGGCAAAAAAAATTAAAATTATTCTCACCCACAATGCTTATCATCTTAACCTTGAAATCAAGGATGATGGCCTGGGTTTTGATCTGGATAAATTGGAAAAAACCAACCACTTTTCCACCTCTGGGCATGGAATCTTCAATATTAAAGAAAGAGCAAGCCTGATCAATGCATTTTGTGAGGTCAATAGTCAAATTGGTAAAGGAACCTCGATCAGAATCAGCATACCTTTGGAATAAAGAATGATTTTGATGTAATTTGCTCAGTTAAAAACCAAAGTGGCTTTGTGAACGGGATGTTCCATATTCCGACTCTTTACCCATAATAGCATGACCCAAAATTTGAACCTGATCAAGATCGTCCTGGCTGATGACCACCTGGTGGTAAGAAGTGGTATCAAAACCTTACTGGAAGACGAAAAATCACTGGCCATTATTGGAGAGGCTTCCAATGGGGAAGAGGCCATTAAAATAGCGCAGGACCTTTCTCCGGACCTTATCATTATGGATATCCGAATGCCTATAATGAACGGATTGGAGGCTACCAAAAGATTGGCCACATTGGCTCCTTCCGTTAAATGCCTGATTCTTTCTATGCATGATGATGAAGATTACATTCTTCAGGCAGCTGAATGTGGTGCAGCCGGCTATCTGTTAAAGGATACCAACAAAGAAGAATTTTTAAAGGCCATCCATACGGTTCACGAAGGTGGAAAATACTTTAGCGGTGACATCAGTAAAGTTTTGGTCAACCAATACCTCAACTTAAAAAAGCATCCCAAATCTAAAAACCCTGTTTTTTCTTCAGGTTATGACATCACGAAAAGGGAAAAACAGATCCTTTCCATGATCATGCAGGGCATAGGCAATAAAGAAATAGCCGAGCAACTGAATAAAAGCATCCGTACCATAGAAACACACCGATTCAATATCATGAAAAAGCTGAAAGTCAATAATGTGGTGGAACTTTTAAAAAAAGTGGAAGAAGAACCAGGATTGAAGGCAATGTTGGAGGAAAGGTAGCTCCAAAACCATCAATTTCCGCAAACCTTTTTTCTAAAATTCAACTCAGCCATGTTTCTTTAATATTTTTGTTTAATTTTGCCCCAATTTAGCCAAAAGTAAATACTTCTTAAAACCTCAACAAAGCATGCCTAAAGAAAGCAGCATCAAACATGTTCTTATTATCGGAAGCGGTCCAATCATAATTGGACAGGCCTGTGAATTTGATTACGCAGGTTCTCAGGCCGCCCGTTCCTTAAGGGAAGAGGGAATCAAAGTCACTTTGATCAATTCCAATCCGGCCACCATTATGACCGACCCGGTGACAGCCGATAATATTTACCTCTTGCCTCTTGAAAAAAAATCCATCATTCAGATTCTTAAAGAACATCCTGACATTGACTGTGTTTTGCCCACCATGGGTGGACAAACTGCCCTCAACCTGGCGATTGACTGTGATAAAGCAGGTATTTGGGAAAAATTTGGCACCAAAATGATCGGAGTAGACATAGATGCCATCGAAACTGCGGAAAACAGGGAAAAATTCAAAGCCCTGATGGAAAAACTAGATGTAAGTGTTTGCATCGGCCGTACGGCAAGCTCCTTTCTAATGGGTAAAGAAATTGCCCAGGAAATTGGTTTCCCCCTCGTCATAAGACCCTCCTATACCCTAGGGGGTACTGGGGGTGGATTTGTGAATGGTCCTGATGATTTTGAAAAGGCTTTGAGCGCGGGTTTGCAGGCCTCTCCTACTCATGAAGTATTGGTAGAACAAAGTATTATGGGTTGGAAAGAATACGAACTGGAAGTGCTTCGTGACAACCTGGGCAATATGGTGGTCATCTGTTCCATTGAAAACTTTGATCCCATGGGTGTGCATACCGGTGATTCCATTACGGTGGCTCCTGCCATGACCTTACCGGACACGGTTTACCAAAGGATGAGGGACATGGCCATAAAGATGATGAACGGGATTGGTAATTTTGCCGGTGGCTGCAATGTCCAATTTGCCATAAGCCCGGATAATCAGACCATCATCGGCGTGGAAATCAACCCCAGGGTTTCCCGGTCATCGGCACTTGCCTCCAAGGCCACTGGTTACCCCATAGCCAAAGTCGCAGCCAAATTGGCTATTGGTTATAATCTGGACGAAATCAAGAATTCCATCACAGGCAATACCTCTGCCTTTTTTGAACCAGCGATTGATTATGTCATTGTCAAAATTCCCCGATGGAATTTTGACAAATTCAAAGGCTCTGACAGAAGGTTGGGTTTGTCCATGAAGTCGGTGGGAGAAGTGATGGGCATTGGAAGAAATTTTCAGGAAGCCTTACAGAAAGCCTGTCAATCGCTGGAAATCAAACGAAACGGTTTGGGTGCGGATGGGAAAGAATTGAGAAATCAAGATGAAATCCTTTACAGTTTAGCCAACCCCAGTTGGAACAGACTCTTTCATATTTACGATGCCTTCAAATTGGGCATCTCTTTCCGGACAATTCAGGACCTTACCAAAATTGACAAATGGTTTCTCAAGCAAATCGAGGAATTGGTCCATCTCGACAACACTATCGGTGAATATACCCTGGAGACCATCCCTTATGAATTAATGAAAACGGCCAAGCACAAAGGCTATGCCGACCGACAAATTGCCCATTTGGTGGGTTGTCTGGAAAGCGAAGTTTTCAAAAAAAGAAGAGAAGAAATGGGGATAAAGAGGGTTTTCAAATTGGTAGACACCTGTGCCGCTGAATTCGAAGCCCAAACCCCTTATTATTATTCCAGCTTTGGAGATGAAAACGAATCCGTTTCCTCTGATAGAAAAAAGGTAGTGGTATTGGGGTCCGGTCCCAACCGAGTGGGCCAGGGCATTGAATTTGATTACTCGTGTGTACATGGGGTGTTGGCGGCCAAAGAATGTGGCTATGAAACCATTATGATCAATTGTAACCCTGAAACGGTTTCTACTGATTTTGATATTGCGGACAAATTATATTTTGAGCCGGTTTTTTGGGAACATATTTATGAAATCATCCTTCATGAAAATCCAATTGGGGTTATCGTACAGCTTGGTGGACAGACTGCCTTAAAACTGGCAGAAAAACTGGATAAATTCGGTATTCCCATCATCGGTACCAGCTTTAGAGCATTGGATCTGGCAGAAGACAGGGGCAGATTTTCCACACTTTTGAAAGATAATAACGTGCCTTACCCTGAATTTGGGACCATCCACAATACCGATGAAGCACTGGAACTGTGCAAAACCATTGGTTTTCCTTTATTGGTCAGGCCATCCTATGTCCTTGGCGGACAGGGAATGAAAATCGTAATCAATGAAAAAGAGTTGGAACAACATGTAGTGAATGTACTCAGAGATATTCCCAATAATGAAATTCTTTTGGATCATTTTCTGGAAGGGGCCATTGAGGCCGAGGCAGATGCCATTTGTGACGGAGAAAATGTTTACATTATCGGCATCATGCAACATATTGAGCCAGCAGGAATCCATTCAGGAGACTCTTATGCGGTTTTGCCCCCTTATAATTTAGGTGATTTAGTCATTCGCCAAATTGAAACCATCACGGAAAAGATTGCTCTGGCCCTCAAAACCAAAGGCTTGATCAATATTCAATTTGCCATCAAGAATGACAAAGTCTATGTGATAGAGGCAAATCCCAGGGCGTCCAGAACTGTTCCGTTTATCTGTAAAGCCTATAGGGAGCCTTATGTCAATTATGCAACCAAAGTGATGTTGGGAGAAAATAAAGTGACGGATTTCGAATTTAAACCCTATAAAAAAGGATATGCCATCAAAGAACCAGTGTTTTCTTTTCACAAATTCCCCAATGTGAACAAAGAATTAGGACCAGAAATGAAATCAACCGGAGAAGCCATTTACTTTATTGATGACCTTATGGATGATTATTTTCTAAAAATATATTCTGAAAGAAACCTTTATCTAAGCAGGTAAAACCTTTATAGTTTCATGCTTGTAATAATCATCGGCTGGCCTAGCTGAAGTTCTTTGTACGCTACTTCAACCCTAAATATTAGAGGTAAGTAAGGTCAAATGGTCTGCTTAGAAAGGGCATGTACTTTAATTTAGGATATTTTAAATCAGTCAAATTCCTTTACTGACAAGTTCTCTCATTGGCTTTTTTTTAAAAAATGCCTTAATATTGAATGTTGAATGTTTTTTTTCCGTTATAACTGGAAGTAGCCAGAAAATTCATGGATGAATAGGGCGGAACAAAAGAGAAAATCATGATTTTAAAAATAATTATATTCTTTATTGCTTTGGGTTGGATTTTTTCCAGCCTTGTGCGTTATTTTTTAAACAGTAAACTGAAAAAATTTGCGGACCAGGTTCAGGAAGCTCAAAGGGAGGAAAACAGAAAACGGAACAAACCTAAGGATGGAAATGTCCATGTGGATTTTGTGCCCCATGATAAGAAAAAAGGTTCATCCGGAAATATTTCAGGAGGGGATTATATCGATTATGAGGAAGTTAAAGATTGAATAGGGCGAAAGTTTTATTTATAAATCATATTTCCGCCCAAAATTTTGATCCATTATTTTTTTCAATAGATTTATTTTGAATTTATTGAAAAAGTATGAAAAAAATATTACTCCCTTTAGTAGTTTTCCTGGGCCTTTTCTATTTATCTCATATCCACTCTTATGCTCAGGGCTGTGTGGCCATCAGGTAATTTTCAGGTATCGGCCAAACCCTGAATCAGGGGGAATTGTTTCGAAAAGGAGATTGGAATTTTAATACAAATTATCGGTTTTTTAGGTCCTTTAGGCATTTTAAGGGTACCCACGAAGAACCGGACAGGGTCTCCAATAATACTGAGGTCATCAACTGGTCTCATTCTTTGGATCTCAACATCAGCTATGCCTTTTCTGATAAGCTATATGGGATTTTGTCCCTGCCGTTTGTTTACAATGAAAGAAGTTCGCTGTATGAGCATGGTAGGGCAAATAGGTATAAAATTTATTCCCAGGGGATGGCCGACATGAGAATTGGAGCGGGTTATTGGCTATTTTCCGGGGAAAAAGCAAGCAAAGGAAAAAAAGCATAGAAATTGGATCCAGTCTGAAATTGCCCACAGGTAATTATAATGCCCAAAGCACATTTTACCATGTTGGGCCCGGGGGAAGCCCGGAAGTCCGACCTGTAGACCAATCCATCCAACCAGGAGATGGGGGAGTTTGATTAATCATTGATTCTCAAGGTTTAAGTAACCTAAATGTTCCTGTAGCCCTGCAAAGAAACCGGACCCGAAGTGTGACTGATATAGAAGCCACTACTCCTGACAACTACAGGCATGGTGATGCTGCATTTGCGGATTATTTGATTAACATTGGGCTTTCCTGGAGGATTTCCAAGAAAGAAAAGGCATTGTTCAATGAATTTTAAGAACAAAAAATATTGAACAAACCATATTGAAAGACCTATTTTATCTACCTCCGTTGGCCATCAGGTCATTCCGGCATTTTTGATCCAGGCTGGGTATCGTGGTGCCCATAAAATTAACAACATTACCGGTTTCGACAGCCCAATACATGAGACAATCCGAATTGTCACAATGGGATTCATAGGACTCATCTTCATGTGGTTCCTCCATTTCGGAACCCAGGTTGACCAAACCCAAAAGGTGCCCCATTTCATGCAAAACTACGGTGGATTCCAATACTCCTTTACTGGGTCTTGAAAAACCACCTGAATTTTCCTCTATCCTTTTCCCAAATAACACCATGCTGGTATTTTGATAGGCAGCACCTAAGGCCATAGACTCCTCTTCATCCCGGAACAAATAACCATCCACCACCAACAGAAAAAAACTTAAGGAATTCCCTTCATTGTAAAATTCCCGGTGTTCTTCTTCTAAACCCCGTATATCTTCCACTGAATAGGTTTCCTGGTCCAGATTAGTAATGGCCTTTTCTACTATGAAAATCCCCTCGGGTTTGTGTACCATTTCCTGCAAAAAACCAACCATATTATCCACCATCTCTTGGGTGGGCCTGGTTCCTGTCATATAAGCAATTTCAATATTTAACCTGGTAAACCGCTCATCGGACAATATAAAATTGCCGGACTGTCCTACACTCATTCGGGCTCCTGGTTTTCCCAAAAAAGGATCATCCTCAATTTTATTCCTTTCTTCTAAGCAGGAAAATAGCAATAGGGAAATGGCTGGAAGAATTAAATAAGTTCGTAAAGTAATTTTCATTTTATTAAGCTATTATTATACATCCATTTTGATTGCAAAAAATGGTCATTTTTTATTGAAACAGAAACCCCCTTTCATATGTTCGGAATTTCATTTTTTCTCCAACAAAATAAAAGAATTAAAATTCTAACGACAAAAATAATAATTTGGCCTAATATAGGTTGTATTATTATTGGAATCCAGAAAATAAACTTAAATCGAAACACATGAAAAAACTTCTGATTGTCCTTTTATTATCAGGATTGGCTTTCGGGCCTCTTAGCGCGCAGGTTTTTACCATGGGACCAAAGTTCGGCCTTTCCCAGGCCAACGTAGAGGTTTCCGATGGTTATAAAAAAGACCATTCCAAAATGGGGTATCACCTGGGGGTTTTTGCCAGGATCAATACTCCAATTATTTTCATCCAACCTGAAGTACTGTATACCAATACCGGCGGTTCCTTTACCGATGATTCATTTAATTACGATGTTGATTTTGACCGGTTGGATGTTCCCCTTATGGTGGGCATTAAGCTTGCAGGGATATTTCGGCTCCAGGCCGGCCCTATTGCCTCTTATATGCTCAATTCTGACATGAGTACCAATGATCCTAGCATAAGTACATTGGTTCCACCCAAAGAGGAATTCACTATTGGGTACCAGGCTGGGTTAGGCCTGGACATCGGTAATTTCCTGATGGATTTAAAATACGAAGGCCCTTTGTCCAATTCAGTGGACCAGTTTGCCCAGGTTCCTACGGATCAAAGGCAAAACCAATTGATCCTCTCCTTGGGATTTAACCTTTTCTAAACAGATAAGGTGGTTTTATGGACCATGCACCATTCAGTAATTTACCACTGGAAGGTGTTTGGCCTTTTTTCAATAACATTTGATTGGGTTTTTTTTTATCCTTGAATGAATCTCACTTTGGCAATGATCTACCCCTGGTTCATTTAAAACAGTTTAAAAATTCAGGGTTAACTGTACTTCCTGAATAATATTTAAATAAGAATTAGGCCATTTCTTTTACTTCCGCCTCTTTTGATAAGCTTTTCTTTGCCAAGAAAATTAGGGCAAACGATAAAACAAACAAAATGGATGCAATGATCGACAGCACATAGGCATCTTTTTGAAAATTTTGCCAGGCGAATAATCCCAATGAACTCAGGGTAACCGTAAACATAAAGAACATGGGAATGGTCACAAACGTAGGGTTAACCTTCTTTTTGATCAACCATACAGAAATCGTAAGCAAAGCCAAAGCGGCTAAAAGCTGATTGGCTGACCCAAAAATTGGCCAAAGTGTGGTAAATCCTCCACTTCCCAATAACAATACAGACAAGACCACTACTACCCCTGTGGACAAATAACGGTTTTGGGATAACTTTTTCCCAATTGGTTGCTGCACATCTTCAAAATACTCCTGGAGTGTAAACCTCGCCAGCCTGGTACAAGTGTCCAAAGTCGTCAGGGCAAATGCGGAAACTGTCAAAGCAACAAATCCGATCGCAAAACCTTCAGAAACCCCCATAGAAGAAATGATGGTCCCCAATCCGTCTGCGAAAAGAGGTACCGGACCTTCCACTACCAGGCGGGAAAGATAGTCTGTTCTGGTCAACACCACGACTGCCCCTACGGATATAATGGCCAAAAATGACTCGATCAACATTCCTCCAAAGCCAACTAATTTGACATCTGATTCTTTGTCTATTTGTTTGGAGGTGGTGCCGGAAGCTACGAGTGAATGGAATCCACTGATGGCCCCGCAGGCTATAGTAACAAATAGAACAGGGAAGATATAACCCAGATTTTCATCATTAATGTGTACCTCTGTATCCATCACGATAGTAGGATTGGCGACAAAAACACCCACAACAGCTGCCAGAATCAAGCCATACAATAAAAAACTGTTTAAATAGTCCCTGGGCTGCAATAGCATGGAAACAGGGGTAACTGAAGCGATGAAGGCATACGCCAACAAAACATAAATCCAAATTTGATAACCCAAAACAAAAGGCATTTGCATACCTAAGTAGACAAAATAATACATTAAGCCAACGCCAATGATTGTAATCACCACAAAAGATACCTTATTATTAGCAATGAATTTGCTGACATAACCAAAAACAATGGCAAGGACGATAAACAAAATGGAAGCAGAGCCTACGCCTGGGTTGTTGACGAATGTCTTGGCAATGATATCTGCAAAAACCGCAATGATTAATATCAGGGTGGAAAAACTGAATAAAATAAAAAGCCTTTTACCTTTTTTTCCAATATTGTTTTGGATAATAACTCCAATGGATTTCCCATCATTCCTAAGAGAGGCCACCATACTACCCAAATCATGTACAGCCCCAAAAAAAATACCGCCAATCAATATCCATATTACGGCTGGAATCCAACCAAAGGTGATGGCAATAATAGGTCCTACAATAGGTCCTGCACCTGCGATTGAAGCAAAATGGTGCCCTAGGACCACAATGGGTTTACTGGGGACATAATCAATACCATCTTTTAACCTATGCGAAGGGGTAATGTTGCGGTTGCTGATTTTAAATTTTTTAAAAACATATTTTCCATACAGGAAATAGGCTGCCGTCAGTATGATCGCAGAAAAAAGAAAGAGATAGATGAGTTGCATGTTATGGTTATAAGTTTTAATTTAATATCGCTGATCTTATAATAAAACCAAAGAGGATTATAAATATAAATAGAATTTTGAATTTAAAGGAAAATTTAACCTTATTAATACGACAGGGCTGCGCTCTGCCAGAAATTTTTTGAAAGAAACCCATATTGACCCTAGAAAATTAATCTAAATTAAAAAATTTTGACATGTTATGAAAAGGAAGACAACCTGAGAGAAAGGCGGCTTCTTACACAGGTGGCCTTAATCAGAAATATATTTATACTCATTATAGTCATAGTAGCGGCCTCAATCAATTTGATGAGTTTTGAATCTACAAGGAAAATTGGTACCGGGCTGCTCACTTCTGCGATTTGGGGAACCGCATTTTTTTATGTAGATCATACCATTGGGAATCAGAATCCAAAATTAGATTTTATTTAACGGATAATACCCATAAATTTGTAGTCCCAGATTAATTTTTGGGATTAAATAAGAATATATGGCATGGTTTAAAAGGAAAGACGCAGGCATTAAAACCTCCACAGAGGATAAAAAAGACACCCCTGATGGGTTATGGTACAAAACTCCAAAGGGAAACATTATCCATACACGGGAACTGAAAAACAATTCCTATGTATGTCCCGATGATGATTATCATGTCAAAATTGGCTCCAAAGAATATTTTGAAATTCTTTTTGATGATAATCAATTCAAAGAACTTGACAAGGAGATGACTTCCGCAGATCCCTTGAATTTTGTAGATAGCAGACCATACACCACCCGGATTGAGGATACCATTAACAAAACCCATTTGAAGGATGCTGCCCGTACCGGGGTAGGGAAACTCAACGGACTGGAAATTGTGATTACCTGTATGGATTTTAATTTCATTGGTGGTTCAATGGGAGCTGTCGTTGGAGAAAAAATCTCAAGGGCAATAGATTATGCCCTCAAACATAAAATTCCATTCCTGATGATTTCTAAATCTGGTGGTGCCAGGATGATGGAAGCAGGTTTCAGCCTCATGCAAATGGCCAAAACCTCTGCCAAACTGGCTTTATTGGATGAAGCCGGCCTGCCTTATATTTCCCTGATGACGGATCCAACTACCGGAGGAGTAACGGCATCTTATGCCATGTTGGGTGATTTTAATATTGCAGAACCAAACGCACTGATTGGTTTCGCCGGGCCTAGGGTAATCCGGGAAACCATTGGTAAGGACCTACCCAAAGGTTTTCAGAGTTCTGAATTTGTATTGGAACATGGTTTTTTGGATTTTATAATTGATAGGCGACAGTTGAAAAACAGAATGTATACTTTGTTAAACTTATTGAAACACTAGCGAGTTACATTAAGTAAATCCCATAGATTAAAATCTTAACATTAATTCGAAGGTTTTGAGTTATTATAAATATATTTGCAGTGTTGAATTTCAGAAAAACACGCTGATTAAAGAAAAAAAACAGATTAGATGAGTTCAGTAATCATTACTTCGATTGTAGCGTTTACCATTATTATTTTGCTACTCGTATTTGTCCTTCTTTTTGCACAATCCAAATTAGTAGCATCAGGTGATGTTAATATCATCATAAACGGGGATGAAAAAAATCCCCTGGTCACATCTGCAGGTTCAACCCTGCTTTCAACCCTAAGTGGAAAAAAGATTTTTCTTCCATCCGCCTGTGGTGGAGGGGGTACTTGTGCCATGTGCAAATGCACCATTGATGAAGGAGGAGGGGAGGTGCTTCCCACAGAAGAAGGGCATTTGAGCAGAGCGGAAAAGCAAAATAATGTAAGGTTAGCCTGCCAGGTGAAGGTTAAAAATGACATGAAAATCCGGATACCAGAAGAGATTTTCGGTATCAAAAAATGGGAATGTGAAGTCGTTTCCAATTATAATGTTTCCACATTTATTAAAGAATTCAAAGTAAAACTTCCCGAGGGAGAAACTTTGGATTTCGAGCCGGGAGGTTATATTCAAATCGATGTGCCGGTGATCACTGTGGTTTTTAAAGGCATGGACATTACCCCTCATCCGGAATTGGAGCATCCTCAGGACGTTTACCAAAGTGATTGGGACAAATTTGGCCTTTGGGATCTGGTCATGAAAAATGATGAGGAACTTTTCAGGGCTTATTCTATGGCCAACCATCCTGCTGAGGGTAATATTGTGATGTTGACCATCAGGATTGCCACCCCACCTTGGGACCGTGCCAACAATAAATGGATGGATGTCAATCCAGGGGTTTGTTCTTCCTACGTTTTTTCAAGAAAACCCGGAGATAAGGTGACCATTTCAGGACCCTATGGGGAATTCCATATTAATCCCACCCAACGAGAAATGATATATATCGGTGGGGGAGCTGGAATGGCCCCTCTAAGATCTCATCTTTTCCACCTTTTTCACACTGAAAAAACGGATAGAAAAGTTTCCTATTGGTATGGTGGCAGGTCCAAAAAAGAATTGTTCTATACCCCCCATTTTAGGGATATAGAAAAAGATTTTCCGAACTTTAAATTCTACATCGGACTATCTGAACCTTTACCGGAAGATAATTGGAAAGTAAAAAAATCTTTGGAAGACAAAGAAGGGGATGGTTACGTGGGCTTTATTCATCAGGTAATGTATGACAATTATTTGAAAAACATTGATGAGCCGGATGAAATAGAATACTATCTGTGTGGTCCGCCTTTAATGAACTCTGCAGTTTTAAAAATGCTCGATGATTTGGGTGTTCCAAAAGAAAACATCCGCTTTGATGATTTCGGAGGGTAATAAATTTGGTCCCGTTTTAAAACGGGATTTTTTTTATTTTGAAAAAATTTGAATCCTTTATTTCGATAGTCATTCTATGGATTTACAAGCATTTTTCGATCCGGTACCGGAGAAATTCCTTCAATCCAAATATGGTCACAATGCATTTTACCATCACCTCCATTGTCATGGAGAGAAATTCCCTGAGATGGAGGGCATACAAATTGCCCTGATCGGGGTAGAAGAGTACAGGGGCACTACTTTTCCTTGTGAAAACAACAACCAATCTACCTCCGCCATTCGAGAGAAGTTATATCCGCTGAAAAAAGGCCAGAACAGTTATAAAATTGCTGATTTAGGTAATGTAAAACCTGGTGAAACCCTACGGGATACCCTTTGGATTATCAGCACGGTTGGAGAGCATTTACTAAAAAATCAAATCCTTCCCCTCTTTATTGGCGGATCCCATGATTTGGATATTGGCCAATTTCATGCCTACCAACATATGAAAAAGATGGTCAGCTTATTGACCATAGATGCCAAAATGGACATGGAAGACGAAGGAAGCCCACAGGAAATCCATTCGCAGGACCTAATTCTCCAAGAACCCAATTATATGTTTAATTATTGTCATTTGGCTTACCAAAGCTATTTGACGGATATTGAACTCGTCAATACATTGGAAAAACTGTATTTCGATCATGTTAGGCTGGGAAGATTAAGGGACAGTTTTAAAGAAGTGGAACCACTTATCAGAAATGCGGATTTATTGAGTTTTGATATCTGCGCCGTCCATTCCACTGATGCACCCGGTGCCATAGATGCCCAAACTTTTGGGCTTACAGCAGAAGAATCCTGTCAGATTTGCTGGTTTGCAGGGATGAATGAGAAGTTGAGTTCAATGGGTATTTATGGTTACCATGCCAATTTCGATGATACGAGGAAAAAAACGGCATCTGTCATTGCGACCATGATCTGGTATTTTATTGAAGGCTTTTATCAAAGAAAAGACAGCTTATCCTTCAAAAGTAGCGATTATACAAAATACACAGTATCTTTAGATTCGAAACCCTCTATCCTGTATTTTTACAAAAGTAAATTAAGTGGTAAGTGGTGGATGGAAATTCCAAGTAACAAAAGTGAGAAATTCAGAAGAGATACCATTATTCCTTGCAGCTACAAGGATTACCAAACTGCTCAAAAAGGTGAAATACCAGAAAGATGGGTCAATGCCCAATTAAAACAGTATTGATGAATACCGGCCCCATCACCCCGAAAGCATTTTTTTACAATTGGAATCAGGTAAGCTGATGATTCGCCTTACCAAAAACCAGTTGGCACTAAGAAATGGGCATGATAAACCGGATATCTGGATAGGGTTCCGGGGATTGATCTACGACCTGGGTAATTCACGGCTTTGGAAAAACGGAAAACATTATGAGCATTGGGCAGGACAGGACCTTACTGACCAACTCCTTGATGCCCCGCATACTGAGCATGTTTTTGATAAATTTGAACCTATTGGCTATTTAATATAAATGATTTTAATTGCAGACAGCGGATCCAGCAAAACAGATTGGAGGGTAATTCATTCGGATGGCAAAATTGCTCAATTTAGGACCATAGGATTTAATCCTTATTATCAAACCGAAGAGGATATGATCTCAGGTCTGAACACCCCCCCTATTTTAGAGCTCACCTCCATTATTCGGGAGGTATATTTCTATGGTGCTGGATGCACCTCTGATAAAAACCAACTTAGAGTCAAAAAATCCATTCATTCCCTTTTTAAGGATGCCAAGGTATTTGTGGACCACGATTTGATGGCTGCTGCGCGCGCCACTTGTGGCCACCAACCGGGTATCGCCTGTATTTTGGGTACGGGATCCAACAGTGGTGATTATGATGGTGAAAAAATCACCAACAGCAGGCCCTCTCCAGGCTACCTTTTGGGAGATGAGGGGGGAGGTACCTATATCGGCAAACATTTTTTACAGGACTTTATCTATGACGATATGCCGGAAAAAATCAGAACAGAACTGATCAATTCCTATGGCCTTACTATTTTTGAAATCCAGGAAAACGTTTACCAAAAGCCGTTTCCCAACCGATACATGGCCGGATTCTGCAAATTTATATCCAGCCATAAAGCAGACCCTTATTGCTACCAATTAATTTACAATGCTTTTGCCGACTTTTTTAAGCGGCATGTGATGCGGTATGATCAATACCAGAAAAAACCCGTCAACTTTGTTGGATCCATAGCCTTTTTCAACCATGATATCCTTAGAAAAGCAACTGCTGATTTTGACATTCAGGTCAATACCATTTTGGAAACGCCGATTGCCGGACTAACTTTATACCATCAGAAAAAAATATGAGTACTACAGAAAGCTCCTCCTTTTACGATGACCTGGAAAAAATGAGTGTCCGGGAATTATTGTTTAACATGAACAAAGAAGATCAGACTGTTCCACTTGCGGTAGAAAAGGCCCTGTCCCAACTGGAAAAACTGATTGAGGAAATCATTCCCAGAATGGAAAACGGAGGAAGGCTTTTTTATATCGGAGCCGGCACCAGTGGCAGGTTGGGTATTTTGGATGCCTCTGAATGTCCGCCCACCTATGGTGTGCCTCATAACAGGGTCATCGGAATCATCGCCGGTGGTGACATGGCTATCAGAAAGGCAGTGGAAAACGCAGAGGATGATTCCTCACAGGCCTGGAAAGATATTCAATCATTTGGTTTTAATCCTAACGATACCATTATTGGTATCGCCGCCTCAGGATCTACGCCCTATGTCATTGGTGGGGTGAAGGAGGCCAAAGCTTCAGGCTTATTGACTGGCTGCATCACCTGTAATCAAGGAAGTTTACTTGCCAAAGCGGTATCTTTCCCGGTTGAAATAGTGGTTGGGCCAGAATTTGTAACGGGCAGTACCAGAATGAAATCAGGTACTGCTCAGAAATTGGCTCTAAATATGATTTCTACCAGCGTGATGATCAAGTTGGGCAAAGTCAAAGGAAATAAGATGGTGGATATGCAATTATCCAATCAGAAATTGGTTCATCGTGGCATAAAAATGATCATGGAGTCGACAGGCCTTTCAGAAAATGAAGCCAGGTTCTTTCTGACAAAACATGGTTCTGTTAGGGCTGCTGTGAATGCCCATCAATCCCAACAACAACAATAACCGTCCATTGTTAAGCTTTCTAAATATATTCTTCATTGATTTTTTTAGCATCATTGACAAACTGTCTGAATTTTCCTTCATCCCCCAACTTGCAGATGATAAGTACATTTCCATTATCACTGATAAGGTAATCTTTCAGACCGTGTACTACTACTAATTTTTCAGGAGGAAGACGGATAAAGCAATTGTGCGTATCATAAAGCAATGCCTCTCCATTTACGGTATTTTGGTCCGAATCTTTTGAACTGATTTCATATAAGTTTTGCCAGGAACCCAAGTCTGACCAGCCAAAATCCCCTAATACCACAAAAACCTGATCGGATTTCTCCAATATGCTATGATCAATAGATACATTTTTGATCATGCTATAAGCCTTTTTAAGGTATTCGCCCTCCTTTTCCGTGCAAAAATAAATATCCCCCTCTTCAAAAACCTCCGCAAATTCAGGGAGGTATTTTTCAAAAGCATCAATAATGCTTTCATTTTTCCAAATAAAGGTTCCCGAGTTCCAAGCGAAATCACCGCTTTCCAAAAAGGTATTCGCCAGTTGTTTGTCAGGCTTTTCCGTAAAGGTTTTCACTTTTTTCACCGCATTTTCCTGTTCATGGAAATATTGAATGTATTCATAACCGGTTTCAGGCCTATTGGGCTGTATACCAATAGTGATTAAATTTCCTCTTTTCCCAGCTCCCTGAAATGCCAGTTCAATAGATTGATAAAAGGCTGGTTCATTAAAAATCAACTGATCCGAAGGGCTGACCAACACTTGGGCGTTGGGATTCAGTTTTCTTATTTTATAGCTTGCCAATCCTATGGAAGCTGCGGTATTTCTCCTTAATGGCTCCACCAAAACCTGACTTTCCGGAATTTCGGGCAATTGTTCCTTTACCAGGTTAAGGTATTGTTTGCTGGTTACCAGTATAAATTGATAAGGTTCAAAATAAGGCTTAAAACGGTCATAAGTCATTTGAAGCAATGTTCTTCCGGTACCCAGGAGGTCAAGAAATTGTTTGGGCTTTTTATACCTGCTATAAGGCCAAAACTTGATTCCAATGCCACCTGCCAAAATAACAATGTACTTGTCCTTTACTTCCATTTTTATATCATTCCTTTTCCAATAAATTTATATGTCCCTGGATTCTCAATTCCCGCATCACAAATTAACGCCTTTAATTTCTGACAAAAGGAATGAATGGTCAGTGCTTCCGAATTCTTGACCTGAATGACTCTTCATAAAGATCCGGCAGGCTGCCCATTTTGCTGATTTCCTTAATTTCATTATAAAATGGGTTCAAAGCCACAGCTTAATGTCCATAATGCGTTTTTCTTTATGCATATTACAAAATCTTCTTCTTTAATCATACCTAAATGGAAATGAATTAAAGTGGTATTCTTTAAAATATAACAGGAGTCCCCGACAATAGTGATTTATTCCTAATTTTATTTAAATTAAAACTTCAACTTGGTACCCATAAATTGTTTATACCATTCGCAAGGCTATTTATTTTTCTTCTATTAACAATCATTGCCTTCAAAACCATCAACTTAAAACAACCAAAATTTTAAACCAATTTGGTATTCTTTAGAATAACTTTAATTGCTGTGATTTTAATATTTTTTAGTAATTTCAATTTTACAGTTGTTAATTGTTAGTTTTGTATAAAGGTAGGAAAGATTTACCTTAAACTTTAATGATTCGCAAGGAGCAACTCATTAAAACTATTTATGTAGTGGATAATATTTTAAAAGATAACCTGAAAAAAATATTTGGTTTCAATCAATTTCGAGGAAACCAAAAATTGATAGTAGAAAACATACACAAAGGCAACAATACCTTTGTCATTATGCCTACTGGTGCTGGTAAATCACTTTGCTACCAGTTGCCTGCTGTATCCAAGGAAGGAACAGCCATTGTGATCTCCCCCCTTATTGCCTTGATGAAAAATCAGGTTGACCAGCTCAACAGTTTTGGCATTAATGCTCATTTTCTAAACTCTACCCTTAGCAAGTCGGAAGCGAATAAGGTGAAAAAAGAGGTGTCGGCCGGTTTGACCAAGTTACTATATGTAGCACCTGAATCACTGACAAAAGAAGAGAACGTTCAATTTCTAAAAAGTGCAAATTTGAGTTTTGTGGCAATTGATGAGGCCCATTGTATTTCTGAATGGGGTCACGATTTCAGGCCAGAATATCGGAAGATCAAATCCATCATATCCCAGATCGGAGATAATTTACCCGTCATTGCTCTAACCGCTACTGCCACACCAAAAGTACAGCAGGACATACAGCGGAACCTTCAGATGGAAGAGGCGGACCTTTACAAATCCTCCTTTAACAGGGCCAATCTATATTATGAAGTAAGGCCTAAAATAAAGAATGAGACCAAAAGAGAAATCATCAAATACATCAAATCGCAAAAAGGAAAATCCGGGATCATTTATTGTTTAAGCCGGAAAAAGGTGGAGGAGATTGCGGAATTATTAAAAGTGAATGGGATAAATGCTGCTCCTTATCATGCCGGATTGGATGGTCATGTCAGGGTTAAAAATCAGGATGATTTTCTAAATGAGGAGGTGGATGTCATTGTTGCGACCATCGCCTTTGGAATGGGTATCGATAAACCCGATGTGAGGTATGTGATTCATTACGATGTTCCAAAATCCCTTGAAGGATATTATCAGGAAACGGGGCGTGCGGGAAGAGATGGACTGGAAGGACATTGCCTGATGTTTTACAGATATGAAGATATTGTCAAGTTGGAGAAGTTCAATAAAGACAAGCCTGTCAATGAAAGGGAGAATGCCAGGGTACTTTTACAGGAAATGGCTGCCTATGCTGAAAGTTCTGTTTGCAGGAGACGGTTTTTATTGCATTACTTCGGTGAAAAAATGGACAAGGATTGCGGCTTTTGTGATAACTGCAAAAAGAGCAAAGAGACATTTAATGGGCAGGACGATATCATCACAATAATTCAAGCCGTAAAAGAAACCAAGCAGCGTTTCACAATGAATCATATTGTCAGCCTCATCCGCGGGGACAAAGACGATTATATCGAAAGTTATGACCATGACAAACTCTCGATGTTTGGTAAAGGGATCGAAAAAGACGAGGTTCATTGGCGGACGGTAATAAGACAGGCCATGATTTTTGGTCTTTTGGATAAAGATATTGAAAACTACGGTGTCCTATTGCTTTCAGATGAAAGTGAGAATTTTATCAAATCCCCATATCCGGTATTAATTAGTAAAAATCATAATTTCGAGGAAATGTCTGAAACCATCTCTACGGAAGAAATGAACAGCATGGGGAAAGCTTATGATGAAAAACTTTTCGATTTATTGAAAGCAGAACGGAAAAAGGTAGCCAAAAGCAAAGGGCTTCCCCCCTATATAATTTTTCAGGACCCTTCTCTTGAGGAAATGGCCACGGTGTATCCGACCACCCAAGATGAATTGGCCCAGATTAATGGTGTGGGTATGGGCAAGGTCTCCAAATTCGGAAACACTTTCCTCAAGCTCATAGAAAAATATGTTGAAGAAAATGAAATCATTACTGCATCTGATGTGGTGGTGAAGACTTCAGGGACACGTTCGAAAGTCAAAATTTCCATCATCCAGCAAGTGGATCGTAAAATTGATCTGGACGAAATAGCGAATAATCTCAACATCAGTATGGGAGAACTGTTGCATGAGATTGAGCAAATCATATATAGTGGTACCAAATTAAATATCAATTATTACATTTACAATATCATGGATGATGAACGTGAGGACATGCTCCATGATTATTTTATGACAGCTGATACTGATCATATCAGGGATGCCTTGAACGAATTAGAGGATGATGATTTTTCAGAAGAGGAAATCCGCGTATATAGAATCAAATTCATTTCAGATCATGCCAATTAATTTAGAGGAAAATACATGAATATATTGCTCATAGGCAGCGGTGGAAGAGAACATGCCTTTGCTTGGAAAATCAATCAAAGTAAACATTGTGAAAAATTATTGATCGCTCCCGGCAATGCCGGCACCTCCCAATTGGGTCAAAACATGCCATTTGGGGTTTCAGATTTTGATGCCATTAAAGACTGTGTTATAAAAGAAGGAATCGACTTAATTGTTGTCGGCCCTGAGGAGCCACTGGTGAAAGGTTTAAGAGATTTTTTGGGCCAAGATAACCGGACTTCCCATTTACCCATTGTGGGGCCCGGAAGTAGAGGTGCCAGACTAGAAGGAAGCAAAGACTTTTCCAAAAAGTTTATGCAAAAAAACCAAATTCCAACTGCCGCCTATGAAAGTTTTACCAGAAAAACCTTGGAAAACGGTCTTGCTTATATCAAAAAACAAAGTCTTCCAATTGTACTTAAAGCCGATGGACTGGCTGCTGGTAAAGGTGTATTGATTTGCCAAAGCCATCAGGAAGCTGAAATAAGTTTTAAGGAAATGTTATTGGACCAGAAGTTTGGTGAGGCTTCATCAAAAGTAGTGGTAGAAACTTTTCTTCAAGGCATTGAGCTTTCGGTCTTTGTTGCCACAGATGGAGAAAGCTATACCATACTTCCCGAGGCAAAAGATTACAAAAGAATTGGAGACCAGGACAAAGGGCCCAATACCGGTGGAATGGGAGCCATAAGTCCTGTTCCATTTGCAAATCAAACCTTTATGGGCAAGGTGGAAGAAAAAATTGTCAAACCTACCATAAATGGCTTAAAGGCTGAAGGCATAGATTATCGGGGTTTCTTATTCATAGGATTGATGAATGTCAATGGGGAGCCGTTTGTCATAGAATACAATGTAAGAATGGGAGATCCTGAGACCCAGGCGGTATTACCCAGGATAAAAAGCGATTTTGTGGAATTACTATGGTCCATTGCGACGAAAAAACTGGGGACATATACCCTGGAGTTGGAAAATTTCGTTACAGCTACTGTAGTAATGGTTGCAGGTGGATACCCAGGAGCCTATGAAAAAGGAAACCGGATTGAAGGATTGCTTCAAAAAGAGTCAGAAAATGCCATTACCTTCCATGCAGGCACCCTAAAAGGACCAAATGCAGACGTTCTCACTAATGGTGGAAGAGTATTGGGCATCACCGGAATAGGAAAAACCATCAAGGAGGCCATCAACCAGGCTTACTTAAGGGTAAATCAAATTAGTTGGGATAAAGTAAATTTCCGGAAAGACATTGGTAAGGATATTCTGGATTACGGAGAATAAATATCCCTTTCACGAGGAGGCGACTCCCTAAACACATAAATAATGTCAGGATGTAATAACTGCGCTTCCGAATCGACCAATTCAGTCGGTGGCTGCCAAAGTAATGGCAGTTGTGGAACAAGCGATTGCAATAAAATGAATGCTTTTGACTGGTTGTCTCATATGGGCATACCTGAAACAGATAAATTTGATATCGTAGAGGTTAAATTCAAAGGTGGCAGGAAGGATTATTTCAGGAATGTAGCCCACCTTCAAATCACCACCGGAGACCCTGTCATAGTGGACGTCCCCAATGGTCATCATATCGGTTATGTATCCTTGCAGGGAGAGTTGGTAAGACTTCAGATGCAAAAAAGGAAAATCAAAAATGATGACAACATCTTAAGCATTTATCGAATTGCCAACCAGAAAGACCTTGAAAAATGGCAGGAGGCCAAAAACCGGGAAATTCCGACCCTCTATAGGGGAAAACAGATCATTGATGAAATGAAGCTTTCAATGAAACTATCAGATATCGAATACCAAGCCGATAATTCAAAGGCCACGTTTTATTATTCTGCCGAAGACAGGGTGGATTTCAGGGAATTGATCAGGTTTCTTGCTTCGGAATTTAAAATCAGGGTTGAAATGCGGCAGATAAGCTTGAGGCAAGAGGCGGGCAGGATTGGTGGTATTGGGGTATGTGGGCGGGAACTATGCTGTTCCACATGGATTCATGACTTTAAAAGTGTGACCACTTCTGCAGCCAGGTATCAAAATCTTTCTTTAAATCCCAGCAAACTTTCCGGCCAATGCGGAAGGCTCAAATGTTGTCTGAATTTTGAACTGGATACTTACCTTACCGCTTTGAAAGACATTCCAAAGGTGGAAAAACCATTATTAACCGAGGCGGGACCAGCTAAACTTCAAAAAACCGATATTTTCAGAAAGTTGATGTGGTTCAGTTACAATGACGACAACAACTGGCATTCTCTGGACTGTGAAAGGGTAAAAGTGATCCTGGACTTGAATGAAAAGGGGGAAATGCCTTTTAATCTGAAACAAGACAAGCCATTTGAGGGTGAATCTGATTATTCGAAAAGTAACGAGGATTTGGAAATCCTGGACAAAAAATTTACGCCTGCTAAAAGGAAAAAGAAAAAAAGAGCCAAAAACAGAAATAGTGCTTTTGAATCAAATCTTCCACAGGATCAGGAAAAGAAAACCCCAATAGATCCCCAATCACAGAACAAACCAAAAAATCCTAAAAACAGGAGAAATAACAGACGAAACAACAAAAACCAAAGTAATCCTCAAAATTCAACAAACAATTTGGAAACCAGCCAAAATCCCACTACAGGTAACCAGAATAAACGGAGGAACAGACCCAATAAGAATAGGAGACCCCAAAACCCAAACAATAAGGGAAAAAATAATGAAGGGTGATTTTCTTAAAATTTTACTTTTATTTTTGTTGGTAAGTTGGATCCTCACTTCCTGTCAAGGCAACAGGCTATACGAAGAATACAATGCCTTCCCTACTTTAAGTTGGGCTGTTTCGGATACCATAAAGTTTTCATTGCCGGCCATTGAGCCTATCCATCCTATTTCGGTTATTGGCATCCGATATAACGAGGAATATGAATTCCACAATTTGTATGTACGTTGTTTTTTGAAAGACAGTTTGGGAAATCCAGAGCAGGATACGTTGGTCAATATCCATTTATTTGATTCCAAAACAGGGAAACCGCTAGGCAAGGGGTTTGGGAGTAGGTTGACATTGTATGACACTTTACCGATTTCCGACATGACCCCCAATTCAACAATTGAATTGATCCAATACATGAGAATGGACACTTTAAAGGGGATTGAGGCTGTTGGTCTAAAAGTAATGGGGCCTTAAAAAATAAGCCGCCAAATTAACTCCGGCCCTGATCATTAGTCTTCTTCTTTTCCAATACGCATAATCCTGGTCTGCATCAAATCATCCTTATCCAACCAATATTGCCTGCTGAAAAGGAACACCATGTTCCAATTCCTTGAGGAAAGCATTCGGGGATGGTAAACAAAGGCCTCTTTTGCACTTTTAGAGGCATAAAATCTTTGATCATCCGTTAAAATCGCTGTTTTTGCCTTCCCTTTTTCCATTACCACTAAGTCCATTACTTTTCCATAATTATTTTCTTTGATTTCATGATTGCCATAAATGCCGATCAAACGGTTTTTTAAAGACCAACTTTCATCGTATCCGGGAGCAATGGTTGTGGAATAAGTGGGGAATTTCCCTTGCTGAATATCCTCAGCATATTCAATATAGGCTTTCAATAAGCTAATCCCCGGGTTTGAAAGGTGCTGGGTTTTAAAATCCGAAGGCTTTAAACTGGTTACCAACACAATCTCCCTCCTGGCCCTTGTCACTGCGACATTCAACCTGTTTTGCCCCCCCTTTCTTGCCAGCAAGCCAAAATTTGCCGTGAATTTTCCCAGTGGATTTTTGGCGTAACCTATCGAAAACACAACCCTGTCAAATTCATCTCCCTGCACATTTTCAATGTTCTTGACACTGATCTTATCATTATTGAAAAGCCCTACTTCCTCTTCTAGCATTTCGGTAATCAAAATCATTTGGAAATAATTGAAAGTAATGACACCAATTGTATCATGGGGATTCAATTCCCTGAGTTTTTTGACCTGATTGATTACTTCTTCTCCTTCCAACTTATTGGTCTGGTTTTCCCATATCCCCTCTACATGAATATGGGAAATGCCCAATTCACCTTTATTAAGTGTTTTTCTATCGGGCAACATGTACAGTTGGTCTTTATAAAAATGTTGGTTAGAAAAATGAATCAATGGCAAAGTTGCACTTCGGTAATGAGTTTGGAGGTGGAAAGTGGGAAAATAATTGGAAGCCATATCCAATAAGGAGTCTATCTCAAGTTCCATTCCCTCTTCTTCGGATAAGATCCTGGTTTGATACAAGTCATAGGGTTGAAGTTGATTTTGATCTCCTGCAATGACCACCTGCTTACCCCTTAACATCAGGGGAAGCCCCCTTTCAAAATAACATTGACTGGCCTCATCAAAAATAACTATGTCAAAATAGGACTTTAATGGAAATAAGGCTGAAGCCGTTTCAGGGGAAGCCAACCAACAGGGTATCAACCGGAACAATTCATCTTTATAGAATTCAACCAATTTTTTTATGGTCCAAATCTGCCTTTTTTTGGTGACCTGATGGGCAAGCTCCCGGTAAGTAATCAGGTTATCCAGTCTATTATATTCCAATTGTTTGCAAACACCTTCTCGGAGCCTCATTTCAACTATAAAACGGGCTATTTTAAGTTTTTCTTCAACAGAATTCTCAAATTCAGTAATTTGACTCTTGACTTGGGGGCCATAAATTTCCTTTAAAACCGGAAATTTAGCTTCCAAATGTCCAATCCAACTTATTTTTAGGCTGGAAAGGAATACCGATTTTAAACCTTCATAATCCTTATCCGGATATTCGTCAATTAATTTTTCAACGACCTTTTTCTCCACTTCATCCATTTTCCTTTTCAGCGCATCAAAACTGATCAGCTCATCCATCTCCTTTTTCAGATTGGATTTTACAGGATTCAACCTTTCTTCATCAGATGTACTCAAAAGGTGCTTGATCTGAATTTCAGAGAGGTATTGCCTCCAATTTCCAAAATGGTCGGCTATCCATTCATTGATCACAATCACCCCTTCAAGTAATTGCTGAAAGTGTTGGTAGGTAAATTGGGGTTTATAAAAATAGGAAGTTAAAACACCAAGCTCATGCATGATAAAACGTGACCTGGCCGCCTTGATCAACACCCCTGTCATTTGGTTAAAGGCTGATAAATTAAAAGGTTTTTCGGGAAGGTTGATCCAGCTTTTCTGTGCCAAAAGGGTGTATTGGTGATTAAGGTTCATTCTATTTTCCAATTTTTGAACCAATACCTGAACATCTTCCCTGTTTTTTTTAAGGCCGTTTTTTTCAAGCAAAGAAAGGATAACCCCGTACTTTTTTCCGTCCAGGCTTACTGCCATCTTGCCATACCAGGATTCCATTTGCCTGGATGCCTGAATGGCCTTTTTAAACACTTCTTCTACCTCTTGATCAGGAATACTCCATTCAATCCCCACATCCAAAAATAGCTTTTGTATCAAATCCACCTTGTTTTCCAGCCATAGAAGATCAAAAGCACCCTTTTCAAAAGACATAAGTGCCTTAAATTTTTCAAAAATTTCAGGACTGTTAATGGTTTCCTGCAATTCTTTGATTCTGTCTTTCTGCTGAAATGACTGATAAATCAAAGAATACTCAAATGTATCAGCCAACATCATGTCCAAATCTTTTTGAGCTGTAATTTTTACCAGGGATATTTCATCAAATGTCTCCTCAACCCTCCTTATCGCCTGAGCATCCATTTCTGAGAAATCCACCCGGTGTAACCAAAAAGAGGAAGCTACCTGATATTTCCGGAAGAAGTACTGGTATTGGTGAAAATAATTTAAGAACCCATCCAAATCATCCAAGCGGAAATTCATGTAGTATTGGTTCATATCAATACCCTTCTCCGAAAAATCAGAAGTGAGGTAAAGTTCCTTTACCGGTGCCCCGCATTCCTTACTATCAAAAAGGGCAATTTTATATTCATCAAAAAAATCTGAATGCCTTTCTATTACCCCACACATTTGGCTGAAATTCCTTTCCAATTGAATGGCATCCAAAGAATGATTCAGGTCCCGGTAATTTTCCAAAGAGCTGATTTGATGGGCAATTTTTTTGTACAGTTCTTTTCTATCACCCCTAAAATCATGCACCAAAGCAGAAAAATTGGCCATGCCTTGCGAAGCTAGCCTTTCAAAAACCACATCCAGTGCCGCCCTCTTTTGTGAAACCACCAGCACTTTTTTTCCACGGGAAGCAAAATCCGTGACAAGGTTACATATCAGCTGGGATTTACCCGTACCGGGGGGCCCCTGGATCATACAAGATGATCCTTCTTTGACATTCTTGAGTACTTCCTCCTGACTTGCGTCCACAGGAAAAGTATTGTATAAGTTACATTCTGTCTGGGTACGAGGTTGGTCCTTGTCTCTCCCAAACTGGCTTGCAAAGAGCTCATCCAAGGATTCGTGTTCGCAGGATTGTATCAGTTGCTCATAATCATCCATCAAAAAAGAACTTTTTTGGGAAAATTGGCCTAAAACCCCATAAGGTTGTAATTTCAATATGCCTGTAGAAAAAGTTTCCTCAAAAAAACGCTTGTTGTTGTCAGGGAAAAATTCCAACTTATCCTGATAGATTTCTCTGTTAAAATTCAGTTCCAACTGATTTTTTAAATAATGGTAAAGGTCAGTCCGGAACCCCATAGCGTCTTTTGCAAAATCCTCCATGGATTGCTCCAGCCATTCTTTATCAAAAGTTTTTCCTTTGGCATGGCTGTAAGCCAGCAAAAATGAGGGGTTCAAAAACGGATGTTCTCCTACACTTTTCCTCAAGTACCAGACTTGGTCATCCATAATCAGGCTTACAGGAAAAAAAATCAGGGGACACCTTACCAAATGATCATTGATCAGTTTTCCTTCTACAAAAGGCCAGCCCACAAAAAGACTTTTTTCACCGGTTTCTTCGTGCGCAAAATCAACATTGTGCCGAAGACGTTTCAATCTGGCAGAAAGCTGATTAACATTTTTGTCTCTTGAATCCAATACCTGAATCAAAGGTATGTTTCGCTTCCTGCCCAACAACTCCGTAATATAGAAAAATGAAGGGTGGTTGTTTAAAAAATGAAAATCCTTCAAATCAATCATTTGGTTACTGATGATTTTTGGCAAAAAGATGGACCTATTGTTCGAAGATAGGTCCACTAATCGATTTAAATATACCTGAAACACATCTTTAAGCATGACTATTTATTTAAAAGGAGAATCCTTTTCCCTGGCCATGTGCCGATAAACTATTTGATCCATAATTCCAGGAACCCATTTATTCAAAAATGAGACCAATTTTCCTTCCCGGGTTAAAACCAAATCCCGCTTTCCTTTTTTTAAGGCCTGTAAAATGGCAAGGGAAACTGCTTCTGAACTCATCATTTTACTTTCATTTCTGGGTGATTCTTTTTGTGAAGACCCGTCAGCAGTAAGTGCTTGGTTTCGAATGTTAGAAGCTGTAAAACCCGGACAAACCACCAAAATATTCACCCCTAATTTCATTACCTCTGTGCGCAGGGATTCAAAAAAACCGTTCATGGCAAATTTGCTGGCGGTATAAGCTGTCCGGGCCGGAGTTCCCCTAAATCCATTGATGGAAGAAATGGCGATGATGGTTCCCTTATTTCGGATAATCTCTTCTAAACAGTATTTCGTCGCATAGACGGCTCCCCAAAAATTGATTTCCATGACCTGGTGAAAAACTTTCAAGTCCAACTCTCTGAATAAAGCCCTCATACTGATCCCGGCATTGTTTACCAAAACATCTATCCTTCCATATTTAGAAAGCACCTCTTCTACCATTTTTTTGTTTTGAGATTCCTGCGATGCATCACAAATGGCTCCTGCGCATTCTATCCCATCTTTTTGTAAGGACCGAAGGGTATTATCCAATTTCACCTGGCTCCTTCCGGTGATCCATATTTTGGCACCTTGTTTACCAAATGTTCGGGCACAGGCCTCTCCTATTCCCGAAGTGGCCCCTGTAACGATGATTACTTTGTTTTTTACCTCCATAAAGTGTCTATCAAAATTAAATATAAGGAAATACTCCTGACCGGACCAATCGATCGAAAGCAATAATGTCAATTTTCTAATTGCTTTACTTTTGGATGGGAAAGATTCAACCTAAAATGATTAATTTTGCAGCCTATGTCGAGAAAAATGAAGAATAAGGTACTTCATAACCTGGAAATCGAAAGGATAGCAGCAGAGGGAAAATGTGTGGGTCATTATGAAGGAAAAGTGGTTTTTGTAGGCAATGTGGCCCCTGGGGATGTGGTGGATGTCAGGATAATAAAAGGACGGAGCAGTTTCATGGAAGGGGAAGCCATTGAAATCCATAAATTTTCAGAAGACAGGGTAGATCCCTTTTGTGAGCATTTTGGGGTTTGCGGAGGATGTAAGTGGCAGCATATCTCTTACGATTTACAGTTGGATTACAAAAGGCAACAGGTAGTTGACCAGTTTCAAAGAATTGCCAAAGTACCACTCCCTGAAGTATTGCCTATAATTGGAAGCGCTGACACCCGGTATTACCGAAATAAACTGGATTTCACCTTTTCCAACAACCGTTGGCTAACCCGTGAGGAAATTGATTCCGAAAAAACATTTGAGCGCAATGCTTTAGGTTTTCATGTTCCAAAAAGATTTGATAAAATTGTCGATATTCAGCACTGTCACCTGCAGGGAAACATCTCCAACCAGGTAAGAAACAGCCTTAGGGAATTTGCCTTGACCGAAAACCTTTCATTCTATGATATCATTCAACAGAAAGGCCTTTTAAGAAACCTGATTATCAGAACCACCTTAGACGGCCAGATCATGGTGATCGTACAATTTGGGGAAGCGGACAGGGAAGGTATTGATAAGACGATGAACTTTCTAAAGAACACTTTTCCGGAAACCACTTCCTTACTTTATATCACTAACCTCAAGAAAAACGAGACGTTCTATGATCTGGAGGTACATCTCTTTTATGGAAAAGAGTACATGGAGGAAACAATGGAGGGGCTAAGGTTCAGGATTGGTCCGAAATCATTTTACCAAACCAACCCCAAGCAGGCATTCCGCTTGTATCAGGTGGCCAGGGAGTTTGCCGGGCTTCAAGGTTCAGAAACGGTTTATGATCTTTACACCGGCACAGGAACCATCGCCAATTTTGTCGCCAGAAAGGCAAAGCAGGTCATAGGTATTGAAAATGTAGAACCTGCCATAGAAGATGCCAGGTTAAATTCTCAAATCAACAAAATTGAAAACACCCTTTTTTATGCGGGGGATATTAAGGATATTTTGAACGAAAAATTTATCAGCCTTCATGACAAACCGGATGTAATCATTACAGACCCCCCCCGGGCAGGAATGCATGAAGCTGTAGTCAACACCCTCCTTGGAGTGGAAGCGGAGAAAATCGTATACGTAAGTTGTAATCCTGCTACCCAGGCAAGGGATGTAGCCCTGCTATCGGAAAAATACGATATTTCCAAAATTCAACCCGTAGACATGTTTCCACAAACTTACCATGTAGAAAATATTGTTTTACTGACTAAAAGAAACCAATAATGATCAGAGATGAAAACGATCCAGAACTTAACGGTAAATATTTAGGTACCATCACCAGTGACTTTATCAAAATCTCTGAAACCCTAAAAGAAGCCGCTTATCAAATAAGATCTAAGGGGTTCTCTGATTTCCCCATTTTCCCCATCAGCAAATCCGAACAGCCCATCGGCCAATTATTCCTCAGTAAAGCCGAAAAACCAATTGATTGGAATTACTACATTACCTATTTGGATGAATTCGTTCAAAGGCAATTGATCAAAGAAGATGCTGTGGATCATTTTAAGAAGACCTACAAAGATCCCGATGAGTTTTGTTGCCTGTTTGTAGTAGATGAGGACTTCACCAACTTCCTTTTTATTCCTTACCCCAATGATTAGAAAAAACAGACCCATTCTTTGGCTGTCCCTCAATGGAATTTAAAATTTTATGGCTGTTTCTCATTAAAGTGTTGCCAACCTTGGGCTTTTAGGATAACGGCTGTTCCACTTTTGGTTACCAAAAACTTTCCTTCTTCCGCTTTGGTCACATGGCCTATAAAGTGAATATCCGGATGTTTTTCCAACTTGGTAAAATCCTCTTGTCGGATGGTGAATAACAATTCATAATCCTCTCCCCCATTCAACACACAGGTTATGGGATCCAATCCAAATTCCACGGCAGTGTCGTAGGTTTGTTTGTCTATGGGCAATTTGTCCTCATAAATGAGCACCCCTACTCCTGAAGCTTTTGAAATATGGAAAAGCTCAGAAGCCAGGCCATCCGAAATGTCTATCATGCTGGTAGGAACCACCTCAAGTTCTCTAAGTTCATGGATGATATCCATTCTGGCATCAGGTCTCAATTGTCTTCCTGTGATGTATCCATATTTATCCAATTTGGGGGTCATGTTGGGATTGGATAAATAAACCTGTTTTTCCCTTTCCAATACCTGTAAACCTATGTAAGCGCCGCCCAAATCACCGGTGGCACATATAATATCATTTTCTTTGGCTCCCGAACGGTAACTGATCTGATCTTTATTGACTTCTCCAATGGCTGTAATTGAAATAACGAGTCCAGAGCGGGAAGCAGTGGTATCACCTCCTACCAGGTCCAGGTGGTAATTTTCAGCAGCAAGATGGATTCCCTCATACAATTCTTCAATGGCTTCAAGGGAGAACCGGTTGGAAAGCGCTAAACTTACCGTAATTTGTTTTGGAATGGCATTCATGGCCGCAACATCACTCACATTCACGGCAACTGCCTTGAATCCAAGGTGTTTTAATGGACTGTAGGAAAGATCAAAATGAACCCCTTCCAACAACAAATCAGTGGTTACCACCCTATAAGGATCCGTTTCTCCTATTACTGCAGCATCGTCCCCGATACCCATCAGCGTACTGGCTTGCTTGACGATGGTTTGGGAACGAATCTTATCGATCAATCCAAATTCACCGATGGTTTCCAATTCTGTTCTTTTTTCTTTTCCTTTATTCATTGGTCTTTCTTTTTCTGGCACAATTCAACCAAAACGCCATTGGTAGATTTTGGATGTAAAAATACAATTAATTTATCATCTGACCCCTCTTTAGGTGTTTCATTCAAAAAGGTAAACCCTTTTGCTTTCAATCTTTCCACTTCTAGATAAATATCATCAACAGAAAAAGCCATATGATGGATGCCCTCTGGTTTTTTTTCCAGAAATTTAGTTATGGTGCTGTCATGAGATGTAGCTTGAAGTAATTCTACTTTGGTATCACCTAATTGAAAAAAGGAAACTAAAACATTTTCTCCCTCCACCAATTCCTCTTTGTAATGCTTTTTCCCAAATAAATTTTTAAAAAGTTGATTGGATGTCTCCAGGTCTTTAACTGCAATGCCAATATGTTCAATTTTCATTTCAAATTTGTTATCTTTGTAAAACCATCTAATAAAGATAATGGAATTAATTATCAACCTTCAGGGTTGATGGATTATAGAATCGGCTAACATCATTAAAATTGAAAAGATATGATCATCGTTTCAGAGAAGGCCAAGGATCGTATCCTTGAATTGAAAAAAGAGGAAAACAGAAAAGAAGCAGAAAATATCAGGGTTTCTGTAAAAGGTGGAGGCTGTTCAGGACTGATGTATGAATTGGGTTTTGATGGCAATACCGCTGAAACAGACCATGTTTTTGAGGACAATGGGGTAAAAATCATTGTGGACCGCAAAAGCTTGCTATACCTTGCCGGCACAACCCTGGAATTCAGTGATGGCCTTAATGGGAAAGGGTTTCAATTCATCAATCCCAATGCTTCCAGGACTTGTGGTTGTGGAGAATCATTTTCCATTTAACACCATACCCATCATTAATTTTACACCCTGATTGTACATTATCGATGTTCTATTAGGGTGTTTTTTATTTTTTTCTCCTTTCAAATTCGGTGGAACTTCAATTATCTACTTCAGGTTTCCTTCAATAACACACCTTTATTTTATATTATGAAGATCCTTCTCATAGAAGACCAGGAGGAACTGGCCGATAGCATCAGGGATTACTTAAAGGAAGAGGGTATCAATTGCGAATCCTGTAATAATTCTTTTGATGCCCAGGATAAATTGTTGAGTTTTTCTTATGACTGTATCCTTTTGGACATCATGCTTCCTGATGGAAATGGACTTGACCTTATTGAAGCCATTAAAACGCATCAAAAAACCAGTAATATTCTTATCATTTCGGCCAAAAACTCCCTCGAAGATAAAATTAAAGGACTGAACCTGGGTGCAGATGATTACCTGACAAAACCCTTTCACCTGGCAGAGTTACATGCCCGCCTGAAGGCCATTTTCCGAAGGAACCAGCTCGAAGGAAACGACCTGGTTCAATTCAACGAGATCCAACTGGATACTTTAAAGCTATTGGCAAAAGTCAATGATCAGGTTTTAGATCTTACCAAAAAGGAATTTGACCTATTGCTGTTTTTTTTAACAAACAAGGACAGGGTTTTGGGGCGGCATGCCATCGTCCAACATTTATGGGGTGACTTTACTGATGACTTCGCTAATTTTGATTTTGTCTACCAACATATTAAAAACCTCCGGAAAAAAATCTGCCAGGCAGGCGGTGAAGATTACATTCAGACCGTTTATGGGATTGGATACAAATTCAATACAACTGTTGCATGAAGTTAATCAATCAATTCACTATTTGGTACCTGGGCATTTCCATCATCGTTTTATTGATAGGTGGGATTCTCATTTTCAAAAAGCTGGAATCAGAAATTGATTTTGAACAGGGACAAGAACTGGAAAGACAATTGGACCGGTATGCAAGAAAAATGGAATCCCTGAAAAATCCAGAGGAATTGGAAAAAGACAGGTTGGAAATCATTGAGCTTCCCCTGGAAAAAGCTTTGATACCTTTTAATGTTAGAGACACCTTGGCCTGGCACGAGCCCTTAGAACAGGTGGAAAGACAGGTAAAAGCGGGGAGATCCTTTTTGATCAATGGAAGACATTTTTATATGTCCACTTACAATATCATGATTGAATCCAGTGATATCACCGAAACGGTAGTTCAGACCATGGTGGCCATTTTTGTTTTACTATTGGTTTTTATAACAATTACAGGCAGAATTATTTCCAAAAAAATTCTCCGTCCCTTTCATCATAGTTTGGATCAAATCCGAACTTTTTCATTTCAGAAAAATACCCCCCTAAAATTTGAATCTACCAAAACGGAAGAATTCATCAAACTGAATGATTTCCTCCACAAAATGTCCCTTCAGCTTTTGCATGATTTCCGAATTGTTAAGGAATTTTCGGAGAATATCTCCCATGAAATTCAAACCCCGGTTGCAGTGATCCGGGGAAAACTGGAATTATTGATGAATAGCCCGATCAGTGACCAGCAAGCACAACTCATCGAAGCGGCATATCTTTCCAATGAGCGTCTGACCAGAATAGTCAGCTCCTTGTCTTTGCTGGCAAAGCTTGAAAACCAAGAATTTGAATTCAGCGAAAAAATTAATTTCAGTGCCTTAATGAATCAAACACTGGAAGAATTTGATGAATTAATTAAAATAAAAAATCTCTCCCTGGAATTAAGAATTGCTTCACAGGTAAATATTTCCATGCATCCCAATTTGGCTGAAATGCTGCTTCATAATCTGCTCACCAATGCCATCCGGCATAATATCCATCCTGGAATGATCGATATTGAACTTGATTCAAAAAGGTTGATTATTAAAAATCCGGGCCCTGATCCGGAAAATGAGGTGTCTGTATTCCTGGAAAGATTTAAAAAAGGGAAAAAAAACAGTGATTCTATAGGTTTGGGTCTCTCTATTGTACAACAAATCTGCTGGATTCATGGTTATGTCTTCGATTATAGCTTTGAAACGCCCATACACCGGGTGGAAGTAAGGTTCAATTAATTGCCTGCTTCAATATTCTATCAGATTGTTATTTTATTATTGTGTTATACAAGATTGAAAAATGAGACCAACTATTATTTTATATTTTCTTATAAGCACTGTTTTATTGACCATCAATTATGTTGCAATGGGTCAAAACAGTAATTCTACGTTTTCTGTGAAAGGTAAATTGAAAGATGCCGGAAACAGAAATCCCCTTTCTTTTGTTCAGGTAGCGCTCTTCAAACCTGGAGAGGAAAGACCCGAAACTTTTTCTGATTCCAATGAAAGCGGTGAGTTTACATTGAATGCCCCTGGGGGAGAATATGAGCTCAGGTTTTATTTAATTGGATTTGATGAAAAAGAACTGGCTGTAAATTTAGTGAGGGATCAAAATTTGGGTGAAATTGAATTGATTGAAGAAAACCAAAACCTGGAGGAGGTAGTGGTGCAATCATCAAAATTCCCGATAAGGTCTGATGTTGAAGGTCTTACCATTAACCCCAGTCGAAACCTCTCCAATCTGGGGGGGACACTTTTGGATATTTTAAGAAATACTCCATCTGTCAGTGTATCCGATGATGGCACCATTACCCTCAGGGGAAGTAGCGGCACGAATGTGCTTATAAATGGAAGAAACTCTTCATTAACCCAAAACCTGGATCAGATACCTGCAAGCGCCATTGAGCAAATCAAAATCATTAACAATCCAAATGCACGTTACGATGCCGAAGCAGAGGCCGGTGTCATTGACATTATTTTGAAAAAAGGTGAGAATCTGGGAACTCATGGGAATGGTGAGCTGACTTATGGAAGCAGAGGAAGAACGAATGCCAGTGCCAATATCAACCACAGAACGTTGAAATATAATGTTTTTGGGGGGTATAATTTCAGAAGGTGGCGTTCCATTGGAGAAAGGAGAACCGAAAGGGAAATTTTTGAAGATGAAGAGATTCTTAACCAAAATACCAATTCTTCTGATGAAAATATTGGTCATAATCTGAATTTTGGGGCGGATTATTATTTTGGAAACAACATCATCAGTTATGAGGGTTTTTACCAAACCAGTGATGACAGCCAGATTAACACCCTTTATTCTGAACTTACCGATAAAAACACCAACGATCTGGTCTTGAATTATGTCCGGAGAAATAATGAAACAGAGGCAGATGATGGCATAGACAATGCCTTGATATATGAAAGGACTTTTGATAATCCTGACAAAACCTTTAAAATAATAGCCAGTAATTCGTACCGGAACCAATACAAAATTCAGAATATTGATATCTTCAGAAATGCTTTTGATGCAATTCCAGAAAATTTGAATGGGCAAGAAAGAGCCTTTACAGATGAAAAAAGGTATACTTCGATATTCCAGGCTGATTTTACTACCCCACTTTCTTCCAATACAAAGGTAGAGGCCGGGTTAAAGTCCAATTTAAGGAAATTTGATAACGATTATATATATGGTCGTTTTGAGGAGAATGTACAGGATTTTGTGGAAGATGAAAACATCAGCAACCGTTTTATTTATAAAGACCAGATCCATGCTGGATATTTTATTTTCGCTAAAAAATCTGAAAAATTTGATTATACAGTTGGAATGAGAGGGGAGTATACGTTTGTGGATACCTTTCTGGAAAACACCGGCGAAAACAATTCCCAAAATTATTTCAATTTGTTCCCGAGTGTTCAGACCCTCTACAAAATCAATGAGGAAAACTCATTGAAACTGACCTACAGCAGAAGGATTGACCGGCCTACCTCCTGGAGATTAAATCCCTTCCCCGACATTACTGATTCTTTGAGTGTAAGGAGGGGCAACCCCAACCTTCAGCCAGAAATGATTCACTCCCTGGAGGCCGGCCACTTGGCAAATTTCGAAAATTCGAGTTGGACTACCAATTTGTTCTACCGACATGTAGATGGACAATTGGATTTTATTACCATCATTGAAAATGGCATTTCTTATTCACAACCTGCCAATCTCAACACCGCTGAATCATATGGCATAGAGTTTATCGGCATCACTGACCTCACTTCCTGGTGGAACATTAACGGTAGCTTCACTGCCTTTCAATTAAGGGTTGACGGTTCCAATATAGGAGAGGAGTTTGTAAACCAGGGCTTTGCCTGGAATTCTAAATTGATGAGCAGTTTTGAATTCCCCATGGGATTCAGTCTGCAATTGGTTGGGAATTATGAATCAGCTGAAATAGAAGCGCAGGGTAGGGATCTTTCCCAGTATTATATGGATGCTAATTTTCAGAAAAGCTTTTTTGAAAATAAGGGTGCCCTTTCCTTGAGTTTTAGAGATGTTTTTGACACAAGAAGGTTTGCAGGAAATAGCCTAACCAACTCTTTTTCCCAATCTTTCTATGCCAAAAGAGAAACAAGGTATATTTTGGTCAGTGCAAAATACCGGTTCTGATTGCTTTAAGATTTGATTTTTTATGGGTCTTTTATTTGAAAAGCTAATCGTATACCTGTTAATTTTTAGGATCTAATCAACATCATAAGGTTTAAATACAAAAAACTGGGCTTACAATTGAAAAAATTGTATATTTTATTTAACTTTAGCCACTATAAAAGAGCACTATACCCAATAGAAGTTCCTTTGAGTTATCACCTAGCTTAAATTCAATCCAGCCCAAAATAATCTTTGTGTTACGAAATTTGTTATATAACCTAATCACTTCCTATGAAAAAAAATGTACTCATGGCCTTAATGATACTGTTGGCTTCTAACTCAGTTTCATGGGCGCAAAATAAGACCGTCACCGGTACCGTCATTGCCGCTGAAGATGAGATGACTCTACCCGGAGTTAATGTCAGGATTAAAGGTACCAGCCGGGGCACTGTGACAGATATTGATGGGAGATATTCTCTAACTTCCAGTCCAGAGGAAATTCTGGTTTTTTCCTACATAGGATTCCTCACCCAGGAAATCCTTGTGGAAAACCAGAATATTATTGATGTAGCCCTACAATCCGATGAAAAGACATTGGGTGAGGTGGTCGTAGTAGGCTATGGTAGTATCACCAGAGGTGACCTCACGGGCAATATCGCCTCATTAAAGGGTTCAGAAATAGCCAATATACCCGTACCGACTTTCCAGGAAGCACTGCAAGGTCGTATGGCAGGTGTTTTTGTGGAATCCTCCAGTGGAAAAGTTGGAGAAGGAGTGAAAATCCGGGTGAGGGGCAGTACTTCCATCTCAGGGGGCAACGACCCACTTTATGTCATTGATGGCATGCCGGTATTTTCTGGCACTACCATTGGAAAAAGTAATCCATTGGCAGATATCAACTTTAACGACATTGAATCATTTGAAGTCCTGAAAGATGCCTCAGCGGCAGCCATATATGGAGCCAGGGCATCCAATGGGGTGGTGTTGATCACCACCAAAACCGGCACTTCAGGTAAATCCAAGTTTAACATTGGGATTCAGCGTGGGATTAGCAGCCCCACCCGTAAAAAAGAATTTTTAAATGCATCCCAGTACGTTGAATTAATGCGGGAAGCCGGATATAACAATGATTTAAGAAACGGGATAGATCCGGTCAACAATCCTGCTGAATATGAAGATTCTGGTCTTGAGTATGTGGAAGACAGGCTGGACAGGTATTCCGGTCATACCAACTGGAGAGAGGACAATGTGGATACGGACTGGCAGGAACAGGCCTTCAATCCGAATGCGGGGGTAACCAATGTGAATTTTTCTGCCAGTGGTGGCGATGAAAAGACCAGGTTTTACTTTTCCTCTGCCTATGATAAGCAGGACGGGATCATGATCCGTAACCAATTTGAGCGAATTTCAGGAAGGTTAAATCTGGACCATAATATTTCTGATCACTTCACCATCGGAGCCAATTTCAGTCTTGCCAGAACAGAATCCACCAGACTTCCTGAGGATAACCAATTTAACAATCCTATTCAATTGGTCGCATTGGCCCCTATCACCCCCTTAAGGGATGAGGAAGGTATGTTGTATGACAGGCCCACTGCCACTTATTACAACAGCCTGATCGACTCTGAAAATGCAGAATGGCTCTCCACCAGTTTCAGAAACATCAACAAAATATTTGGGGAATATCATTTTACCGAAAACCTACGATTTAGATCGGAATTTGCAGTGGACATCATTAACCAAAGTGATGAAAGATTTTTTGGCTCCAGGACGATCACCGGCCAGGGAACCAACGGTTTTGGCACTTCGCGTTATAACCGGATTTTTAGTTATAACACCAACAATTATTTTACTTATTCCGATACATTTGCAGAAATTCATGACCTGGAGGTTGTGGGAGGCATGTCATTTCAACGTACTGATGATCATTATACCCGGGTAGATGGTCAGGAATTTCCATTGGATGATTTGAGAACCCTGGCATCAGCAGCTGAAATTATCGAAGGAACTTCGAAGTTTACCAACCACACCTTTTTGTCTTATTTCTCCAGGATAAATTACAAATACAATAACAAGTTCTTGATGACTTTAAGTGCAAGGTATGATGCTTCTTCCAGATTCGGTCCTGAAAACAAATACGGGTTTTATCCGGCGGGATCGGTTGGTTGGATTGTTTCTGAGGAAGATTTTCTCAATGGAAATGAAACGCTGAGCCTCTTAAAATTCAGGACTTCCTACGGACTGACCGGAAATGCAGAAATCGGAGACTATGACCATTTGGGATTGTATGATCCAGTAGCCTATGCTTTGCGGCCCGGACTAGAGCCCACCCAGATTTCCAATCCGGCTTTAACTTGGGAGACCACTGCCCAATTTGATTTTGGCATCGAATTCGGTCTGTTCAATGACAGGATCACCGGAGAATTGGATTATTATGACAAAAATACATCGGACCTGTTGCTCCTTGTTCCCATCCCTGGTACTACCGGCTTTGAAAACCAAAGAAAAAATATCGGCAAAATGCAAAACTATGGTTTTGAAATCGTATTGAATTCGGCCAATTTTACCAATCAGAATTTCAGTTGGAATACTTCCTTCAATTTTGCAAGGAACATCAATAGGGTAAGGGAATTGGCTGAGGGGCAAAATTCCATCCCCCCTTCAAACACACGATTTCTGAACGGTATATTTATTGGGGAGTCAATCGGTGTTTTTTATGGGCCTGAATATGCTGGGGTAGATCCGGCTAATGGTGATGCATTGTACTTCAGCAATGAAGAAAAAACCGAAACCACCAATGATTTCAACCAAGCAGAAAGAATGGTGGTAGGCGATCCCAATCCTGATTTTTTTGCAGGTATTAACAATACCATCACCTACAAAAACCTGGACCTTTCTTTCCTTTTTCAAGGTGTGTTTGGAAATGATATTTACGAAGGAGGAGGTGGGTACTACGCAGCTAATGGAGATTGGTTTGACAATTCTACCAGCTTGCAGTTTAACAGGTGGCAAAATCCCGGTGATGAAACCATTATCCCTCAGGCCAGACTCGGAACATGTAATGGCTGCAATGCATCCAGTAGGTACATTTCTGACGGGAGTTATGTCAGGTTAAAAACCCTATCCCTGGGATATAACCTGCCCTCCAACTTGTTAGAAAGGATGAATTTAAGCAGTGCAAGGATTTACTTGATGGCTCAAAATTTGCTCACTTTTACAGATTACCTTGGATGGGATCCGGAAGTAAATGCAGATTACCTTGGCGACACCGCTTCCAACTCCAACGTTTTCCAGGGCATTGATTTTTATTCTGCCCCACAAGCTAAAACGTTTTCACTAGGGCTAAATGTAGGATTTTAAAGAAACCAAAAATGAAAAATCAAAATAGATACCTAACCATTATTTTGGGGGCCTTGTTGTGGAGCTTCTCATCCTGCGATGACCAGCTCTACCTGATACCCGCCCAAAGTGTGGAGCAGGAAATTGCATTGAATTCGGATGCCAATGTCAAGACGGTGCTGATCGGCGCATACGCCAATTTAAGAAATGAAAGTCTGTGGGGAGGGCGACTGCCCCTCATGGCAGAAATGTTAAGTGCCAATAATGAAATTCGCTGGGAAGGTACTTTCAACCAGCCCAGAGAGGTGTATAATAAATCCATCATCACCAACAATTCCTTTATAACGACTACCTGGCTTGGAGCCTACAGTACCATCAACACCTGCAATAACATACTTGACGCTATCGATGTGGTGAATGAAGAAGACCAGGAGAGGGTAATAGGGGAAGTTTTGTTTATCCGTGGATCGGTATATTTTGAACTGATCAGGTTTTTTGCCTTACCCTATGTGGCCGGTAATACCAACACCACGCTTGGTGTGCCATTGGTATTGACCCCAACAGGGGCATTAAGCGAGGAAAATTATATTTCCCGAAGTTCCGTTGAAGAGGTTTATCTACAAGTGGTGGAAGACTTGACAGAGGCAGAATCCCTACTTCCAGAAAGCAATGAATTCTTTGCCCGTAACTACGTCGCTGCAGCCATGCTTTCCAGGGTTTATCTCCAAATGGAAAATTTTGCAGCGGCAAGGGATGCCGCCAACCGGGCCATTGAAGTTTCCACTTCAACCGGAAAAGGACTGATCGATGATTACATGAATGCCTTTAACAATGGGACAGAAACCCAGGAAGATTTATTTACCATCCAGGTAAATGCTCAGGATCCTGAAAATAGTATGCATCTTTTTTATTCTACACCGGACTTTGGTGGCAGGGATGGGGATGTTACCATCCTTGATAGCCATATGGATCAGTATGAGGCTGGTGATGAACGGCTTGAGCAATTCGTGGAAAGGGCCGGAGAAATGAGAACGGATAAATGGAGAGAGCAATTTATGAATGTAAAAGTGATACGTCTTGCTGAAATGTACCTTACCCGTGCGGAAGCCAACTTCAGAGAAGCTACCAATATTGGAGCTACCCCTTTGGAAGACATCAACATCATCAGAGATAGGGCGGACCTACCCCCCAGAACATCGCTGACTTTGGAAGCAATCCTGTTGGAAAGAAAGCTCGAGTTGGCCCACGAAGGCCACTTTATCCATGATATCAAAAGGACCAGGGGATCCATTCAGGATAACAATAGCCCTGATCTTCAATATGAATTTGACAACCCAAAGATGGTAATGCCCATACCTCAAAGAGAAATGGATGCCAACCCTGAGCTGGAGCAAAATCCGGGATACGGAGGATAATAATATACCGAATTGTGATTAAAGACCATTCCTACCTGGGATGGTCTTTTTTTGTTCACCTTCCCCAAAATTGAAACGCATTGATTAACTTTGCCTTTTAAAAAAAACAGAAGCTTTTATGCCCGATTCCATAAAAAAAGTTGCACTTCATTCCACCCATGAAGCTTTGGGTGCAAAGCTGATTCCTTTTGCAGGCTACCTGATGCCTGTAAGGTATTCCTCTGAACTGGAAGAACACCGCACTGTCCGTGAAAAAGTGGGTGTTTTTGATGTTTCCCATATGGGAGAATTTCTAATCAAAGGACCAAATGCTTTACCTTTAATTCAAAAGGTAAGCGCCAATGATGCGGCACTACTTTCCATAGGACAAGCCCAATATTCCTATTTTCCCAATGAAACAGGTGGTATAGTGGATGATTTGCTAGTCTATAGATTGGCAGAAGACGAATACATGTTGGTAGTAAATGCCTCCAACATCGAAAAAGATTGGGTTTGGATCAATGACCACAATACTTTTGGAGCAAAACTGGAAAACATATCTGATCAAATGTCTTTATTGGCCGTACAGGGCCCATTGGCCACCCAGGCTTTGCAATCACAAACACCCGTGGATCTGAATACCATTCCCTTTTACCATTTCAAGGTAGGCAAATTTGCAGGTGTGAATCATGTCATTATTTCGGCCACAGGCTATACCGGTGCAGGGGGTTTTGAGCTATATGTTAAAAATGAAGAGGTAAAAAAGGTCTGGACCGCCTTATTTGAAGCCGGCAAAAATTTCGGCATCAGGCCAATTGGGCTGGGAGCCCGAGACACCCTTCGCCTGGAAATGGGTTATTGTCTTTATGGCAATGATATCAATGAGGAGACCTCCCCCATTGAAGCAGGGCTAAGTTGGGTCACCAAATTCAATAAAGACTTTATTAATAAACAGGAACTCCAAAAGCAAAAGACCGAGGGGGTTTCCAAAAAATTAGTAGGTTTTACTTTTTTGGAAAAAGGTATTCCAAGGGCACATTACCCTATTGAAAATCTGCAGGGAAAACCTATTGGAGAAGTGACCTCCGGTAGCCTTTCTCCAAGCATGGGTATCGGAATTGGTCTGGGCTATGTGGAAAAAGGCTATACCAAATCTGGGACGGAATTTGCCATTGTGGTAAGAAATAAAAAAATAAAAGCCATAGTGGAAAAATTGCCCTTGTATAAAAAATGAGAAAACTTGAAACATGCCTCAGTCCTGAACTGATCCATTTATATGATCTCAAGGATAAAACCGTAGTCATGGTAGATATTTTTAGGGCCAGTTCCACCATGGTGACTGCCCTTTCTTCCGGGGTTGAAAGCATCATCCCAGTGGAAGACCTTGAAATTTGCAGGTCGTTTAAGGACAAAGGTTGGTTGATTGCGGGAGAAAGAAACGGAAAAAAAGCAGAAGGATTTGATTTGGGAAATTCGCCACTTGCGTATTTAAATGGGAAATACAAGGGTTGTAAAATTGCCATGACCACTACCAACGGTACCAAAGCCCTTGTTCTTGCCAAAGAATATGCCAAAGAAATCCTAATTGGTTCATTTTTAAATCTGAATGCCACTGCCAAATATCTTAAAGCACAGGAAAATGATGTATTGATTCTTTGCGCCGGATGGAAAGGAAAGTACAATATTGAAGACGCTTTGTTTGCAGGAGCCCTTTCTTTGGGATTAAATTTCCACCATGACTGTGATGCCACCATGGCCATGGAAACATTGTACCAAACAGCTGAAAATAATTTACTTTCGTTTTTGAAAAAAGCCTCCCACGCGAAGCGGCTACAAAACCACCAACTTGAAAAAGACATTGATTTTTGTTTGGCACGAAATCAATTTGATACCCTTGTAAAATTACAAGGTGACCAACTTAAATTGGGTTTTGTATAAAAAAAATCAAAAGACCTGAATGATTAAACAGGTCTTTTGATTTAAACACTGATTTACATCTCAGGTAAGATGACAGTATCGATTACATGAACTACTCCATTGGTCGCTTCGATGTCAGCAGATGTCACCGTAGCATCATTGATCATGGCTTTCCCATCTTTCAACATGATTTTGATCTTTTGACCCTGCACCGTTTCCACTTCCATTCCATCCTTTAAATCAGTCGATTTTACCTTCCCTGCCACTACATGATAGGTTAGGACTTTTACCAACTGCGCCTTGTTTTCAGGCTTTAGTAGGGATTCCACGGTACCTGCAGGCAATTTGGCAAATGCTTCATTTGTAGGGGCGAATACGGTAAAAGGACCATCTCCTTTCAGTATATCCACCAAGTCACCTGCCTTTACAGCAGCTACCAAGGTAGAAAGAATGTCCGTACCTACTGCCAAGTCCACAATGTCTTTGTCAGCTTCTTTTTTTAAAGGTTTTTTTTCATCCTCATTGGCGAATACCACTCCCGAAAATAAAATGGCCATTGTGATTACACTTAATAACTTTTTCATGGTAAATTTTTTTAGTTGATTCAGGAGAAAAACCCTGAACCTTCTAAATTGTTTTCCACATATCAATAAAAAAATTTAATAAAAAATTTAATAAACACAATTCAAACTTTGATCAGCATTATCACTCAGTTTAAACTTTAAATGATGCAAAAAAAAATAATCTACCTTTTTAATCCCCGTTAACAAATTTATTTCGATTGTAATCACTTTTATTCCAATCCTAATTCAATGGATACCCCACTTCTTTTTGGCCCAGTTATTTTTGCAAGCTCCAAAAGTGGGCTAATCTTCCAAGATTTCCTTTAGGGTTTGAAGGCCCTGCTCAAAATCGTTTCCAATCATCGATTCCATGTCCATAAACAGCAACATGGCATTCATGGGATAAGCCATATGGCCATCAAAACCCCAAATCACCTTGGTTTGTGAATCATTTAGTGATTCAAATTCCATATAGGCCATGTCTGAGGCTTCAAAGGGCTCTTTAAAACGCAATTCATAATCAATTCGCTTTCCCTCCTCTATACCAGTGATTTCCTGTTCCCCAATGCCAACATCAGGATTTTCACTTTCCCATCCCGCCACAAAACCTACCTCTCCATCGGTTCCGGAATAGCTTTTCTTCATCTGAGGATCCATTAAAGCCCATTTACTGAAATTATCCTGATTTTTTAAAAATTTGGTATAACCATAAACCTCCGAATGCGGTTGATCAATGATTACCTCCCTTTCTACTGCATAATCCTGCGGGATGAACAAAGCCACAATAAAGGGAATGGCCACTAAAATCAAGACGACAATAATTGCAATTTTAAATATTTTCATGATACCTTGGAATAATTTAAATTGGGATAACTTACTTATAAACAGTACAATGTAAAAATTTTAATTTTCAAAAAAAAAATAACAAGCGGTTGAAATTTAAATTCTTGACCTCCTATATTCCAGGTAATCTCCATTGAAAATAGGAATCATATGATCCGTGTATCCTTCATGAAGGTAAACCCAAGCCATATGTTTTGATTCATTCATTAATTGGACATCAACAGTTTTCCTATTGAAAATGACCCCGGAATCAAGCACTTCATTCACCCCTTCATAATCATCCATAATGCTTAATACTTTCTTTACATGCTTTAGAAGATAAAGATCCCCTACCACCTTATGATCTGAAAAAGGTGATGCTACTGCAATCGGGAAAGGCCCCAAATCAAACATTCTACCCTGAAAAATTCCTTTACCCAAATAATTGGAATTCTGGTCCAATAATTCCCCCATGGGGTGCGCAAATCCTCTCCTTAAGGTGCCATAAACAAATAATTTGGCCAACTCAGCCATAGGCCATTGTATTACTTTTGGTGCCGCTTTATCAAAACTTCCATCACTTCATCCAATTCATATCCTTTAGCTTCCAAAAGCACCAAATAGTGAAACATCAGGTCAGCTGCTTCGCCTAAAAACAATTCTTTGTTGTCATCCTTGGCTTCAATCACGATTTCCACAGCCTCCTCCCCCACTTTCTGGGCTACCTTATTGATCCCTGATGCAAAGAGAGACGAGGTATAGGATTTTTCTGACGGATGATTTTTTCGGTCCTTGATCACTTTCCTTAACTGGTCTATAAAAAAAGTTTTATGTGTGTTTTCATGCCCAAAACAGGTATCATCCCCTTTATGACAAACCGGACCTACCGGATTAACAAAAATCAGCAAAGTGTCCTGATCACAATCAATTTCCATTTTCCGGACCATCAAAAAATTACCCGAGGTTTCCCCCTTTGTCCACAAGCGATGTTTGGTCCTACTAAAAAAAGTAACCTTTCCCGTGGCATTGGTAATATCCAAAGCTTCCTGGTTCATATATCCCAACATCAAAACCTCCAGGGTATTAGCATCCTGAATGATGGCTGGAACCAACCCATTAACTTTATCAAAATCTATATTCAAATTATCCATTTCAATTTTATCTTTTTTCAGATCCAAATCGCATCCTTTAAATCCGGATACTTACCCCTTCCCCAAACAAATATTTTTTCAATCTTGGAATAGGTATTTCTTTAAAATGAAAAATACTGGCTGCAAGTGCAGCATCTGCTTTTCCCACTGTAAAAACATCCTTAAAATGTTGCATATTCCCGGCGCCTCCGGAAGCAATCACAGGTATGCTCAACATCGAAGAAATCTCTGCCGTTATTTCATTGGCAAAACCGCTTTTTACTCCATCATGGTCCATGGAAGTAAGCAATATTTCCCCTGCACCCCGGTCACAGACCTCCTTTGCCCATTCCTGTGTTTTTAATAGGGTAGGTCGACGGCCCCCATGGGTATGAACAAAATCAATTCCATCCATATTTTTAGTATCTATCGCCACAACAATACATTGACTGCCAAACTCTCTGGCCATTTTGTCCACTGTTTTGGGATTTTTTACTGCCGCAGAATTTACACTGACTTTATCTGCGCCCGCATTTAAAAGGGCTTTTACATCTTCCACAGTGGAAATACCCCCTCCTACTGTAAAAGGAATATTCACGGTTTTAGCCACCCGAGTTACCAATTCCACCAGGGTCTTCCTTTTTTCAACCGTAGCCGTAATGTCAAGAAAGACCAATTCGTCGGCCCCTTCATCGGCATAGATTTTCCCCAGTTCCACCGGATCTCCGGCATCCCTTAAGGCGATAAAATTTACTCCTTTCACTGTCCTGCCATCCTTAATATCCAAACAGGGTATGATTCTTTTTGTCAACATCTTTCTATCGGGTAAAAGCAGCCAATTCTTTTATACTTATTCTGCCCTCATAAAAGGCCTTCCCTACTATGGTTCCATATACCCCTGCCTTTTCCAAAGCTTTCAGATCCTCCAATGAAGAAACACCCCCACTGGCTATCAGTTTAATTCCTGAAACTGCCGCCATGATTTCCTCATAAAGCTCAAATGAGGGACCCTGAAGTAGTCCATCTTTGGCCACATCCGTACATATCACATATTGAACGCCTTTTTTTCTATATTCCTGTATGAAATCAATTACCTCCATAGCGGTCGCTTCCTGCCACCCTGATATGGCAATTTTTCTATCCTTGGCATCCGCACCCAAAATCAACCTTTCCCCCCCGTATTTATTTAACCAAGACGCAAACAATTCAGGTTTTTTTACGGCAATACTACCTCCGGTTACCTGACTCGCCCCTAAGTGGAATGCCAGCTCAATGTCTTCATCAGATTGGACACCGCCCCCAAAATCCACCTTTAAATCGGTGAATTGACATATTCTTGACAAGACCTCATGGTTGACGATCCGTTTCACTTTTGCCCCATCCAAATCCACAAGGTGTAGCCTGCTAATTCCTGCATCCTCAAACCTTTTGGCCACTTCCAGCGGGTCCCTGGAATATACTTTTTTCTGCTTGTAATCACCCTGCGTGAGGCGAACACATTTTCCATCGATGATATCTATTGCAGGAATGATCTCCATTATAAATTCAGAAAATTGGTTAAAATTTTTTCCCCGGGAATACTGCTTTTTTCCGGATGGGCCTGCATGGCATAATAATTATCCTTATGCAATAAAGCTGAAAATTCAATGATATAGTTTGTTGTGGCAATGGAATAGATAGGATCCACCTCTGCATAAAAACTGTGGACATAATACAAATAGGCACTTTCATCCAGTCCATTTAATAAGGGTGATCGTAGATTTTGAAGGTTATTCCATCCGATATGGGGAACTTTATCCTCCGGTGGAAATTTCTTAACTTTTATGGGAAATACCCCCAGACAGGAGGTATCATGTTCTTCTGAATGTTCACAAAGCAATTGCAATCCCAGACAAATGCCGAAAAATGGTTGATGAAGTTCTTTGATAAGTTGATCCAGTTTCCTTTCTTTCAGATAGGCCATGGCCGTACTGGCCTCCCCTTGGCCGGGGAAAATCACCTTATCTGCTGTTTTAATGGTTTCCCAATCATCTGTAAGGATCGCATTGGCTCCCAGCCTTTCCATGGCATATAAGACCGATTTTACATTCCCTGCGTTATACTTGATCACTGCTACTTCCATTCCAAAAAGGGCTTTGCCTAATAAATTTGATTGCTTTAAGGCCGCTAATTTACGGCTTTTAGCCATAGAGCCGAAGGTTTACATATATATTTTAAAACGAGATTTTTGTTTCACAAAAACCGGGACTGTAAATTGTTTCAGGAGTTTTTTTCCGCTCAAATGGAAATGCTCTTAAAACCAGGTACCTTTGTCATCAAATATTAACCTTAAAAGATGGTGAATCGGTTAATCATTTTCCGGTTTTAGTAATCGTTTCTTTTGGATGCCAGGGGGATGGCCCTCTCCAAAAAAAGTAATCAATAAGAAAAAAAATAAAATGCCCGGAAAAGTAGAAAGGAAACAAAGCCTACAAGAAGAATTCGCCAATAGCATTACTCATCTCGTTGGCATTTTATTCAGCGTAGTTGCCATTTCTCTTCTGGTGACCTTTTCTGTATTGAATGGCACCGCCATTCATATATTCAGTTGCAGCATTTATGGGGGTTCTATCCTTCTTCTTTATACCTTTTCCACGCTTTACCATGCCATCCAATCTGAATCCATCAAACCCTTGTTGCGGACATTTGACCATGTAAGCATTTATTTTCTGATTGCAGGCACCTATACCCCTTTCCTTTTAATTGGTTTAGGAGGGATTATGGGTTGGATATATTTCGGCGTGATATGGGGATTAACTATCCTGGGAGTGGTTTTTAAGATTTTCTTTACCCACCGTTTTGCCAAATTGTCCCTGATCCTTTACATAGGCATGGGTTGGTTGGCCATTTTCTTTATTCAGCCCCTGATCAGCCATCTAAGCGTTACCGTAATCAGCCTTATTGCTTCCGGGGGCCTTGCTTACACCCTGGGTATTATTTTTTACACCAATAAAAAAATGCGCTTTGCCCATGCCATCTGGCATCTTTTTGTTTTGATGGGAACCGTATTCCATTTTATCTCCATATTGATAATGATAAGTTAAAAATTTTGTGCTGCTCGGATTTGCAAGGTCTCTATAAAGATTTTAAATTTTGAGATGGAATTACAATACCATCAGAACCGGCAGTCATTTTTTTAATATATGTAACAACAGTCACTGGTTTCTGACCCGAACCTTGCTAACTTTAATTCAAATATCTTTTCGAACACATAAAATAATTGAGTTATGAAATATTGTATCAATAAAACCCTCGCTGCCCAATCTTTTGCCGGGGTAAAAGAAAAAGTAACCGCAGCACTTAAAGAAGAAGGTTTTGGTGTTTTAACTGAAATCGACATTCAGGCGACAATGAAGAAAAAATTGGACAAAAACTATTTGCCAACCCTTATTTTAGGCGCCTGCAACCCTGGATTTGCCGATAAAGTCCTTACCATTGACCCCAATATGTCTGCCATGCTACCCTGCAATGTGACCATTAGGGAACTTGAAAACGGCAAAATTGAAATTTCTGCCATTGATCCTGAAGCTGCCATGGTTCCAGTGGGCAAGGATGCCATTAAACCTTTGGCCAAAGAAGTAAAAGAAAAGCTGATGCGTGTAATTGACCAAATCAACTAAATGAGAGGGATGAAGGAGATTTACCTTTGTCCTGGTAAAACTCATTGGGCATCCAAATTTATTAGGTTATTGTTCAAAAACCAATGAATTTGGATCTGCTCCCAATTCCTTTAATGCACTTTCTACAGCTTTCATAAAGCCTTTGGGGCCGCAGAGATAAAAATGCTGATTTTTAAAATCACTGATTTTATCTTTGAGATATGCGCTGTTAATTCTACCTCTATCATAAGCGGTATCTTTTTGCTCATCAATAATATTATAAAATTTATGACCGAGGATAGTCTTTAATTCTTCAAATAATATAATGTCATCATTGGTTTTGTTGGCAAATATTAATTGGTTATTTCCAATCCTGTTTTTCTCCCTTAAATCTCTAAAAATAGAAATAAAAGGGGTAATCCCTGCTCCGCCAGCTATAAACACCCCTTCCCCTTTGTACTCTATGGCTCCCCAGGCCTCCCCAATTTCCAAAGCATCGCCTACAACTGCATTTCCCAATTGCTTGGTTACTCCTTCATGATCATCATAGGATTTAATGGTAAATTCCAAATGCAGGTCCTTGGGCAAGCTGGTAAAGGTGAAGGGACGTTTTTCATCTTCCCAACCTGCCTTTAAAAGGCTTACTTCTGTGGCCTGGCCTGGGATGAAAGTATACCCATCAGGTTTTTCAACCTGAAATGAATGCGTATCATGGGTGACCTTTTGTTTTTTTAAAATTTTGACTTTATAATTATCCATTTCTTCCTTTCGTTTAAAATATTTTCTGATCTAAAAATAAGCAAACATTAAACCATAACATTGAATTTTCAACCCTAATTTGCCTCCGATTGTTTTATTATTATTTATGGTCTTTGAGGAAACTACCATTTAGCGGAATTTCTTAGCAGAGTTTCGTTCAACTTTTTTTGATGTATAAAATATTGAAATTGTATCTTATTTATTGTAGTGAAATTATTCAATAAAATATTTTATAAATATAAACCAATTCATTACTTTTCAATATAAAATAAATTTTTGTAGGTTTTTTTTTAGGACGATTTAATGGACTTGGGTATGATGAAGGTTGCGATTTTAGGAGAAACAAAGCTGGCGAGAACTTTAGGCAACAAGTACTTTTCAAGAGGTATTGAAGTAATCTTTGGGGTAAGGGAAAAATTCGAAATAAATGATATTGAATGGAAAATTTTCAACAAATATTCAGATAAAATATTTCCATACGAAGAAGCCATAATAAAATCCAATATGATCATGATTTGTTGCGAAAACAATGAGTTGGACAATATCTGCCAGGTACTTCTTGGCACATCATTGACGGATAAAATCATCATTGACTGCACCAATGGGGTATTTGGTGAGGGGTTTAACTGTCAGACCCCATCCATCAAAAAACTTATTGGAAATAATTTGGTTTATAAAGCGTTCAATAATTTAGGAATAGATTACCCCAATTCAGATCCCCTGGGTATTATCCAGGAGACTTATTATTGCGGTAAAGACAATGAAAACAAACCTAAAGTAAGAAGGCTAATTGAATTGATAGGGTTTAGGGCCATTGATGCTGGTGAATTTGACAGCGCAGCACTGCTGGAGGCTTTCTATCACCTAAAAATGAAAATTTCCGGTCAGCAGACCATAAATCATACCTGCCATTTCAAATTGGTATCATTCTGAAAATTTTCCGGGATTCTTTTTCTTTTTACCTTTAATGGGGATTTCTTAAATTGTGGAAATTAAACTGCCCTATTATGATGTCTCTGCTCTATTTTTTTTGGTTTATCGCGAAATCCTATTACCTGATTTTAGCTATACAGGGTCCAATAGCCCCCGATTTTCCCAAAGCATTTGATGCACTGGCCATAACTCCCCATGAAATCACATTTACCAACCTTATTCCATTTGATCAAAATGGCGGTCACCTTCAGGGGATTCAAAAATATGGGGAAAACAGGTTATTTCTTTCAGGAAGCTCTCAAAGCAAAAGCTTTTTGGTAGAGGTGGAATTGGATCAGTTTAATAAAATTACGAGGATTATTGAATTGATGCCAGAGCCCTTTAGGCATGCCGGGGGCTTCCAGGTATTTGATCATTACCTTGCCATAGGAATAGAGGATAATGTAAAAAGAACCATATCAAAAGTGATGGTATATGACCTGGAACAATCTGAAAATATTTGGAGCCAACCCATGTATGCTATCCAAAGAGAGGGAGAATATGAGCGGGTAACAGCGGGTGCCGTAGGCATTACTTCCTATAGAGAAAATATGATACTGGCAGTGGCCAATTGGGATAGCCGGAACATCGACCTGTATTTTTGCCCTTTGAAAACTTTCCAAATGGGGAAAGGTGAATTCAAATGGAAAAACAGTATTTCTTCAGATCTTCATTGGCTTTCCTATCAAAACATCAACCTATTTACTGACCTTAAAGGGGGACTGTACTTGGTGGGTCTTGCCAACAATTCAGAAGGCCAACAGGTAGCTGACTTATTTCAGCTTGTCGTTGACCCATCTGGAATAGAAAAAGCGGCACTCCATAAAATTCAAACCAAAGTTTTCCACACTACTGATGGGGTTGATTTTAAGGCTGGAGCAGGAATCAGTTTGGGTGATTCAGGCGAAATCCATTTGGTGGCCTGTCCATATCAAATAGAAGAAATTACCATAATCAACCAGTTTCAATAAGGCCAAACCTTGAATGTCTAATTCGGATTTTATAAAATTCCTGGATCTAAAAAAATTAAACGACTCATTTGAACCCTCTCTTCAACATGCTATTGGCAGGGTACTTGATTCGGGTGTTTATCTTTTTGGAGAAGAAGTTAATGGTTTTGAGAAAGAATATGGTGCCTATATTGGAACCAATCATTGCATCACTGTTGGAAATGGTCTGGATGCATTAAGTCTTATTATAAGGGCTTATAAATCCATGGGGCATTTCCAAAATGGGGATGAGATCATCGTTCCGGCCAATACCTTCATCGCATCCTTTCTGGCCATTGTCAATAATGGTCTTGAACCGGTTTTGGCGGATCCCGACATCCCTTCTTTTAATGTGGATTATAGTGAAATTGAAAAGAAAATCACATCCAAAACCAGAGCCATTATGCTGGTCCACCTTTATGGCAGAAATGCTTTTCAGGAAGAAATCCGTCAACTGGCCAATGTGCATAATCTGAAAATCATTGAGGACAATGCGCAAGCAGCCGGATGTGAATACCTACATCAAAAAACAGGTTCTCTGGGAAATGCCGCTGCACATAGTTTTTATCCCGGAAAAAACCTTGGGGCTTTAGGTGATGGCGGAGCAGTAACCACTGATGATGCCAATCTGGCTTTTCTCATCCGGGCAATGTCCAATTATGGTGCCACTGAAAAACACCATTATCCTTACCTGGGAGTGAATTCAAGGATGGATGAAATTCAAGCCGCTGTTTTACGGGTAAAACTAGCACGTTTGGATCGGGATAACGAGATTAGGAGGCAAATGGCCAAAACCTACCAAGACCTGCTCTGTCATCCAAAAATCACACTTCCTTTGAAAATAGAAAACCATTCCCACACCTGGCACCTATTCACAATTCTTCATCCCGAAAGGGACCAATTATCAACTAAATTGAAAAAGGAAGGCATTCAAACTCAAATTCATTATCCCATTGCACCCCATCTTCAACCGGCATTATCAAAGTTCTCTGAATTGAACCTGCCCCATTCAGAAAGAATCCAACAGGAAACAATTAGTTTGCCATTAAATCCTATTTTAAGCCAGGACAATATCCTTTACATTGCTGAAAAAGTAAATCTGCTTGCCTGATTATAGCCTCTCATCAGCTACTTTTTCCCCTAAAAGCCTTAAATGCATTGATCAGGCCATTGGTTGAGGAATCATGGTTTTGAATTTCACCAATGCTTTCCAGCTCAGGAAGGATGGTCTTAGCCAGCTTTTTACCTAACTCTACTCCCCATTGGTCAAAGCTGTAAATATTCCAGATCACACCCTGAACAAATATTTTATGTTCATACATAGCGATCAAAGCACCTAAAATCGAAGGATTAACTTTTTTTACCAGAATAGAATTGGTAGGCCGATTACCCTCGAAAACCCTGTGAGGAGCAATTTTATCGATGATTTCAGGGGGTTTCCCTTCGTTTTTCATTTCAGCCTTCACTTCATCCAGACTCTTGCCGTTCATTAAGGCTTCAGTTTGGGCAAAGAAGTTGGACATTAGCTTCATGTGGTGGTCACCCACCGGATTATGGGTTTCTGCAGGAGCAATAAAGTCACAGGGGATGATTTGTGTACCCTGGTGAATCAGTTGGTAAAAAGCATGCTGTCCATTTGTACCGGGTTCTCCCCATATCACCGGTCCGGTGGTGTAATTTACCCTTTTCCCATTTCTGTCGATGCATTTTCCATTGCTTTCCATGTTTCCCTGTTGAAAATAGGCTGGAAATCGGTGCATGTATTGATCATAAGGCAGGATGGTTTCGGAAGAAGCCCCAAGGAAGTTGGTGTTCCAAATGCCAATCAAGGCCAAAATGACTGGGAGATTTTCAGAGAAGGGGGCATTTCTAAAATGGTTATCCATTTTATGGGCTCCCTCCAATAATTTACGGAAGTTATCAAAACCTAAAGTACAGGCTATGGTAAGCCCAATGGCAGACCACAGAGAATACCTACCCCCTACCCAATCCCAAAACTCAAACATATTGTTCAGGTCAATACCAAACTCCCGCACAGCAGTGGAGTTGGTGGATAAGGCTACAAAATGTTTGGCTACCTCCTCTTTATCATGCGCATTTTCCAGAAACCAATTTCTTGCCGTATGGGCATTGGTCATGGTTTCCTGGGTAGTAAATGTTTTGGAAGCGATGAAAAACAGGGTGGTCTCCGGATTGACATTTTTCAGGACTTCGTTGATGTGAGAACCATCTACATTGGAAACAAAAAAAACAGAAATATTTGGGTTTTGGTACGGTTTCAATGCTTCAGTGACCATCACCGGTCCCAGGTCACTTCCTCCAATACCTATATTTACCAAAGATGTAATCGGTTTGCCGGTATAGCCTTTCCAAACTCCTTTGGAAACCTTATCCGAAAAAACCCTCATTTTGTCGAGGACATCGTTCACATCATTCATGACATCCTTACCATCCACATAGACCGGTTGATTGGTTCGGTTACGGAGCGCAGTATGAAGCACCGCTCTGTTTTCTGTTCCATTAATAGGTTCCCCTTTAAACATGGCTTCAATAGCAGGTTTCAGGGCCGTTTCTTCCGCCAATTGAAACAAGGCATTCAGGGTATCTTCCTCAATATTGTTTTTGGAATAATCCAATAGAATATCCTCGAACCGAACGTGATACTTTTGGAATCTATCAGGATCCTTAAACAATGATTTTATCGTTGAGGGTTTTTGGGCCAATTGCGATAAATTTGTCCAGGCATTCGTTCCGGTGGGGTTGATGTTTTCCATAGTTTACATTTTCAATATAGGTTGGTAAAGCTAAAAATAATTTTTAAGGTTGCGAAATGGGTATTTTAGATTGTTCCAATTAATATCCGAAAAATAGTTTTTCCGGATGGAACCTCCTATTTTTAAAATAATTAACTTTGTAAAGCCTTAAAAACCAATTTCCTATAGTTAAATTTATAAAAACAGTGAATAATAATTACACAAAACATTAAATTCCATGGGATTTTCTGCCTGGAATTTTTGTTTTTATTGCCTCAAATCGTGCTGAAGTTAATTTAATATGAATAAATTACAGAAATTTGCTGAAGGAAAATTTACTTCAATTTAATGGTGCCTTTTTTGTTTGATTATCTATCATTGCTGGCCAATAAAAAATCGAAAAAGAAATTCAAGGTGACTTGGATCTTCAGTAAATTTTCCTTCCTTACTTTTTTTGCCCTCCTGATCATTGCAAATGTCAGTTCCTTTGGACAAAGTTTTAAAATAGACAGTCTGAAGAAGGAGATGGAAAAATTGGAAAATCAGGAGAATTTCACTTATAACCATCAATATATTGACCTATTAAACAGGTTGGGTGAATTGTATTATCATATCAACCCTGACTCTACTTTGGCCTTTGGTAAACTAGCTTTGGATTACAGTGAAGACGCCAACTATCTCGAAGGGAAAGCAGATGCCTACAGGAATATCGGCGCTTATTACAACGTGCAGGGGGATTATGAAAGGGCAATGGAATTTTTTAATTATGGGCTCCCCATTGCTGAATCAACCGATTATTGGTTGGGCCTGGGTAATATAAATAATAGCATTGGACTTAATTTTTACGAACAGGGAAAGTTATCCGAGGCAGTAAATTACTACCTAAAAGCATTGGAAATCAAGGAAAACAACTTACCTGAGACAGAAAAATCCAGTACATTGAATAATTTGGGTCTGGTCTTCACTGATTTAGAAGATTATAATAGGGCTTTAAAGTACCATCACGAAGCCTTGGAAATCAGAAAAAGAGGGAATGATAAGATGGGGATGGCTTCTACTTTGGGCAACATTGGCCTGGTTTTGAAACACCAAGGAAAACTTCAGGAGGCTTTGGAATCCTATCAGTCTTCCCTACAAATTGGGGAGGAGTTGTCCAATATGCAATTGATTTCGGTTAGTCATTTTAATATCGGGGATATACAGCAGGAAAGGGGATTAAATAAGGAAGCGCTTGTTCACTTTCAGGCGGCCCTAAAAATAGATAGAAACCTGGGAGATAAGGTAGGGATGGGTTATGACTACCTGGGTTTGGGGGAGTCGTATTTTAACCTTGGAAACCTAGACAAGGCCTTGACTTCCACTAAGGAGGGATTGTACATTTCCATAGAAAGCAAGATTAAACGGAATATCAGCAACAGCCATCTACTTCTGAGTAAAATTTTTGAAGAACAAGGAATTCCAAGTTCTGCCCTTTATCACTTCAAGCTTCACAAATCCTTTGAAGACAGTATTTTAAATATACAGTCTGAAAATAAGATCAGGGAAATGGCAGCCAAATATGAATTTGACAAAAAAGAAACGGAATTGAGACAGGCCCAAAGAGAACAGGAGTTGGAAAGGGAGCAGGAAATGGAGAAACTAATTCGATTTTGGATGACCATACTCTTATTGGTTATTCTGATTGCCTTCTTTATCGCGATCCGTTCCATAAAATCCCAAAGAAAAGCCAGGTTATTGGTCACCAAACAAAAAAATGAACTGGAAAAACTGAACAAGGAAATCCTTCTCCAAAAGGAAGAAACGGAAAAAGTGGCCAAGGATTTATTTGAAGTCAACCAAACCAAAGACAAACTGTTCGGCATCGTAGGCCATGATTTGAAAAGTCCCATCAACAGCCTCAAAGGATTGATGCAATATGTGGTGGATGAAAATTTAAGTCAGGAAGAATTTTTATTGGTTTCCACACAACTTAGAAATGAAGTGGAACAGGTCCATTTCACTTTGATTAATCTATTGCAATGGGCCAAAAGTCAAATGAAAGGAATTATGACAGAAACAGAGAAAGTGTCTGTCAACCGGATCATGGAGGAAACCCTGAACCTGTATAAACCTGTCGCCGAAGTAAAAAAAATAAAAATCAACAACAATTTATTGCCTCAAACCAACTGCATGGCCGACCGTGAGCATGTACATCTCATCCTAAGAAATTTGATCAACAATTCTCTGAAGTTTACCAATAAAAATGGTGAAATCAATATTTACAGCCAACTAATAGACGATAATTATTGGGAGATTTCCATTGAAGACAACGGGGTAGGTATGGGGCCCGAAATTCTTTCCAATTTATTTAAACCGGTTATTGAAGAGAGGAAACGCTATGGTACAGCTGGGGAAAAAGGAACAGGGCTCGGACTTCAGCTCACCAAAGATTTTATCCTTAAAAATGAGGGGGAAATAAATGTTCAAAGTGAGTTGGGAAAAGGAAGTAAAGTCACATTTACCCTACCCAAAGCATAAAACAAAACTAAGATGAAAAGAAACAAGTTCCTTTCCTTTAGAATTAAAATTGCCATTGCCCTATCGCTGATCTTGGTATTGATATTTGCAAAAAGTCTGGTAGATAAAAGTAATGTCGACGAATTGGAAGCCTCCTTTATTTCTGTTTATGAGGACAGGTTAGTCGTTCAGGATTATATATTTAACATCACTGAATTGCTTTTTCGAATGAAGTTATTGGTGGCAGATACAGAATCCTTTGAAGAATATGTTGCGGTAAAAGATCAGGTGCTGGCCTACCATGATCAGATATTGAGTATCATTGTAGATTTTGAAAAAACCAATTTAACCCAAAAAGAGGCTGAATATTTAAGGGAGTTCAAATCCTTGATCAAAGATAAACTCGAAATTGAAAGTTATTTTTCCACCTTGAATGAGCCTGAGAAAAATTACAAAACAAGCATAAAAAATTTTAATTCTGATTTTGAAAGGGTGTTTTACGACCTTAAAGAACTTTCGAAGATCCAATTAAGAGAAGGTGAAAAATTAACCAATCTAAGTTATCGGATCAAAGCCCGCTCTGATATTTGGCTTCAATTTGAATATGCTGTTCTTTTTGTCCTATTGATCATTATCAGCATGCTGATTTACTCAACAAGGTCATTGCCGCAAAATGATTATGTGGAAAAATAAATAGGCTGTTATCTTCTGTTAACAAAGGCAGACAATAAAAATCCTACTAAAAATATCACCAAGGTCCCAAAGACAATGGTAAGATTGGCATGAAATGGGCTTCGGAAAGTAGCCCCTTCCTCAAAAATAACAGGACTCAGACTCATCCAACCAATGATGATTACCCCCAAAATTACCCCAATTGCCGCAAATTTTTTCCTGATGTTTTTTCCGATAAAACCCAAAAGAAACAACCCAAGTATGCCACCACTAAAAATGGCCGAAAGCGCCCACCATGCATCCAAAGCACTCTCTACACCATTAAAGGCCACGGCCACACCAATACTCAGCAGCCCCATCACCAAGGATGCGACAACCAATACCCGCATTTCGGACCGGTCATTCAATTCCGGGTTAATGTATTTTTTAATATGGTCTGTTAGAATGATGGTTGCCGAACTGTTGATACTCGTGGATATGGTACTCATACCCGCTGCAAAAATGGAGGCTATCAACAGGCCTGTAAAACCAATAGGAAGTCCATGAACAATAAAATAGGGGAAAATTTTGTCCGCATTTTCTTTTCCCGAAAAGGATTCAGGCAATAACTCAGGCATGGCCTGGTAATAGGAAAACAAAGCCGTCCCAATAAAAAAGAACAACATGGAAACGGGGAAATACAACAAACTGCCCAAAAGAGTGGATTTAACAGCTTCTTGGTCGGTTTTGGCACTCATATACCGCTGAACGTAATTTTGGTCGACCCCGAAATTCTGCAAATTGATAAAAAGCCCGTACACTAAAATGACCCAAAAGGTGGCTTCGGATAGGCTGGTACCAAAACTGCCTAGACTGAATTTTTGATGGGAGGCAGCAATGCTAAACACCTGCCCTGGACCTTCAGGCATAGAAAATAAAATGATGATGGCACAGGCCAAAGCTCCTGAAATGAGTATGATCCCTTGAATCGCATCCGTCCAGATCACTGCTTCAAAACCTCCCAAAATGGCATAGATCAAGACACTGATCCCTGTAACAATAATGATCAGAGGAATACTCCATCCAAAAAGGGCATTCATGGGAAGGGCCAACAAGTACAAAATGGCGCCCATGCGGGCCAGCTGAGTCAGCAAATAACAGATAGAAGCATAAGTCCTTGCCCAACTTCCAAAGCGGGTTTCCAGATAATAATACGCGGAAGCACTTTTGATTCCCCGATACAAAGGAACAAAAAACCTGACGGCCAAAATAGCCGCAAAAGGAATGGACAAGCTGAAAACAAAGCCATTCCAATTGGAGAGATACGCATTTCCCGGTAAAGCCAAAAAACTGATGCTGCTGACAAAAGTGGCAAATATTGACATCCCTATGGCCCATGATGGCAATTTACCCCCACCTGTAATAAAATCATTGGCGGTTCTCTTTTTAAAATAAAAAGAAGCTCCAAAAAGGACTATGGCTGCCATATAGACTAAAAATATCAATGTATCTATTAGAGGTAATTGCATGGGTGCTCTTGCTGTTTATTTGATTTTTTCTTTTTTTATTTTGTTTCTTACCCCTTACTCCTCCAAAACCCAATATTCGGGCTCTTTTTACTAACTTCTATAGTTCATATATGCTTGGAGTCTGGTCATTTTGTCCCTTATTAGGTTCAATTTTTCCTCCCCAAATGCGGCCATTGGCGTGGCCAGGTAACCATTGGATATTTCTAAAATGGAAAGCGCCGCTTTTAAGCCTTTTAAATAGCTGGAACCATAACTGCCCAAAGCATAGAGCTCGCTCGATATCTCCATCACCATTTCCTGAAGTTGAGCCATCAGGGGTAGGTCCCCGGACCTTGCCGCCTCGTACAGGTCTACGTATAATTTCGGAAACATATTTGAACCTCCACTCACTCCCCCGTGGCCACCCATCAAAACGGCTGCCGCCATCATTTCCTCCGGACCGACCAAAAGAGAAAAATCCGGTTGTTTCCTGAAGGCATAAACCATGGAATTGAAATAAACCGCATTACCGGAACTGTCTTTCAATCCGATGATATTGGCCTGTTGGGAAAGTTCCACCACCACTTTTTGGGATAGCATGGTTTTGGTATGGGAAGGCATGTTGTATAAAAACAATGGCAAAGGAAGGGCTTGGGCTAATTTTTTATAATAATCCACCAATTCAACATCTCCCAGTCCAAAATAATAAGGAGGGGCTGCCACCACCGCACTGGCCCCGGATTTATGGGCAATTTTTGCCAGGGAGATACTCTCTTCCATGGATGTATCTGTAATCCCCACCAATACAGGAACAGCTCCCTTCACCTTCAAACAGGTTTCCTGAATCAGACTGGAGCGAAGTGCATAAGAAATATTGGTGCATTCCCCCGTGGTGCCTAAAATAAAAATTCCGTGAACCCCACCGGAAATAAGGTGTTGGGTCAGTTTCTGCAAACCTTCAAAATCCAAATGATAGTCATCCAATAAAGGGGTAACCATGGGTGTAATAATGCCTTCTAAGGGAGAGGCAAGTAAATTTTTCATTCTGGTATCTATTAAATTAAACCTTCTTATCCCTATTTCGGGTGCATGGGGTAATGAAAAGGAGGGGCTTCAGAATAAATTTTATAATTTATCCGGGTCAATTACAGCATATTTTACTGTTTCCCTGTTATATGTGTAAGAAATATGGACCATACCATCTGCACCTTGAATGATCGCCGGATAGGAATAACCCGCTTCATTGGGTTCATTTTCCAATGTCATTACCGGTGTCCATTTTTTTCCATCCTCAGAGATGGCCAGATTTAGAATATTTCTGCCTTTAGGTTCTTCCCCCTCCTTTGTACTGTGATTATACACCAAGAGGTGCCTGCCATCTGCCAAAGTCACGGCATCTGTTCCCGAATTGGGATTGGGCAAAGCGGTGGCCTTCATGGCTGACCAGGTAAGACCGTTATCAGTAGACCAACTTTCTGCGATGAGATCCTGCCTGGTCCTGCAAAGCACTTGTAAATCCCCGTTTGGATGGGACAGTATACTTGGCTGAATGGCATCAAATTCCTCACCATCATTGATTGGGCCTATGACCTGCCAACTTTTCCCATTGTCTTTACTGATTTCAAAATGAACCATCCATCGGGTATCCTCTCCCTCAATTATTTCCACACTGGAAGGGTTGATAATGGTTCCATCTTTCAATTGCAGTGGTTTATTTTTAATGGGCCCTAATAAATGTCCAATTTTAGGGTCCTCACCCAACTTGACTGGGCTTGTCCATGTTTCACCATTATCTTCTGAAGTGACCAACATTCCCCACCATTCCCGGGGATTGGGCCCCACTTTATAAAACAACATCAATGGGCCTTCCTTCGGCTGAAACAATACCGGATTCCAGCAGGGGTACCTTAGGGTATCATTCTCAACTCCATTCGCTACTTCCTCAGGCCTGCTCCATTTTCCATCTTTCAAATGACTTACCCTAATACCTACATCTGGATTCCTTTCGTGGGTTCCGGCAAAAAAACCAGCCAATAATCCTACAGGGGATTCAACCAGGGTGGAAGCATGAACCTGGGGAGTGGGCCTATCTTCCAGGGGATAGATCAGTTCTGCATGAACCAGAGCCCCTTTACCTACCTCCTCTAAAGGAGGAAGATAAAAGTTTCCGGTAATGTCGTTCGGTTTGTTCTCCTTAGTACCCACCTGTTCCTCTCCGGAATTTTTACTTTGACAACTGGCCATCAGGCAAGAAAAAATAAATACAATGCCTATATGTATAATCAAATTCCTATTTTTCATAAACCACATAACGCTACTTTTAATCCTAAACCATGCATGGTAGCCCCTTTGATTTTACAGGCTTCCAATGCTTTTTCTTTACTGTCGGCATAGACCACCTGGATATGATTGGCTTTGTGCCTTCCCATCATTTGATCTCTGTTCACACCCTCCAATACGGCATGCATGATGGGCCATTGAGGGGTAGTCAATTGCCACCTTCTTTCGGTCTCTTCCTTTGGCAGCGCCACCACTTCTCCCACACCGATATCGCAATGTAACCGGTCGTTCATTATAAATACACGGCTCCAAACGATATATCCCGGTTTACTTATTCCCTTTAAACTTCCCCCACCCAGATGAAAATACATGGGCGGTTGTCTTTCACTTCTTGCCCCTTTGTACCCATCAATAAAATGGGAAGGAGGTGCAGCTCCCGAAATTAGGAAAACCCAAACAAAATGATCCTTTTCTCCTATTCTGAAATTTTCTCCCCAACGCAGATCATGGAGGGTATTGGCCCCATCCATGCCCAGCTTTTCCCATAAGCGGTAGGTAACCAAACTATCCAGCCCGGCACATTCATCCACTTCATTGAAATGGGGCAGTGCTTTGCCCCGGTATAAAACTTCTCCCCTTTGGTTATAAACTGGGGGTCTTTCCGTGTTATTCAATAATCCTTCGGCAAGGTCACTGGCTACCGTCAAATCTTTCAAGCCCTGTTGGTATTGAATGCCTATGGTATCACAACCAAATTCATCTGCTAGTTTAAGGGCTGCAATGTACATTTTGCATTGCTCCAAGGTCTGCTCCAATGTCAAATTTTTTTCCGGATCACTCCCCCATTCGAATTTCATTCCTTTATCGTGAAGCCAGTTCAGGACCCCTTCGGCCTCCTCATCCCCCACCATTCTCATTTTGGCAAATAGGGTAGATTGACTGAGTCGTTCCTTAAAAACCCCTAAAGGGTGCAACAAGTGATCCGGTATGATGGCATTGAACATCCCCATGCACCCTTCATCAAAAACGCCCATTATGGCCTTGTTTTTTATAAAATCCCTGGCAAAGCTTTGACCGGATTCAAGTTCTTTCGAATTGATTTCAGAGGGGTCAAAATCCCGTAAATGACTCATATCATGGGTGATCATACCAGAATGAAGCCACTCCTTTAGTCCATTCATAAAAAAATCGTCATCAAAATCCTTACTCCATAGGGTAGAATAGGTGACCCCTGCCTTTGTTAAGGAGCCATTCAGGTTCAGCATTCCCACTAATCCCGGCCACTGTCCACTCCAGTTTGCTACAGTCAAAATAGGTGCTTTGTGAGTAGTCAGCCCTGCCAAAACATGATGAGAGTATTGCCATACACTTTCGGCGACAATCAATGGTATACCTGGATTTAAGTTTTTAAACACCTCCATGCCCATTTTCTGGGAATCGATAAATCCGTGTCTTTTTTCTTCATTATATACATGTCCCCGGACCACCCTTACCCCCAAAGATTCCAAGATTTGCGTAAGCAATTTTTCCATTTCCTCCTGTGCCTGCCAACAGGTTTGATTGGCCGCCAGCCTAAGGTCTCCACTTGCTACCAGATAAACTTCTTTATACATTATTATCTCAATTTTTAGGTTCCATTTTTCCAAGGTCAAAGTACTCATTATTTTTTGATCGTCTTCCCTGCACTGCCCGGAATATGATGTTTGTTATACCCTCCTTTCGGAAATAAGGCCTCTCCAAAATAAAAAAAATATAAATCAGGGAATTATTTTAAGGGGTTTTCATACCAAATCACTCCCAATCCCCTTTTCGTACCCTCTTCAGAAGTTTCCTCGGAAGTTAAAATATCCAAATCACCGTCTCCATCCATATCAATCAATAACAGGAAATCGTATTTCACTCCTGGGAGGCCACTGATGTCAATAGTTCTTGAATTTTCCTTTAAAAATCCCAAAACGGCCACTACCCCGGATTGGTGCAGGGCATCTTCAAAGGAGGCCACCAAGTCTTGTTGTCCATCCTGATCAATATCCCCGACCACCACAGACTTTCCTCTGGACCCACTAACTTCTGGATAGGGAATGAAATCCTTATCCCATGTACCTTCTTTATGATAAAAATGCTCCCAACCACGGGTCAAATCCGGGACAATTATTTCTGGAAGGTGGTTTTGGTCTGCTTTCAATAAGCCTAAAAACATGGGTTCTCCTTTTTCCAATCCAATAAAATGATTTTTCCATGGCCTTCTCAATTTATCTTTTTCAGGTTTTTCCAGCCATCTTAAGCCCCGCAGGTCGCCCTTCCTATCTGTTAGCAGAATATCCTGTTTCCCATCTAAGTTCATGTCCCAAAGCTCGATAGACATGATCCAACCTGCTTTGGATATTTCATGGTATTTCCATTCTGCCGTATTTTTGGGCTCCGACGGGGATTCCAACCAACCGATGGTTCCATCAGGGTCTTTTGAGCCTACAATCAGATCAATACCGCTTTTTCCATCCATATCAACCGCTTTCCCAAACATCCATCTGGACCTTCCCGTTGTCTCCGGGAAATCCTCTGTATGCCATTTTTCGGATTGGTAATAATGATCCCAGTTGGAAGGTGCCCAGTGGACGGAAATGCGTTGATGATTCCCTTCGGAGAAGGTCACCAAATCCATAAATCCATCCCCATCTAAATCTACCGCAAAAGCATCCTCTACGTCCGGAGAATGCACTTCTATGTATTTCCAAGATTGATTAGGTGCTTTGGGATGAATAAATAGACGCGTGATGCCCCCCTCTTCCCATCCTACTACCATATCCATTTTACCATCTCCGTTTACATCGGCTAACTTTGTCCCATCCGAACCGAGCGAAGAATCATCAATGGTATGCAATTTCCATGGAGAAGAAAATTCCTGGGCCATTAATCCTGCATCCTTTATTGGGTTGAACAAAAAGAAAAAACCAATTATTGGTAAATTCAACTGTAATTTCATTGGGATCCTGGGTTGGGTAAAATTAAATCGGTCAGTATAATAAAATACAGGAAAATTATTCCTGCTTTTCGCTGATTACCATTCTGTTTTGAAACACTTCAAACAATTTCTGATCAGCTTGGTTGTGCCAAATATCGCCTTCATGGAAAGAAGTCATCAGTATTTTTTGTTCCCCCCTCCTGTCGTAATCATAGATCATGTAAATTTCCCCATCCCCATCCTGCTGGCCATCCGGATAAGATACACCTGGTCTTTCATCCAATAAAAGACCCCTGGACCAGGTTTTTCCCTCATTATCGGATAAAAATGCCATTAAATGTGACCTTCCTGTACGTATGGTCAATGGTCCATGCTTGACCAACAACAAATTCCCTGAAGTCAACCTCCGGAGAAAAAACCTCGCACTGGGATGAGCCAACATTGCCGGCTCTAGTTCTGACCATGTTTTTCCACGGTCTTGGGAAATGCTCTCGCCAATACCGTAATTGGTTCTCACCAACATCCAGAGGTCCCCATCCATTTTTTCAACAATCATATGTTCATCATAGGCGCGGAATTCTTCGGGTACCTGAACAGCACCTCTTAAATGCCAGGTGGACCCTTGGTCCTCGGAAACCACCATTCTGGCACTGTTATCCGTCAACCTCCAGGTAGAAGCCGGTATAACCCATTCCCCGGAACTCAGTACCATAGGTTTACACATCATGATCCCATCAGTGAGTCTTCTGGGTGTGGACCACTGGATAGACTCATTACCCACCTCACTGGCATTTATGGCCCAGACTCCCGCCTCTGTACCGTCCATTCCTATGGTCTGAGCCCAGAAAACCCATAGTTTTCCTTCTGGATCTACCCAAATTTCAGGGTCAAATGCCCTAACCGGTCCTGGCCCATCCGGATCTACCACCAAAACCTCCTGCCAATGTTTGCCTTTATTGTCGCTTCTGGAAAGAACCACGTAATTATTTTGATCTTCTTCAGGTGTTATTCCAGCATACCATACTGACCAAAATGTCCCATCCGGTGTAATGGCCAAGCTGGGAATGCCCGTGAAAGCCCTGTTTTCGATCTGGTGGTGCTCCTGAAATGCTGAGGGACCAAATATTTTAGGGGCTTTTATAAAAGACCTGTCTTCTTGTCCAACTGCATTGGAAAAATATAGAAACAAGGAAATAAAAACCAATTTCAATGCCTTGTTTGATTTCATTTTATTCAATTTATTGTCAAAATACCGGAGCAAACTGAAAAATACCAATTTGATTTTCCGATTAAAAGAAAAAACAGACAAAAAATCAAGAATCAACCTGAAATTATGATCTCTGACTGATAAATTTTATATATTGACTGCTCGAAAAATGACAAACCCAATATCCCAATGAATCATTTGAATATCGATAGAAGAAAATTCATTAAAAGCAGTTCTGCTTTGTTGGCTCTTACCAGCATCGGCGCCCATGGCATGCCTTGGACCAAGAGAAAAGATCCCTATAAGGTGGGATTGATCGGAACAGGATGGTACGGCAAAAGCGATCTTTTTAGGTTAATTCAAGTGGCCCCTGTAGAAGTGGTGGCCTTGGCAGATCCGGATGCCAGATTATTGGAGGAGGCCGGAAACCTGGTCAGTAAAAGGCAAACTTCAGGTAAGGTCCCTAAAAAATACAATGATTACAGAAAAATGCTTGATGAGCATTCTCTGGATATTGTTTTGGTAGGTAGTCCGGATCATTGGCATGCTTTGATGGCCATAGATGCCATTAAATCGGGGGCGCATGTTTACTTACAAAAACCCATCAGTGTCGATGTCATTGAAGGAGAGGCAATTTTGGCCGCTGCCAGAAAGTACAATAAAAAGGTCCAGATTGGTACGCAGAGAAGAAGCACACCGCATCTGATAGAGGCGAAAAATAAAATTGTGGAGGCGGGTTTATTGGGAAAGGTTTCCCATGCCGAAATGTGTTGTTATTATCACATGAGGGCAAACGGTAACCCAGATGTTCAGCCTGTTCCTGATTTTTTTGATTACGATTTGTGGGTAGGTCCCGGGCCTATGCGGCCTTACGATGGACTCCCTCACCGTAGATGGTGGCGTACCATGATGGAATACAGCAATGGCATAACAGGAGACATGTGTGTCCATATGTTTGATGCGGTAAGGTGGACTCTGGGCTTGGGTTGGCCAAAAAGCGTATTCGCAACAGGGGGAATATATGTCCAAAAAGGGGGTAAATCCACTATTGCTGACACCCAAACTGCCACCTTCCATTATGATGACCTGGATTGTGTATGGAATCACAGGTCCTGGGGTACTCCCCAGGATCCCGAATACCCATGGGCTTATAAAATCTATGGTGATAAAGGTACCCTTAAGGCGTCCACTATGAAGTATGAGTTCATCCCTCAGGGAGGGGGGGAGCCCATTACCCAGGATGTACTTTATGAAAAAGAAAAGTACCCTGAGGACCTTACTGAAAAAGACATAGAACTTCAAGCGGCGCCTGCTACCAGGGGTCAAATGTTGGACTTTCTTTATACCATTGAAAATGGAGGCTTACCTGTAGCCGATATTGAGCAGGGGCATATTTCAACGGCAAGTTGTATCTTGGCCAATTTATCCATGAAACTGGGCAGGCCATTGGCCTACGACCCCGAGAAAATGGTAGTAACCAACGATGAAGAAGCAACCCGTTTGTTGAGAAGACCTTATCGCTCCCCCTATCAGCATCCGGAGCCAACCACTGTTTAATTGGTTTGTTAAATGATTGCCCTCAATTTACCCTAAAGAAAATATCCGGAAATTTCATTCGCCTGCCCTGGGCATGGGCAGGCGAAAAATCTGAAAGTCATCAAAAACAACTTCAAAACCGTCACCATCCGGTGAGGCGGCCATCAAACCAATAAAAAATTCACTTGATGGGGGAAAATAGGCCAATCGTTGCAATTGAAAATGAACCGAATCCCTGCTGTAACTTATCTCCACATAATCGGCTCCTCTTTTTACTTTGATCCATAATGATGCAGGGTTATCTGAAAGGGATATGACAGACCAATCAGAAAAGGTTCTTGTCACCACTGCACTGGCCTGCTGCACCCCACCAACAAATTCTACCCCTGCTTTCACCCAGTTTTCATCATCTATCCTGAGCATAATACCTGCCTGGTCATATAAATCTTTATATTCCCCTGTAATTTTTACGGAAATTTCGGTATCTCCCTGTTGGTTAATGTACCAAAAATGGCCATTATCCCGGATAAACCCATATTGGGTCCTTCTCCAAAAATCTGTTTTGGATTGGGTATGCACAAAGAGTTTGCCTTCTTTTATTTCCCATTTTCTGGGTTCGTTCATCCAGGAAAACCCCTCCGGTTTTTTCAAATGCATATTGAATTTATTTCAATGAGGTCCAATTACTGCTCTTTGACTGAAACAAAAGACTTCAGCGTTCTTCTAAAATTACTTTGATTTCTCTATAATACAAAGTGGTTTTTCCTTCAAACCCGGAATCGGTACCAATTACGAACCAAATAGAACCTGTTTCGTCAGTTGTGATGATAAAAGGTTCATTTGGATTTCCCCTCCTGATCAGTTCATATTCGAAATCCTCACCTTCAATTCCAATCGTGCCCAGTCCCAACATATCCGGTCCATCCTGGGATTGGTTCCCTTTGTCAATGTTCATTCTCAGATAAGTTGCTGATGCTTCCTCCACTTCTTCGGGAACTGGCTCAATATTACTGGCGCCCGCTTTAAGGAAAACCGATCCGCCTGGACTTCCCCCTATGCCCATTGATTCTTCCGGGTATTGAGAAGCCAATTCTATATCAAATTGGACCTCATAGGTAGCTAAGGGCTTCAGTCCATCGACTTTTCTTTTCAGAAACATAAAAAGGTCATCACTCATATTCCTGCCTTCAATTTTAATGGCCTTATCATTACTGCCCGTTTCATCGGGTAATTGTTGGACGGACACATCCAATTCATAAGTATCCAGGCCATCCACAGGAAGATCGGCAAATCCTCCTTCCCAACCATTCATTCCCTCATTGAAGGTAAAGGCCATTTCTGTTTTCATGGGATTTTCATCTTCAATACAATCAGAAAATGACAAAATCAACCCAATAAATAGCGTAAGATTCAAATAGTTTTTCATCATTGGTTTTTATTATTTTCCATAAATATAACTTTCTCCATACCCGACAACCATAATCTTCCTTCATTGGATTAACATGAAATTTTTGGTTCATCTGTAATCAACAATACGAAGTTTCCTTTTCAACCAGACGCAAAAGTCCTTTCATTTGCTACAATCTCCAATTGATATCTAAAGCCAGGTAAAGGTTAATTTAAAAAAAGTTGAACCTAGGATTGGAGATCCAATATCAAAACCATTGAACTGGATTTATCGGGATCCGATTTTGGGGATCCCCATTCCATTTGCTGGCAGAAAAAAGCCTTAGAACCACCCTCAAAAAGGGTGGCTACTCCTAAGGACCATATTTTAATTATCTGATAAATCAGGTGGAATAGGATTCATCAATTTACATCAATTACCATTTTGCCCAATGATACCACAATCTTCAACAAACGGTCGTGGATATTTTTCCTCGCTGCAGAAAATGAATCCTTATTGTAGCAATCGGTAAAATCACTGAGGTGAAGAAATAATTTTGATCCTCCATCCGTGAGCTCCACCGTAATTTTAAGGCCACTGGAATATTCAAGTTGCACCATATCCATCTGACTCAATTCCGGCTCACTTTTTCTCCCTGTGAGTTTATTGAAATATAGTTGTTTTTTATAATCCGAAATGCTCACCAACTCCTCATGCATGGTATCGGAAGGGGGGTGCAACCTGAACCGGTCAAAAATTCTTTTGTTCTCCCCTTTGGAGGAGATGTTAAACGTCTTTTCTCCGTACAATTTATACCTTATCTGAAGGTCTACATGGTGGTCATATAAGGTATTCTCCTTGGATTTCAGCTCTGCCATTAAATCGTAAAGAAACTTGGCCATGGCCAATAGGTTTTTTTCTTCATCTAGATCCAATATGGCGTGATTCAATTCATCAAACGCCAGGTATTCTTGAAAAGCATCGTCCCTTTCAAGGATTCTTTGCTTTAATTCTTCGTAACCTGAATGAGATACTTTGTAGGTACCAAAATTCTTCGTGACAATTTTATCAATCTGTTGAGAAAGAATCACTCCTTTGATTACCAATTTGGTTTTTTCTTCCTCTCCTGAAGCATAGCCACCTGCGGATAAAAATGAATGGGTAATCAATGCGGCTTGTTGGTGCGCATTGAAAACCAGAAATCTTCCTTCCGGATTGGGATATCCTATAACTGCCCTTCTTAATGAATGATCAAAACCCAAAACGAAGT